>CAJEXL010000012.1 GCA_903994365.1 uncultured Chlorobiaceae bacterium | reverse complement strand
ACACGCTCCCCGGCATTCATGCAGATCGCATGAAAAAAACAGCCTTCAACACCTCTTTTTCAACAAGCACACTGCCAATGGAAATCAACGACATAACGTAACAATCCGTTCAAAAAAAATTAATACGATCCGAGCCGACACGACCGCTCTTTCTGACAACTCTTCTCTTTTGAAATTTGCTGCTTCAATGAATTTTTCATAGCTATATTACAACTCTTTTCAGAAAATAGAATAATAACCAACCTGAGATCTTTACACACGACAAAGCCACACCACCATGCTTATTATCGACGGAAAAAAGGTCTCGCTTGACCTGAAAAACGAACTCAAGGCGAGCGTTGACAGCTACCGGGCACAAACCGGCAAAGTACCAGGACTGACGGTTATCATTGTCGGCGAAGATCCAGCATCGCAGGTTTATGTACGCAATAAAGCCAAAACATGCAAAGAGATCGGCATGATTTCCACGGTTATCGAAATGCCTGCCGACACAACCGAGGAGCATCTGCTCAAAACAATCCATGAGCTGAACAACGACCTGACGGTCCACGGCATCCTTGTGCAGCAGCCACTGCCAAAACAGATCGACGAATTTGCCGTCACGCTTGCCATTGATCCATCGAAAGATGTTGACGGGTTCCATCCCGAAAATCTTGGCCGCCTGGTGATGGGACATCTCGACAAATGTTTTGTCAGTTGCACTCCTTACGGCATCCTTGAACTGCTTGGCCGCTACAACATCGCGACCAAAGGCAAGCACTGTGTCGTGGTGGGACGCAGCAACATTGTCGGCAAACCGATGGCCAATCTGATGCTTCAGAAGCTGAAAGAGACGAACTGCACCGTTACTATCTGCCACTCGGCAACACCAAACATCGGGGAGTACACCCGGCAGGCTGATATCCTTATTGCCGCCATTGGCAAGGCTCGTTTCATTACGGCCGATATGGTAAAGCCAGGTGCCGTTGTCATTGATGTCGGCATCAACCGCATTGAGGATAGTTCAACCAAGAGCGGCTACCGTCTGGTCGGCGACGTGGATTACGAAGGCGTTTCAGCGGTTGCCTCGGCCATGACTCCCGTTCCCGGCGGCGTCGGCCCAATGACCATTGCCATGCTCCTGAAAAATACGCTTCAGTCGTTCCAGCGCACGAATGGACTGTAAGGCAGAATGGCCAAAGCTGTCACGAAATATATCTGCTCAAACTGCGGAGCGGTCTCTCTGAAATATCAGGGGAAATGTTTTGAATGCCAGAGCTGGGGAACTCTTGTGGAGACCCACATCGACCCCGAACCAAAAAAACAGCGATCAGCTTCATCGGAAGGAGTCGCAGTTGTACAGAACCTGCATGATGTCGTCCCATCAGAGTTCAAGCGGATCATGACCGGTATTGGTGAACTCGACCGGGTGCTCGGAGGTGGCCTCATGCAGGCATCAGCCGTGCTGATTGGTGGTGAACCCGGAATCGGCAAATCAACGCTCATGCTGCACCTTGCCCCCCGGCTTGCACCATCAAAAGTGCTCTATATCTCCGGTGAAGAGTCGCCAAACCAGATACGCGAACGGGCACAAAGGCTCTCCATCAAGTCCGACAATCTCTGGCTCGTTCCCGAAGTGAACCTTGAGCGTATCCTCAAGCTCATTGAACATGAAAAACCAGCGCTGGTCATTATCGACTCCATCCAAACCGTCCACTCGGATGAATACCAGAGCTCCGCAGGCACCATCACCCAGATCAGGGAGTGCGCAGCAGCCCTTATCCGCGCAGCCAAGCAGCAGAACGTCATCCTGATGATTATCGGCCATATCACCAAGGAGGGGGCGCTAGCGGGCCCGAAAGCGCTGGAGCACATGGTCGATACCGTCCTGCAGTTTGAGGGAGAGGGGTACCAGCGCTACCGGATAATCCGGTCAGTTAAAAACCGCTTTGGCTCCACCAATGAAATTGGCGTCTTCCGAATGGATGAAACCGGCCTTGAAGAGGTAAGCAACCCTTCCGAATTCTTTATCTCCGGAAGAAGAACGGATGTGCCGGGCAACTCGATTCTTGCGGCCATTGAAGGTACAAGGGCTCTCCTGGTGGAGGTTCAGGCACTTGTCTCGAAAACAAACTACTCCATGCCGCAGCGCATCAGCACGGGCTTCGACCTGAAACGGATGTCAATTATCCTTGCCGTGCTTGAAAACAGGCTGCGAATTGAAACCTGGGGGCAGGATGTTTTTGTAAAAATAGCCGGAGGACTCAAGCTGGCAGAGCCTGCGGCAGACCTTGCCATAGCTGCGGCAATTGCTTCGGGACTGATGAATCGACCGGTCGATCCCGCAACGGTCTGCTGCGGAGAGATCGGGCTGGCTGGCGAATTGAGAGCTATCAGCGACAGCGAACGGCGCATCCGTGAGGCCGCGCACCTCGGCTTCAAGCGCATCGTGCTGCCCGAAGCCAATACCCGTGAACTCAAACCATCACTAAAAAAACTCCCCCTGACCATCGCCGGATGCACAACACTGCGCGAAGCGCTTGAGGAGATGAATATCAATTGACAATGGACAACTGACAACTGATAACTGACTACTGACAGCTGATAACTGACTACTGACTACTGACTACTGACTACTGACTACTGACAACTGACTACTGATAACTATGACCCACCTCCTGATTCAATGGCTGATCAACGCCCTCGCGGTTTATGCGACCGCGCACATTCTTGACGGGATTCATATCAAAAGTTTCGGCGCAGCAATTGCTGTGGCCCTGGTTCTCGGACTGATCAACACGCTGGTACGGCCAGTAATGCTCTTTTTCTCCATTCCCTTTATTATTCTCACCCTTGGGCTTTTTCTCTTGGTAGTCAATGCCCTGATGTTGCAGTTCGCCGCACTGCTTGTTAGCGGGTTTTCGATTGATGGCTTCTGGTGGGCAGTTGCCGGATCGGTGGTGATCAGCGCAATTTCATGGCTGCTTGGATCGCTTTTCAAGCTATGAATATTCAAAAAAACTGTTGAATAGTTTTCTGTCTCACTCGCGTTTTTCATGGCGCCATGTTCGGCGTTACTCATCTTCCGCCCTGCCGCCAAGCTTATGAATAAACACTTTCCCCGTAAACTCGCTATCACCGGCAACCTCGACAATCTTCTGATGGTGGGTAAAGAGAATGACCTGGCTCTTCTCTGCCAGATCACTCAACGCTTTAATGGTTGCTCGTGAACGAGCATCATCAAAGTTGATCAGAATATCATCAACAATGAAGGGCATGGGCTCGCTTGACCCGGTGCGCCATTCGAGAGTGGCGAGGCGCAGGGCAAGATAGAGCTGATCGCGGGTTCCGGAGCTCATGGCATTGACCTGCAGACGAATCCCGTTTGGTCGGAGGCCAATCAGAACAGGGTTGTCATGGTCATCACTGTCGGTGCGCAGGCTGGTAAATGAGCCCATGGTCAATTCACTGAAATAGCGTGAAGCAAGTGTCAGCAACGGAGCTTCGTTTTCGTTCCGATAGCGCTCAGTCTCTTCAATGAGAATTTTTTCGGCGAGCTTGATGCGGATATAGCGCTCGGTGAGGCGACGAATTTTGGTGAGGAGGTGCTGGAGTTCATCTGCCAGCATCGCAGCCTTGCCGCTGCCATCCATCCGCTCAAGATCGTTTCTTTTTCGGCCTATGCTTTCGGACAACTGCTGTATCTCCGGATCGAGCAGGTTTGTGATCTCCTTGTTCAGGGTATCGATACGACCGGGAAGTTCATCGGGATCAACTGACTCCGCCTGCGCCTCAAGAGTGGCAATCGTTGCCCCTTCGGCAATGCGGCTCAGGCGTCTCTCCATTTCGAGAAGCCGTTCATGAAATGTTGCAGAGTAGATCGAGCGCTGCTCTGCCTCAAGCAACGCCTCACGGGTATCGCAACGGGCGAACTGACGCATGTCTGCCAGTTGCTCTTCGCAGTTTTGCAGAGCAGCTCCTGTGGTAACAAGTTCTTTTTCAAAACTCTTCAGCTCTTCATTGTCGCGTTGAACAATCGTCTGCTCCTGAAGAGCACGCCCAAGTCGATGCTTAAGCTCGGTGACGGCTGGCTGGGCATCAAGAGCTGCAAGATCAGGGGCTATCTGCTGCACCAGACTTTTAACATCCTCCTCAAAAACCTGTATATCACGATCAATGCCCTCTATCCTTTTCCGAAACTCGTCAGCCTCTTTAAGCTTCTCAAAACAGCTCTGAAGAGCCTCAATAAAGTCGAGAGCCTCTGAGGGAAGAGCGTTGCCTTCAAGACCAAGCGGTGTGATGGCTTCACGCCATTCCGCCCGCCACTCTCGCAGCTCAGCTTCAGCCTTGCGCATATTGTCGCGAACCGTTTCAACAGCCGTAGTAAGGTCACAGATTCTTGCATCCATCGTGTCATGCGCTTTCTGAAGTCTCTGCATGGTGTCAAGCTGCGAGCGGGCATAATCGAGCATCGGCTCCAGCGCTTCTCCGGAGAAAGAACACTCTCCACCGGTCGCAACAATCTCGTGCAGAAGGCTCCGTCTCAACTCACCGCGCCGCGCCACCTTTTCAGCCACCTCTCGTGTCACCTTTTCAACATCCCTGACCTGAAGACGAAGATGATCAAACGAGGTGAGCCATGCACTCATTTCACGAGGAGAGAGGGGCGTCACCCCGCAGGAGAGCCACTGCTCCTGCCAGCGTCGGTTCTGCTCAGCAAGAGCTGCGTGAGCGTGAGCCTCCCGTTCACCAAGCATGCGAAGCCGCTGCTCAATCTTTTCAGCCTCGCTCTTCAGGGATGCGTGTTGCTGAACACGATCCGCCTCACGATAGAGACGGTCGGCAATCTGGTCGGAGAGAGCAACCACTCTCTCATAAGCCACCGGCAGCGGATGCCCCTCATCAAAGATGCGGCTCTCCTCGGCAACATCCTCCTGTTGCAGCCATTGACGGCAAAGAAGCTGCCACCCCTGCTCACGTCGTATCCTGCTCTTCGTCAACTCCTCTTCGACAGGCAGGTCGGCAGCAAACTCAAGAGCATGCAGGTGCTCCACAACCTGCGCATGATCTTTCTCAAGGGTATCCTTTTCAGCTTGAAGCTGCCGTTGTTCGTCAACCAGGAGGCGAAACTCCTCATCAAAACGGTTGACACTCTCCGGCAAAGGGAGCGGCAGATGAAGCACTTGTTCAAGTGAACCACTCCAGCGACCCAGACGGTTGAGGGCTGCACGGCATTCACGCTCACCGTTTTCGCGCTCCTGTTCCAAAATCATGATCTCCCTGTCGAGATCAGCCGCCCGTTCAGCAGCAAGCAGTGCGCGGGCCAGTTGGGCAGAGTCAGGAAAAGGAGCAAGTTGCTGTCGTTCACCACTCACTCTCTCCAGCGACTTTTCAACCTCCAGCACCTGTTGCCGGGCATTGCGGCCAGCTTGCAGAATAGCTTCGTAGCGGGAACCAAGAGCGAGCACCCTCTTCCGCCTCGCAAGACCCGGGCGCAGGCTTTCGACATCGTTGAGAGACAATCCAGGTTTGATCTGCCTGAGAAGTTCAGCCGCAGCAGTGCGTGCACCAATACGCTGCCCCTCACGCAGTGGACGGTCACTCTTCCCTTTCCGGTACTCTCCAAGCCGCTGATGCAACTCATCTACAGGAGCAGCCGCATCCAGCAACTCCCGGTTGAGCGAGTTGCCCGTCATCTTTTCCCGAAGCGCCTGAAGCTGCGCCTGGAGCTGTTCATAGCGGAGTCGGGCACTCCTCTCCTCCTGTTCAATGGCCATACGACGCTCGCTGAAAACGGCAGGAAGGAGGATAACCTCTCCAAGTTCCGCCAGCTTGTCGAGCAGATTTTTGCGCTCCGACAGATCCGGCATCGCCTGGAGCAATCGCTCAAGCCGACGTTTTTCACTCTCCCGTTGTTGCTTCGCCTGCTGTATTTCTGCAACTCTTTGCAACGCATCATCAAGAACCTGCTGCTGCTCCTCCCACTCCTTGCCTGAAAGTGTCGCCTGTTTCAATTGAGCTTGCAGCTCCTTGTGGCGGGCAATCGCCTCATTAAGCAATTGGCGTGACCCCTGCGGTTTAAAGAGGCTCTCCCCCTCGCTTTCAAGCATATCCATAAGCGGCTTCAGCGAGGCAAGTCCAGCCCCTGCCGCAAAAAGCGCCTTGCCCACCTCTCCCTGCTGGTCGAGAATACCCTCTCCTCCGCGAATGAGAGTTTCATGATTAATACCATAGAGAGCCGTAAAAAGCTCTTTTTCAAGACCATGCAGATAGCGAATCAATACCGATGGGTCAAGCGGATTGTCATGCTGGTCAAAAAGATCCTTCACATTTTTTTTCCGGCGGAAAAAAGTCAGCTCCTCGCCATCACTCCCTTGCAGGCATCCACCGACAAGAAGCTGCTGGTTCTGGTGTATGAAATTATCACTGGTGCGCACGGGAAAACCAAAGAACCAGGCATGAAGTGCCCTCATGGCACTGCTTTTACCCGCCTCATTGGGGCCATACACAACATGCAGGCCGGGAAAAGGTGATGAAAAATCGAGCACCTGACCAGAAAAAGGGCCAAAGGCTTTCAACTCCAGACGTTTGATCTTCATGAGAAGCCCCCGATCTTGCTCATCAGCAGCTCTTTCACCTCATCACGCAGCACCGAAAGCTCCTCCTCATCCGGTCGAAACGGGTCCCCATCACTCAGCAGATCGTGCGGCAGTTTGCTGCGAAGTTTCTCAAATTCCGGAACAAGGGCGACCAGACTGGACTCATCAAACTGGAACGATGCGACAGAGTGGAGCAATGCACGAAGTGGAGATTCGTCAGTAAAATCCCCCTGTGGTTCATCTCTTTTGCGGCTTTTTATCACCACTTTTTCAATCCACACATCACCAAGCGTCGCGGCAACAGCTCGAATCTCTTCATTCCACTGGAGGGCGTTCTCGTGCAGTTGACCATGCAGAGAGGTTACCCCCTCCACAATGAGACGCACAGCAAGCGGACGGCCATCCGCTCTTACCCTCTCTTCATCAAAAAGAGCACGAACAAAATCGGAGAGGGAATCGAGCGTATCGCACCCGGCAGGGTCAACGCGGCAAAGTACCCAGCGCAAAACATCGAGTTCCCTCGCTTCGACCTTAACCACCTGCCCCTCCTCAACCGAAACCAGCGTACACCCTTTTGCACCGGTCTCACGGATATGTCGTCCCTGAATATTACCAGGAAAAACAACCCAGGGATCGCGACAAATCTCCTCTCGCTGATGAACATGGCCCAGCGCCCAGTAGCGGTAACCTTTTGAGCGGAGAGCATCAAGCGTGCAGGGCGCATAAGGCTCGTAACCCGGTCGCCCGTTCAGACTGGTGTGAAGCAACCCGATATTGAAGAGCGCAGGATCGCCTTGAGGATAGTTGTGAACCAGATCATCCACCACCGAACGAGCGGAAAAGCTCTGCCCATGAATAGCAACACCATACTGTTCAAGAAGATGGCTCCCCGCTTTCCGATGCGAAAAAAGCGTGACATTGTCGGGGAGTTTCAGCAAGCGGGTAATCTGGCTGGCCGCATCGTGATTACCGGAGACCATGATAACCTGAATACCAGCCTCACGCAGGCGACCCATGCGACTTATAAAATAGATGCCGGTGTTATAGTCCTTCCAGTCACCATCGTAGAGGTCACCCGCCAGCAACACAAAGGCAACCTTTTCATCAAGAGCCAACTGAACAAGATTGTCAAAGGCCCGACGAGCCGCAAGCCGAATCTGCTCCAGCGGGGCATCCTGATACTCTTCAAGCCCCTTCAGAGGGCTGTCGAGATGGATATCGGCTGCATGAAGGAAAGTAAACATAGGCCAAAGAGAGCATCAATAAAAGAGGTGAGACACAAGCTTTTTCCACAATGACACGCTTAATATAAGGAGAATCAATCGCTTCAAGAATCCCTTTCGAAATATCTTCATTCAACTGGCGCTCGCAGTTTTGACACAAGCCCTCTGGATCAAATCTGCATCGTTCATGAAGTCGAGGACAAAAACATCATGATTCCGAGGAAGAGCGCGGTTCAGGCGAGAGAACATCTGCACGGCCTTGAGCCCCGAGTGCATCTTGTCCACCTACATCGTGTGGAGCAGAGGCTCATCATACCCGGTCTGAACCTTGTTGGCAAAGTCGTTTCTGTTATACCACGCTTCAATCCCGAAGAATCTGCGCTGATTTTTATTGGAAATCGTTTTTAAACAAAAAAATCACTTTGATACTTTGACATTTAAAGTAAATTAATAAGCAAAGCTGATTCGAAAAGAAAAAAGGGAGTGCGTCAGGGTTTTTCAGGGAAGGGGTAATTTCCTGCAACTCTTTTCGAAAGAATGAAATAAATGCGTCACGACGCGCTATGTTTTTTCAATTTTGATTCGAGGGTGGTGTGTGTTTTCTGTTTTCTGAAGAAATACCAGTACCAACGTTTGAGCTCCTTACGTTGGAATATCCGAAAAATATGGAGGGTATTATGTTACTTGATGATGCAAAAAAGATAATCGCCGAAAAACTCCGGTCTGATGCCGATTTTCGTGAGCGTGTGGTGGAGTTTATCCTGTATCGGGGTTTTTTGTCAACCATTGACAATCTGAAGGATGTCGGCGAAGGGGTGCAAACACGATACCGTCATGGAAATCAGTCTTCCCATAAGGCAAATGGGTTTAACTCGCATTTATCCCAGCAGGATGGGCATGAATGTCCATTTATAGGTAAACTGCATGGATATGAGTATTGGGTGGGATAATGAGTTTTTGAAGATTTGAAGTAACGTATTTCCTTAATAAAAAGGTAACTAACCCAAGTAACAGGAGACGCTATGTCACAGAAAAAAAATGCGACCCGCCAGGTACAACAGATTGAGAATCGTGAGGAGCTGATTAAGCTCGCTGCATATTACCGCTGGAAAGAGAGAGGAGAACAACATGGAGAGGATCTCAATGACTGGTATGAAGCAGAAAAGTCTCTGGGTGATTGGACCGCATCGTGATGTATCGACGATCATAAGGTCTCGCTTGTTGCGGGGCCTTATTTTGGGTCACCATTGAAAAGAAAAAGTCATAGGCTAACAATGAAACAATGGCACCGCAAGAGATGTGGGTTTTGGCCGTTGAGAACAACGGCTTAGTTGAAGAGAAAAATAGTGAGGCACTCCTTGTAACTGGTCAGGGCATCTTGGCCTTTGGGAGTTAAACGATACATGGATTGCGGCTTGCCGTCCTGCATATCCTTATCGCAACTGATATACTCCGCAAACTCAAGCATCCGCATGTGAACGCTTAAATTACCATCGGTCGTCTTGATCTGCTTTTTAATTTCGACAAAACTTGCCTGCTCAACGGCATAAAGATAAGAAAGAGCAGCAAACCGTATTCTCGCATGAATAACTTTATCCAGCAACTGATGGTTAAAATTACGAAGAAGACTACCACTTGGTTCTTCTATTGACTCTGCCCTTCTGGCCTGAATCAATCGGGCAAGAAGCGCTTTATTCTCGCGCTCAACGTGCTTTTGCATACTAATGTCAGACAAGACTACCTGACACTCCTGGCCGTTATTGCTGACTACAGCATCAATACGAACCGTGTGGCTATGCAAAACTTCGACAGTGCTGGATACGAAAGGATCTTCAGAAGATGTTGATGCTCCATCACGCATGAGCATCGCCTCGCAGGAACCATGCTCTCTGGTACTGAAAAGCCGCTCGAGCATCGTATTAAACGCCACAAGAGATTCCGCTGCAATAAACCGGCCTAAGCGATCGCCCTTCAAGCGGGCTCGATTGACACCAAGAAGCTTTGACCCAGCAAGATTTGCCTTGCGTATCGTCCCATCCCGCTCCAGCGTCAGATAACCAAGTGGTGCAAAATCATAAAGTTGGGTATAGCTATCCAGACTCTCCTCCAGCTCAACCCTTGCCTGAAGCAGTTCATCCTGCTGCATTTCGAGCTCGATCTGATAAACCGCCAGCTCATGGATAATCCGTTGCATCTCATCAGGAGATGAGGAAAAAGCAGGATATTTCTGCGGTGTTGCACCGAGGTGTTCTTCAGCCTGCTGGCGTAATAAGGCAAAATTGGCTGAAGGTGTTCTTTTCGTTGTCATAAAGGGTTATTCTGAGTTATACAAGTGTCTGTATGGGCCGTTTCAACAAAGGTCATGCAAAGCTGAGATGGTGTTGCCACTCCTGTCCGGAACCACGGCAGTGCGTTGATCTTGAGCCATCGGCAGCTATTGTGACCAAGTTGAAAGAAGCCTATGACAAAATCTCGGACAGGTTGGTCGGTAGGCAAGGCGAAAAACGCAGGATGCTCTTTAAACGAAAAATCAGAACCATCTTCCCGAACGGTTTTCCAACGAAGCTCGTCCGATGTTTTACCCTGCATCTCCTCCCGTGAAAATCCTAAAATACGTTCCGCCTCCCGATTCGCCAGAAGAATTTTTCCTTTAGCATCCAGAAGCAGAGCACCCTCGGATATTGCTTCAAACAAAAAGTGTAACCGATCCTCACTCTCAAGGTGAGCCATTTCAGCCTCTTTTCGTCCGGTGCAGTCAACTGTAACCGTAATCACGCCGATCAGTTTATCATCGGCATTTCGCTGTGGTTTTGCGATAAATTCATAAAAGCGGAGAGAACCATCCGAAGAGATAACCGCCAAATCCCTGCGCACCGGCTCCCCTGTTGCCAAAACTTTTCGCTTAACCTCCATGAGTTCAGCAGTGTTCTGCATGTCAGGAAACTCATCATCCCGCTTTCCGATCGAAGCCGATGCATTAAACTCATGATTAGGATTGTAGAGCCAGGTATAGCGGAGCTCCTTATCAACAGCCGCGACGATGATACCCGAGCTTTCAATGGCTACCCGGAAAAGCTCTTTACTCACCCGCAGACTCTCCTCGAGCTTTTTTGCAATACTGACATCGGTGAAGGTAATCACAAGGCCGACAATCCTGTTTTCATGAGTACGGTATGGCATGATCTTGACGGCAAACCAGCGGTCGTCAGTTGCCGAAACCTCTTTTTCACTGAACACCAAAGAGTGAAGCACCTCCTTGGCATCATCAGCCAATGCTGGATAGTGTAAATCGGTCACAATATCGGTTATGGGGCGGCCTACATCGCTGGCAATCAGTTTGATAATGGATGCTGTCCGAGTGGTAAAACGGCGAATATTAAGCGCATCATCAAGGAAAAGTGTTGCGATATCAGTACTGTTCAGCAAGTTTTTCATATCGTTGTTTGCCTGCAACAGGTCATTCACATTCGACCGCAGTTCGTGATTAACCGTCTGCAGCTCCTCGTTCATAGACTGCATCTCTTCCTTGGATGTGGTCAACTCCTCGTTGGTGCTCTGCAGCTCTTCGTTGGCTGACTGCATCTCTTCATTGGTGGATTTGAGCTCCTCCTGTGAAGACTGCATCTCTTCACGAATACTCAGAATCTCATCCAAAGCCTGGTTCAGCTCCTGCTGAAGTAATCCATGCAGCTCTCCTTCTGAATCTGCAACTATAGGTTGAGCTGCTGCTCCAACACCCTCAACGCTTTTATGCTCAGTAAAAACAACCAACACAAGACCACGCAAAGCATAAGGCTTTTCAAGCAGCTCAACCATCAGATTGACCTTCTGCGCTCCTCCGTTCGACCCGATGTTCACTCCACTTTTAGTGACAGCTCCCTCTTGGTGATGAACACTTACAAACATGAGATTCAGTTCATAACGAAGCCCTTCACGAGCCATGGCAAAAATATTCCAGTTGGCCTTGCCTGCTGCTGGTTCAAGGTAATTGCCCGTATGACCGTTGATATAGAGAATATCTCCCTGATCATTGGTCAGAACCGCAGCAGGAGTATAATTCTGAAGAAGAAACTGATCAGTTATTGCCTGAAGGTTGATTGCTGGCGTTTGTGATTTTGGTTGATCGGTTACAACACCCTGAAAAGCGGGTTGTGTATTGGGAAAAGAATAAGGTAATGTAAGTGGCTCTGGACGAACGCCGTTGCTCCGCTTGCTGAAAAGCCGGATTGTAGCGTCAAGCGGCTTGAAAAGGTTGCTCAATGAGCCCAAACTTTCGGCGCTCCCCAGAAAAAGAACGCCATCAGGATTCAGACTGTAATGAAAGAGCTGCAGAAGCTTTTTCTGCAGCTCCGGCTCCAAATAAATCAGCAGGTTCCTGCAAATCAGTATATCAAGTTTCGTGAAAGGCGGATCCATGATCACATTCTGGGGTGCAAAGACCACCGTCTCACGAATCTCCCTTGATATTCTGTAACCGTGGTCATCCCGCTCAAAGAATCGCAGCAGCCGTTCTGGTAAAACGTCAGCCGCGATGTTCAATGGAAAGTATCCTGCACGGGCCTTGTCTATGGCGTCTTTATCAAGGTCTGTTGCAAATATCTGGAGTCTGAAATTTCGGGGAGGGTTAACGGCTTCGATCGCCTCCCTTAAAACGATTGAAAGAGAGTAGGCCTCCTCTCCGGTGGAACAGCCAACCACCCATGCCCGCAGAACACCTCCGATCGGTCGGATTGCCAGAAGCGATGAAATTACCTTAAGCTTCAATGATTCCCAAGCCGCCGGATCACGAAAAAAACTGGTTACTCCTATCAAAAGTTCTTTGAACAACAGATCGGTCTCATGGGGATTCTCCTGCATAAAGCGGACATAATCAGCAATCCTTTCAATCTTATGGATAACCATGCGTCGCTCAATCCGGCGGTAGATGGTACTTTTTTTATAGCGCGAAAAATCCTGACCGGTCTGGAGACGCAAAAGAATCATCACTTTATCCAGACCACTCAGCGCTTTCTCCTCCAGTGGATTATCCTGCTTTGATGACAAGGGGATATGCTTGAGCCAGGCAAGGATTTTGCCAGGAAGCTCCTCGACAGGAGCAATAACATCAACCGGGCAGAGATCAATGGCGCTTCGAGGCATGCCGTCAAACTTGGCAGATGAGGGCTCCTGCACAAAAATTCCGCCACCTTTCTCTTTAATAGCACGCAAGCCAAGGCTCCCGTCAGAACCCATGCCTGAAAGAATAACACCAATGCTTTGCTCCCGGAGATCGTCGGCAAGCGTGCGGAAAAAGAAATCAACGGGCAGCCGCAGCCCTCGAGGTTCTACGGGCTCAAGCAGATGCAAGATTCCGTGCAGCAGCGACATATCCCTGTTTGGAGGAATGACATAAATGTGGTCCGGCTCAATTTTCAGGCAATCGATGACCTGAACAATCGGTATGGCAGTAACCCGCTGAAGCAATTCAACCATCATATCCTTGCGTGTAGGATCAAGATGCTGAACAATCACAAAAGCCACTCCGCACCTGGCTGGAACATTTTTCAGAAAAATCTCAAGCGCCTCAAGGCCTCCGGCTGAAGCGCCAATACCAACTATGGGAAAAGAGCTATCCGCTGCATTCAAGGCCGCAATACCTTCCGGTTTTTTTGTTTTACGATCACTGAATATCTCTCTCTTCATCATGCTCCTTTTTTTAAAACCAAGTATAAACCATTTTTTTTCAGGTTACACAATTCCTCCTTCATTTACCAAAAAAGTGATCCATATCAAGCACCTCCCGAACTTTGCATGCAAGATCGAGACGGGAAAAAGGTTTTCCAAGAAATGGTATCCTTTCGTGCTGTTCGCCAGAATGATCAAAAACATCCGCATTATATCCTGATATGAACAAACTTTTCATTTCAGGACGGCTCTTTATAATTTCGAGAGAGAGATCCCACCCGTTCGTCACCGACGTGATCATGTCAGCAACAAGCAGGTGGATACCACCAGAATAATCAGCAGAGAGCGACAATGCCTCTGACAAGGTGCTTGCTGCCAACACAGGATACCCGAAACTTTTCAGAAATTCAACCGTGATTTCCCGCACAGAATCATTATCCTCAACGAGAAGGATGGTTTCCTCGCCACCTGGAACCTCAAAAGGCTCTTTTTCAGGAGCATTGCCAAGGGGTAGATCGCTACATCTTGGAAAATACAGTTTGAATGTTGTGCACTCTCCGTCCCGGCTGGAGACCTCGACAAAACCGTTATTCTGCCGGGTAATACCATAAAGGGTCGCAAGACCCAAGCCATGGCTTTCATTCATTGGCTTTGTGGTAAAAAACGGCTCAAATACAGAATGGATCGTCTCCTTGTCAATACCTCTGCCGTCATCACGTACAACCAACTGAACATACTCGCCAGGATGCGATTCAGGATGTCTCCGACTATAGGACTCATCCACAACAACATTAAAGGTTTCGATAGTGAACGTTCCTGATCCCTGAATAGCATCCCGAGAGTTGAGCGCAAGGTTAGCCATGATCTGATCAACTTGCGAAGGGTCGATCATCACCAGCCAGAGATCTTGCCCTGCTGTAAAGGTGAGATTGATATCTTCACCAAGCAGATGGTTGAGCATATTCAGCATTTCGGTGACCGCCGCATTGACATCGAGCACAACAGGCGATATAGTTTGCTTTCGGGCACAAACAAGCAACTGATGAGGAAGCCCTGCGGATTTCAGCACAAACATCCGAAGATCGATCAGTCTCTCCTTTACGCTACTGCTCACTCCCTGCGCTGCAACCAAAAGATCAATTTTGCCGAGCATGACCTGAAGCATATTGTTGAAATCATGGGCAACGCCTCTGGAAAGCCTCCCGATTGACTCCATCTTCCGTAACTGAATCAAGCTGGACTGAAGTGCCGCATTCTCTTTTTCTACATGCTTTTGCATGCTGATGTCAGATACTGCGGCCCGGCATTCCTGGCCATCATTACTGACGACAGCATCAATACGAACTGTACGATCAGTCACAGCGCCTCTCTTTGCAAAAAGAGAGTAGTCAGGGTGAAGGTGAGATATTTCATCATTCCAGAGCATAACCTCAGAGGAAACAAGGCCATCGCTGCTGAACGCCCTCTCCAGCAAGGCATTAAAACCAGGAACATCTTCAGTTGCAACAAACCTTCCAAAACGATCACCCACCAACAGGGAACGCTCCACACCAAGCAGTTTTGTAGCTGTCAGATTTACCTGGAGTATCGTACCATCGCGCGCGAGCGTCAGATAACCGAGCGGTGCAAAGTCGTAAAGCTCGGTAAATCGTTCAAGCCCCTCCTCAAGCTCTTCCTGCGACTGAAGCAGCTCCTCCTGCTGCATTTCAAGTTCGATTTGGTGAATCGCCAGTTCATGGATAAGTCGTTGCATCTCTTCCTTTGATACAGAGTGCTGGGGAACATTCTTCACCCCTCTCTTGAGATGCTCTTCAGCCTGCCTGCGCATCTCCATGAAATTCTTTGAAGCGATTCTACTCTTCTCCATGAATAGGTCTGTTTAATTATTTACTGATGCACGTAACCAGATAAAATACTGCGGGATAGCCAGCAAAACCATTATTCAGATTTTTTATCGGTAAAAATTCACAATACAACATCACGATCACCGACAGCACGCAACCAACCTTGAGTAAGGGTAACGAAATAAATCAGTTCTTTAAAAATTAAAGCCTTTTCTTGTAAGCAAAGTCTTCACTTCGTATCGAACATCCTCAACACAGTTTAGGTGAGAAAAAATGAAAGAATCTCTTACACTTCTCGCTTTTTTAGCTGTCGGGTTCTGCAAATGCCCCTGCTCAAGCAGCAAGCTACGATGCAAAAGGTATGAGTGGTACTTTATCGATGAATAATTGACTGGTTTGACGGCAAGAGGGGAAATGTCTCTTCATCGAAAGCCATTGCGATGAGAGGAAACAAAACTCATTATAATCGTGTTTGTTATGGGCGATGTGAAAAATATGAAAATCATATCATTAACTCCGAACCGCCCAAAGAGTCTCAATTATGAAGAGGAAAAAACTATGCTGTCGGCAGCACTGAGAATGCATGGGCTCATAACAGAAGGGTGAGCGTCTTTGCTGAATAACAGCTGAAAACACAACATTAGAGCGTTATTATTGCAACTCCATCACATTTTTTTTACTCTCCAAACCACTTTGCGCCTCTTTTGAGGCCAAAGCATCACCTGATTTATGTTCAGCCTCAGCGCTCTCTGCCACTTTGTTGAATTCATGCTCAAGATCAGCCTGTGCTTTTTTAAACTCTCTCATCCCTTTCCCAAACACTCTGGCAAGTTCAGGAAGTTTTGAAGGACCAAAAAACAGAAGTACCACAAACAGAATCAGTATCAGCTCTTGTCCACCGAATCCAAACATAACAACATCCCCGATCATGTTAGCATATTGTAACAACAACTATAATAAAGAGATATAAGCAGAAAAGCCCTTAAAAAGGGCTTTTCTGCAAAGAACTGAAGACCGTATCGACACGTTATCATGATATAGCTTGACATACTGCTTGCTTGTTGTCAAGGCATCAACTGAAAAACGGAGACTACTTCTTAACTTCAACTTTCTTAACTTCATCTTTCTTTACATCGTCCTTCTTAACTTCATCTTTCTTCCCCACAGCTTTCTTTGCAACTTTCTTCTTGGCAGGCGCGTCAGCCTTCGCAGGAACTGCGACTTCAGCCTTTACCTCAGCCTTCACAGGAGCCACTGGGTCAGAAGCAAAAGAGACACCACCAAAAAAGCCGGTCAGGGCAAGAGAGAAAACAACACCAGCAACAAGATTCTTTTTCATAACTTATTTCTTTTATTAGTAATTGAGAACTATCAATGAGTTTTAATACAAAACGAAGCAATTTACTTCTCTCTCTTAGTACGCACCCGGTATGAGTTTCTTTCAAAAAAGTGTTGAGATCCCGAAATATATTCAATTCACCAAAACAAAAAGTTATTGCCATGAACAAAAAAGCATCGAGCCACTCCATCGGGCCTGTTACCCTCGCGCCTTCGGTGCTCCCCCGCCATGCATTGACCTATCTTTACGCAGCATTCTTTTCGATCGGGCTGGTAACGTTTGTCTCAATCGGACAGTCATATATCCTCAACGAAAATCTGAAAATACCGACATCCCTGCAAGGGGCCATCAGCGGTGACCTTGTTTTCTGGACAGAGGTGGTCACTCTGCTCTTTTTTGTGCCTGCAGGGGTTTTGATGGACCGGATAGGGCGGAAAGCTGTCTACAGCGCAGGGTTTCTGCTTCTCGCACTTGCCTATGCGCTCTACCCTCTCTCTCAGTCGGTGGCCGATTTAACGCTTTACCGAATGATCTATGCACTCGGAATCGTTGCTGTCACAGGAGCACTTTCGACAGTGATGATTGATTATCCTGCTGAACGATCAAGGGGCAAACTTATTGCGATAACAGGGTTTCTCAATGGCCTCGGCATTGTAGCTCTGAACAGCTTTTTTGGAGGATTGCCGCAAAAGCTTGTAGCAAAAGGGTTCAGCGGCAATGATGCCGGTCTCTACACGCATCTTGCCGTTGCCGGGGTAGCACTTGTGTCTGCGTTGGTAGTCGGCTTCGGGCTCAAGGGTGGCACTGAGGTGAGCAAGGAAGATCGTCCTTCTCTGCGTGCACTTGTCACCAGCGGAATCAATTGTGCTAAAAACCCGAGAATCCTGCTCTCCTACGCAGCAGCCTTTGTTGCTCGGGGAGATCAATCCATTATCGGCACTTTTCTGCCTCTCTGGGGAACCACGACAGGTATAGCCATGGGTATGGCACCTGCCGAGGCGGTCAAAAAAGGAATGATGATTTTCATAATTTCACAGGGGGCCGCGCTTCTGTGGGCACCGGTTATCGGGCCGCTGATCGACCGCTGGAACCGGGTAACTGCTCTAATTGTCTGCATGATGCTGGCAAGCATCGGTTATCTCTCTCTGGGCCTTGTCGGTAACCCGCACGAACCGGCGTCGATCATCTTTTTTGTGCTGCTCGGTATAGGACAGATCAGTTCGTTTCTCGGAGCACAGTCGCTGATTGGGCAGGAGGCGCCAAAAGCAGAGCGTGGATCGGTTATCGGCATGTTCAATATAAGCGGTGCCATAGGAATTCTCGTCATCACAACCATTGGCGGCAGACTTTTTGACTCCATGAGCCCTAAGGCACCATTCATTGTCGTCGGAGTCATCAATGCGCTGGTGATGCTGGCTGCGGTGTATGTACGCATCAAAGCGCCGGGGCGGGGATATGCGAGCCTCCCCACATAACTCTCCACCATCTCTTTCTACCCATAATCTTCCAAAAAACATTGGAAATGAACACAAGATGCAAACCCTATTGACCATGTTGGTGGCAGTATTCTCTATGCTGCTACCAATCAAAAGTTCCTCTGCTGACGGATTTCCTGAATTAAAGAAAGTCTCCGACAACATTTACTCCATTGTTGGAGAGCTGGTCAGTCATGCTTCAAGCATCTGCTTAATTTCGAAACACTCGCAAGAAAAAATGCGCTTCAGGTTTTTAATGAAATGGAGTGGGAATGATTAATGGCGGTCGATGAGGTGCATGGACAGACGGTATTCAACCACCATACTGCCCCGCTTTTCATCACGGGGCGACAGTGAGCAAACGTGTTTACTCGATGGTCATCATAATCTCACCCATCCCTACGGTGTCGCCTTTGGCAACAGTGATGGAGAGAATTCTTCCCGCACAAGGGGCCTTAATGGGAGTTTCCATTTTCATGGCTTCAATAACAGCCACCTCTTCTCCCTCTTTGACCTCATCACCAACCTTGACTGAGATTGAGAAGACGTTACCTGGCATGACTGCTGGCACTGGTGTACCTGCTGAAACTACTGACGCTGTGGCCGCTGACGTATCGAGAGAGGGGGCTGGCGCAGTGATGCCCTGGGGATTAATAGCTGATCCTTCAGCAAAAGAGACGGTGTATGGCGCACCATCGACAAAAACAGTAAAGTTCCCGGCCATTGAGATAACTTTTGACGCAGCAGGAGGTTGAACTGGAGCAGTTGGAAGCTTTGAAAAAAGCTCCTCAAGCCGGTGGTTCACCTCTTTCTGATGGATGTCGTGTTTATGTGCTTCGTGGTAGGCAGCAACCACCTGCGCTCTTGGTGTTGCCTTGATCTCAACGGCAATATCTGCCTTGTAGCGAATGCCAGTGGAGCAATCTCCCTGAAGGAAGGCAATCCCTTTTGCGCCACAGGTTGCCGCAATAAATATGTTTTCGTCAGTCTGGGGAATATTGGCTTTCTGGAGCAGCAATTTGTTATAGGCTACGCCAAGTTCAGGGTTACGATCGTTGATGTCGTGCACATCTTCAACCGTTGGGGTTAGCCCAAGCTGCTCTGAAGCAAGCCGCACAACCTCTTCATCCGGACGGGCGGGAGTTTTGCCAAAGTAACCCAGCACCATTTTGCCGTATCCGTCGGTAATTTTTTTCCAGTGCCCCTGAATGGTATTGGCAAAGGCCTGCTGGAAATAGAACTGTGAAACCGGAGTAACCGAAGCACCAAAACCTCCTTTGACAACCACCTCCCGCATATTGTTGATTACGGCAGGGAAAAGATGAAGCGTGTTGTTGTCGCGCATCATCTGGGTATTGGCGGTGAGTGCTCCGCCGGGCATGGGTGAAAATGAGATCACCGGATTGACGGCTGTTGCCTCTGGCGGCATGTAGTATTTGTACATCTGGTCGATAAAGAGCGCCTCCACCTCAAGGTACTTTTCCTGATCAATGTCAAGGGTGTACTCGGTGCCCCTGAGCCGCTGCCACATGGTGAGAATATCCACTTCAGCCGTTCCGCCGCTGACGGGAGCCATGGAGAGATCAATGATGTCAGCCCCACCCGTAATGGCGGCAAAGTTGCAGGCCACGCCCATTCCTGCCGTATCGTGCGTATGGAACTGGATTTCGGTGCCCTCCGGCAGCATCTTTCTCGCCCCCTTGATGGTCTCATGAACAACTGCCGGAGTTGTTGTGCCTGAAGCGTCCTTGAATGCGACACTGTCATAAGGAATTTCTGCATCAAGAATCTCTTTCAGCTTGTCGAGATAAAACTGCGGAGTATGGCAGTAGGTCTCGGTCAATCCGGGAGGAAGACCCATCAGTGCGATAACAACCTGGTGCTTGAGCCCTGCATCATGAATACATTGCCCTGAATATGCGAGGTTGCGAACATCCATTAGTGCATCGAAGTTCCTGATGGTGGTTATGCCATGCTTTTTGAAGAGACGAGCATGAAGATCAATAATATCGCGCGACTGCGACACAAGACCAACAACATTGGCGCCTCTTGAAAGGGTCTGGAGGTTGATATCCGGCCCCACAATCTTGCGGGCAGTATCCATCATCGTAAAGGCATCCTCCTCGCAATAGAAATAGAGGCTCTGAAAACGGGCACCCCCTCCTATTTCAAAGTTATCGGTGCCAGCGTGAACGGCTGCCTCCAGGGCTGGCAGAAAATCCTCGGTCTTGACTCTGGCGCCAAAACATGACTGAAATCCGTCCCGGAAAGAGACGTCCATAAATCTTATTTTTTTCATAAACTTTCTCTTTTCATTAAAAGTGAGCTTGACAACACGCTCCAAAAATGGTCAATGCGTCTTGTTGTCGAAAGTGCCAAGTTGACGGAACGACTTCTCCTCTACCAAACTGTGCAGGCTGTTGCCATGAGCATCCATGGTGACAATTGCCGGAAATGAGCTCACCTCAAGATGCCACATGGCTTCTGGCACACCCATCTCTTCAAGAAAATCGACGCCAGTCACCTTTGTAATGCAACGGGCATAATACTGTGCTGCGCCTCCGATGGCGTTGAGATAGACTGCCCCGTGCTCCTGCAAACCCCTGAGAGTTTTCGGGCCCATGCCACCCTTGCCGATAATCGCTCTCAAGCCCAGCTTTTTGATAACATCAGCCTGGAATGGCTCTTCACGAATCGACGTGGTAGGGCCGGCAGCGGTCACCCTGTAGCTTCCATCTTCGTTTTTCATGATAACCGGTCCACAATGGAAGAGAACTCCCCCCGTTGTATCAAGACCAGCGGGCAGATCGTGGTGCATTATATAATGATGGAAGGCATCCCTGCCGGTGTGCATGGTTCCGTTGACGAGCACGACATCGCCAACCTTGAGGCGGCGTACCTGCTCTTCGGTGACCGGGGCCTGCAGAACTACCTCTTTTCCGGTCAGTGGCATCCCCTCACCTTTGGCCATGCGTTTGATCTCATCGGCATCCCTATAGTACCAGCGCTCAATGGAACCGCTGTTTGGATCAAGCAGTACGCCAAGCCTGCGGTATGCCCAGCAGTTGTAGGCTACAGAAACAAAAAAACTTGCAGGAACACGATGTGATTTGCCGATTTTACAGCCTAATAGAGTGGTTTTGCCGCCGAATCCCATAGGGCCGATATCCATGGTATTGGCTTTTTCCAAAATCTCCTGTTCAAGAGCATCAAGTTCGCTGTCGGAGTTGCGGTCATCAATGGTACGGAAAAGCTGCTTTTTGGCAAGCTCAAAGCCGCTGGTACGATCGCCACCAATACCAACACCGATAACACCGGGGCTGCATCCCTGACCCTGTGCCTGATAAACGGCATGAAGCAGACATTTGCGCACTCCATCCAGATCACGCGAAGCGCTTCCAAGGCCGGGAATTTCATCAGGCAGTGAGTACTGAATGTTTTTATTTTCGCACCCCCCCCCTTTCAGAATAAGCTTCACCTCAATCTCATCCTTTTCCCATGGCTCAAAATGGATAACGGGAAAGTGGCAACCAAGATTGTTGCCAGAGTTTTTACCACTGATGGCATCAACCGCATTAGGGCGAAGTTTACCTGTTTTTGATGCCTCAACAACAGCCACTTCAATCTCCTGCTTCATAAGAAGCTGATCGGCACCACGCGGGCTATGAATAAAAAAAGTTGGCATGCCGGTATCCTGACAAACCGGCGAAACATTGTCAACGGCCATATCAATATTGACCGAGATGGTTGACATGGCAAGACCAGCCCTGGAGAGTGGATCTTCACGGTCGATAGCGGCTGCAAGGGCACAACGAACATCACTCGGCAGATTGGCCGATGTTTCAGTAATAAGCGCAACAATTGATGCCTTAAAATTTTTCATAAGGTGCTGACAATAATGGTGATATAAAATTCAAGCCGGTGGAAGTCATTCCACAATAATCTTGGCGGCCGCCTGCTCCTTGACCAGCAACACTGGAATATCTGAGCAACGAAAAACCTCTTCAGCCACACTGCCCATCATGAGTCTCTGCAGACCAGTTCGACCGTGAGAGCCCATAATAATCAAATCGGCACCCCAGGAGTGCGCCTGCTCAGCAATAACTTTGGGAGCTTCACCCTTGAGAACGCGAAAATCTGCATTCAACCCTTTCTTTTTTTCAGCCATAAGTACCTGCGAAAAATTGTCAGGAAGTACATCAATATCCTCATCCGGGCGAACTGCGGGAACTCCCGAATCGGCTGAAGCAACATCGTTTTTTTCGGGAACAACTCCAGAAGAGAGGATATGCACAAACCTGACATGGGCGCCGACTTTTCGTGCAAACTCAACGGCATAGCGCACAGCGTTATCCGATGTCGGGGAGTAATCAGTCGGACAAAGTATCCTTGTAAGATGTATCATAACTGTTAGTTGACTATATGAATGTGATGAGGGGGCTTATCTCGGCAACGAAAGGCCAATTTACATTTTTTTTTAAAGTAATCCCTTCGACTGGACGATTCTTGTCTACTTACAATTCCACCTGTATATTGCAATCAAGAATTTTTTCTGCATTTTCACTGGTAATATTATGACCTGCCTGACTGAAGCTTTGAGCCATCCGGAAGCGTATCCTCATGCCACCGGAACCATTGATGTTGTGGAGACTCACATTTCATGGATTTTTCTTACAGAGTCCCTGGCCTACAAAATCAAAAAGCCCCTGAACCTCGGGTTTCTTGATTTTTCAACTATTGAAAAACGCCGTCACTACTGCTATGAAGAGCTTCGCCTTAACCAGAGACTTTGCCCTGAAATCTATCTCTCTGTTGTACCTGTTGTCAAAAGTGGAGAGATGATTCTTGTTGACTCCAAAGGGGAGATTATCGACTATGCAGTTCAAATGGTGCAATTTGACCGGACGATGGAGCTTGACCGGATGCTTTCACATAAGCTGCTCAAAGAGGAGCATATTGATCATCTGGCCATCATGATAGCTCGCTTCCATACCTCACAGCCCCCAGTATCTGCCGAGAGTAGTTTTGGCAACACTGATAATGTTATCAAGCCGATGCTACATAATTTCACGACCATAGAGCCTATCATCCCGGAGAAAAATGAAATTGACCAGCTCGCTCAACTTAAAACAGTAACCGTCAACAAGCATCAACAGCTCAGCAATCTTCTGCTCCAGAGAAAGAGGAATGGCTTTATCCGACAATGCCATGGAGACATGCATACGGGCAATATGGTTCTGTGGAAAAAGAGAATCTTTATCTTTGACTGCATTGAGTTCAATGAGAGCCTAAGTAATATTGATGTTATCAGTGATCTGGCTTTTCTCTTCATGGATCTTGAACATGGCGGAGCACCGGAACTTGCCTGGAGGCTCCTGAACAACTACCTGGCGGAAACCGGAGATTACAGCGCACTGCCTCTTCTCTCCTTTTATGCACTCTACCGCGCCATGGTGCGAGCAAAAGTTACGGCAATCCGGTATGAGCAAACCGTTGACTCTGCCAAAACGCAGGCAATTCTCGAAGAACACCGCTCTTACCTGGCTCGCGCACTGGACTATTCACTCTCAAAAAAGCCCATGCTCATCATCACCTCAGGGGTTTCAGGAAGTGGTAAAACTGTTCTCTCTCGCAAAATTGCACAAGTGCTGCGATGTATTCATATCCGATCGGATGTTGAACGAAAACGACTGGCAGGCCTCAACTCCCTTGAACGAAGTAGCGAGAGAAATGCACTCTACACGGAGAATTTCAACCAGCAAACTTACCGCAGGCTGCTTGATCTTGCCACGATCTCCATAAAGGCAGAACTATCGGTCATTGTGGATGCAACATTTCTTAAAAACTGCAATCGCAAGCTCTTTATGGAACTTGCAAGAGAGCTGAAGGTGTCCTTCAGAATTTTACATTTTTGCGCTCCTGAAGAGTTGCTCATGGAGAGGGTGAGAATCCGTTCTCTGAAGGGAACTGACGCGTCGGACGCAAACACCGAAGTGCTGGCAAAACAGCTTGAAGAACAAGATGCACTCACAGCAGAGGAGAGTACCGTCACTCTGGCAATCAACACAGAGCAGGATGTCGATGCAGCAGCAGTTGCTTCACTGCTGCTATCGGCCACTGCCTCATGATGACTACATCAAAACATCGGGAAAGGCGAAGTGTATGGCATAACCAGCCAGGGAACTCAACGCTGCAACGGCAAAACAAAGCCCTGCCATTTCAAGGAAACGACTTTTGAAGGGCAGGTCCCGGGCAACAGAGAGATAGTAGTTGATAAACCCTGTGATGCAGAGTGCAATAAAAAATGAGAGCCCCAGGCAAATATAGCGGTCTTCAAGAAAAAGATAGGGAGCAACCAGCGCAAGCAGGCTAAAAATGTATGCACCCCCTCTATAAAATGAGACAAGAAAAGGGTTTTTTCCGCCGGGGTCTGATTTTGCAGAAAGGTAGCCTGATGCCACCATTGAAAGTGCGGCTGCAATGCCGGTAATTGAGGCCGTCAGTGCCACAACTGTTGTAGTATGCAAGACAAAAGTAAGGGCCGCAAGCACACCTATAAATTCGACAAGCGCATCGCTGAGACCAAGAGCAATTGAGCCGATGTGTTTGAGACGACCTTCGTCGAGGAGCATCAGCAGTGCCTGTTCATGCTCCTCTTCGTCACGAACAATACCGTTCACCTCCTTGAGAGTGTTTGGAAAACGGCTATAGAGGGCATAAGCCTTTTTTTCACCATTTTCCATCAACTTGATGCCAAAGGTAAATCCGAACAACATACTCGCCATGGTATAAAACCACACCTTGAACCGGTCGGGAGCAACATCTCTCCGCGTATAGTTTTTCCAGACGTTGTAGTGGCGCATCTCATCGTCAGCAATCTGGGAGAGTATACGACGGCTTTTAATACCGCTTACCTTGCCGGAAAGATTCTTGTATATATGATGCTCGGTTATCTCATTTTTCTGAAAAACCAAAATTTCCCTTGCATCGAAATCCCTTCCCTTATTCACGAATTCAGTAGTTTAAAGTTATTGAATCCTCTCATCTGGAGAGCGTTGCAACCTCAATCAACTCGTTCATTCTTGATAAAAATGCGGTGGTTGAGTCAAGACCACCCTCAAGAAAAAGAGCGCCTTCATAAAGCTGCCTGATCACCGTCCTGATCAACGGATTACCAGCGTCGGCAATAACCATTCCTGAAAGGTTACGGATAATCGGATGCGATGTATTGACTTCCAGAATCTTTTTGGCTGAAGGCATATTGGCCTGCATCATCTTCATCATCTTCTCCATCTGACTGTCGAGACCATCCTTTCCGCTCACCAGTGTTACAGGCGAATTAACCAGCCGATGTGACTCTATGACATCCTCAATATCCTCTCCAAGTGTTTCACGGAAAAGCTGAAGCACCGAAGAGAGGAGATTCTCCGGAAGTGGCTCTGCCCCCTCCTTGAGCGGCTTCTGCCTTGAAAAATCGATATCGGGTTTTTCAATGGATTTCAGGGGTTTTTTATCGTACTCATGAATCGACGGAATGACAAAAACATCAACTGGATCGCTCAGCAGCAGCACCTCAATGCCCATATCCTGAAAATACTCAAGATTTGGATGGGCAAGAAGCTGCCCTCTGCTTGTTCCTGAATGATAATAGATCTCCTTCTGATCAGCTCCCATTCTATCAGAATACTCCTTGAGCGTAATATACTCGCCTTCAGCGGTTTTTGTGCTCTCAAAACGCAGCAGCTCAATCAGCTTGTCGCGATTGGTAAAGTCCGTATTGAGACCAATCTTGATGATGGGGCCAAATGCCTTGTAGAATGTTTTGAACTTCTCAGGCTGCTCTTTGGCAAGAGTTTCAAACCAGCCAAGAATCTTGCCGGTCAGGATCTGACGAATTTTGGCCATCACCGGACTCGACTGTACAACCTCTCTCGACACATTAAGCGAGAGATCTTCAGTATCGACAACACCGGCAATAAAGCGAAGATATTCGGGGAGCAGGTCACGGCACTCATTCTGGATCAGCACCTTTTTTACATAGAGCTGCGGGCCATGATTTTCGAGCTCACCCTGACGGTAGAGCATATCGGGCGGAGCCTCTTGAGGAAGAAACAGGAGCGCTTTGAAGGTGACCATACCCTCAACCGAAACAGGGAGATAGTCGAGAGGATCGTTATAATCGTTGGCAATGAACTTGTAGAACTCATTGACCTCTTCATCCTTCAACTCACCCTTTGAGCGCTGCCAGAGCGCGGTAACGCTGTTGACCTGCTTCTCGCCAAGATAGATCGGAAAGTCAACAAAGTTGGAGTATTTTTTGATAATCTGCTCGACACGGTACTCTTCAGCAAACTCTTTATGCTCCTCTTTGAGTTTGAAGGAGATTGTGGTGCCACGGTCAGCCTTGTCAATCTTTTCAATCGTATAGGTACCCTGGCCAGCAGAGCGCCAGCGGTACCCCTGTGAATCTGGTCGGGCGCTTCTTGTCTCAACGGTAACCTCTTCGGTGACCATAAATACTGAGTAAAATCCGACACCAAATTGCCCAATGAGGTTGCCATCAAGCTGCTTCTGCTGCTCTTTCAACGATTGCATGAAGCTGAGCGTCCCCGACTTTGCAACGGTACCGAGATTTGCAATCAGCTCCTCTTCTGTCATCCCGACACCGCTGTCCTGGATGGAAAAGGTCATCTCTGTGGAGTCGATGGTTATCCGGACAGCAAGCTCAGACTCCTTGTCAAGAATATCCTGATCGGTCAGTGCATTGAAACGCACCTTGCTCAACGCATCGGAGGCATTTGAAATCAGCTCCCTTAGATAAATTTCAGGATGGGTATAGAGTGAGTGAACGATAAGATCCAGAAGCTGCTTCATCTCAGCCTTGTATTCAAACTCCTGGACAGGGGCTGTACTGTTATTATTACTCATAGCTGGACAATACTTTGTTTTATTAGGGAACTTTGTATTAAACACCTCCTGATCAGAATGTGACACAGAAAGTGTTCAACAGCGAAACAGTGCCGTATCAGGAGCGACGCAACTTTTTACGTGCTGCAGCTTCACCTTCATAGAGGCGTTTTACACCATCACCAAGCGCTTTCTCAATGTCACGAATGTTTGACACAAGCCTTGCCATACCCGAAAGCTCTACCGAAGCTGCCTGGTCAGATCCCCACATGGCCCGATCAAGGGTGACGTGACGTTCAACAAAGGTGGCACCAAGCGCCACTGCGGCCCAGGTGGTCGAAAGCCCCACTTCATGGCCGGAATAGCCGATCGGCACCGTTGGATAGAGCGCTTTAAGCGAAGTGATCATGCGGAGGTTCAACTCATCAATCGGAGAGGGGTAGGTGGAGTTTGTGTGAGCTATAAGAAGATTACCAGTTCCAAGCTCTTCGACCGTTTTTTCAACCTCTTCCATGGTTGACATCCCGGTTGAGATGATCAGGGGACGCATGGTTGAAGCTGTTTTCTTCAGCAGCGGCAAATCGGTCAACGAGGCAGAGGCCGCCTTGTAACAGGGTGGCTCAAACTGTTCCATAAAATCAACCGACTCCTCGTCCCAGCAAGAGGCAAACCATAAAATACCATGCTCTTTGCTGAAGCGATCTATCTCCTGGTACTCTTCACGCCCGAACTCAACCTTATATCGGTAGTCAATGTATTTCATACGACCCCAAGGGGTATCACGCTCAATATCGCGCTGATCCTTTGGCACGCAGAGCTCTGGTGTACGCTTCTGAAACTTTACGGCATCGCAACCTGCCTGGGCTGCACCCTCAATAAGCTTCTTGGCAACCTCCATCGAGCCATTATGATTGATACCAATTTCAGCAATGACAAAGACGGGATGAGCATCCCCGACCATTCTGTTACCTATAGTGACTTCCGCCATACGTTACTTTGGAAAATCGAACCATCCATTACTTTTTATGAGAATGGCCGGAATCGATGTTAATAAAAGATATACTCAGGAATTTCTTAGTGTGATAAGCCATTCGGCAAAGTCGCGGAAAGCACCATATCCACCATCTGCTTGAGCTCGATAGTGGCTGCAGGGCTCAACGAACAGGGTTGCATCACGAGGGCATCCGGTTAAACCCTCTCTGGATATCTCCTCCATAATGGCGACATCATTGACATCATCGCCAATATATGCCAGCTCACATCGGCGAAGTCCGGTTTCAGTCAGTACGGTTTCAACCATTGAGAGCTTATCCTTGATTCCAAGATAGAGCCTTTTCATGCCGAGCTTTTCAGCACGTTTCTTCAGACTGGGTGACACTTCCCCGGTCATGATGCAGGTATCAATGCCAATATTTCTGAGCCGTTCAACCCCCATACCATCCCTGATGGAATAACGCTTCATCTCCTCGCCCCTGTCTGAATAGTAAACTCCCGTATCGGTAAAGACACCATCATTATCGGAAATAACCAGTTTTATCTTTCCTGCCCGTTTTTCGAGTTCGCCGATTGATAGTGAAAGCATAGGAAACAGAACGATTCAGCCATAAGAATACAATGATTTTCAGCAGGCCAATATATGACTTTTCCAGCATTTCACAGCAAGAGAAAGTGACAGCGTAACTGCAAACAAAATACGGCTCTGGTTAAAAAGATTCTGCACTCTTTCAATTGACGCTCTGAATCGTTATGTTCATCCTCATTATGAAGCATGAAAGAGTACATCGGGCTGTTTACTCAACTTTAACATACCTTGCTTATGTGTGGAGTTTTCGGCGTTTTTAATTCAAAAACTCCCGCAGAAGATACCTTCTATGGATTGTATTCACTGCAGCACAGGGGACAAGAGGCAGCTGGTATTGTTGTAGCAGAATACAACAAGGTCAAGAAAAGAACGCTCTTCAAACAACATAAAGGGATGGGGCTTGTCGCTGAGGTCTTCAGGGACGAGACTATTTTTGATACCCTTGGGGGCTATGCCGCAATTGGACACAACCGATACTCAACCACAGGTTCCTCATCATCGGCAAGCAATATCCAACCATTTTCCCTGACCTACCGGTCAGGAAGTCTCGCAATAGCCCATAACGGCAATCTCACCAACTCCCGTGCCCTAAGGCGCGAATTGACCGAGCTTGGAGTTATCTTTCAGGCATCTTCGGATACTGAAATCATCCCGCACCTTGCCGCACGAAGCCGTGAAAAAGAGCCAATAGACCAGCTTTACGAAGCCTTGTCGCAGGTACAAGGTGCATATTCAATAGTACTGCTGGCTAATAACCAGTTGATCGCTGCGAGGGATCCTTATGGATTCAGGCCGCTTGCCCTTGGCAAAAAGGTCGATCCTCTCACCGGTGAGCTGGCCTATATTGTTGCCAGCGAAACCTGCGCCTTTGATATCATCCAGGCGGAGTATATCCGCGATATTGAGCCGGGCGAAATTCTTTTGATTGATCATCTTGCCGTTACCAATGAAAAGCTGACATCGCTTTACCTTCCCTCCTCAGCTCGCAAGGCCCGCTGCATTTTTGAGTATGTCTATTTTTCCCGTCCAGACAGCTTTATTTTTGGCCATTCGGTTGACAAGGTACGGCGAAATCTCGGCAAAAATCTTGCCCGAGAATCCGCAATTGAGCATCAGCCCGGAGAAAAGGAGCTGACCGTTGTCAGTGTGCCCGACTCATCCAACACTGCAGCGCTCGGTTTTGTGAGGGAAAGCCTCAAAAATGAGAAACCGGCAAGGTTTGAACATGGTCTTATCCGCAATCACTATGTGGGAAGAACCTTCATACAGCCAGGAATTCACAGCCGTGACATCAAGGTTCGTTCCAAGTACAATATTGTGCGTGGAGTGCTTCAGGGAAGACCAATCATTCTTGTGGACGACTCCATTGTCCGGGGGACAACTGCGAAAATGCTGATCAAACTGATCCGTGAGGCTGACCCAGCGGCAATTCATCTGCACATCAGCTCTCCCCCCATAACCAACCCCTGTTTCTACGGTATGGATTTTCCTACCAAACGACAGTTGCTTACCCACATGTTCGACAGTCTCGACAATGAGACGCAGGAGATCGAAAAAATCAGAGAATATATCGGAGTGGATTCATTGAAATATCTCTCCATGCAGGGGATGATGAACAGCGTGCCTTCGTTTGATGGCGAAACATGCAGCTATTGCACAGCCTGTTTCAGTGGTGACTATCCAATTCAGATCAGCGATGCCACTACAGACAAAGAAGAAAACGACTGACAAAGAAGAGAGTTTACACACATGGATGAGCATAAGAAAAAGGGCTGCCTGAAGAGGCAGCCCTTTCCGGTTAGAGATGGAATCTTTATCACGAGTAAAGCCCTCTACTTTTTTCCCTGTTTGAACTCAATTCTTACTGACGTATGTGGCACCGCCTCAAGTCTCTTTTTCGGGATAGGTTTGCCCGACTTGATACAGATACCATAAGTCTTGTTTCTGATCCTGTCGAGCGCCTGATCAATGTACGTGATATACTTTTCATCACGGGCAATAAACATGAAGCGTTGTTCTCGATCCATGGTATCCGTTCCATGATCAGCCATGTGCATGGAGTAGTTCGAATTGATGGAATCCTCAACGTTTTCGTCGGAGAGTGAAGAGCGCAGAATATCCAGATCACGCAGCACCTCCTCCCGTCTTTTAAGCAACAAGACTCTGAAATGTTCGAGTTCTTCGTCAGTTAAATAGGTTTTTGTCAGGACAGGCTCTTCCATTATTTCATTCTCTTTGCTGGAAGCACTCTCATTTTTTTTCACCATAACAGACATTTTTTTTCTTGTTATAACAGAATTCAGCACAAAAGAGCGCTTGCTATAATACTATTAAAAGCCCCATTTTTCAAGTGCTAATCTGCAAATTTCACCATTGACCATCTCTTCCTTCCACTTCAGCGGAGAGAGAGCGCCAACCATTTCAAATACAAGAGCATTTGCAAGAGTTTCAGATGTTATGTAATCCTCATTTCCTCTCACTGCATCAAGCAGTTTTGCCGAGCACTGAAGAGAGAGTGAGATCCGGTCAGTAATTTCAAGGCCACTCTCTTTTCGCAGCGCCTGTATTCGGCTGACCAGTTCACGCGAAAGCCCCAGCATCTCAAGCTCTTCGGTCATCTCGGTATCAAGCGCCACCATAATGCCATGGGCTTCATCGGATGCAACCAGCCACCCCTCAATATCTTCATGCATGATCTCTACATCTTCACGATGCAGCTCAAAAACCTTGCCATCAAGATCCAGTGGCAGCATATCCTCTTTTTCAAGAAGCGCAATCTGCTTGTGGCTCATAATTCTGATCGCTTCCGCCAAAGCTTTCATATCCTTGCCAAAACGGGGGCCAAGGGTTTTAAAGTTTGGTTTAACCTTTTTGCTGATCACCGAGCCATCCTCTTCGATATACTCTATCTTCTGGACATTGATCTCTTCCATAATGATATCGCCAACCAGACGATACTCTTCCCTTGCAGTGGCATCACTGACTGAGAGCAAAATACGCTTGAGCGGCTGCCGAACCTTGATTGATGCCTTTTCGCGCATGGTGCGCACCAGCGATGTGATAATCTGCGCCTTCTTCATGCGAAGCTCAAGTGGCCGGTCAATGGCCGTCACATCAAACTGAGGAAAATCGGCAAGATGCACGGACTCGCACAATTCAAGTTTGCTGATTCCGTTCAAATTCAGGTAAATCCGTTCCGCAAGAAAAGGGGTAATGGGAGCCAGCAGTTTTGCCAATACCTCAAGTGCTCGATAGAGCGTCTGATAGGCGGCAACCTTGTCAGACCCCATATCACTTTTCCAGAACCGTTTTCTTGAGCGGCGGATATACCAGTTTGAAAGGTCATCAACGGTAAAATCATTAATCAGCCTGACGGCACCGGTAATGTCGTACTGCTCCATACGAAGCTGAACACTCTCAACCAGCGTATTCAGGCAGGAGAGAACCCAGCGATCGAGCTCGGAGCGCTCGTGAACAGCAATTTCAGGCTCAGCAAAGGTAAATCCATCAACACTCGCATAAAGCACAAAAAAGTTATAGCTGTTGATGAAGGCACGGAAAAACTTCCGCTGCTCCTCCTCAATCTCATCGGTATTGAAGGATTTAGCCCTCCATGGCGGACTGGTCACCATAAGGTACCAGCGCAGTGCATCGGCACCGTAACGCTCCATTGTCTCAAAAGGGTCAACAACATTACCTTTCGACTTTGACATTTTCTGACCACTTTTGTCAAGGATAAGACTGTTGACAATCAGGTTTTTATAGGCCACTTTGTCGAAAATAAGCGTTGCTATGGCATGAAGCGTATAGAACCACCCTCTGGTCTGATCAACCCCTTCGGCAATAAAATCGGCAGGGAACATCTTGTCGAACAGATCGCGATTCTCGAAGGGGTAATGCAACTGTGCAAATGGCATGGAGCCACTGTCGAACCAGACATCCACCAGCTCGGGCGTCCGATTAAAGCGCTTGCCCTCTCTCACAAAGTAGATTCTGTCAACAAATGGTTTGTGAAGATCAAGCTGTACCAATCCCCTGTCGAGCGCATCTCCGAGGAGCAGTCGCTCACCGTCAATATCAATAAAACCCTCACGCAATTCGGCAACTGAACCGACGGCAAACATTTTTCCGGATGCAGCATCATCACCAATAACAAAATCCTCCGACACCCAAAGCGGAAGCGGTGAACCCCAGAAGCGCTCGCGTGAAAGCGCCCAGTCCTTGTTCTCCTCAAGCCAGTTGCCAAAACGACCGGTACCAATTTCGGGAGGGCACCAGTTGATCGTCTTGTTGAGTTCCACCATTCGGGCGGCTATTGAGGTTGTTCTGATATACCACGACTCTCGTGCATAATAGATCACCGGCACATCATATCGCCACGAATAGGGATAGGTGTGGGTGATAATCTCTTTGCGATATAACTTTCCGGATGCCTTAAGCTGCTTGATAATCAACGGATCAGTATCCTTGAAAAACATGCCTTCATAATCACTCACCTCTGCGGTAAAGCATCCGTTCCGGGCCACGGGCTGAAGCATTGGCAAATCGTATGCTTTGGCTATCTCATAGTCATCGGCACCAAAAGCCGGAGCAATATGAACAATACCGGTACCATCTTCAGTAGAGACAAAAGAGCCTGCGGTAACATACCAACACTTTTTTTCAGGCTGGATATAGGTGAAGAGCGGCTCATACTCCAACCCTTCCAGATCACCCCCTTTCAGCTCGGCAACAACCCGCCAGAGTGATTCACCCTCTTCGTTCTTTTCAAGCAACACCTGCAAGCGCGACCTGGCAAGAATCAACAACTCTCCGCTCTCAGCATGAGAAACCCTGACGTAGTCGATATCAGAGCCGACGCAAAGCGCTACATTTGAGATAAGTGTCCACGGTGTCGTTGTCCAGACCAGCAGTGACTCAACTGAATCCTTGATTTTGAACTTGACATAGATGCTCGGGTCTTTCACCTCTTTGTACCCAAGAGCAAGCTCATGCGAGCTCAGCACCGTCTCTGATTTCGGATCCTGAGGAACAATTTTATAATCCTTGTAGATAAGCCCTTTGTCGAAAATAGTTTTCAGAGCCCACCAGACCGATTCGATATAATCGTTTGTGCAGGTGATGTAGGGATTGTCCATATCGACCCAGTAACCCATCCGCTCAGTCAGCTTTCCCCACCCTTCGCGGTTATCGTCAATGTGGTGGTAAACCAGCGCCCTTGCTTCGGCATTAAACTCACCATCACCATACTCGACAACCTGCGACTTGTTTTTCAGGCCAAGTTTTTTCTCCACCGCAATCTCTACCGGCAAACCATGGGTATCCCAGCCAGCTTTTCGGGGAACGCGGTACCCCTGCATGGTCTTGTATCGACAAACAATATCTTTTATGGTGCGGCTGAAGACATGGTGAACACCAGGCTTGCCGTTAACCGTCGGGGGGCCTTCATAAAAAGAGAAAACCCGATCTGCAGGTTTCTCGTCCAGGCTTTTCTGAAAAATCCCGTGTTGATTCCAGTAGGCAAGCACCTCTGATTCTACAACACTATAAGGCACATTTGAGGGATACTCAACAAATTTATAATCCATAGCTTTTCCAAATCATTCAAATCAAATACAAGCGCATGCCTGCAAAAAAATAACTGTACAAGGAATAAAAACAGGACAGGCAAGCTTTTCAATAACCGAAAAGCTTGCCTGAAAACATGTATGAACAAGGCCGCCTGGCCAATGCCTTTCAACGCTTATTTCTTGCCGCCCAGTGTAGAGTTCACACCATCAAGCACCTGTTTTGCGACAACAGCAAGAGAATCAAGTGTCATTACAAGCATCTTGCTTACAGGCTCAATGGCGCTATCAATAAGAGCACCTACACCAACAAGAATGGTAGAAAAATCTCCTTTAACAAAATCACCTTGTTTCTGCTGATTTTGACCGGATGCTTTCGTTTCTTCAGCCATATTTCACTGCTATTTTAGGGTTGTCGCATAAAAAAACAATACTTTGGAAATGTAATATATTTATTCATGCTATCAAAACAAAGGAAAGCAGATGATGCTCTTTACATCTTTGCCTCTGACAAGCAATAGTTCTTGATTATTCACTCTACTGACGTCCATATCGGTCATCGACCCGAACAATATCGTCCTCTCCAAGATAACTGCCTGTCTGCACTTCAATGAGTTGAAGCGGAGTTTTTTCTCTATTCTCCAGACGATGAAATGCTCCGACAGGAATATAGGTTGACTGATCCTCACAAAGTGTAATGATCTGCTCTCCAACGGTAACAAGGGCTTTGCCCTTGACCACAATCCAGTGTTCGGCACGATGATGATGTTTTTGCATGGAGAGTGCTGCTCCGGAATTGACCGTAATACGCTTCACCTTGAATCGTTCTGAAGCATCAACAATTTCATAGTTGCCCCACGGCCTGCATACCCGTCTGTGGGTCGAAACTTCAGATCGTTCATTCTTTTTAAGTTCTTCGACAAGCACCTTGACATCCTGTACACACTCCCTTGAAGCCACAAGCACTGCATCAGAGGTCTCAACAATAATGTGCCCTTCAAGACCTACGGCTGTCACAAGCCGGCTGGTTGCGTGAATGTAGCAGTTTTTAACATCATGAACCAGCACATCACCCTTCTTGATATTACCAGCAACATCACACTCCTGAACATCCCAGAGCGCAGACCAGGCACCAACATCATTCCAGCCGGCATTGAGAGGAACAAGAGCGGCCTTCGAGGTTTTTTCCATCACTGCATAGTCGATGGAGTCGGAGGGAGAGGCACAAAAGGCTTCAGCATCAAGCCGCAGAAAGTCAAGATCTTCAACCGCTTTATCAAGAGCGTTCCGGCAGGCGGCAAGCATAGCCGGAGCATAGGTTTCAAGTTCAAGAAGATAGCTCGCAGCCTTGAAGAGAAAGATCCCGCTGTTCCAGAAGTAGTCACCCGAAGAGATATAGCGTTCTGCCGTCTCCCGGTCAGGTTTCTCAACAAACTCAACCACTGGATAAACCGCCATCTCACTCTTCACCGATGCCCTTATATAGCCATAACCGGTTTCAGGTGCATTCGGCGTAACGCCAAAGGTAACAAGCTCACCTCTCTCGGCTGCTGACTTGCCAACAGCAACAGCCGCAGTAAAGGCCTTTTGATCAAGAATAACATGGTCGGCTGGCAACACCAGCATCAGTGCGCCGGGATATTTTTTCGTTATCAGCATTGCTGCAATAGCGGCCGCAGGCGCCGTATTGCGGCCTGATGGCTCAAGAATAATCTCTCCAAGCTCAGCCCCCGTTTCGTGCAGTTGCTCAGCAACCAGAAAGCGGTGACTCTCATTGCAGATACAGTAGATCGGCCCCCTCTCTGAAATTGAGGCAAGGCGAAATACCGTATCCTGGAGCATAGTATTTGCGCCCGTCAACGAGAGCAACTGTTTGGGATACAAGGCACGGGAGAGAGGCCAAAGCCGGGTACCCGAACCACCACTGAGAATCACAGGAACAATCATGAAGGAACAAGTGATTTTTTAAAGAGTAAGATACTTTTCGTACATCTTCCATGTTGTCGAGACAAGGGTATCAACGTCACTATATTTCGGCACCCATCCAAGCAGCTCAAGCGCCTTGCCGGAGGATGCCACAAGCTCTGCCGGATCACCCGCCCTTCTGCTCCTGATTTCGGAGGGAATAGCCATGCCAGTGATGGCCCGCGCCCGCTCAACCATCTCAAGAACACTCACACCAGTCTCGCTGCCGAGGTTGATGGTCAAACTTTCGTCATGCCTCACAACATATTCAAAAGCGGTGACATGCGCTTCGGCAAGGTCGCTGACATGCACATAATCGCGGATGCCACTTCCATCCCGCGTCGGATAATCATCTCCAAAAACAGCGAGTTTCTCGCGAATACCCACAGCCACCTCCATCACAATCGGCAGAAGATTCTCCGGGTTCAACTCAACCCCTTTGACACGCCCCTGCACATCATAGCCAGCAGCGTTGAAGTAGCGGATTGCTGCGTAGCGCATCCCCTTAAGTCGGTCATACCAGTCGAGAAGACGCTCAACCTCAAGTTTGGTAAATCCGTAAAAGTTTTCAGGTTCCTTAGGGTGACTCTCATCAATCGGCAGGTATTGAGGACTTCCGTACACAGCAGCAGAGGAGGAGAAGATAATCGGTGACAGACCGGCAGCAGAGGCCTGATTGAGGATGTTGATCGCACCTGAAATATTGGATTCGGCATACGCATCAGGATGCAGCATCGACTGCCCGGCAGCCTTCAGCGCAGCAAGGTGGACGCACCCATCATAGCCTCCAGCCATAACAGCCCGCAACTGCTCCGGATGCATGATATCACCATGGACAAATCGGGCATCCTCAAAAAGATTCTCCCTGAAGCCGGTCTGCAGATTGTCAAAAACCGTCACCTCATAGCCATGGTCAAGAAAAGCTCTTGCCACATGGCTGCCAATATAGCCTGCACCACCAATAACCAGAATTTTCATAAGAGATCTGTTTCAATGATTGTTGTCACCTGACGCCATACATCTCGTCGTAATAGTGCTGATAACTGCCCGAAGTGACATTGCTGAGCCATTCATCGTGTGAAAGGTACCACTCGACTGTCCGTTCAACCCCTTTCTCAAAGGTTATTGAGGGAACCCACCCGAGTTCCCGCTGCAACTTCGACGAATCAATGGCATAGCGCAGGTCATGACCTGCGCGATCGGTAACAAAGGTAATCAGTTTTTCCGATTCTCCTGAAGTTCTTCCAAGCTTGTTATCCATAATACGGCAGAGCAGCCTTATCAGGTCAATATTACTCCACTCATTATGGCCACCAATATTGTAGGTCTCACCTGTTTTGCCCTGATGATAGATAAGGTCAATCGCCTCTGCATGGTCTACAACCCAGAGCCAGTCGCGAATATTTTCCCCTTTTCCATAGACCGGAAGAGGTTTTTTCTGGATGATATTATTGATAAAAAGAGGAATAAGCTTTTCGGGAAACTGGAAGGAGCCGTAATTGTTGGAACAGTTGCTGATTACCACCGGCAAACCGAAGGTGTCGTGCCAAGCCCTGACAAAATGGTCGGAGGAGGCTTTTGATGCTGAATAGGGGCTATGGGGAGCGTAAGGTGTCTCTTCGGTAAACATCCCCTCCTCTCCAAGAGATCCATAGACCTCATCAGTTGAGATGTGGTAAAAGCGTTTACCCTCACTATTCGACTGCCAGGAGGCTTTGGCGGCGTTCAGCAGATTGACGGTGCCAAGCACATTGGTAACCACAAATGCCGTCGGGTTGGCAATCGAACGATCAACGTGCGACTCCGCAGCAAGGTGAATTACGCCATCAAAGCGTTCTTTTTCAAACAATTGCATCAGAAAATCACCATCAGTAATATCCCCCTTGACAAACCGGTAATTCGGCAGATGCTCAACATCCCGGAGATTGGCAAGATTTCCGGCATAGGTCAAACAGTCGAGATTGGTAATCGTAGAAGAGGGGTATTTGGTCAAAAAGTGCCTGACCACATGAGAGCCGATGAAACCAGCTCCCCCTGTAACAAGAATATGCATTGCTTTGTGATGATTTGTTAAGAACTTCAGAGAACTTGAACCCTGTACTGCCTCTATCGCCCATTCGGAGCTTCTCTACACATCGCTCATCCCCCTGCGCTGCAGCATGGCTGAGAGTGAGTCGCGCCAGTAAGGGATCTCAATCCCCAACTCTTTTTTTATTGCCGACTTGTTCAGGACACTATAATGTGGCCGTGGTGCAATCTGGGGATAGTGGGCACTTTCAATCGGCAGAACCTTGCACGAGACTCCTGCCAGATCCATAACTGCTCTGGCAAAATCGTACCATGAGGCCACCCCTTCATTGGAATAATGGAAGGTCGCTCCATAAGGCAAATCCTTCTTATATCGATCAATAATCAAGACAATGGCGGCAGCAAGATCTGCCGCCCAGGTCGGTGATCCAATCTGGTCAGCCACAACATGCAGCTCCGGGCGTTCTGCACCAAGACGCAGCATTGTTTTAACAAAATTAACACCAGAGAGAGAGTAAAGCCATGATGTCCTGATAATGATGTATGCGGGCGCTATCTGACGAATACGCTCCTCACCCTCCCACTTCGAAAGACCATAAACACCCAGCGGCGCAGTCGGATCGCTCTCCCGGTAAGGGGTAGAGGAGGTGCCATCAAAAACATAGTCGGTAGAGATCTGCAGAAGAAGAGCATTTCGTTCTCTGGCGCATGCCGCGAGGATTGCAGGAGCATCCCGGTTCACCTTGAAGGCCATTGCTGAATCTGTTTCAGCCTTGTCCACAGCAGTATATGCCGCACAATTGACGATAACCTCTATCTCATGGTTACGGCAATGCGACTCAACCTGGTCGGAGCGTGTAATATCAAGATCGGGAAGATCATAGAAAAAAAAACGGTGGTTGCGGCAACTGGCCGACAGCTCAAGCAACTCCGAGCCAAGCTGACCCCGGCTGCCTGTAACAAGAATATTCAATTATAAGACCCTCGAATAAAGTTTTTCCTGCCTGAAATCGTCGTATTGAAACAGATCAACCGAATCAAATGCTGGCTGAACAGCATCTTTGCCTGAAACCCGAATCACCTCTTCGGGAAGCAGCCAATCGATACCAAGAGCTGGATCATTCCAGAGAATGCCAGCATCATGCGAAGGCGCATAGTAGTTGTCACACTTGTAGGCGAAAACGGCCTCCCTGGAGAGCACGACAAAGCCGTGCGCAAAACCTTTCGGCACCCAGAGCATATTCTTTCGTTCAGCATCCAGCACACAGGTGACATGACTACCGTAACTGGGAGAGCCAAGACGCAAATCAACGGCAACATCAAGCACGCTGCCATAGAGAGCCCGAACCAGCTTCGATTGCGTAAAGGGCGGTTTCTGAAAGTGGAGCCCTCGCAGTACACCATAGGTCGACTTCGACTCATTATCCTGCACAAACGCAACATGCCCGATATGCTGATCAACAATATCCTGGCGAAATGATTCAAAAAAATAGCCCCGATCGTCACCAAACAGTTGCGGTTCGAAAATCAGGACATCAGATATTGCTGTAGAAATCACTCGCATACACGCAAGACAAAAAATTGAATCGCCAATCACAACAAGAGAACACGCCACAAAAAGCAGCATGACTTTCAAGATAACAATTGACCAGCAAGAAAAAACAGCCTCTTCACCTCTGAACCAGCAGCTGCCTGAGGTACTGGCCATAATGGCTCTTCATCAATGGTTCAGATAATCGGAGTAGCTCTTCATCATTGATCCAGCCATTGCGCCAGGCAATCTCTTCGGGACAGGCAACTTTCAGCCCCTGCCTTTTTTCCACAGTCTGGATAAAGTTGCCTGCCTCCTGAAAAGACTCATGGGTACCAGTATCGAGCCAGGCAAAACCACGACCAAGCATGGAACATTTGAGCTGCCCATTAAGCAGATAAGCCTCATTAACCGCTGTAATTTCAAGCTCTCCACGAGGAGAGGGACGCACCTGTTTTGCAATCTCCACGACACTATTCGGGTAAAAATAGAGACCGACAACCGCATAATTTGATTTCGGATTCTGAGGCTTTTCTTCAAGGGAGAGAACATTTCCCTCCACATCAAGCTCGGCAACACCATAGCGCTCTGGATCACTGACCCAATAACCGAATATTGTCGCCTTGCGCTCCGTCTCTACCAACCTGGTGGCCGCCTCCAGCATTGAACTGAACGCATAACCAAAAAAGATATTGTCGCCAAGAATAAGCGCAACATCATCACCGCCAATAAATGTTTCACCAAGGATGAAGGCCTGGGCCAGTCCATCAGGAGATGGCTGAACAACATAAGAGAGTGTAATACCCCAGTCACTGCCATCCCCAAGCAGTTTTCTGAACATCGGTTGATCTTCGGGAGTGGTAATCACAAGAATATCTCGTATCCCCGACAACATCAGCGTTGTCAGGGGGTAGTAGATCATGGGCTTGTCGTAAACAGGGAGAAGCTGTTTTGATATGCCCTTTGTAACCGGATAAAGCCTGGTACCAGAACCTCCCGCCAAAATAATTCCTTTCATAGTCATACTGTATAATAGTAATTACGGCCTCTTCCCCGCCATCTCCAGACTCACACGCATGCACTTGCGGGCAGCCTCAATAGCCAAACCACCCTCCTCTGCGCCAAAAAGCTCCCAGGGAAGCCTGAATGTCGACTCATCACCATATTTTACCAACATTTTCTCATTGGAATCGTATGTTTCCAACTCAGGAAGAAGCTGCTCTATCAGTGCCGCAGCATCATTGGTAACAGTTCCCTCTGAAATCAGTTGCGATAAATGCCTGCCCGGTTTATGGGTAAAGGGCGAAACACCAAAAAGCATAAGCACCGCCAGAGCGGCATTCTCAACAACAAGTATTGAGCTGGAAACAGAGGCACGCCACCGCTGGTGCAAATAATCCTCTTCCGCCTCTTGTAAAAAACCTTTTGCCAGCTCAAGACGATACTCAATATCCTTGTGCAGTTCCATAAAACCCTCCTTTAATCGATACCCGCGTTCTTCTCATTGTATATGGTAACAAAAAAATCAGAATCCCTCCAATATCGTTATTCCTGCCATCCAGAAACAATCCTGTCAAAAATATCATCACCAATCTGGTTAAGAGAAAAACGAATGGCCTCCTGCTGTGCAGCCGAATTCCCTACCGGATAATCAGCAAAGCCAACACTGGATTGTGTAAAGATAGGCACCTTTTTGGCACGATCCGCCAACCTCACCTGAACAACAAGGGTAATGCGGTTTTTCAAGGCTCGTTCGGTAGTACTGGAGAGCTGACTTGGCGCATCTGAGAATGAGATGATGGCACCTTCGAGCAACGCATCAGCTCGAGCAATGGAAGGGGTAACACGGAGGGCACTCTGCGACTCTACTCTATTGACAAGAGCTTTGGTCAGTTCCGCCCGAAACGGGGCAATACCAGCGCCTGAACGATCCTCAAAAACAGGAATTGCAATGGTTTTGAGGTTAACAGGAAGTGACGCACCATGAAAACTGTAACAACCCTGAAGCAGAGCCAGAACAAGCAAAATAAGTAAGGATGCGCCAGCTTTACGCATGACAATCCCCGGATTAATAGGTTCGACGGTCAATTCTGTTCAACAGTTTACGGAAGGGATAGGTCAGAAGCAATCCTTTTTTTCTAAGGCCACTCAACGCTGAAAGGTAAATACCAGTTTTTGAGTCGCTCCAATTCGAGGCAAGTTTCACGGCAAGCCTTGCAGCAACCGAGGGCGGCTGGGCAAAAATATCAAGAATCGTATTGAACGTGGCTAACTGATGTGACAGTTCGGGCGTTGGATTTTCTGCACTGACCATGCCGGTGCGCACAAGACCTGGATGCAGCAACATGACGGAGATGCCTGTATGCCTGTACTCAGCAGCAACAGCATAGGTAAGCCTTGCTATGGCCGCCTTGGTAGAGCCATAGGCGCTGATCCAGGGGGTATTTGAGTCTCTGTCGGTACCAGAACCAGCCATATTGATGACTTTTCCTTTTATGTTTTTCCTGATAAAATAGCTGATTGCCACACGGCAACCGTTGTAAGTCCCTTTAATGTTAGTATCAATGACCTTTCCCCACTCATCAGGATCACTATCGGTAATACTTCTGAAGGAATCAGAAATCCCGGCATTATTGATAAAGCAGTCAACTGTTCCGAATCGCGCGGCGGCAACGGCAAAGAGCCTCTCCACATCAGCAATGGAAATGACGTTGCAGAGACAGCCATGAACGGTACCAGACGGAAATTCCGCAACTGCGGCCTCAATATTGGCATTCGAGGAGGATGTTATAACCACTTTCGCACCTTCTCTGACAAACTCATGTGCTATAGCTTTACCAATCCCCCTGGTAGATCCAGTAATGATGGCAACCTTGTGATCAAGTTTACCCATGAAAAACTACTTTTTCCCCTTGGCACCCTCAACCATTGCCTGAAGTTCAGGTCGACCAACGGCATAAGTCTCAAGCAGAATCCCCTGCTCAATTGCCTCCCAAGCCTGACGGATACTGGCTGCCCCAGCTTTTGGGCCCATAGGATGACCAAAAACACCCCGACCTGGCACAAAGCCAAAATCAACACTACCGACCTTGCGGTACACACCTTCGAGCGTCAGCGCCGAATCGCTTCCTCCCGGCACCGGAAGTGAACGCCGGATATGTCCGAAATCCTGCAGACACTCCTGTATATTCTCTTTGACCTCATCTTCCGGAGTCATCATTCTACTGCCAAATCCAGGCATGATGATGGAGTCAAGCCCGGCAAGGCGTTGCAATTTGGTCATGACTCTTGAGTGAACGCCATATTTTTCCATCCGGCTGAAAGCAGCAATAAAAGGAAAATGACCGATAAGGGGTACTTTCGTATGTTTTGCCAACATCCTGACAGCGCTGAGACCAACCGGAAGAGCATTAATAAGCAGCGCGTTAGCCCCATTGCTGACGGCAATATCGTGCTGCTCAATCAGCCGATCAACCTCATCGGTCACATTGGCAAGATAAATTTTTGGTTCTCCGGTCTCCCGTTCTGCGCTCATTCTGGCATTTCCTAAAGCATAAGAGCGTCCAACAAGAGTTGACCAGTCAACATCTGCCAGCATCTCATCATCTTTGGCAATATCAAGACCACCAAGCCAGCTTTGGCGTGCAATTTCTGCAAAATCATCAGGACTGAGACCGATATTGGGTTTCACCACGCCAAAAAAAATGGGGCGATTATAAGCCTTCAGAATATCACGGATACCATCAATACCAAATTTCGGGCCATCAAAAGCAAGAAGATAAGACTCCGGAAAACCGATATCAAGCAATTTGACCACTGGCACTCCCGGAGTAAAAAATGCTCCTTCGCCACAGACTGCGGAGAGGAGATTCGGAATTTTTGTCCCGAAATTACCATAAGGATGCGCAATCGTGACACGGCAAGCGTGAATGGGACCGCTTGTGGCATGATTAATCGGATAGCTCAGCTCCCGAAGCTCCCCCTCTATTGTCAGATTAATAACTTTTGCCGCATACTTTGGACGAAAGTCTTCATCATGTCCAACACGTTTCCACTGGGCCGTAGATTGTTCACTGCAGAAATGGGCAAGGGCTATTTCGATGTCTCCCACACATTCCAGGTAGTAATCAAGCGTCAGGTAGTCTGCCATATCAAGCTGCTCCCTTGAGGCAAAAAAACCTTTAATATCCTCTCTGTTCATAGAAAAATACCATGCTCCCCTGTCTGCTGGCCTGCCTCAAGTTGCTCAAGGGTATCTTATTAATAAAACCAAACTCTGATAATGGTACTACCGGGCAGACCATCTATGCTGCCATGGCATTTCGCCTTCTCTTACAACATTATCCTTCTGCCTTGATGGAATTGAAATAGTCGAAAGCCTGCTGTGGATCAAGATGCTCGTGCACAACCTTGTTGACCGCTTTCATCATGGCAAGCGGGGAATCACTCTGGAAAATATTACGCCCCATATCAACACCAGAGGCACCTTCATTAATGGCTTTCCATGACATTGTCAGTGCGTCAAGTTCAGGAAGTTTTTTTCCTCCGGCCATAACAATTGGCACAGGGCATGAAGCAGTAATTGTATCGAAATCCTCCGGAACATAATAGGTTTTGACAATCTGCGCACCAAGCTCGGCAGCCATCCTGCAGGCAAGTCTGAAATATTTGGCATCACGCACCATATCCTTGCCAACGGCGGTAACTGCCATGGTAGGAATACCGTAACGAAGGCCCATATCAACAAGTCTGGTCATGTTATGAATGGAACGGGTCTCATATTCGCCGCCAACAAATATCTGGAGAGTTATGGCGGCTACATTCATTCGAATGGCGTCTTCAATATCAACCGCGAGCTCTTCATCAGAGAGCTCCTTGAGAATGCTCGGACCACCACTGCAGCGCATAACAACAGCCTTGGTAAGAGTTGGAGGAACCGTCGTACGCAAAATACCACGAGTCAACATGATAGCATCTGCATAAGGCATGAGTGGCACAATGTTGACATCCGGGCGCTCAAGACCAGTCGTCGGACCCTGAAAGTAGCCGTGATCGATGGCAAGCATCACTGTTTTGCCTGTATCTGGTCGAAATATTCTTGAGAGACGATTCTTCATTCCCCAGTCAAGAGAGTGTGCTCCCTTAAGAAAGAATCCGTAGTTATTGACAGGGGTGTCCAGGTAATACTCTTTTGCCTGTTTGTCTTTATCGTATTCAGCCATTGCGGTCAATCTCCTCTGTTTCAGTTGTAATTGTTTATCTGGTAAAGCTCACTCTCTCTCAACGGAGTGCGGCTGCAATGTTGCCGCCATCTACCGTGGTAATTGAACCCGTTGTCCTGGTTTCAAGTGCAAGATGCACAAATGCTTCCGCAACATCTTCAGCGGTCACCTCAAGCTGTAACAGGTTTCCGGCCATATACTCACTCTCACTCAGTCCACGAGCTGCAGAACGAGTTTTGATCATCTCTTCAGTAAGCAGGCCGGTGCGAATGCGATCGGCATTGATGCCGTTTGAACGGATACCATCTCGTCCATGATCAAGCGCATATTGACGCACAAGAAAAAGCGTAGCGGCTTTTGCCAGACCATAAGGGCCAAAATCCGGGCCGGGGTTGACGGCCTGTTTTGAGACATTGAAAAGCAGTACACCGCCCGTCCCCTGCAGTTTCATTATTTTTACCGCCGCCTGGGCTATAGACTGGTGTGAAAAAAAGTTGATATCAAAACTTTTGCGGAGCAGTTCGTCGGAAACTTCGCCAATACGGCCCTGAATGGCAACACCAACATTTGAAACAAGAATATCAACACCACCGAATTTGCGGCAGATTGCATCGAATGCCAAACGAATGTCCGCTCGTGAGGTAACATCACAGGTGAGAGCAAGCACATTGCCGCCAAGCTCCTCAACAGCCCGATCAAGCGCTTCTCGGCTAAGGTCGAGAATAACAAGCTCTGCCCCTCTCTGACGGAATGCTTTGGCTGTAGCAAGACCGATACCACTCGCGCCCCCGGTTACCGTCACAACTTTACCGGCAAAAACATCATGATGTACCTTGTTCACCTTCGCCTGCTCCATGTCCCAATACTCAATTTCAAACGCTTCACGGTCAGTAATGGTCTCAAAAGTACCCAGCGATTCGGCATCAAGAAAAGCCGAAGCGGTACATGTTGCTATATCAGCATTAACTGCAGCAGATTCAGCGGTTTTACCAAGCCCGAAAAGCCCTAAACCAGGAACGAGTACAACTCTTGGAAGAGCATCGAGCATGGCTACCGCCATACCGGAAGCCTGCTGCTGGGTGTTAAAGTATTCAGTATACTCTTGACGATATCGTTGTACAGCCTCATGCACCGTAGCCTTGAAAGAAGGAATATCTCCGGCATCCGGAGCGGAGAGCACAAGTGGCTTATTCTTTGTCCGTATAATAAAGTCGGGCGTCATGGCGCCCTTTTGACTTGTACGAAGAAGATCTGCACTATTAACAAAATCAAGAATATCGGCAGAGGTACGAAAATCAAGAATGAATTGATAATACTCACGTGTACCTGGTGCCTTTTCGTCGACACAGGCACCTCTGATAACAGGAGCTGCCACTTCAACCGAAGCAATTGATGTTGGCAAGGATACCGGTGTAAAGCTCTTCCTGCCAGCCACCGCTATACGCTGTTCAAGCAAAGTAACCGCATCAATCATCCTGCTGTATGCTTCTTGAGCTGTTGAGCCAAAGGTCACGAGACCATGTTTCTGTAACACCAGCCCTTTTATATCCATGTTTGCCTCGTACACACCGGCGGCTGAACGAGCAAGGCCAAGGCCTGGCTTGATATAGGGCACCGAACCAAAACTCTCTCCGAGTGTTTCGCTGCAAAGTCTGACTCCATCCGGCTGATTACTGAGTGTGAGGAGTGCAAAGGAATGGGTATGAAGAATAAACCTGTGCGGCAGAAACGCATGAAGGAGCGTCTCAATTGACGGTGTCAATCTCTTCTCCGCCATATGATCAGTCAGGCTGAACATATTCAGCACCAAAAGGTGTTTAAACTCTTTCGTTGAAAAGCGCTGAAGCGACTCTTCGCTTATAGTGTCGTTGTGCGTAAACAACTCAACAAGTTTACGAAGAGGCCCCAATCTGAGGGGAGTATAGTCGCGAGCTGTAACCCGGCTCAAATCAACCCCACTTCCCTTGATCAGCAGCACCTCAGCGCGATTACCAACCATATCGACCAGTTCACATTTGACCGAGGTATTGCCTCCACCATGCATCACCAACGAACTTTCTCGACCAAGAAGACGAGATGCATAAACCAGCTCAGCAAGTTCGGCCTGAATCTCCGGCGTACTGCACTGCTCCTGTACGGAGCGTTGAAAATCAGCGTCATTCCAAAGGTTCTGCATAACAGATCATACTTCTCATACCGAAAAACGGTATGTAATTATTAAAAAATAACGACATGCAAAAAAGAAAGGCCAACTCAACTCCGGCCTCTTTTTTTCTTTTCATGCCACCCCTCAATAAAAAATCCGGTACTATAGACAATAAGAAAACCAGGGATTACTATGCCGATAAAAGTAATCTTGTCGGCTACTGTAATCAATTGACCCGAAGACCATATAATCCATACAAGCAGAAACCAGGCTGGACCAACAAAGAGAAATGCCCGGTTCCAAAGTCTTTTAAAACTGTAGTTCATAACTGGCCATCCATCCTGAGATTGCGTTCATTGATTTTTTCAAGGATAATCCGTACCAGATATTGCAGCGCATTGAGCACGTATGTAAAATATGCCAGAAATGCATCCCAGAGAAGTACCTCTTGTGAAGCACCAAACCAGGCCAGAAAGAAATAGAGCAGATGAAAAAAAGCAGCAATAGTACTACCAATATCCTCCCACAAAAATTCTTTGGAGTAAACCCACTGATTAAAAATCTCTTTTTCAAAAAACATACCTGTGATGAAAAGAAGAGCAAAAAAAAGAGTTTTAAAGAGAATTGCTACACTGACCCAGTAAAATCCAGAGAGGAAAAGATTATTGGCATAGAGTGTCGTAATAGTCAGGCCTGCAATAAAAAAGAGAAACTGAATGGGTGCAAGAATAATCTGGATATCTGTCCAGATGGAGGCATTTCGTTTGACAAGCTGTTCTGGGGTATAGCGAGGCATATTACTTTTACGCTTGACTAATAGAAAAAAGGTTGCAGAGATCCCCATACCACACCAGTACGGTCACCATTGAACTGCAGAGAATATAATAAAAATGAAGAGAGAGAAAAAGCAAGAGCGACCTTCTGTACTTATCTCAAGAAAATAGTGATAGTATATCCTGAGAAAGTGATATTTATTTTGGATCAGATATTGATTGAACGTTACTTGGGAGTAGTGAAACGTATGAGACTGTTCCATGTCTGAATACTCTTTCTGACACCAACCCTTCAGATAATGCTGAACAACACGCCCAACTCCGCCATGACATTTTCCCTCAAACTGCTCAGTCTGCGCAATCACAGCCAGGATGAGCTTGAGCGGAAGCTCCTGAAAAAGGGATATACATCGGAGAGCATCAAGCCGGTACTTGAGAAGCTGACAAAAGAGGGGGTGCTGAACGACAAGGTGTTCAGTATGGAGCTGATCAGAAGTCGATCAAGACGAAAACCATCGGGGAAATTGTTGCTCTGTGCGGAGCTCAGAAAAAGAGGAGTTGCCGACAACATCATCCAGGAGCTTCTCAATGAGTATGCGAGCGCTGAACTGTGCCTTAAAGCCGCAGAAAAAAAAATCAGCTCTCTGCGTGATGCAACTGAAAGCGTGAGAAAAAAGAGGCTTGAAACCTTCCTGCGAAACAGAGGGTTTCGCTGGCAGGAGATTCAAACCGTTCTCAAGAGTCTCTTTGGGTCATATTCTGAAGACGAGGAGCCCTCTCAGGAGAGCTCACCATGAACAAGTGAACCAATCTTTTCGCCCCGAAGAAGTTTTGTAAAATTCCCTTTTTCATTCATATTCATGATCATGATCGGCAATGAATTTTCACGACAAAGTGTTATTGCCGTCATATCCATAACACGAAGATTTTTGCGAATCACATCAAGGTAAGAGATATCCGAAAAGAACTGCGCATTTGAATTTTTTTCAGGATCAGAATCATAGATACCATCAACCCGTGTCCCTTTTACAATAATATCAGCCTCAATCTCTATAGCCCTCAAAGAGGCCGCCGTGTCTGTGGTGAAATATGGATTACCTGTACCTGCCCCGAAAATAACGACGCGCCCCTTTTCAAGATGACGAACAGCCCTGCGCCGTATAAATGGCTCAGCCATCTGCTCCATTTTTATGGCTGTCTGAAGACGGGTAAAGACCCCTTTACGTTCAAGTGCATCCTGAAAGGCCAAAGCGTTAATCACCGTAGCGAGCATACCCATGTAGTCAGCCTGCACACGATCCATGTTGGCAGCAGCCTCTGACATACCCCTGAAAATATTCCCCCCCCCAATGACCAAAGCAATTTGAGCACCCATATCACGCGCCTCTTTTATCTCCTCTGCGTAACGTTCGAGCATTTCAGGATTTATGCCATAACCGTCCTCACCGGCAAGTGCTTCACCACTCAATTTCAGCAAAACGCGCTTGTACTGGAGCATATTCTTATCCTTATAAAGAAATGGTTAACAAGAAAAAACAGAAATTCTATCAAAAAAAAAGCCTCGAATAACGAGGCTTTTTTTCTGCTTATTCTCCCAAATGATAGCGAACAAATCCAATGACATCGACCGTCACCTGATGCTTTTTTCGACAGTCGTTCAGAACACCCGATACCTTTATCTTGTCATCCTTGATAAAGCTCTGCTCACCAAGCACAACATCCTGATAATATTTTTCAAGCCTGCCAAGAACTATCTTGTCGACAAATTCCTCTTTTTTACCCTGTTCGAGAGCCTGCTGGCGATATATTTCAGACTCTTTTGCTATATAATCGGCTGGCACACAGGAGCGATCAACAACCACCGGCGAAGACGCAGCAACCTGCATGGCAAGATCTTTGGCCAACTCCCTGACAACATCAGGTTTGTCGGTATCAACATGAATGATAGCACCAAGTTTAGCACCGGGGTGAATATAACCCTCGACAAGCCCATTCGGCGCATCAAAAAATGCAAGTCGCTTGAGATTTATCTTTTCGCCCAATTTGCCGGTCATCGTCTTCATGGCATCATCAACCGTTTCGGCACCATAAGCTTCTCCAAGCGTGAGTGCCAGAAGAGCTTCGGGCGAAGCTGTACGGCTTGCAAGGGCGAGATCTCCAAGCGCTGCTACAAAACCAGTAAAGTCCTCGCCGCGAGCAACAAAATCAGTCTCGCAATTTAGTTCAAGAATAACGCCACTCTTGTGATCCGGGGTTATCTTGATGCTCACCATACCCTCATTCGCATCTCTGTCAGCACGTTTGGCGGCGAGAGCTGCTCCTTTCTTGCGCAGATAGTCAATAGCCTGCTGTACATCCCCACCTGTTTCGTCAAGGGCTTTCTTGCAGTCCATCATCCCTGCACCTGTTATATCACGAAGATTTTTTACATCTTTTGCTGAAGTCTGGCTCATTGAAATTTTACTCTTAATATTACGTAACGGTGATTATTCGCTGATCTCTTCTTTCTCGACATCAGCATCAACTTCAACTTCATCCATCTCGGCAAGAACCTCATTTTCGACTTTCAGTTCGCGTGCCTTGATAACGGTATCAGCAACAGCTTTAACCATGAGCTGAATAGAGCGAATGGCATCATCATTGGCCGGAATAACAAAATCGACCAGTTCAGGATCGCAGTTGGTGTCAACCATGGCAATAATCGGAATGCCGAGCGAACGAGCCTCCTTGATAGCAATATGCTCTTTCTTGATGTCTACAATAAAGAGTGCTGCAGGGAGCCTTGTCATGGTGGCGATACCGCCAAGAATCCTCATAAGCTTCTCTTTCTCGCGACCAAGCATGAGGCGCTCTTTCTTGGTAATCATATCATAAGTACCGTCAGTGGCCATCCTGTCAATGGAGTTCATACGCCTGATGCTCTGACGAATTGTCTGGAAGTTGGTGAGCATACCGCCAAGCCAGCGCTCGCAGACATAAGGCATTCCTGCACGTCCTGCCTGCTCGGCAATAATGTGTTTAGCCTGTTTTTTTGTGCCTACAAACATAATTTCCCTGCCAGTCTGCGCAATAGCTTCAAGAGCCTTGAGCGCATCATCGGCAAGAAGAACGGTTTTCTGCAAATCAATAATGTGAACACCGTTTTTTTCCATAAAAATATACGGCTTCATTTTCGGACACCAGCGACGTGCAAGGTGACCAAAGTGAACTCCTGCGCGGAGCATCTCTTCAAGCTGGAAATGTGACATAGCGACCTTTTTTGATGTTTTAGTTATTCCTCTACCATGCCTTTACAGTCCGGCATCCGGCGCATAGCGCCAGACACTTCCGGAGAGCTTCGTCTGAACTGCAATATCCAGACTGTCATGATATGCGAAGTTGTGTTCTGAAATTGTACAAAGGCAACAAGACTGCGCCAGATTAACGTTTTGAGAACTGGAAACGTTTGCGAGCTTTTTTGCGTCCAAATTTTTTGCGTTCAACCATACGGGGATCCCTGGTCAACAGCTTCTCAGTTTTAAGAATGGCACGAGCCGCTTCGTCAAACTCGGTAAGAGCACGGGCAATAGCAAGGCTGACTGCACCTGACTGGCCGGTAACACCGCCACCCTGAACATTGACCTTGATATCAAAATCTTCCGTTTTTTCAGTAATCACAAGAGGCCGAAGAGCCTGCTGGCGTTTGAATTCGTCTTTAAAATACTCCTCAACCGGCAGCTTGTTGATAATAACCCGACCTTTGCCTGGAGTTAAAAAAGCTCGAGCCACCGAGGTTTTACGGCGACCAACTGTATCGATAACCTCTTTCATTCCCAATTCTTTAATAATTTAGTTTACTTTCATTTCAACTGGTGACTGCGAAATATGCGGGTGAGTTGCGCCAGGATAGACTTTAAGTTTTCTGAAGAGCTGACGTCCGAGATTGTTATGCGGCAACATACCCCATACCGCGTTTTCAACAATTCTTTCAGGCTTTTTCTTCAGCAAATCTTTAACATGATCAATCTTGACACCACCCGGGTAATGAGAGTGAGAAAAGTAGCTCTTCTGCTCCTCTTTTTTGCCGGTAAGTAAAACTTTTTCAGCATTGGTTACTACAATAAAGTCGCCAGTGTCGATGTGTGGAGTGAACTGTGGCTTGTGCTTGCCCCGAAGGACTTTTGCAATTTCGGAAGCCATTCTGCCCAATACCTGACCATCGGCATCAATAACATACCATTTGCGCTCTACTTCTGCCGGCTTTGCCGAATATGTTTTAAAACTTAACGTCTTGCTCATGCTCTTACTATAGATTAACTGGACTTTTCCGAAAAATAAAGTTCAGTAATGTAAATTATTCCAGTTAATTCTACAAATTATACATTATATCTTAACAGGAATTCCCTACAGACACTGTAGCAACTTTTTTTCAAGACCGCATCCGTTTCTTATGAAGCCTTTAATTGCACTGGTGGGCCGGCCGAACGTCGGCAAATCTACCCTCTTTAACCGAATTCTGCGCCAGCGAAGCGCCATAGTCGACCCTACCCCCGGCGTCACCAGAGACCGGCATATTGCGGAGGGCGAATGGCAAGGCAAGCAGTTTCTCCTTATGGATACCGGAGGCTACAACGCCGATGGTGACATCATCAGCATGGCAATGCTTGAGCAGACGCTGATGGCCATTCGCGATGCAGACATTATCATCTTTCTGACCGATGTGCGCGCGGGCCTCTCTTACGAAGATCTCGAACTCGGAAGACTCCTGCAACGCACCTTCCAGCACAAGCAGCTCTTTTTTGCGGTCAACAAGGTTGAATCTCCGCAGCTCACTCTTGATGCTGAATCGTTTATCAGCACCGGTTTTACGAAACCCTACTTCCTCTCTGCAAGAGATGGCAGTGGTGTGGCCGATATGCTTGACGACATTCTTGAGTCACTGCCTGAAAAGGAAAAAGAGCCAGTTACAGAGAATGCTGCCATACAGCTTGCAGTGGTCGGACGGCCCAATGTCGGAAAATCAAGTTTTGTCAATGCCCTGCTCGGCTCCAACCGCCTGATAGTGTCGAATATACCGGGTACTACCCGAGACGCTATCGACAGCCGCTTTATCCGCAAACAGCAGGAGTTCACGCTGATTGACACCGCCGGACTGAGAAAACGGACAAAAATTGATTCCGGTATTGAATATTACAGCTCTCTGAGAAGTGAAAAAGCAATTGAACGTTGCGATGTTGCCTTGGTGATGCTTGATGCCGCACCGGGCATAGAAAAACAGGATATGAGAATTATCAATATGGCCGTTGAGCGCAAAAAAGGGGCGCTTCTCCTTATCAACAAATGGGATCTGATCGAAAAGGATTCAAAAACCAGCAAAATTTACGAAGAGAATCTGAGGATGAACATGGGCAACCTCTCTTACGTTCCTGTCGTCTTTATTTCAGCACTGACCAAAAAAAACCTCTACCGGGCAATCGACATGGCGCATGAGGTTAGCCGCAACCGCTCGCGTAAAATCAGCACCAGTGTGCTTAACAAGTTTCTTGAAGAGGCGCTTTCACAGACACACGCCTCCACAAAATCAGGCAAAGAGCTGAAGATCAAGTACGTCACACAGATCAATGCCGCATGGCCGGTCTTCGCTTTTTTCTGCAACGATCCACTGCTGGTGCAGAGCAATTTCAGGAAGTTTCTGGAAAAGAAGCTGCGCGAACATTTCAGCCTGGAAGGCGTTCCCATTTCAATGCGTTTCATGCAGAAATAGATCTTTTGCCAATGCAACCATCGACATTTCTATTTTCATTTTTTTGCAACCATTAAAATCTCATAAATACTATGTCCACAATACATGATGAATCAACACCTTCATCTTGCGGCCATCATCACGGTAATGGTGAGTCAGTACACTCCTCCTGCGGCCATCATCATGGTACCGACGAATCCTGCAGCCATCATGAACGCCCGCTCAAAGAGGTTAAAAATATCATTGCCGTCGCATCAGGAAAAGGCGGCGTCGGCAAATCAACCGTTGCGGTCAACCTTGCCATCAGCCTTGCAGAGTCCGGTGCCAAAGTGGGGTTGATTGATGCTGACCTTTATGGCCCAAGCATTCCAACCATGTTCGGAATCACCAATGCCCAACCCGAAGTGGTTGGAAAAAATCTTCTCCCGATTGAAAAGTACGGGGTAAAGCTGATGTCTATCGGATTTCTCATTGAGCTCGATACTCCGGTGATATGGCGAGGGCCAATGCTCTCCGGTGCTATCAAACAGTTTATTACCGAGGTGGAGTGGCAGGAGCTTGATTACCTGATTTTTGATCTTCCACCAGGTACCGGCGATATCCAGCTTACCATTGCACAGACTATCCCGCTGACCGGTGCCGTTATTGTCACAACACCACAGGATGTTGCCATTGTCGATGTCACCAAGGCACTCAACATGTTCCGCAAGGTCAATGTCCCCATTCTCGGGCTTGTGGAGAACATGAGCCACTATGAGCTTCCTGATGGCTCCAAAGACTTTATTTTTGGCAGTCACGGAGGAGAAAAATTTGCGAAAATCCAGGGCATTCCGTTCCTTGGCTCGATTCCGATCGACCGGGCGGTGCGTGAAGGTGGCGACAGTGGTGCGCCCTGTATACTCACCCATCCAGACTCAGCGACATCAAAAGCCATCAAACAGGTCGCGACAGAGGTAACAAGAAGGGTCTCTCTAACAAATGCAGGGTGATAAATGAAACTATAATAACTTTCATATTGTTTTTTTGCGCTGGAGGTTTGATATTATGCTCTGTGAGGAAAGACAAAACCACTATTTTCAACCATTGTAAACCAATTATACCATGAGCACCAGCAAGGATTATCTGCCGAAAAGCGATGCACTCTACGACAGGGTTATAGCCTCCCTTGAAACTGTACGCCCTTACCTGCAAGTTGATGGAGGAGACTGTCAGCTCGTCGGCATTTCCAAAGATATGGTTGTAGATGTAAAACTGCTTGGCGCTTGCGGTTCATGCCCAATGAGCACCCTTACCCTGCGGGCTGGCGTTGAGCAGGCCATCAAAAAAGCAAATCCTGAAATTATGCGCGTTGAATCTGTGTAACAGGCGCACTAATCAAGATTTCTCAAAAGAAGTTCCAGGGAGTCCTCATTTTTTATGAGGACTTCCCTGGCTTTACTCCCGTCAGCCATACCGACTATACCACTTGCATGAAGCTGATCCATCACTCTTCCTGCTCGACTGAATCCCAACCGAAGACGCCGCTGTAACAGTGACACACTGGCTTGCTGATGTATCACCACCAGCCTTGCAGCCTCCTCAAACATAGTGTCACGCCCCTCTCTGTCCTGATTCCCTGAAGCCTGCATCCCATTGTTACTTTTCGGTGCATCGGGGGCAGGCAGCATGTATATCGTCTTCAGAGAGTGCTGTGAACCGATAAAAGAGGTAATCTCCTCAACCTCGCTCGAAGAGACATAAGGACACTGGATTCGTAACGATTTTGGCTGATTGGAGGGCTGATAGAGCATATCACCGTTGCCCAGAAGCTGCTCCGCCCCCGATCCATCAAGAATCGTACGAGAGTCAACCCTGCTTGCCACCTGAAACGCAATACGTGCCGGAAAGTTGGCTTTAATAATTCCGGTAATGACATCGACTGATGGGCGCTGGGTCGCGACAATCAGATGAATGCCAACGGCACGGGCAAGCTGGGCGATGCGGATAATCGGCTCTTCAACCTCCCTTCCTGCGGTAATCATAAGATCAGCAAGTTCGTCGATAACCACAACGAGGTATGGCATCGCCTCTTCAGGAATACGCTTGTTATGATCGCCGATATTACGGCATCCTGCCTTTTCGAGGGTTTCATAGCGAAGCTCCATCTCCTTGACCACGCAGCGTAGCGCATAGACCGCTTTCTGTGGGTCAGTGATGATCTGCTCCTCAATACCGGGAAAACGCATCAGAAAATGGTTTTTCAGGTGCTGGTACTGAAAAAGCTCAACCCTTTTAGGATCAATCATCACAAACTTCACCTTGTCGGGACTGCAAGCATAGAGCAGACTGGAGATAATGACGTTGATACAAACCGACTTCCCCGCTCCGGTTGCTCCGGCAATCAGCAGGTGGGGCATGGTTGCCAGATCGGCAATACAGACCTCATTGGCAATAGTTTTGCCAAGCACAATTGGCAGCATCATGGTGCTGTTCTTGAATTTTTCAACCTGGAGCACCGAGCGCAACCAGACCGTTTTCGGTTTGCTGTTGGGAATTTCAACGCCAACCGCATTTTTTCCTGGAATAGGGGCAATGATACGGATTCCTCTGGCCGAGAGTGCCATGGCAAGATCATTTTCAAGGGAGGTTATCCTGCTCACTTTGACATCCGGCTCAAGCTCAAGCTCAAACAGAGTGACGCGAGGACCTACTGTGGTGGAGATTTTTTTAACCTCTACCTTGTAGATCTTCAGCTTTTCAAGCAGCTTTCGCTTGCTGTCCGCCAAGTGCTGCTCATCAATGTGATCATCATCTTCAGGAACTTTTTCCAGAAGATCAATCGACGGGAAGCGGTATGCATCCCTGTCCTTGGTCTGCACTTTCAGCTTGCGCTCATCAAGGTCAGCCTCCTTTTCACGAATAGCCTTGTGAATAACCATCTCTGGCTCTCCAGGAAAAGATGGCAACTTCGTCATCACCGGAGGTACTGAAAAAGCATCAGGAATGAGAGGAGCTGGCTGAAACGGCTCATCTTTCGGTGAAACCTCCTGTATTGGTGCTGGCGCTGGAGCCACTTTTTCAGGCCTTTGAGTCAACAAGGCATCATCACGCTTGCTCTTCTCCGTCCTTTTCAGCTCCAGTGCTCTCTCTTTCAGCTTCAGCTTTTGATTTTTTTTTTTTCGAATTGCATCCAGTTTTGCTGCAATAATAGCAAATGGCTTGCTGATGCTGCTCTTGAAGCCAACAGCGCCTCGCAAGGCTCCCCCAATCACGCCATTTCCCATATAGACAATCAAGGCCACAGCAATAACAAGAAGAAGCACCAATGCACCAGTAACACCAATAACCGTTGAAAGACGCTCTGCAAGCATTCTGCCAACCGCACCAGCCATCACATCACTGAACCCCGCAGAGGTGAGGCCAAACAGCGTTGCAATATCGGTGGAGATAAAAACACTGAACAGAAAAAAAAGGATCGCCGGCTTCAGGCTTTTGGCACGCAACAGCGACCAGCCGAGGGCAAAGATTGAGCTTATCGGCAGAATAACCGAATAACCGATAAATGAGCCAACAAAAAATGCTGAAAGTCTTGCTCCGAATAAACCGAAATGGTTGTGAATCGTATCAGCAGTATCCTTTGCCAGCTTGCTGAATATATCATGCCATGCAAGAGCACTGAACATCGCTTCATCATCAGGATGAAAGCTTAGAATCGCACTGATCAAATAAAGAGAACCAAACATAAGCATAATGCCTATGATCTCTTTTTTCAGCGCCGTTGCATCCATAGCACTCCCAAAGGTACCTTTCCCCACTCTTTTCATAGTCACCGTGTGAACTCTCTCCTCATACCTTATTGGTGTCAGCCCAATGATGTTGTTGTAAGAAACGGCAAGGCCCGAATAACGCCAGCATGAAGTACCCCTCGAACCTCAACCAGAATGGGTGTCCCCAACCTGGTATACTCAAGCACAATAGTGCAGGTACCGACAGGCTCCTGGAGTGTTGGCGAAAGCGTTCCACTGCATACCTGCCCAATCTCCTGATGATCACTGTTAAAAACCTTGAAATGCTGACGAGGAAGAACTCGACCATCAAGAGAGAAGCCAGCAACTCCTCTTTGAAGATTGTTCTCAACCTGCTGACAAGCCTCTTTACCAATAAAGTGGCCTTTGTTCATTTTCACCACCCATTTCAGGCGAGCTTCAAGTGGATTGGTATCCTGATCAATCTCATGACCATAAAGCGAGTAGCCCATCTCAAGCCGCAGTGTGTCGCGAGCGCCAAGGCCAATCGGCTGAATGCCCACATCTTTTCCAGCTTCAATGATCGCTTCCCATAACGGTATCGCGGCCTCATTGGGCAGACATATTTCCACACCCTTCTCGCCAGTATAGCCTGTTCGGGCTATGATGACCTCTACACCCTGAAAAAGTGTCTTGCAGAAAGAGAATGAGCCAAGTGCATTAAGATCAATCGAAGGAAAAACAGTTGCAAGAATATCCATGGCCAGCGGGCCCTGCAGTGCAATCAATGAAAGGCGATCGGTGTGATCCTCAAGCACTACCCCGTCAAAAGCACCAATATGCTGCCGCAACCATGCAAAATCCTTCTCGGCATTGCTGGCATTAACAATCAGGAAAAAGGTTTCGCTGTCAATACGATAGATAATCAGATCGTCAACAATGCCACCACTGGGATAGAGCATGAGATTGTACTGCGCCTGACCATCTTTGGCCTTGTCAAGATCGTTGGTGGTCATGTACTGAAGAAAATCCTTGGCAAGGCATCCCCTCACATAAAAGTTGCCCATGTGCGACACATCAAAAAGTCCGGCAGCACTCCGTACGGCCTTATGTTCAGCAATAATACCGGCATACTGTACCGGCATCAGATAGCCGCCAAAATCGATAATTTTCGCTCCGGCCTGCTCGTGCCAGGAGTATAATGCTGTTTTTTTCATGAGGACCATAATGCTAAAGTTATTGAGCGGAGTTCTAATGGACTGTAAAAAAGCATTTAAACAGGAAAATCAAAATGATTTCTTCACTTTCCCCTGCCGATAATAACCTCATTCCGAAGCTCATTGCGATCGCTGGCTTTCACCGGAAAATAGGTGGAAAGTATCTCACCACACCGGTCAACAGCATCAGCAATTGCACGCGCTTGTGCTTTGGCATGAATACCGTTGACGATAATGTTAACAATCTCCTGCCACACATCCTGAGCAACTTTTTCGTTGATGCCTCGATCGGCAACCACGCGAACTTTGTGTTCAAAAAGTGATATGTAGATGAGGATACCTGTATGGTCAACCGTATTATTGATATTTCTGCGATAAAAGGAGTGAATTGCAGCCTCTTCGACCTCCTCCTTCATGTCGGAGGGTGTAACAAAAAAACGTCTGAGCAAATGGAGGCGTTTGAAAAGCTCATGAAGCACGATAAACGAGATACTGAAGGCGGCCAGAAAAAACCACATACTCTCATTGTTGGCAACAAGAGCCACCACAATACCAAGAATAATCGAAAGAAGAGAGCTCCCAAGCATTGATGCAAGGGGATAGTGATAGCTGGATGATACCACCTTCACCACAACCTCGCCTGAGGTACGTTTTTCAGCCTCAGCAATACGCGCCTCAATCTGAAGCCGCTCCGCCGCCGTAAGGAATTTTTCTGCCGGATCACTCATCTTGAACTCTATTTTAATCTTGTGGCATTTACCAATCTCCTGATGCTCCGCCGCCGCCAAAACCGCCGCCGCCACCGCCACCAAAGCCGCCGCCTCCCCCTCCACCGAAGTTGCCGCCGCCACCATAAAATCCACCGCCAGGACCGCCATACACCATTGGCCCGCCGCCCCTGTGACCACGGAAAATCTGGCTCATAAAGTAGAAGAGCAACAGAATAATGGCAAGCAGAGGCATCGAAGGCTTACTGCCTCTTTTTGCCTGTGGCTTGGCCTTGTACTCTCCCTGAGCCACAGCAATGAGCACATCAACCGCTCGAACAAATCCGGCATCAAACTGGCCTGCCTTAAATGCCGGAGATATTTCATCGCGGATAATTCGTCCCGAAAGAAGATCGGTAAGCTTGCCTTCAAGCCCGTAACCCACTTCAATGCGCACCTTGCGATCATCCCGTGAGACAATGAGCAATACCCCATTATCGGAACCTTTGTGACCAATCTTCCACGCATCGGCAACCCGGATCGAAAAATCTTCGATGGGATCACCCTCCAGCGAGGGAACCGTCAAAATAACAATCTGCGTCGACTCAGTGGCCTCAAATTGCTTAAGCTTCGCCTCAATAGCCGCCCTTGCCTGTGCGGATATCATGGCTCCATAGTCGTTCACTCGCCCTGAAAGAGCCGGTACAGGGATTGCCCAGAGGTTGCTGCATGGGAGAGCCGCTAAAAGCATCAAAAAAAATAAGGCAACCCCATGCTTTATAAGCCGATGCACAAAAAGTTGCAGCATCAGAATTTAACCGTCGGTAATACTTTGGCAGTCTCATCAGCCTTGAAATACTCCTTGGCTCTCAGTTTCAGCAGAATATTGTTCGTCAAAGAGTTGGGAAACTGTCTGATTGAAACATTAAAGATCTCCACCGCACCATTATAACGCTGACGGGCAACACTGATTCGATTTTCAGTTCCCTCAAGCTGATTCTGCAAATCGCGGAAGTTCTGGTTCGCCTTGAGTTCTGGATAACGCTCAACCGCCACCATCAAACGCGACAGGCTCGAGGTGAGACCACCCTGGGCTTCCCGGAACTTTGCCATAGCTGCCGGATCGCTAAGCATTTGCGGAGTAAGCTGAATGGAGGTGGCTTTTGCCCTTGCTTCAATAACTGCCGTCAATGTCTCCTTTTCAAAGTTCGCCGCACCCTTCACCGTTGCCACAAGATTGGGAACAAGATCGGCCCTTCGCTGCAACTGCGACTCAAGATCGCCCCATGAGCGGTTGACAGTCTCTTCATTCTGCTGGATACTGTTGTATCCGCATCCATAAAAGGTGCTGAAAAAAAGAAAAACCGCAATAAGCCTTGCCATTGAATATTTCATAATTGTCTCCTTACTGTTGGGTTATATCATCACTATAAGTAAATACATCTTTTTTCACAGAGTTTACACACTTATCAGCTTATAAGCCGCTCAACCGTAAACACTCCAGGTACTCTCTTCAGCTTGTCCATCAGCGTGGTAAGCTTTTCAGCATTGGGAACATAAATCATCATCGTACCAACAAAAAGTCCATCGCGTGCGTTCAGTGAGATTGTACGAATATTAGTATCAAATTTGGAAATAACCGTTGTGATCTGAGTCATGATTCCAAGCCGATCTTCTCCTTCAATCTTTATGCCAGCAAGAAAATTTGTCTCGACTTTCCGATTCCATGCTACAGAGACAACGCGTTCGCTTTTAAGCAGATTTTCATTGCTGACATTAACACAATTCTTGCGATGAATCTTGGCGACACCGTCAGCGGTCACAAAACCAATAACATCATCACCGGGAACAGGCTGGCAGCACTTTGCGTAAGAATATGCAATATTACTCATACCAGCAATAATCACCTCATCCTTTTTTAAAGGTACGCCCTGCTGCTCCTGATCCTGCCTTGCTGTCTGCAAATACTCATCCAGCTCCCGAGCTTCATCAAAAGCACTTTTCGCAGCATGTTCCTCTTTTTTGAAACTGATCGCC
>CAJEXL010000011.1 GCA_903994365.1 uncultured Chlorobiaceae bacterium | reverse complement strand
TGACAGAAGAGTTAAAGGTAAAAGAGGGGCAGCGCCTTTCCGCTGCATGAACAGGCCAGGTTACTAACTTAAACTCAGCCACTTTTTGTCCACCGGCTGGGGTCCACTTCATAGTTCCAAGATTAACAGTAACTGTTGCGGAAAGATTGTCAGCGCCATTATCGTCGGGATCAGCAATGATAAAGTTGCCGTTGGTTGCATTTAAAACTAACGTTGCTGAACCTTCATCAACTGAAACATTGTTAGCGGTAAGATTTGCTGGATCGTTAATTGAGGAAACAAACAGCGAACGCGTATTGCTAACAACATCATAAAGGTTGTAATCCGAAACCGTTGTCGAATAAGAATTGAACGTATCGGTAGTAGGTACTGATGGTAAACCCGTTTGTTGATTATTTGCTCCACCACTTGCTCCACCGATCAATACACCATCACCAAGATTCCGTAAACGATCATCAGCAATAACTTCTATGGCATAGGTGTTATTGAGATCTCTGGTTAACGTAACCTGCAAACCAGCTAAATAAGCATTCACTTGCGCTAATGTACCCCGCACTTCAAGCGCTGTATTGCTACCCAAAAGCGCACTATCTACAGTAGCTCCATGCTCTAATGCCGAGCTACTCAGCGTAACGCCATACGTTGTGTAATCAGCAGCGGCCAATGGCGTACCATCAGCATTCAGCAAACGCACGTTAGCTTGCACAAAATCAGTTTCACCCGTTGTAGCGCCTAAAGCTCCGCCATCGGGGTTATCGGGATCAACAATAACAAAGCCCGTTACCACAGTTGCGGAGATACTGTTAACCGTAACCAGCGTTGCTGTATTGTTGATGCTGATGGCATCATTAATCGGTGTAATCGTCAGCGCTGTGGTGATATCTGCTGGATTTGCAGCCACACTGCCACTACCAACATCACTGCCAAAACGTGAATCCGTATCGTCGAACGAGAGAGTCAGCGTTACATCACCAGCAACCGTATCGTTGGTATCATGGTTAACGTTACTGGCACTGGTGTAGAAGATTCCGCCGTTCGTATCAGCAGCACTATTGAGAAAATTCTTCTGATTGAGCAGCGCTTGAATATCACCTGCACGCCCAGTAAGAGTTACGATTGCGGTATTGTCGTTGGCAATGGTGATTTCGTGACCGCCGCTTGGCTTAGAGATTATTTGCGCTCCCACAACTGCAACATCGAGCGTGCCACTGCCAACGCTCAGCGTTACCGTAACCGGCGTATTGAACGCAGCAGATTCGGGATCAGCAATAAAAAAGCTGCCGGTGGTGATAAGTGTCCGATCATCTTCATTCACTGTCGCTGTGGAAGGCGAAGTAAACGTGGGAGTTTCATTCAAACAGGAAACGCGGATAGCAACCGTGCTGGCAGTAATATTAGGATCAGTAGTTGGAATGGCTGCACTCGACCAATCATACCCGGCGCTCGGCACGGCAGTTGCAGTGCCACCAGACGTAGCCGCTTCATTCCAATAACCACCATCAGCGCCGCTTGTCAATGTGCCATTCGCATCACGCAGCCGATCATCCACAATCACCTGAACCTTGAAATCACCATTCACCGTATCGCCAAAGGTAACGTTGAGTCCAGCCAGCGCCGCATTCACCTGAGCAACCGTGCCCTGAAGTTGCAGAATGCCATCTGTTTCACCAGTAACTTTCCACAATCCAGTCACATCGGCTGGCGTAGCATAACCAAAGTTGACACCGGTATAGATGCTAATCGGAGCACCAAGCGAATCGAGAATGCGCACCGTTGCCTGCACAAAATCGGTTTCGCCCGTTGTTACGCTATCGCTGATATCAGGATCGGCAACCACGAAACCGGTAACCGGATTGTTTGCCGGGGTTGTGCTGTAGATGGTAATAGGAATAGTACCACTTGGTGCAGTCAGTGTTGGGGCATTGTTCAGCGGGCTGATGGTAATCAGGAAGCTATTGTAGTTCGGATAAGGTGCACCATAATCAAGCGAAACAGCATCATTAACAACAAAGTGGAACGCATCGTGGTAACTGCCAAGTGCATCCGTTGTAAGCGCACCAACCACACTATCGTTGTGAGTATAGGTTAATAACCCATCATCAATATTTTTTTGTGTAAAAGTAGAATAAACTCCAAGCGTTTTGCCTGAAAGCTGAAGTACACCAAGCGTAGGAACACTTGTTACCAAAAACTGCCGCTGAACCGTGGTGTTATCCGAATCAATGGCGGTGAGGATGTAGCTGGTAATGGTAAGCGTGCCACCTTGCGGCACGTTGGTAAGAATATTGTTATGGCCAGCGAGTGCGCCGCCTTCAGCAATGGTTGCGGCAATTGTTGGCTCTGCATCGCCAGCTTTATCGGCAACTTGCGGCGCGTTGTTAACTGGTACAATGTTAATCTTCGCCGTAGCAGTGCCGCTCTGGTTGGATTGTGCGGAGCCATCTGTAATTCCATCAGTCGCAGTACTTGTTACAAAGGCATTGGCAGGAGCAGCCAGATCATCACGCACGACATAGCTAAACGTTACCTTTGCGCCGCCCATGTAAGTAAGCGGCTCACTACCATCATGCACATAGCGCAAGCCGGATGTTGTGCCAGCGCCCGTACCATCAACATCGGTAGCGGTCAACAGCGTTGATGGCAACCATGTATCGGTTGTAACCAATTCCCACGAATCACCATCCCAGCGTTGCAAGGTACCATGAGCCATACTGCCATCAGCCGGCAACGCGGTAATCTTGAACCACAGGAAGTCCGCATAAACTTGAGAGTTCCATAGCACATTCGTGCCTTCCCCCTCTGAATCTGTTGCACCATCAGCATCACTCATGCCAAGAACGCCAGCACCCAGACGAACAATCTTGCCACTCCCTTCTTTTACGTCAGCAGAACCACCATTAGCCGTTGGGCGGTCGTTAACCGGAGCAACATTAATAGTAAAGGTTTTAGACAAACTCCCCGCTTCTGTACCATCAGAAACAGTAAAACCAAAACTATTGATGAAATCCTCACCACCATTATGCAAAAAGCGGATTTTGCTACTATTGATATCTGCTTGCGTAAACTGGCTGTTGATACTGAGAAGGGACCAAACGGGAGTTGCAACTGTTCCCGTATTGCGTTGCACAACACCATTGGTAGGTAAAGCACTAAGAGTATAAACCGTTTCCGCAGCAGGAAGCTCAAGAGTTGTACTATCGAAAGTCCGAGTGATCTTATACTCAAGCATTGACTGGGTAATCACACCGGTAACAGTCGCATTTCCCTCATCCCAACCACTACCTACACCATTACAGTTGGTGCCAACCACACCAAAGTTATAGGTCATGGCATCATACGTGGGGGCAGTTCCACCACCCTCGCCGCCACTTCCTGGAATTAAATTAAAACCAAACTCAAGAGTGCGTATAGCGCCGCTGGCAACATCGCCAACCCGAACAGCTCCGGGCACAATATTTCCGAGATTATCAGGAGTAGGGAGCTCGTAGCCGTATGATGAATCGCGCACGGTAAACGTGAACTTCTCAGATGTTTCAACACTTATACCTGCACTTTGGTAGTACTTTACTTTACCAGCATCTATATCAGCTTGAGTAAAACGCCCACCGGTATCAAGACTTTTCCAAACCCCCGAACTCACTTCAAGCAAAACCTGCCCATACGTAGGACGCCCAACAATGGTATAAACCAGATTTGCTGTAGGCCAAAGTTCATTAGGATTCGCAGGATTCAAATCATAATCGGTCACCTGCAGCATTACTGTAGTAATCGGGGTTTCTGATCGCTCAGCAACCGATACGGGAGGCGTGATGTGCACAACAACTGGCTGATCATTATTCGGCACCACCGCCAACGTGATAGTTTTCGACACAGCGTTTGACGGCGTACCCGTGCCGCCACCTGCATCGGTTACGGTAATGGTGTACTTCAGAGAGGTTACCCCTGACGCATTAGGTTCTGTACCATCCTGCAAGAACTTGAGCTGAGTGCTCAAGCTGACACGTTGGGTCGCATCAAGCGTGGTGCTGCCAGACGTAGAAAGCGCTTCGCCCGAGTCCAGCACATTATCATCATCCGCATCAAGAAAAAACGTGCCCTGCACACCATTACTCACATTGCTGATAACAATGGTTGAATTGGAAAGCGTATCAAAGCTATCTCCGAGATTGATCGCCGGTGCAACAACCTTCACCTGCCCTTCAACGATTGATGGCGAACCGCCAAGAGATGGCGCCACATTGACGGGCGTAATATCAATAGAAAGAGTGCCCGAGGTTGTTGCTCCACCACCATCACTGACGGCGACACCAAAGCTATCAGTAGTCGTGCTGGAGACATCGGCACCACTATGGGTATATTTCAGGTTAACGAGATCACTCACCGGTATTACAGAGTCAACATCTACCACGCCATCTTTGTACGTCAGAGTTCCCATGGTCGGCAATAACGTAATCTTCATCATCTGCTGCACCAACACCTGCTGCCCTGTAGAAATATCAACATCAAGCGAAAATGAGCTGGTGGCAAGCTGTGCAAGCGAAAATGCACTGTTACCACCTTCAGCCACCGTCAGGTTGGTTTTTGAACCCAAATAAGGTGCATCGTTCACCGCAGTAACTGCCAAATTCTGGACAATAAAGCCTGGCTCCGTTGCACCATCAGCCGTCAGCTCAATTCGAGGACTAAAAAAGAACCCCGAACTACTATTCTGGTTAGGCGTCGGCGTATAATAGAGCGTCGCCAATGCGCTGTTGACAGCCACGAGTGTACCTGAAATGGTAAAATCTGCCGAACCATTCGTACCGCTGATGCTGGTACTGCCAGGCGTACCAATACGGGCTGTACCGTCAGTAGTGGCAATACGCAACGTTACACTTTCTAAATTTGCGGCATAGGAGAGGAAAACACCACTCACGAGTACGTCGGTATCTTCGGGTGTAAAGAGTGTCGGGGTGTAGAGTGCCGGCGTTACCGTAATCGTGCGGGTATCACTTGCTGAACTACCAACCTTATCCGTCGCCGTAATGGTTACTAAACGTGGGGTATTGCTATGATCATTGCCATAATTCGAGTAACGCAACGACTGCACCACTTCCTGCACAATCGCGTTGGTAGCATCATTATCAAACGTAATCGTCAGCGTAGTGCCACCAGTTACCATTCCAAAACTGGCAGAGAGATCACCCACATCGGTACCATTCGCCAGAATGTCAGTGCCACTGACCGTAATAGTTGTACCATCGCCATCAAAATCAGAAATACCAATAGTATCGGAGGCAACACTACCGCTGGTAATCTGAACCTCTAACTTACCACCACTCCAATCAGCATTGCCATCTACATCGTTAAGCACAGCAGCAGCATCAATCTGAACGGCAGCATATCTCTCCGTGTAGTGAAGTGGTGAATCCGCAAGCGCAAAGGTGGGCACTTCGTTGACATTCGTCACTGACACCGTCACCGGCTGCTCGCTGCTTAACGACGGAGTACCATTGTCGGTCGCAACAATGGTGAACATATAACTTTTCTGACTCGACTCGTAATCTGCCGATGCCTTTAGCGTTACTGCACCTGTTACCGAGTTGATGTTAAGTAACTCAGCATCATCTGTAGAACCATCTCCCTTCAGGCTGTAGCTTACCGTATTGTTGGGTGCAGTCCCATCTGCGTCCGTTGCGTGTGCCGTGTAGATCACCGTGCTTATCGGATCATTCTCAGCAACACTACCCGTCACAACGCTCGTAATTGATGGGATGTTGTCGTTAATATCTGTTACGTTTACCGTAAACGCTTGGCTGTAGATCAACGCACCATCAGTGCTCTTCACCATTACGTTGTAGCTCACATTCGTCTCGAAATCCGGGCTCGTACCAGTAAACATCAACATGTCGCCTGAAATACTGAAGCTTGCAACATCAGCACCTTCCAGCGTCAAAACGTTGTTGTTACCAGTAGTATCTGGATCAATAACCGTCAACGTCCCGATCTCAACACCGCCGCCAACCGTTACATTTTCAGCTATCGTATTCGCCGATAGCGTGATAGCCGTCGGAGCAGCATTGTTCATCACCCCCCCATACCCCGCCAGCACCCCATCCGCAAACGGCAACGCACTCTCAATCACCCCCGTCTGATACTCCAGCACCCAGTCGCCACCCAACGCCACCGAGCCCGTCAAATCATCCGACGCCGCCACATCCGCCAGCGTCAGACGCGACAGCGTATCAACCAGCAACGGTCCCTCACTCCCCGCCGCCACATTACAGCCATACAGCAGCAAATCCCCGGTGGGCGACAGCGCCGCACTGATCTGCCCCAACACTCCCGCATAGTCGTTCACCGTCCCACTATTGAGTGTCGCCGTCCCAAGCTGCAACTCCCCTGCACCGCCGTGGCTCAGCAGATGGATGGCATCAATGCCGTTGCGCCCCGCAAGAATATCGGCAATCTGCGCCAAGCCATTCTGCTGAGGATCAAGGATATACACCTCTGTGCCGGGATTGACGCCAGCCACCAACTGTTGTATGTCAGGAAGGTTGCCAAGTATAAAAACGATCTCCTCTCTGGAGGATACTGAACGATAAGGCATGGATAGGAGTGATAGGTGAGGTGTGCAGAATTTCGAGCTGTTCATAGAATTATTTAACTCTAAACCAAATTCTATCCTAATTAGTTTCAAAATAAATAATTACGCCAATACCTCAGCGAGGCGACAAGGATGAGCGAAAGAAACAAGTAACGGCTGAAGTTCATTACCCCGATCTTTTATTCGGAGTTCAAGAAGAGAGAATGAGGGATGTTCAGGAAGGTGAAGAGTGACTGGAGCGAATCACTCGAAAACCGGTGCAGTAGTCCCAGTTTCTCTGATGAACAGCAATGTGGGAAGAGACTCGCAACGCATCAGCTTCGACGTTCCACGAACCACCAGCCAACAAACAGGTATAATCATTTCCAATACACTTGTTTGCCGTCCACTCCCACACATTGCCCGCCATATCGTATAACCCTTCGGGTGTTGCTCCTTCAGGATAGCTGCCAACTGGCGTTGTTGTGCCAACATTATTGCCAAAATTAGCGAGTTTCGAGGTTGGTGAGCCCTTCTCCTTTGACCAGGGATATTCTCGTTTTTCTTTTCCGATAGCGGCATATTCCCACTCCATGACGGTTGGCAAACGATAAATATCAGGATTCTGCCCGTTACTTTCAAGCAGAGAGAGCCACAGGCAATAGGCGGATGCGTCATACCAGCTCACTCCAACGACAGGTTGATCGTCATCTTTGAAGCGACGATCGTCATTATAGCGCGACTGAAACCGTTTCGACAATTGCGGCTCCTCATCAAGATACCACTGAACACCCCAAATTTCTCCAAGACACTCAAGTAGTCTTGATCTGACAATACTATCAATTTGTTTATTTTCAATCACTTGCAAATATGCGACAAACTTCCGGTAAAGCTTGTTGCTTACCGGATATTTAGCGACATAGAGATCTTTTTTGCCGATCATAAAATAGCGCCTGTTTCTGATAAGAATGTATTGGGCTCCCTGCTCAACCTTGCTGAAAAACAGCTCTCCATCAGGGATCACCGGGTCGACAAACGCGTCCAGCAGTTCCACGGCATGATCTCCACCAAGAGCAACAGATGCATTCTGTTCATCGGTGAGCACCACCTCATCAGCTTTTCTCAGCAACTCCCTGTCAGCGGCCGGATGCTGTTGCCTGAACATCTGTGCCGCGTCAACTGCCTGACGGTTGCCCACAGTTTTCAGACACTCCAGAAGAGAGTACTGACGATTCCTTGAGGTGGCTGGATCACGCAACTTTTCACAAAATGTATCAACGGTTTGAGGAGCCTTGCGTATCAACTTTTGCAGAAAATTCAGAGTAGACTGATCAAGCGATTCGCTTTTCGGTGAATCAAAAAAAGCTCTCATGAACTCGTTGAACCAGAACGGATCAACTTGAGCCACAAAAAACAGCAGCGGTTCATCCCACCATGAGACGCCAACCTGCTCAACCAGCTTTTTCATTCGATCAGGCTCAGAGGTGACACATTTAACAAGCCGCAAACCGGCAAGATACTCCCGAAAAGTTTTGTGGCTGAAAACATAGGCAGAACCTGATCTGCCAAGCACACCGGCACGAGTGACAAGATTATCACAAATCTCTTCGGCACTGTATTTACTGCGGTATTTGTAGTCCAGCAGATCAACTTCCTGCTGCATCCTTGCATGAAACTTTACCGTATCTGCTGCATCCTCATTCATATCCTGCATCCAGAGAGAGACTGGCTCCAGCAGCTTTTTTGACTCAGATGCCGGTAAAAACGGCGGAATATTTTTTTCGTTTTCCCGATAAAAAAGCAGATAATCCAGTGCCACCCGATACAGCGCCTCACGACTCTCGGGAATAGCCTTGCTTTGCTTCCAGAGGATGGCCATGAGCTGCAAAAGAAGAGGTATTCCGGCAAGATCGTCACGCAGCCCCTTGTTCTCCGGAAGCGAAAGATAGCTCTCAAGCGCAGTCGCACTTCTGGCGGCCTCTTGCTCTGTTTGCGATTTGCTGCTCTGGTTATCCACTCCCTGGTCGCGGGAAAGATCGCGCAAAAAAGCGGCACGAAACCACTTCTGGAGAAAACTACTCTGTTGCGCAATGGTAAAACGCTTGACGTAGGCGACCTGTTTATTGATCTTCAGCGCGAGTTGCTCATTTTCGCCATACCCTTTGTCGCGAGTGGTCACAACAAAAAAAGCCTTGCTCCATGTTTTAGCGGCTTCAGAAATCCAGCGGCAAACTTTTACCCGCTGCTCCCTGTCACTTATTTCATCGAGCCCATCGAGCAACACGAGCGACCTGTGCTTGTGCAGACGCTCCTCAAAAAAAGTTTCTGCAATCTTCAAATGAGGTTCAAAGCAGTGCGATAATTTTTCAGGCAGAGATTTCAGCTCCTCCCCCGGAGTAACCATTTTGCTCAATGGCATATAGAGCATTGGTACAGGAAAGGTAAAACCTGGCAACTTGATATGGCTGCTCAAGGCAAAATGTTTGAGGATGGTTGTTTTCCCTGACCCCGGCTCTCCAATAATGAGCAGCATTCTCGATTTTGGAACAGCATACTCCAGAGCATCTTCAGGAGTAACATCCGAAATATGGGATTCTGAACCACCCTCAACAACAGTTCCTGTCTGACTACGCTGTGGCCTCTTCACCTCATTAACAGAAATATCGAGCGGAACAAAGGTATCGGGAAGATCAACCGCCTCTTTGTCGCCATCAATACCCGGCATCCCGAAAATTGTATTTTTGTGAAGCTCCTCTTTCAGTCTTTCACGATAGCGTTCATCATCGGTTTTATGCTGTTCAGATTTTTTCTCGTCGGCATGCTCAGCGTCAGCATGCTTCTTCACCATCTCTGCAGACCTTATATCAGAAAGTCTTTTCCTTCGTTGATAAAGATTGAAGATAAAGGCCGACAGAGCGACAACTAACGCCACAACAGGAATATAATCAAGCCAATTCACCTGAAATTCACCAAGACCATCAATATAAAAGGTCAGGCTCTCCGGAACCCCAACCGGTGCACTCAACGACTGCACGCCATAATCTTGTGCAGAGAGCGTTGCAACGCCTGCAGGCCAGAAAAAAAGAGCAAGCAAAAGTACCTTGATGATGTGGTGCATACCATTCATGCTCTTTGCCGGGAGTGAAACATCTCTGCAGGATATCGCCATAGCTATGACTCTCTCTCTTCCCAAAAAAAAGAATAAAAAAGACGTAAAAATAAATATAGTATAATCCATCAAAAAAAATTCAAATTCCTCATCCGCCACAAGCTTGGCGCTTCCTGACCTTTTCACCAGAAATAACAGCCAACAAGGAGAATTTATGACCGCAATAAAAACAGTACTGGTTGCCGGTGCATCAGGGTATCTCGGCAGATATGCCGTCAAAGAGTTCAAAGAGAGGGGCTATCAGGTACGCGCGCTTGTGCGTGATCCCGAAAAAATCAAAACCACTGGAGCACATGGAGAGCCTGCCGTTTATGATATGATTGATGAAATAGTCATTGGTGATGTCACCAATCCCGAAAGCATCAAGGGAATATGCAAAGGGGTGGAGATTGTCTTTTCAGCACTCGGACTGACAGCTCCCCATCCCAAACACACCAGCGATGATGTCGATTATCTGGGCAACAAACGAATTCTTGATCAGGCGATCAGCGAAAAAGTGTCACGATTTATCTATGTCTCCGTCTTCAATCAGGACAAAATGCCGGAGATTCCGTCAATCAAGGCACATGAGCGTTTCGTTGCCGATCTGAAACAATCGGGCCTCTCATGGTCAGTCATTCGACCAAATGGTTACTTTTCTGACATGGGACGATTTTTCTCAATGGCTCAGAGTGGCCATATCTTCATGATCGGTGAAGGAGAGAAAAAAATCAATCCGATTCATGGCGCCGATCTGGCAAAGGTCTGTGTGGATGCCATCGATGGCGAATGCAGGGAAATTCCTGTCGGAGGGCCAGACATTTACAGCTTCAGAGAGACTATGGAGATGGCCTTCAATGCCTGCGGTAAAACACCCTGGATAACGCCACTCCCCTACTGGCTGGCCGAAGGTGGACTTATGGTCACAGGCCTGTTTAACCGGAATCTGGCCGACCTCTTCTCGTTTGCCATTGAAGCGCTCAAATTCGACCATCTGGCCCCTGCTTATGGCACAAGACATCTGAAAGATTTTTTTGCTGGGCTTGCCAAAAAAACTCATTGAGCGGCCAAAGCCAGGGCTTCAATCACCTGAGAGAGGTTGCGCACTCCTCGCTCCTCTCTTTTTTTCACTGTTTACCGCTTTTTTCTCAATATCTAATTCAATACCTTGGGAGGCGATTGGAGAGAGCGAGAAGTGCGAACAACAAAGCGCAGCTTTTGTCCAAAAAAATGAAATTTTAGAGCGAACACTCCCCTATGTTGAAAATTTTTGAGAAGATCTTCGGTTCAAAACACGACAAGGATATCAAGAAAATCCAGCCGGTTATAGAGCGTATCAACGAGTTGCAGAGGGCCTTGTCATCGCTCAGCAACGATCAGTTGAGAGAAAAGGGGCAGGAGTTGAAACAAAAAGTCCGCAATGTGCTGGAACCTCTGGAGCAAGAGAAAAAAACTCTCTCGCTCAAACTTGATAATCCTGATATCAATCTTGAAGAGGTTGAAACTATAAACGCCCGCCTTGACACTCTGGCTGAAGAGTATGAAAAAGCCACCTCGGATATACTGGATGAGCTTCTTCCCGAAACATTCGCACTGGTCAAAGAGACATGCCTCCGTCTTAAAGGACACACCTACCAGGTGATGGGAAGAGAGATGGTGTGGAACATGGTGCCTTACGACGTTCAGCTTATCGGCGGCATGGTGCTCCATTCAGGAAAAATTTCAGAGATGGCCACTGGTGAAGGCAAAACACTCGTCTCGACCCTGCCAGTGTTTCTCAATTCACTGACCGGCAGAGGAGTGCACGTCGTCACCGTTAATGACTACCTTGCACAGAGAGACAAGGAGTGGATGAGCCCCGTCTTTGAATTTCACAATTTCTCGGTAGGCGTTATCCTCACTACCATGAGGCCGGAGGAGCGTCGCGAGCAGTACCAGTGCGATATCACCTATGGCACAAATAACGAACTTGGCTTCGATTACCTGCGCGACAATATGGCCAATACCCCTGAGGAGATGGTGCAACGTAATTTCTATTACGCCATCGTTGATGAGGTGGACAGCGTTCTGATTGATGAGGCGAGAACTCCACTTATTATTTCAGGCCCGGTACCCAATGCCGACAACAGCAAATTCCAGGAGATCAAACCATGGATTGAACAGTTGGTACGAGCCCAGCAGCATCTTGTTGCATCATATCTCACTGAGGCTGAAAAGCTGATGAAAACCAACCCCGCTGATGCAGCAGCAGGCCTTGCCCTGCTTCGCGTCAAACGAGGGCAACCCAAGAACACTCGCTATATAAAAATGCTCTCCCAGCAGGGGGTGGCAAAACTGGTACAAAGTACTGAAAACGAGTACCTGAAAGACAATTCAAGCCAAATGCACGAGGTTGACGATGCGCTCTATTATGCCGTCGACGAGAGGGGTGGCACCATTGACCTGACCGACAAGGGTCGTGAATTTCTCAGCAAACTCAGCCATCAGGACAGTGATATCTTTATGCTCCCTGATGTAGGCTCAGAAGTGGCCATTATTGAAAGTGACACGTCGGTTGAGGTAACCGACAAGGTTCAGAAAAAAGATGCCATCTACCGCCTCTTTGCCGACCGTTCAGAGCGACTGCACAATATCAGTCAGCTTCTGAAAGCTTTCTCACTTTTTGAGCGCGATGACGAATATGTGGTGCAGAACGGTCAGGTGATGATTGTCGATGAATTTACCGGACGAATTCTTGCAGGACGCCGTTACAGCGACGGTCTGCACCAGGCTATCGAAGCAAAGGAAAATGTGAAGATTGAGGGCGAGACGCAGACCATGGCGACGGTCACCATCCAGAACTTTTTCCGCCTCTATAAAAAGCTCGCTGGCATGACCGGTACTGCAGAAACTGAGGCATCGGAGTTTTATGAAATCTATAAACTTGATGTTGTTGTCATTCCCACGAATGCCAGTATTGTGCGCAAAGACAAGGAAGATCTTGTCTACAAGACCAGACGTGAAAAGTACAATGCCGTTGCTCTGAAGGTTGAGGAGTTGCAGAAAAAAGGGCAACCGGTGCTTGTCGGCACAACAAGCGTCGAGGTCTCGGAGACTCTGTCGAGAATGCTTCGGGCAAGAAAAATTGTCCACAATGTGCTCAACGCCAAACAGAACGATCGTGAAGCGGAAATTGTGGCTGAAGCAGGCCAGAAAGGGGCTGTAACCATTGCCACAAACATGGCGGGACGCGGAACCGACATCAAGCTTGGAGCAGGTGTCCGCGAACTGGGGGGGCTCTTTATCCTTGGTTCCGAACGCCACGAGTCGCGCCGTATTGACCGACAGCTTCGCGGACGCGCAGGTCGACAGGGTGACCCCGGCGAATCGGTCTTTTTTGTCTCTCTCGAAGATGAGCTGATGCGGCTCTTCGGTTCCGATCGCGTCATCTCGGTGATGGACCGCCTCGGCCATGAAGAGGGCGATGTGATTGAGCACTCCATGATCACCAAATCAATCGAACGGGCACAGAAAAAAGTTGAGGAGCAGAACTTTTCAATCCGCAAGCGGCTCCTCGAATATGACGATGTGCTGAACCAGCAACGCGAGGTCATCTATTCACGCCGCAAAAATGGCCTCATCAAGGAGCGACTGACCAGCGATATTCTCGACCTTCTGAAAGATTACAGCGATACCGTTATCAAAAAATACCATAAAGATTTTGATGTTGACGGAATTGAAGAGCAGTTGATGCGCGAGCTCTCCATTGAGTTCAAGCCCGATCGAAACACCTTTGAGAAGGAGGGTATTGACGTAACCGCCGAGAAACTCTACGACGCAGCCCTTGCCTTCTATCGCAGAAAAGAGGCTTCCGTGCCGGAAGAGATCATGGGACAGATTGAAAAATATGCAGTTTTAAGCGTTATCGACCTTCGCTGGAGAGAACACCTTCGCGAAATCGACTCACTCCGTGAAGGGATCAACCTGCGCGCTTATGGGCAGAAAGATCCTCTGCTTGAGTACAAGCAGGAGGCATTCCGCCTCTTTATCGATCTTCTGCGCGACATAGAGCTCGAAACGCTCTCGCTTGCCTTCAAGCTTTTTCCCGTCGATCCCGAAGAGGCTCATGAGATGGAAGAGCGGCAGCGAAAAGCGGCTGTCCGGCAGGAGCGTCTGGTTGCCCAGCATGCACCAATCGGAAGCGTTTACAGTATCGTCGAGGATGAAGAGAACAGTGAGAGTGAAGAGTGCGTGCAGCAGCCGATTATCGCAGATAAAAAACCTGGACGCAATGACCTCTGCTCTTGTGGAAGCGGAAAAAAATATAAAAACTGTTGTGGCCAGCAGCCCTGAACCATTGAAACGTTGAGCAGTACATCATGAAACATACTGAAGTTGAAGTCACCATCGCCCTTGCGGCAGAACATGGGTTGAGCGCTGAAGAGTACGGCAAGATATGCGCCATTCTCGGAAGAACCCCCTCATTTACAGAACTTGGAGTTTTCTCCGTCATGTGGTCGGAACACTGCAGCTACAAAAATTCCATAGCGGTGCTCAAAACCCTCCCACGGGAGGGGGCTGCCTTGCTCACTTCCGCAGGGGAAGAGAATGCCGGTCTTGTCGATATTGGCGATAACCTTGCCGTTGCCTTCAAGATTGAATCACACAACCACCCATCAGCCGTTGAACCATACCAGGGTGCGGCGACAGGCGTTGGCGGAATTCATCGCGATATTTTTACCATGGGTGCCCGTCCGGTCGCCTCGCTCAACTCACTCCGCTTCGGTTCGCCGAAAGATCCCCGTGTGCGCTATCTTGTTGACGGCGTGGTGCGCGGCATCGGTGATTACGGCAACTCCTTCGGAGTACCGACCGTCGGTGGAGAGATCTATTTTGAAGAGGGATACACCGGCAACCCGCTGGTCAATGCCATGTCCGTCGGCATTGTCGAACATCACAAAACCGTCAGCGCCACCGCGCTTGGCAAAGGCAATCCCGTGCTGATTGTCGGCTCCTCAACCGGAAGGGACGGCATTCATGGCGCAACCTTCGCTTCGGAAGATCTCAGTGAAGCCTCGGAGGACAAACGTCCCAGCGTACAGGTTGGCGACCCCTTTGCGGAAAAACTGCTGCTCGAAGCAACCCTTGAAGCCATTGCCACAGGCTATGTGGTTGGCTTGCAGGATATGGGGGCCGCAGGCATCACCAGCTCAACCTCCGAAATGAGCGCCAGGGGAATTGAGAAGACCGGATCAGGCGGCATAGAGATTGATCTCGACCTTGTGCCGATCCGTGAGGCAGGCATGAGCGCCTACGAAATCATGCTCTCCGAATCGCAGGAGCGGATGCTTATTGTGGCCAAAAAGGGATTTGAAGGGAAGATTATTGAGGTGTATGAAAAATGGGATGTCCTGGCGGTAACCATCGGACGAGTCACTGACGACAACCACCTGAGAGTGTTGCACCATGGCGCTGTAGTGGTGGAAATTCCAGCCGAATCGCTGGTGCTTGGAGGCGGAGCGCCGGTCTATATCCGTGAAGCCATCGAAAAAAAGCCGGAGACTCCGGTTGCAAAGCTTGCTGACGACAACACCCTCGACTTCAGCGCCATCACGCTCGAACTGCTCTCACGCCCCAATATTGCAAGCAAGCAGTGGGTCTATCGGCAATATGATTCGATGGTGCAGACCAATACGGTGACACCGACCGGCCACACCGACTCTGCCGTCATCCGCATCAAGGGCACCAAAAAAGGGCTTGCCATGAAAACAGACTGCAACGCCCGTTACGTCTATCTCAACCCACTGGCGGGCGGCAAGATTGCCGTAGCCGAATGTGCCCGAAACATCGCCTGCTCGGGCGCAAAGCCCCTTGCCATCACCAACTGCCTCAATTTCGGCAATCCCCTCAAACCCGAGGTCTACTTTCAGTTCAAGGAGTCGGTCAGAGGCATGGGCGAAGCGTGCCGAGCCTTTAATACGCCGGTCACCGGCGGCAACGTCAGCTTCTATAATGAAACCTTCATCGGTGGTCTCCGCACCGCCATCTATCCAACGCCAACCATTGGCATGATCGGCCTGCTTGAGGATATCGATAATCTTGTTGGATCAACCTTCACCAATGCCGGTGATCTTATTCTTCTGGCTGGAAATCCCGAGCTGACGCTTGACGGCTCCGAGTACCTTGTCATGCAGTACGGCACCCCCGGTCAGGACTCCCCTTCTGTCGATCTTGAGCACGAAACCAACCTGCAGCGCTTTCTTGTATCGCTGGCAGAACAGAAGCTCGTCCACTCCGCGCATGACATCTCCGATGGAGGTCTTTTTGTGGCGCTGGCAGAAAAGGGTATCATGAATGCAGAGCGGCCACTTGGCTTCATCGTTAATCTTGAGGATACGGAGAGCTCTCCCCTCCGTATTCAGCAGCAGCTCTTCTCTGAAGCGCAGGGTCGAGTACTCCTGAGCATCAACCCCGACAAAATTCGGGAAGTTGCAGTGGCGGCGGCTGAACACAACATCCCTCTTCAGGCTATTGGCACCGTCGTGGAACGGGCGGCATCACTCTCCATCAACGGCAGGGAGATCGTGAGCTTCACCATTGATGAGCTTGCAGAGGCTTACTACCACGCGCTTGAGCATGCCCTGCACCTTGACGAACTTCTTTAATCAAAACCGACAAGAGAAAAAAAGGAACCATCATGCTGCCTGTTGTCACCGCACAAGAGATGCAAAGAGCCGACCAGGCGGCAATTGAGCAGCTCCATATCGGGGAGTGCAGGCTTATGGAGCTTGCCGGTCGTGAGTGCGTTCGTGTGATCAAAGAGAGCCTCCAAAGGGACTCTTTTGCAGGCGCTACGTTCCTTGTCGTTTGCGGCAAGGGAAACAATGGTGGAGACGGCTTTGTTCTTGCCCGTCATCTCCTCAATCTCGAAGCCTCTGTCGATCTCGTGCTGCTCTACCCGCAAAGTGTGCTGCAAGGGGTCAATCGCGAAGGATTCGCCATGCTGCAAGCCTACGAAGAGCATCTGACAAACCTGCGCATCTTCGCAAGCCTCGATGAAGCGAGGCCATTTGTGGATGAGAGCCATTACGATGCACTTATTGATGCCATGACCGGTACCGGCTTCCGGCTGGGCAAGCCAGGAGCGGAACTCGCGTCACCCCTTTCGGATGGCATAGAACTGATCAACTCAATTCACGAAGAGAGAGGCTCCATCACCTTCGCCATTGACATTCCCTCAGGGCTTGAGGCAACCACCGGCTTCTCCTCCAACCCCGCAATCCAGGCGGATGTCACCATAACCATGGCCTTCCTGAAGCGCGGATTTTACCTGAACGACGGACCTTACTGCTGCGGAGAGGCAGAGGTGGCGGAGATCTCCATTCCCCGTTTTCTGGTCGAACCATCCTCATGCCTGCTGATTGATCAGGAGTTTGCCGCTGAACACTTCATCCTGAGGGAACCGGCAAGCGCAAAACATACCAACGGCAAAGTGCTGATCATTGCCGGATCACAAACAGAAGAGGCCTCAATGGTTGGCGCCGCCATTCTTTCAGCGAAGGCCGCCATCAAAACCGGGGCCGGATACGTCTGTCTCTCTCTTCCCCTCGCCCTTGCTGGCGCCATACACCTTGCGGTTCCTGAAGCTGTGGTTATCGGAAGAGATATTACCACAATTCTTAAAAAAGCAGGCTGGGCCGATGTGATTCTGATCGGATGCGGCCTCGGACGCGACCAGGAAACCATCAATCTCGTCCGAGAGCTGCTCGAATGCCCCGACATCAGCGAAAAAAAGCTGATTCTTGATGCCGACGCCCTCTATGCGCTCTCATCCATCGGCCTGTCGGATGCCCTGCTGAGATGCAAAGAGCTGCTCCTCACCCCGCATTATGGAGAGTTCAGCCGTCTCAGCAACATTCCTGTTGAGGATATTGCCGCAAATCCAATTGAAACCGCACAACAATTTGCCCGCGACTACGGCGTAACCCTTCTGCTGAAAGGCAATCCAACGGTTATTGCTGCAACTGATGGGCCATCATTGCTCAACACCAGCGGCACCGAAGCCCTTGCAACCGCCGGATCAGGCGATGTGCTCTCCGGGATGATTGCCGCCCTGGCAGCAAAAGGGGCGACGCTCGTCACTGCCGCAGCTACAGCCGCATGGTTCCATGGCCGGGCTGGCGACCTTGCAAGCGATGTCGCAAGCCTCGTCTCGTCGGGTATGGTCGTTGATGCCATTCCACAGGCAATCGGGGAGATTTTTGAGAGGGAAAATGAGTAGGGGCGTATTGCGATACGCCCCCGCAGAAAAAATCATGCCCATCGCATAATCAGGCAAATCGCGGTTCAAAACAGGTAATTCATCTGACAACCAACCAAAAAGAAAAACGTTACTCCCTCAAAAACTTCTTGATATTCCGTGCAGCCTGCCGGATACGCTCCTCATTCTCAATCATGGCCACACGAACATACTCGTCACCATAAGCGCCGAAACCGATACCCGGACTGACGGCGACCTTTGCGTCACTCAACAGCTTCTTGCTAAACTCAAGACTGCCCAGATGCCTGAAGGGTTCGGGAATCTTTGCCCAAACAAACATGCTTGCACGAGGTGAAACAACTGGCCAACCAGCGTTGATAAAACTTTTGACCATAACGTCACGTCGTTTGCGATACACCTCACAGATTTCATGAACACAGCTCTGATCTTCAGTCAGCGCAATGGTTGATGCAACCTGTATCGGGGTAAAAGTGCCATAATCAAGCCAGCTCTTGATTTTTTCGAGGGCACCTATCAGTTTGGCATTGCCAACCATAAAGCCGACACGCCAGCCTGCCATATTATAGGTTTTCGACAAGGTGTAGCTCTCAACGGCAACATCCTTGGCTCCGGGCACCTGAAGGATTGAGGGGGTCACATAACCATCAAAGGTCAATTCAGCATAAGCAATATCGCTGATAATGTAAAAACGCTCCTGGCGGGCAATATCAACAAGCTTCTGATAAAAGGGAAGTTCGACGGTGGCCGTTGTCGGATTGTTGGGGAAATTAACAACAAGATACTTTGGCTTTGGCGATGATTCGCGCAGCGCTTTTTCAATGTTCTGGAAAAAGCCCTCTTCGTCAAGCGTAAAATCGTCGTTCAGCTCAAGCTTCAGGCGATGAACATTACCACCAGCAAGAATGAATGCCTGGGAGTGAATGGGATAACAGGGATCCGGCACCATGGCAAGATCACCGGGATTGGTGATGGCCTGCACAAGGTGGACATAGCCCTCTTTTGAACCCATCGTTGCAACGACCTCGCGATCAAGGTCAAGGTCAACATTATACTTGCGCTTGTACCAGGTTCCCACCGCACCACGAAGCTTGTAAATTCCCTTTGAAACGGAATAACCGTGAGTTCGTGGTTTATTGATACTTTCAATCAGTTTATCAACAATATGCTGCGGCGTCGGGCCATCAGGATTACCCATGGAAAAATCTATAACATCCTCACCGGCACGCCGTTCAGCCATTTTCAGCTCATTAACCGCTGCAAAGACATATTTTGGAAGGCGCTTGATCTTGTCAAACTCTATTTCATCAAACATGGGTTGGTCCCGAAAAAATCAATTATACAAAAAAGAATAGTTGTTGCATCATAAGAAAAAATAATATCATATCAATGGCCTTCCCCATTTTTTACCTGTGAAAACCAGCGCGGATGGCAAAAAAACAGCGCAGAAAGAGGCATCTTCCCCCCCTGTCGATTCTTACCATAGAGTAGAAAAATCAAAGCTGATTCCTTTGACTTTAACCATTTTTTAATTAACTATGCTCTTCAACAGCGTTCGTTCGCTTCCCGCTCCAAGATTAAAGTATATACCACGTGTCAAACATCAAGATGGTAACAACTGATGCTCTCAAGCATCGGCTTGAGGAGTCTACCGGCAATAATTACAACTGCTGCTACCAGTGCGGAAAATGTACCGCCGGTTGTCCAGCAGGAGCATTCATGGACAACCCGCCATCACGCATCATGCATCTTGTTCAGGCTGACTATGTTGAAGATGCCCTGAAAAGCGATTCGCTCTGGTACTGTATCGGTTGCATGACCTGCACATCCCGATGCCCACAGAATATGGAGATTGCCGGAACAATGGACGAGCTCCGGGCACTGGCGCTTGAAAACAATATTATCTCTGAAAGCAAGGCAAAAAAGCTGGTGAACGCTTTTCACACCTCCTTTCTCAATAACGTGCGCAAACATGGACGCCTGGAGGAGCTTTCACTGGTCAACAGCTACAAACTCCGTACACGCTCATTTCTTCAGGATGCCCAGTCTGGCATCAAGATGATCAAGATCGGGAAAGTCAAGCCACTCCACGCTCTCACCGGAAAAGGGGGAGTCAGGGCAAAGGAGCAGATTGAACGAATTTTTGAAGCCGCCAATAAAGAGTTACACCTGCCAGCCCCAAAACGACGCCCGACCACAAAACAGTTTGTACCCAATAAAAGGCTCACTCTGAAGCCGGGCATGACTATCGGTTACTACCCGGGTTGCTCGTTGAGCGGTACAGCCAGGGAGTATGATATTTCAGTAAAAAAAATGTGCGCCCTGCTCGACATCACCCTGAAAGAGATTGATGACTGGAACTGTTGTGGCGCAACCTCGGCACATGCCACCAATCATAAACTCTCACTGCTGTTGCCTGCAAGAAATCAGGCTCTTGCCGACGCACAGGGGCTGGAAATAGTCCTTGCCCCCTGCGCTGCCTGCCAGAACCGCCAGGTCACAACACGCAAAACCCTGCTGAACTCTCCTGAACTGCGCGAAGAGGTTCGCTCACTGACCGGCATTGAGCCAACATGCAGGGCTGAATTTATCGGAGTCACCCAGCTTCTTGAAGCAATCGATCCCGAAGAGATCAGGAAACGGGTAAAAAAGCCACTCACTGGTCTCGCTCTCGCCTGCTATTACGGCTGCCTTCTGGTACGACCAATGGATGCTATGGGATTTGACGATCCGGAAAATCCAATGAAAATGGAGTCCATCATGAGAGCGATCGGAGCAACGCCTGTGGAGTGGGCATTCAAAATTGAATGTTGTGGCGCTGGAATGACACTGGCGCAACAACCTCTGGTCGAAGAGCTTACACACAATATTGCAAAAAATGCAGCCGAAAACGGTGCCGCAGCCTTTGTTGTGGCCTGTCCACTCTGTCAGGCAAATCTTGATATGCGTCAGGGAAGCATGAGAAAACGGTTTGGGGATGTCAAGGAGATGCCAGTTTACTATATTTCGGAACTTGTTGCCATCGCCTGCGGTGCCGATCCATCAGAAGTTGCTGTCGGTGAACATTTTGTTCCAGCACTTGAGCTTGTATCGAAACTTTAAGGGGCATTCAAGCATTTGAACTCGTACAGAACGCATTGAGTATATCGCTGCTTCATGCAATGTCCGATCAGCCGCTTCATATTAAAAGATTGTACCATGGCTAAAATTGGAGTATTTATATGTCACTGCGGTGAAAATATCAGTGCCAAGGTTGATTGTAAAAAACTTGCTGCTACAATAGCAGAACACCCCGGCGTAGCGGTCTCTGTCGATTATAAATATTTCTGCGCTGACCCTGGACAGGAGAGCATCAAAAAGGCCATCCGGGAGAACCACCTCACCGGTGTCGTTGTGGCGGCATGCTCCCCCAGAATGCACGAAGCCACCTTCCGCAAAGCATGTGCCGAAGCTGGCCTGAACCCCTATATGTGCGAAATAGCCAACATTCGTGAGCACTGTTCATGGGTACATACCGATCAGGATATGGCCACCGAAAAAGCGGCCGATATCACCCGTTCCATGGTTGAAAAGGTAAAACGCAACAATAAGTTGCAGCCTATAGAGGTACCGGTAACCCGAAGGGCTCTTGTTATCGGAGGAGGAGTTGCAGGCATCCAGGCCGCACTTGATATCGCCAATGCCGGGCAGGAGGTTGTCCTGGTAGAGCGTGAACCCTCGCTTGGAGGCCACATGGCACAGTTGTCAGAAACCTTCCCGACACTTGACTGCTCGCAGTGCATTTTGACACCGCGAATGGTTGAAGCAGCTCAGCACCCGAAAATCCGTCTGCTCACCTACGCTGAAGTGGTGAGTGTTGATGGCTACATCGGCAACTTCCACGTCAAAGTCAAAATGAAAGCCCGCTATGTTGACATGGAGAGTTGTACCGGATGTGGCGACTGTATCACCAAATGTCCCCAAAAAAAGATTTCAAGTGAATTTGACTGTGGCATTGGCAAACGAGCGGCTATCTACACCCCCTTCGCCCAGTCTGTTCCAAATAAACCTGTCATCGACAAGGCAACCTGCACCTACTTCAAAAACGGCAAGTGCAAAATTTGCATGAGATCCTGTCAGATCAATGCCATCAACTTTGATATGCAGGATGAGTTTATAGAGCTTGAAATCGGCGCCATTGTTGTTGCCACCGGCTTCCAGGTACAGAATAATGCCGTTTACGGAGAGTATGGGTACGGGAAATACCCCGATGTCATCACCGGCCTGCAGTTTGAACGACTTGCCTCCGCAAGCGGCCCGACATTCGGCAAAATTCTTCGCCCCTCTGACGGTAAAGAGCCAAAAAACATTGTCTTCATCCAGTGCGCAGGATCTCGCGATCCATCAAAAGGGGTACGCTACTGCTCCAAAATTTGCTGCATGTACACCGCCAAACATGCCATGCTCTACTCACACAAGGTTCATGATGGCAAATCGCATATCTTCTACATGGATATACGTGCTGCAGGCAAAGGATATGACGAATTTACCCGCAGAACGATTGAGGAGGATGGGGTCTCCTATCTCCGTGGAAGAGTGAGTAAAGTGTGGCCGAAAATGAGCAAGTTGATGGTACGTGGCGTTGATACCCTTCTTGGGAAACCCGTTGTCATTGCCGCTGACATGGTGGTGCTTGCCACTGCAATGGTTCCACAGCCAGATGCCAAAGAGTTTGCAAAAACCATTGGCATAGCTTACGACGAGTATGGCTTCTTCAACGAGGCCCATCTCAAGCTTCGTCCGGTCGAATCATCAACAGCCGGCATCTTCCTTGCCGGAACATGCCAGTCGCCAAAAGATATTCCTGACTCAGTTTCGCAAGCATCGGCCTCAGCCAGCAAAGTTCTTGCCCTCTTCAGCAAGCAAACGCTTGAACGAGAGCCGGTTGTAGCATCAAATAACGAAGCCACTTGTGCTGGATGCTGGGGCTGTGTTCTCGCCTGTCCATACAACGCCATTGAAAAGAAAGATATTCTTGATCGTTCCGGAAAGCTCATTAAACGGGTCGCGTCAGTTAATCCCGGCCTCTGCCAGGGGTGCGGCACCTGTGTCACCTTCTGCCGCTCGAACAGCCTCGACCTGGCAGGATTTACAGAAAAACAGATTTTTGCAGAGGTCATGGGCCTCTGATGAACACCTTTTTTATTGTGAACAAACTGAACTTTGCTACTGAAATAAGCTGATGAATGAAATTTTTGAACCAAAAATCGTTGCATTTGTCTGCACCTATTGCACCTACGCTGGCGCTGATCTTGCAGGTACAAGCCGGTTAAAATATGCTCCAAACGTGCGCATCGTCCGCCTTCCCTGCACCGGAAGAATCAGCCCGATGTTCATCCTTAAAGCGCTCCAGAAAGGCGCCGACGGTGTTCTGATAAGCGGCTGCCACCCTGGTGACTGCCACTTTACCCATGGAAACTATCATGCTCGCCGGAGATGGATGGTTTTTCGCGCCCTGCTTGAATTTACAGGCATACCCTCAGAACGGGTAAAATACTCATGGATCAGTGCGGCTGAAGGTGGCAAGTTTGCAGACCTCATGAACAGCATCACCGAAGATATCCGCAAACTCGGCCCTTTTGATCAATACAACGCGTTGATCAAGGAAACTGAGGCCCCGGCGACATTTTAAAACCATCAGCAATGACGATACAAGAGACATATAAAGCCCGGGTAAAAAAACTCCTTGCAAGTGGTACGGTGAAGATGGTGATCGGATACAAACCGGGCACCACCGCTGACCGTCGTCGTCCGCACTTCATCCGCACACCCGAAGAGGCTGACCAGCTTGTTCTCGACAGCGCCTGCATCACCAACCTTTCCGGCTATCTGCTCAGTGAAGGGCTCTTGAGTGATGAAAAAGCTGTCGCCATCTTTCTCAAACCGGACGGTATTCGCTCCATCAACATTCTTGCCGCAGAGGCGCAGCTCAATAGTGAGCAGATCCTGATTCTCGGATTTGACAGCAATGACAACCAGGTTACTGCCCTCGAGGGAGAAAAGGTTGAAGAGTTTACCACTCTGATCGAGTCCATCAAGGAGCAGGCTCCCGAAGCGCTGAAGAATCCCCTTCTGGAACAGATTGAGGGGATGACACCAAAAGAGCGATTCGCCTTCTGGCAGGGAGAGTTTTCACGCTGCATCAAGTGCTACGCATGTCGTCAAGCCTGCCCGATGTGCTACTGCAGGCGCTGTATTGTCGACTGCAATCAGCCGCAATGGGTCAACACCTCATCACACACCCTTGGAAACTTCGAATGGAATATTGTCCGGGCATTCCACCTTTCAGGACGCTGCGTCGGATGTGGGAACTGCGACAGAGCTTGCCCGGTGAACATTCCACTCCGCCTCATCAATGCAAAAATGGCACAGGAGGTGCTCGGTGCATTCGACCATTTTTCCGGCATGAGCCACACTCAGGAGCCAGTACTTGCCAGTTTCAAAAAGGACGATTCCGAGACATTCATTCTCTAAGTAACCAACGCCAATGACAAGAATTCTTCAAAGCGATAAACTTGACAATTGTGTTGCACGATGGCGTGAGGCTGGCCTTACGGTAATCGGGCCTGTGAAAAATGAGAGTTCCTCAAGTTATGCTGCGGTGGAAAAAGCTGCGGAATTTGACTTCAGTTTGATCATGCCCGACCGTTCAATCAAAGAGCTTTTTTTCCCTCAGACGGAGCCGATGCTGCACTACACCATAAAAAAGCAGAGGATCGACACCAGCGATTTCACTCCTCCCCCTGAAAAAAGAATCATCTTCGGCGCCCGACCCTGCGACGCTTCCGGCTTGGCAATTGACGATCCTCTCTTCGGATGGGACTACAAGGATAACTTCTGGTTTCAGCGGCGCGATACCACCGTGATTGTCACCATTGCCTGCACCAAAGCGGATGATTTTTGTATGTGCACCTCCCTCAAGCTGGCACCAGACAGCACAAAAGGCTCCGATGTTTTGCTCCGTCCTCTCCAGAACAACAAAGGGTGGCAGGTAGAGGAGCTTACCGATCGTGGTCGTGACGCATTCAACGAAATTGCCGATCTTCTTCAGGATGGATCAGGACCGGCAGCACCAACAGCAGTGGTAGCTGAAAAATTCAACCTCGATGCCTGCGTCGCCTGGCTGCAAAATCCGGAAAACTTTGAGAGTACCTTCTGGAGAGAGATCTCAATGCGCTGTATCGGCTGCGCATCCTGCACCTTCCTCTGTCCAACATGCCACTGCTTTGATTTTCAGGACGAGGGCGATACCTACAGCGGCATCAGAAGAAAAAACTGGGACAGTTGCTCATTTGCGCTCTTTACCATGCACACCTCGGGCCATAACCCCCGTGCCACACAATCCGCACGCTGGCGGCAGCGCATCATGCACAAGTTTAACTATTTCCCCGGCAAGTTCAACGTCAACAGTTGCAGTGGATGCGGCCGATGCTCGCGCCAGTGCCCGGTTGACATGGGTATTACCGAGACTTTACAAGCGATATCAACATTACCGTCGTGACAGAAACCATACAAAGCGCACAACAGAACATCTACAAGCCAGCCGTCATGAAAATCGTCGCCCGCCACGACGAAGCGCCGGGCGTGAAAACCATGAGAGTTGAGTTTCAGAACCCGACCGACCTTGAGCTGTTCAAGCAGCGCTACCGTACCGGTATGTTCGGGCTTTATGGGGTCTACGGCGAAGGAGAGAGCACCTTCTGCGTTGCAAGTCCTGAAACCCGCAATGAGTACATTGAATTCACCTTTCGTCAATCCGGCAGGGTGACCTCAGCTCTGGCCAATGCAGATATTGGCGATGTTATCACCTTCCGGGGGCCATACGGAAATCGCTTTCCCATTGAGCAATTCTATGGCAAGAACCTCATCTTTGTTTCAGGCGGCATAGCGCTGCCGCCAACGAGAAGTGTTATCTGGTCGTGCCTTGACCAGCGTGAAAAATTCGGCAAAATAACCATTGTCTATGGAGCCCGCACAGTGGCCGACCTCGTCTATAAACATGAGCTCGACGAGTGGGGAAAACGGGACGATATTGATCTGGTGCTCACCGTTGATCCCGGAGGAGAAACCCCTGACTGGAAACACCGGGTTGGCTTTGTACCCACTGTTCTGGAACAGGCGGCTCCATCTCCGGAGAATTGCATTGCCGTCATCTGCGGGCCGCCGATCATGATCAAGTTCACCCTGATCTCGCTTAAAAAGCTGGGTTTCGATGAATCAAATGTCTATACAACACTTGAAAATCGCATGAAGTGCGGCGTCGGCAAGTGCGGACGCTGTAACGTTGGCTCAATCTATGTCTGCAAAGAGGGGCCGGTCTTTACCGCCGCCGAAGTGTCGCGTATGCCCCAGGCTGATCTGTAGCCATCTACTCCTCTTACAGAAGCGGAACCCTGAAAAAGTGATCCGGCTGGTGAAAATCAGCCGGTGAAGCGGGAGCCTCCCACCAGGGAAACAATCCAAACTCTCCCCTGCCTGAAGAGGCGCAGCACTGTAGGGCAATAACCTGATCACCGCTTACAAACGGTTTGAGCAACTCCCAGCAGAGCTCCATTCCAAAACTCTTCTCATCCTGCACCAGTGTCACCATGCCGCGCCACGGCTCCGGTGAAGGCGTTTCATATCCTGCTGCCCGCTTTCGGGGAGCATCGAAGCGGAGTGCTACCCAATGGCCTTCGGGTGTCATCTCAAACTCAAGATACGCTGCACCAGCAGCTCTTGCGATAAAGAGTTCTGAAACACTGTATCGCCATAACTCATCAGTAAACGATGCGGGAGAAGGGGCTTTCAGTGAAAAAAGAGCTGGATTCGGGTTGCGTGTTGTCCAGCGAAGAAAAGGCACCCCAGGATGAGCTTTGGCACTCTCTACCGAACACAACTGCTCCACTGCAACCTGCACGCCTGAAGGAAACTCCCGATCAAGCCCGAAGTAACCAACAAGCGGCCCCTGCATGAGCAGACGGGGAAAGAGTTGCGTGGAATCTTCTTCTTTATCCGGCGACCACAAGAGCCCGGCCCAACCCTTTGACGGATCATTGCGATCAGCAACAGAGCTGACACCACACGATGCAAGCAGCGCTGCATCAAAGAGACCGATACACTGCACTTCAAGATCAAGCTCTGCCCCGGCCCTCCCCAGAGCCGCTCCTCTCATCCGCGCTGCCAGCCTGAGCACATCATCCGCCGTTGCTCCTCCCCGGTTGTAGATGAAATTGGCATGGTGCTCACTCACCATCGCGCCACCCTCAACCTCTCCCTTGAAGCCAAGCTCTTCAAAAATAACGCCACTCGGACGGCCCACCGTGTAATTATTTTTGAAGGTGGAACCGCAACTCGGAAAATCAAAATGGTGCTTTGTCGTGCGCTCCTCCTCATATCCAGCCATCACTTTCCTGATCTCCTCCGCAGGGCGACCTTCAGGAAAGCGCAAGAGCACCGCCACCACAATTTCAGGCTGCTCCATCAGCAAGGTATGCTTGTAGCCCTGAAAAACCTCCTCAGGCAAGCGCCACTGCAACCGGCCATCAACCGAGATGGTAAGAATAGCGGCGGTAATTTCTGAAACCTCACCACCAAAACAGCGGGCATTCATGCGCACCGTCGCCCCAATCTGACCGGGAAGCTTGTACAGCCACTCTCCCCCACCTTTGCCAGCCTCAAAAAGCTGCTCTGCAATGGCACTATTCTCAACACCAACTCCGCAGAGCAACTCATCATCCGAGAGCCACGAAAGGCGCAGCATCCTCTCCAGGGAAATCACAATACCGGGAAAGCCGCTGTCGGAAAAGAGAATATTACTCCCGCTACCCATCAGTGCAAGCGGCAGACGATGCGTGCGATTCCAGTAGAGAAGCTTGGACAAATCCGAAAGAGCCTCCGGCATGGCAACAAATCGGGCCGTGCCGCCAATCCCGTAATATGCCTTGGAGGCAAGGGGGACGTTGGAGGCATAAGGGCAGGGCGGGGTACTGTTGGGTGTATGTTCCATATTCTATTTTACAATGACTCTGCAATAGTTAAACTTTTGGTATCGACCTTCACCATACCAAACCCCATCGAATTTTTTTCGCCAAATCCGCACTCATAGCCGATTTCAATCAACTCACGTGGTGCTCTGATGGTGAAAGGTGCAAGCGTTCCCTTGATTTTTGTCTCATCAAGTTTACCCTCTTTGAGCGTAATCAGTTTCTGAATTTTGCCATTCATCCGCTCTTCATAAGCGTGATCAAGAGTAAAGCTGAATTGGTCACTGTTGCAGGCAAACTCCCGCCCGTGCAGCACCTGATATTTCCGGCAGAGATTCTCAAGCAAAACGCGCTCAAATTCGGGATCGCCTGGAAAGAGAAACTGCGGATACTGCTCCGGCTCCCGCTTTGTGGTACAGACCAGCGGTGACAGCAAAATGAACTGCATGGTGTCAGTGAAATCCGGTGAATCAAGCTTGCGTACCGTCTCAACTCTGAACCGCTCCTTCCCTATCCAGACCAACGGTTCTTGCAACAAACCTATCACCAGATGCTCAATAAACTCACTCTTCGGAGAGGAGACCGTAACATGCAGCAAAGGCTCTGAAGTACTCATTTTCCCATCCTCGTGCATCACCCACTTGTGGCGATTTCCCGGATAGAGGGGCGAAAAGGTAAAAAGCTTGAACGCCCTGTTCTGCAACCTGTACCCCTGGTCATGCAACCGTTCAGCATACTCGCTTGAGCTTTTATCGACAATGTTGTAGATGAGGGATGATATGAGGTGGCTGTTGTTTATCGGGAGCGTGACGGTACGCTTGCGGTGGGATAGTTCGAGGGTGATGCGCATTCTATAAAATCGCCTTTTTAAAACCGTCTTGCTTAAATGGGTTAACTTCAAACTTATTGTCTTTAGTCGCCATGTGAAGAGTGGTAATAATTGCTCGATAGTCCTTCAGACCTTTCTTTAAAACTGATACATAAACAGGAGAAGCCAGCCGATCTCCCTTTTCCGCGTATCCTAAAGAATGATCATTTTTATTTTTAAAATCATGTGTTGCCTCTCCTATTTTAAGCAAAAGACTTTCGTAATCAGGATAAACTGTCTCGCCAATTTGAATTGATTCTATGTATGGGTATTGTCTTTCCGGAAAAGCTGGTTTTATAAGAATTATTTTTGATAGAGAGCTTATGGGATCAATTTGGTAATCAGGATTAAACTTTGCTATGTGTGGTATGATATCTTTAATAGATTCTGGCATAGAAAATAAAGAACTATTTTTCTTTATAATTTTTACTGAACCAAATCCTCGGCGACTTCGTCTCCCCAAACCTCCCAATAGACAGGCAAGAATAAAAATTGATTCAAGTTTATCTAAGTCAAATTTTTGTGAATCGGATAGTAATATTTCTTGACTTAACGAAAGCTTGATATCAAACTTATAGGATATTGGTATTGATTCATTAGGAAAGCCTTTTTTGCATACGTTATCATTGTTACAAGCAGGACAATTTCTATCACCTGTATGGTGGGGTAAAGGCTTTTCGGGTAGAGGTTCTATTTTGTAATGTGAAGATTGAATAATCACTTTGCTCCTCCCAACCTTTTCATCTGTACCACCAAATATTTCAGCCTCTTGTTTCCTTAGCTCTTTAATATCTTTATCACCATTGAGTGCACGCCACCAGAAACGCAATGCCCCTTTGATTGAAGGTGCTCTGAGTTCCGGGGTACTCCCATCAGCCCCGGCAAGAAACATTGGAGTAACAACTTCGCAAGTGAATGTTATTGACTTCATTTTGTATCTCCAGACTTACATTTCCGCATATACCCATACCCAACTGCTGTTTTTGCACCTATCCCATGTTCTTCAAGAGCTTTTTTAAGCCACGCCTCAGTAATGTTGAGCAGCCTGGGATCAGTAGATGCATCAACCAACTCGTTTGTGCCTGTTTTCCTGACTATGATTTGCAATCCATTTGAATCCTTGAGCATTCTTGAACTTGCTCCTATTGCTTCATCAACATCTTTTTCCTTGATCCCGATGAGAAATTGAAACTGCAAAGGGTTCCCCTCTTTGTCTTTCTCCCCAACAGTCAGAAATGTGATTGGCTTGGGTGTTAAATAATCTGCCGGAGGAACAGAATGACCGTTAGGCTTCTTGTCTGCGTAGTAATCCCCATAGTGAGGATTCATGATATCAACCTCAATCTTTGGCTCTGAGAGAGGGAACGCATCAAAAAACCAGACTTTTCCCTGTCTATCCTCATTGTAATAGGAATTGATTCCTTCAATTTTTTGTGGACAGCCAAACACATCACAGAACCCTTTATCCTTGATCGCATTTTTTTCATCCCGGCCAAACCTTTCAGTAATTATCCAGCTTCTTACAACACCTTTTACAGCACTTGCAGGGATATACGGGATGCCATACACGTGATGCAGGGTGATAGAGGTATCATACACCGATTCGTTGCCCAGCCCGACAATCATTCGCCAGTCAATTTCGCCTTTGCAGCTTGACAAGGAAAGCTTCAATGCTTCAATGCTACTGTGATGGCGCTCAGCTATTTTCCCGAAATCAAGACTGCAAAAAAAAGAGGCCGGTTGATAGAGAAACCCATCTTTATCATTCTCACAAAACCTGAATTTTCGTTCTGGATATTTTGACTGATCACATAATTTTGTTACAGTACTTCTTTTCTTACCTGCAATTTTTTTTTCGTCTTTATCTGCATTTTCACGCGCCATTGGATTCAAATCCAGCAACTCTTTTTTTTCTATGTCGGTTAACGGTCGATATACAGATAAATATTTCGGATTAACATTTACTGCAATACGGCAACCTTCTTCATCTTCATATCTCACTATTTCACATAAATCATCTTTTATTCGAGGAATGCAAAGCCTCCCATTGTACTCTTCAATTTTGACCCTACAATCAAAACGTGCAGCTTTGTTCAGCTTAAGTAAGAAGTTATCAAAAGCATCATTTGAGTCAACAAGCGACTCGCGAGTATCTTTTGGCAAGCGCGTCTTGCGAAGCACCGTCTGTTTGTGTATACAGTCTCGAATGCTCATCTCATTTGTTTGTTGAGAATCTTGACTTTGTTGATCTGATTGAGATTTTACTGTCTTTGGAGAAAGCTCCTGCTTTAGCTTCCTGTCTCGATATTCATCCAGATAAATTTGAGTTTCTTCAACCCAGCAACTTTTATTGTTATGGGATTGATTGAGGTCATATCCCTTGTTGCAGATATCCCATACATCGCCATCATCAAATTTAACAATGGCGACAATGACCTTACCAGATGAACTGATTATGGAAAACGTTCCCTTCCTCATATTACCCTATGTTTATCAAGAGCTTAATCCCTTAGCAAATCGTTTTAAAAAAGCAAGATATGCCAACACCTCTTTTGTTATATCTTTATACTGGTGCTGTGGCACCTCTATTATTTTTTCTGCTAATTCCAGACCTTCAAGGTCGATAAGTTGCTTATTGTCAACTCTAAGCCAATCACAGATATCATTATAAATAATACTGAGTGCGCCCCTGTTTTTTTGAGTGCGCATATACATGAGCGCTGAACCTAAACCATTGTTTTTAATCAACAAGGGAATTATGTTAACCTGCTCCGAATATTTTTCCACACCTTCACTTACCCTCTTGCAAGCATGCCAATATGCATATGCTTCCCGTCTTTTGCTCTCAGGCTCAGTACATTGCATCAACTCATCTACTCCAAACCGTTCATTCTTTGCTGAATATGAAGGTTTATTACTCATATCTACTTCAGTATCTACTTGAGGTGACACCACTTGTTTACTCGGGATTTCAATACCATCAACAACAAGCTTCGTAACAACCCTTCCGTCATCTTCAACATCACAGTTTTTCTGGTTCAGGGAATTATCCTGCAGATTATAATTCGTCAGAGATAATGTTCCCCTTCCAACAAGAGCATAGCCGTAATAATGCATCTCTCCGGCAATGTCTTCATGACTGATTATTAAAATACCTTTTCTCATTATTCATCATCCTCCTCTCCCTCTATCATCCCATCTACAAATCTTCTCAGCCATGCAAGAAAAGCAAGCAGTTCATTGGTTATTACCCGATATTCTGCTTTTTCCATAGCTACCACCTTGGCGACAAACTCCTCTCCTTCTAAATCAATCATACCAATATCATTCAACCATCGTTTAAATTGCTGGTACAACTGTTGATGATGCTCGTTTTTATTTTTTTTTGAAAACACAAAAGCAAGGGTAGCCCCGAGACCATTGACCTTTATCCTCATTGGGGTTTTTCTTACCAAACTTTTGTACTTCTTCTCAATAGCTGTGTGATTGCTTTTGATTTCCTGAACATACTTAAAAGCAGTTTCAGCCCTGCTTCTGCTCAGTTCTAACCTTCTATTCACCGGCATCTTCCTCTCCTCCATTTTCTGTAACAGGACTAAATGACAACATTTTCGCTCTCACCAAACCCTTTCCAAGTGTTGCGTTACCGCCGATTTGAATCACTTTCGGCAAGGCTTTCCTGAAAAACTCCATCACCTTGCTTTCCTCATTTTCACAGCCTGTGAAACAAGGGCTGTCATAGCTCATGTTGAAAATTCCTTTATCCGCATCATTTTTCTTGAAAATCGGACTTGCAAGCACAAGTGAATACATAACGCTCTCTGACGGTAGATACTCTTCGGTAAAAAGTTGTCCCTTCGCTACCGTACCGGTTTCGTTATCGATCTTGGTTCGGGTGATCACTTCCGTTGAAAGATTGACAAAATCAGTAAAGTCTTCGTCTGGTAGCACCACAACGTCAGTCATCAGTTTACTTCTCCAGAATGCATAACTGTCAGGTTCGCCTTCACCTCTTGGCACAGGAAATAATTGTTCAGCAAGAAATTTCAATAAGTGCATTAATTCTGGGCTCTCCTTATTCTCAATTTCAAAAGTATATTCTTCAAGAACGATTTTATTCGAGTCGTATTTCAAGAATAAGTTGCAGCTTTCTGACACACCCTCTGTGCACTTCGCAGGAGTTGATAATGCCTCCACAGCCAACGAATAGACGATTTCATCACGATCTTTGAATTCAGTGAGCAGCATATCCCGGTGAAACTGTTGCAAAACTTTCGGGCAGGTTACCCAGGCAAATACTCCTTTCATGGATTTGACAGGGAAAAGCAGTAATCGTGCATCAGTAAAACCCATTGCACCAGCATATCCCTTATCTCCAGCATTTTCTGGACCAAAAGCTAATTCAAGAGCTTTTTGATATTCAGATGCATCAGAAGTACACTCTGGATTTTGACCTTCTAATGCCTGCCGAATCGCTCCTTTCAGACTGGAACCTTCGATTTTCGGAAAAGATGTATGTCGTTCACGCTGGATAGGCAAATCAACTACTCCAAGGCTGTCACCACTTCCTGCATGGAGTGGAGTTTCACACACGAGAAAAAGAGGGGTTGTTTTTTTGTACATAAGTCCAGCATTTAAATGAAGTATTCTATATTCAATTCTTTATCGGCACTTAGATAGCCTTTGTAAGGATTTTGTATTTTACCCTTTTCATCTGTGTCATGCGTATTCCAATCGACATATAAATATCCTAAACGGGGTTTACAGTTCTCAATAGTATTGATAATTGGCACTATTTTACCGTTAAACCACTTAATTAAATCATTTCTGTTAATCTTGATAAAACTGTATATGACAACATGATATTCCGTAGGACATAGAGACTTTTCATTAAAACCATTTATTTGATCGAGCACTTGCTTTTCAAGTTTATTTTTACTTAAAAAGCTTTTCACTTCAATGGCTATAAATTTCTCACAGGACTGATCATTCTGCCGAAGGATTAAATCAAGTTCACATGAATTGTATACAGAATTTCTGTTTGGCGTTTTGACAACAGGATATTTATCACCTGAACTATCTTGATGTACATAATTATTAAAATGCTTAACAAAACGGTATTCCATTAAAAAACCTAAAACATGTCTTGATTCTATTTCATCGATACTTAAAGTGTTTATTAATATTTTACCAAGTGCAGACAGTGAGAGTTTATTAGGCGTTCTTTCGAATAGCAAAGACAAATCCGAATCAATTTCTTCATTATTACTAATCTGAGTGGAACCTTCAGATTTCTCAATGTTCTTTATCATGCATAATGAAAAGAATTTCTCCTGCACTACCCAATTAAAATTTATAGGTAATTTAGGAATCAAGATGACCTTTTGAGTCTTTTCATAGAGATATATCACGTCAGTATCATCGCAAATCTGTCCTAATACAGTTAAATAAGGAATCACACCTTTGTATCCACCAGTGATGTTCAGGATTATTTTTTCTTTATTTATGCCAATTTCTTTTAGCCGTTCAATTAAATTCGGTAGTCCTTTTTTAAGGAAGTCATCTCCGTTTTTCACATCCAGTCCTTGTATGACGTCACACTCAGGAGCTTCTTTATCCGCATCAAAGAAGACATTAATCGTTTTTCCGCCTTGTACGTTGTATCCGTTCAGTTTTTTTTGAATGATTTCAGCAGCAATGCGTGAGAGTATAGTTTCAGTAGCAATCAAATAAACTTCCAATGAGTCTGAAATTTCGTTTTGAATAGCTAACAGGCTGGAAATTTCCGCACTGGATTTTTTAAAATTATTGCCGATCCATCTCAAGAACTTATTTTCATTATCATTGTCGTTATCATTATCTGCTAATTCAACTCTATAAAACTCAAGTTTTTCCCAATCGCCATAAGATGAATTTTCAAGCATTTCGTAATGTGGCAGGTTTTCACTCGTTTCTTTCTGATAGTTTTCAAAGATTGATGTCCCGACAGTGGTAATAACTTTCATGAAACTCCTCCTACAAATGTGATTCCAAAACCTTGAAGTTGACTATCTGCAATATCTGAAATAGATTTCTGATGAAACAACTGCTCTAATCGTGTATTATCGGTTTCGTTTTCCAGCTCCAGATAGTACACACTTCCGGCAGGAACTGCTTTCCGCATTGCTTTTGGCTCCTTTTTTTGTATGTCAAATCCGCCGACAGGAACAGCCTTGCCTACAGCAGCAGCAAGCAGTCGAATTTTTATGCCTTTGTGCTCGGAATAGTCTGTGGTCATCCATGACGGTTTCCAGCCATCAGTAAACAAGGCTGGTGTTGCAAGATAGAGCTTGAAACGTTTACCCAACGTCGAAGGCATTTGAATACATATTTTTTGAAGAACCTTCTTACTCTCTATACTTTGGCACTGAACAGCTTTTCCTTCTCCACCCAAACGTATCATTGCCGGAATGCTATCGAGTTGCTCAAACTCAAAACCGACAGCAAAGGATAATTGATCCAGACGTTGCATACCTACACGATAAAGCTGCCCATCATTAGCGGTGCGGGTATCATTGTTCATTCCTATACCGACTTTCGGCTCTAAAAATGTAAAATCATTCAAACTATGATAATCAGCAGATGACATATTTACAGCCAAATAATTAGCTAAATCAAGTGAATTAATTATCCCATTCTCAACCACATCATAATTATTGGTATCAGATTCCAGAAAATGTGATGTTGGTACACTGGAAGCAAAGTTCTCTTTATCATGAATGTTAAGCTTAAGATGACGCAGTTCTTTTCGTGGTCCTTTATTTGTCGGGTGGACTACTTCAATCAAATCCAAGGGCATTGGAAAGTAAATACGGCTTCCATATTTGTAGCAATAGGACGTTATTTTCAAAAGTGACGAATCATCCTTTGTCTTGATTGTTTTAAATCGCTCGATATCTTCAGAAAAATAAGCCGTTCGCAGGGCACCATAAATTACGGATGGCCGGGGCGGAAATATGCCTTCTGCCCAAGTATCTTCACCCATTGTGAAAGGCTTTCCATCACGAAAAAAAAGGGTATCCAAAGCCTCAAGCTCAATCGTTTTAGTCATCGGAAGTCTTTCGTTTTATAAAATCACAGATATGAAGCGAAACAAGAAAATTCTCTAACGATTTGTTGTAATGGCAATTGCTGTCATAGATATGCTTGATACACCCCTGTAATTCCCCGATTTTCGGGTTGTCTTTTCCTTTTTTGGATGATCGAGTGATCAAGCGATTTAACTCACTCAAAAGATGTAGTGTACCTCCAGAATATTTGCCGTTTTCATTCATCAATGGTCTGAATTCCTGATCAATATTTTTGATGAAGGTGTTGGAAAAACCGTTGTCAGCATCCTGAAGCTTTGTAACCACCCTCCCAAGTACATCTGTCAATGGAAGGTCATTGTATTTCCATTTGTAAAAGCAGCGGAGGGACTCCCCGGAATGCTTTAAAACAGAAAGAGAAAAAGCGTCTTTGTCATCATTTTCAAATGCTTTTTTAGCAGCTTTTTCGGCTGCGCGAGCCTCTCCCAACACTACAGAAAGCGGTTCTTTGTAATGAGCTATTGCCACACCGGCCGTGAAAGTAATCGAACGAGTAAAACTATCTTTAAACTCTTTTTTAATCGGCGTTGCAATTAAATCAGTATAGGCAACACGAAGCTCGCTCATAACCTTGAAGAGGTGCTTCAAATTGACAAAGCCCAAAAAGTCATCACCACCAGCATAAACAGTTATTCCTTTAGGCGATTTTAGTATTGTTTTAGTCTTTTGAGCAAATATGTGAAGGTTCCTGGCTAATTCAATCTGGAATCGTTCCAGTTGCTGATCATCTTCTAGACCTTCTCCTGACCAAAGTTTACCGAAACTATCACCATCGAAAATAACAATTGCATAGTATTTTGATCGCTTCTGTTTTGGTATGTTATCGGATATACTATTAAATGCTTTCCGTATGTCTTCTAAATTATACCCATTCTTTATCCTGACATCTTTTTTCCTGAGATTTATTTCATTCAGATTCTCTTCGTAGAACAACTGATAATCAACTTCACCCTCAATGTATTTATGATATTCGCTTTCTAATGTACTTTTCGGAATATTCATGAGTGCAATTTCGGCTGTCGAAGGAAAAGCATTTTCTCCTGAATACTCTTTGCTCTTATAAAACCGCTTTACCAGGGATACTGCGCTCAAAGCCTCTTTAGGGTTCAACTTAAACGCCTCTAAATCTTTAATTTCATGAATTTGTCTATTACAGTATCCGTCTTTATCCCAATCCATAAATGCTGGCTTGTTACCATTGTCATTAGCCCTGTAAAAAAGAGCATTACGTTCACCATCCAATAAACATTTACGTCCGGCAGGTTCATATAATTGGCAAAATTTTCGGGTATTTTTTATTCCACCTAAAAGAGTGTTTAATTTGTCATGTTTGGCTTTATAATCATTATTAAAGGGAAGTGCTACCCAAAAGATGTCGGGAAATACAATGAGCTGCTTTTCTGCTATTTTAGATATACGAGCTAATACGTCTTGACAGCTTTCAATTGGCAGCATATCAAGCAGGCTTTTGTCAATGACAGCCTGTCCATTGGTAAGTTTTGCATTTTGATATGCTTCCAAGACAATAAGAATCCATGCTTTGCGAGTTGCGGTTTCAATTGACTCACAAAATGCATTTATATTACCGTCAGGAATGATATCCGTGGGGATTTTGGCAAAAAAACGATTTGGCTTTGCATCTGAATTTGCATCGGGAAAAATCACATTATTTTTGCCAACAGCTACCATTGCTGCATCAATCAAATCAGAGATGATCTTGCTGCCAGCAAACAGGTCATGCGTCTTTCGTGCTTGCGCTATGAATGCTTGCGGAGAACCTATGGTGAAAAGAAAAAGGTACTGCGTACTGGGCATAACGGTGGCGTTAAGGTGTACTTCAGTAAAGCAAGGCGACTACATACGGGAGCGTTGAAGGGGCTATACCGGCAACCCGACAAAGCTTTGTTGCGAAAAGTCAGTAGGTGAATAGTGTATTCGTTATGGCCAATTGGTCGTCATCACATCCAAGCATTATGCAAGGTTTCAGTGTACTCATTTTTCATCAGCCAAGCAACAAAAAATCAGAAAATGGGTTGTTTTTCAACAACAATATTACCTTAAAGCAGGATGGTGTAAATTGACCAATCTGCTCACATCAGAACAAGAAAAAATCTATCAGCGAGAACCAAGATAGGCAAATAAAGCAATAATTACTGATAATACAGCAACGACTGTACCAATTATCACATAAAAAGACTTGTTTCGCTCAATTCTGATCTTTTTATTCAGTTCATCTCTGGCAGAATCAAGTTTTTCAATAATATCCTTTAACTCATGGTGATACTGCTTGCATACAGCATAATGCTGGTCTTTGGTCTCTTTATCAACTGACTGTACAAACTTCAGGATTGCGGTAACTTTGTGGTGCAGGTCGTTATAGTCGGCAAGTACTTCAGAGATAACTATGGTAGCATAGTCACGCTTAAAAGCTCGGAACCCCTTTATATTATAGAGGATACTGGCTTCATAGGCATCATAGATTGCCCGCTTGCAATGACCTACTGCGCGGTTCAGTTCATCAGTGAGTTCTGTATTCTCAAGATAGTTGGATACATGATAACCGGCATACCGCAATTCATTAACTGCTGGCACAGTCAACTCAAGGTGAATGTATTCAACTTCTTTTACTGCTTTTTCAGCTTTTTGAAACCAGAGGTGAAACTCTGACTGTTTGAGGAGGGAAAAAGATTTGTCATCAGAAAGAGGCATAGGCGAAAAACTGCTTTATATGGCAAGGTCTTTTTTCATCCGGTCAATCTCCTCTTCAGTAAGGTAATGTCCAAGCTGCAAAAGCACATTGCCGTTCGATGTCTGCCTTACCACCTCTTTACGGAACCTTGCTTTCTGAGCCTCTCCATACTGCGGAACATGGGGAATCTGAAAAATAGAAACTATGTTTGCGACCTTCTTTACCCAAACGGGCATCGTTTTTCCTTTCATGATACAAACAAGAACGTTGTTTTCTTTTGTTACAGCTACTGACAATAGTACTGAATTCGCAACTAATATCCATCAAGAAACTGATCGTACCTGTAAAAAAACGTAAATATACGGATTTTCAGAGATCACCCAACACTTCATACTATACGTCAAACTGCGCAATTTCTTCAGGAGTACAATAAATAATGAGCTTTTCTTCTTGATCTGCTGCCTGAATCCGGTTCAGCTCTTTAAAAAATGAGGATGAACTCAGATATTTCAACACAAAAAATTTACTACTGTCCTTTCGAGGAATCATGCCAATACAACCAAGCAGCTCTGAGCGAGTCAGTTCATACCGGCGAAGCAGCACTGGCAATGCAATTTTGCGCTTCGAATTCTTGTCCTCAAGAATCACCTCAATCGGACTGCTCATCCGCTCTTTTTCCTTCGTCATTTGCTTGCTGTTAATCTTTGCCTGCCACCACCCAAAACCGGCAAAAACAGTACCGATCACGCTCAGGACATCTGCAATAAAACCGAAGTGAAAAACACTGTTAAACAATGTCACCAAACTATTAAAGCTCATCATCTTTTTTGAAAATGGGTTAATACCTTCACGAAATAATAAAAGGGCTCGCAACTTCAAAATAGCGGTTGCCATCAACGTCAACCCGCTCAACGCAGTTACGGCAGAGGACGTAATAGCGAACTGTATCAATCGGGTGCTTTGGATCCAGAAGCTTTTGCAGGCGAATGCGCATCTGGGCATAATCCTCCTCGGAGATGAAGCATTCGAATACACTGAACTGCACAGCAGTGCCATACCCTTCAAGGAGCTTGTGGATTTTTGTCCGGCGCCGGTCGTTTTCGATATCGTAGGTCACAAGAATGAATTGCATGATAGTGCTGTTCAAAACCGTTTGGGCCATAGTCCTGCACGAACCAATTCAAGTGCATCCTCGCAAAGATAGTAATAAAGCAAAATTTTGGCTTGATGGCAGCATTGCCTAAAATAAAGGGTTTTGCTCAAGAGAGTTGCAACATCTTCAAAAATTGGTCTTAAACAATAAGTCAAGAATTGAGGAGGTATGGAATGAACATTTCGGCAAACAGTAATCCTCAGGCATTGCATCTCTCATTTGTTCAACATCGCTTTGATGTTGAACTCAACGACGGGCGCATTCTCTCTATCCCTTATACATGGTTTCCTCGACTGATTGGAGCATCGGCTGAGTTGCTGAACCATTACGAACTTTCCGGAAATGGTGAAGGAATTCATTGGCCTGATCTTGATGAAGACATTTCAGTAAAAGGGCTGCTTGCCGGTCAAGGTGACCAAACCAACTTTGCAAGAAAATATTGGCAGGCGCATCCCGAACACTCCCCCTTCAACGCAACAGAAAGCGCTGGATAGCGTTGCTGAGTTGTGCGCCATATCAACCCAACCCTTTTATTCAGCTCTGCTCAAGCTTCTTTTTGGCCGGGCCTATATGGTACAGCTCCTGATCTTCATTGAGGCTCACCCCCTCATGCTCCACAGCTTTTTCAAAAACAAGTTTTGCTGTAGAAAAAAAATCACTTGCTTCAGCTTTAAGATATCGTGCAGTCATGCGGCAATAATCTGCATCAGTTTCCACACCAATGCTGTTGCGGCCAGTTTTAAGTGCGGCAATCATGGAGGTACCCGATCCACAAAATGGATCAAGCACGGTATCGCCTTCGAACGAGAACATTCTGACAATACGCAGGGCAAGTTCAAGAGGAAAAGGTGCGGGATGCTGTTTTGTTGAGGCACCGGGAATCGTCCAGATCTGCTGAAACCATCGGTTAAAATCATCTTTGCTGATTCTGCTGGCATCTCGCTGTTGCTCACTTGGCTTGCGGTACCCCCCCGGCTTTCGCTGCATAAGAATAAATTCCATATCATTTTTGATAATGGCATTCGGCTCATAAGGCTTGCCCAGAAACTTGGAGCCATTGGCAACCTCATAAGAGGCATTGGCAATTTTGTGCCAGATAATCGGATTCAGGTTATCAAAGCCAATCCGACGGCAGGAAACACAAATATCTGCATGAAGGGGAAAAACAAGATGCCGCCCAAAATCGCGCCGGGCAACGCAAACATCTCCGACCACACACACAAGGCGCCCGCCCGGCACAAGAACCCGGTAGAGATGATGCCACACTTTTTCAAGTTCAAAAAGAAATGCCTCATAATCGTCAATATGACCAAGCTGATCAGGAGATTCATTATATCGCTTCAGATTCCAGTAAGGAGGTGAGGTTATGACAAGGTGTACCGAATTGTCATCAAGGAATGAAAGATCGCGGGCATCCCCGTTAATGAGCCTGTGCAACGTCTTATGGTGAGTGCTGTTCATACAAATGTGCCAATGTGACCCGTAAGAATTTTAGCAAACCGTTCAAGAGAAAGGTCATCTGCCGGTACACGAAAACGACCGTCAACACCCTCTTTTTCGGATGAAGTTATAAAAGCAGCAGCAGTATAATGCCGTTCAAGCACAAGTTTGCGACAAAAGAGTTCATAGCGACGCTGATACGAAGCCCCTTCAAACTCCTTAAACACCTTAAAATGAGGCTCTTTAACCTTTACCGGGCGACTGGATGCCTCACACTCTTCCAGCATAAAGAAATATCCGAGAAAGGGCTGAGGGCTATCAAGATAAGCATGTTCACGATATGCGGTCCACAAATCAAGAGCACTGCCCATTGCCTCTTCAGTCCGATTATTAAAATTATTTCCAAAAGAAGGCCCCACTTGAGATTTTGCTTCAATAGCAGCAATAAGCATTTGATCCCGGACAACCAGAAGATCCCACTCTTTTGTTGGCCTGAAATATCCCGGAAGTTCAACCGATTTTTTCCTGAACACATACTGTTCCGAAATACCTGCATTGATAATGATTTCTGTAAACAAGTCAATAAATCCATCCATTTGAGCACCTCCAGTAACCGCACTGCGAAGACCTTGATCTGCTTTACCAACCTCTTGCTGCTTTTTTATCTGGGCTCTCCTTGTTTGCCAATAATGAGCGACCGCTCGTGCGCTCTGCTCAGATAGATCTGAAAATATAGAACCCCTCATCGTCATTTTGTTTGTTTTACTCGTGCCGGAAAAAACTAAAAATACGTAATTTACCAACTATTCGAGCATCTGTTGTTGGCCGTCTGTCCAAGTATCGTCCTGTAACTTTTTTTCAACACTCAATAACCCGGAGCAACACATGGGATGGCTGTACAACCAGATGGCTTTGCCTGATACGCTGTTTCAGGCCTGGAACAAAGTGGTTTCGAACGACGGTATGGCCGGGTACGACAAGCAGTCGATTACCGACTATTCGTGGCGCATTGAAGAGCATCTTGCGGCTCTTGGCAGGCAGCTTTTGACCGGCACCTACGAGCCACAGCCGCTCCTGAAACTGGTGATGCTGAAACCCACCGGAAAACTCCGCACCCTCCTGATTCCAACCGTGATGGACCGGGTGGCGCAAACTGCGGCAGCAATTGTGCTCACTCCGCTGGTCGAATCGGAACTTGGGGCCAATACCTTTGCCTATCGTCAGGGGTTGTCGCGCATGACGGCTGCACGCGAAATTGAACGGCTGCGAAACCTTGGCTATACCTGGGTTGTTGATGCCGACATCAGCAGTTTTTTCGATACGGTTGACCATCCGTTGCTCTTTCAGCGCTTTCGTGAACTGTGTGACGACGCAGAGTTGCTGAAGCTTATAAGCCGATGGCTGACGGCGCTCATTGTTGACGGGCAGAATCCAAAAGTAAAAAACGTCACCGGTCTGCCGCAGGGGTGCCCGATTTCGCCGATGCTGGCAAACCTTTATCTCGACAAGTTCGATGAGCGCATTGAACAAGAGGGGTTCAAACTGGTACGATTTGCCGATGATTTTCTCATTCTCTGCAAAAGCAAACCAAAAGCCGAAGCGGCTCTTGAACTTTCAGAAACCGTGCTGGCAGAGCTGAAGCTGCAGCTCAACAACGAAAAAACGAGGATCACCACCTTTTCAGAGGGGTTCAAATACCTTGGCTATCTTTTTATCCGCTCACTGGTACTGCCCACCAAAATGCACCCGGAGGAGTGGTATGATAAACTCGGCAAACTGAAACTCCGCAAAGCGCCGAAACAGGCCACAGAAACCGATAATGATGAATACGAACTGCACACCGGCGACGCTGGCACCATTACTGTTACAAAAGAGACATTGCTCCAGACCGAGTTTGGTGAAAAACTGCTGCAAAGCCTTGAAAAACAGCAGATTGATGTTGACAAATTTCTTGAAAAAACTGCCAAAGAGGATATGCTGCGGCAAAAAGAGAAACAGGCAGCCCTTAACAAGCTCTACTCCCCTCTGCTCAACACGCTCTACCTGCAAGAGCAAGGCAGCATTTTGCGCAAAGATGGTGAGCGCTTCAGTGTTGAAAAAAATGGCAACCAGATCAATGAAATTATTGTCCGCAGAGTCGAACAGATACTGGTACTCGGCAACATCACGCTCACCACTCCTGCCATGCAATACTGTATGAGAAGCAATATCCCTGTCACTTTTCTGTCGCAGCACGGCAGCTATTTTGGCAGGCTCGAAGCCACCACTGCTGACCACTCTGCTGTTGAACGTTTTCAGTACCTCCGATCGCTTGATGAGCCATTTGCTTTTGATATTGCGCGCTGCATTGTTGAGGCAAAAATCAAAAATTCACGAACCATGATCCAGAAACGGAGAGCCATGGCATGGGAAAGCAACGGAGAGCTGAAAGAAAAATTCGACACCACTCTTTTTATGATGACGTCGCTCTCCGAGCATACCAAAACCTGCGAAAGCATGGATGCACTCAGAGGCCTCGAAGGAAAAGCCGCCGCATTGTATTTTGAATTATTCGGCCTCCTCTTCAAAAAAGAGCTCCCCTTTTACACCAACACATTCCGCAGAGTACGTCGTCCACCGACAGACCCGGTCAACAGCCTGCTCAGCTTCGGCTATACGTTGCTGCACAACAACATCTTCTCCCTCGTCCGCATGAAGGGAATGAACCCCTATATCGGCTTTCTTCATGCAGAAGACAAAGGAAACCCGTCGTTGATCAACGACCTTATTGAAGAGTTCAGAACCATTATCGACTCAATGACGCTCTACACGCTCAACAAAGGTATATTGCGCCACAAAGATTTTTATTATCGTAAAGACAAGGCCGGGTGCTTTCTGAGCGACGAGGCCCGGAAAAAGTTTCTTGAAGTGTTTGAACAACGAATGTGGGAAGAGTCGCGCGATCCACAAAGCGGTAAAACCATGAACATCAGGCGGCATATTGAGGCACAGGTGGTCAAAATCAGTGAAGTACTTGCCGGAACAAGAGCCCTGTATGAGCCATATCGGACAGAGTGGTAAGGAACCGGAGGATAATTTCCGGAAGTGTCAAAATCGAGGCAAAAAGAAGCTTATCATTTTATGAAATAAAGAGTTAAGAAGTAATGGCAAAAGAATTATCCTCAGGATGTTGTATAACTCATTATTATTTGATACAATGCAGACGTTCGACAAACTAAAAATCAGGCCGATGTCCTTTGACATTACTGAAAAATATCCATCCTCCGGTTTTCGCGCCACGAGCCCTTGTCTGGCGTGGGTTTCCAGAGGTAGCCTTTATATCTTATTGCACGCATAGCGGATTGCGACACCCAATATTCTAAGCCACGAGCTAAACTAAAGCGAAGCTTTATATCTTATTGCACGCATAGCGGATTGCGACTTTGGACGCGGGTTCGACTCCCGCCATCTCATAAACTTTATATCTTATTGCACGCATAGCGGATTGCGACCTTTCTCTAATACTTGCGTATCGGTTACGGTAGTAAGAATCTTTATATCTTATTGCACGCATAGCGGATTGCGACTCCATTCTGCTGATAACAACATAGCTCCTCCATTCGGAAACTTTATATCTTATTGCACGCATAGCGGATTGCGACTTTAAATTGCATTGTGTATTACTTGCTCAAAAAATAAACTTTATATCTTATTGCACGCATAGCGGATTGCGACTTTACTATTTCTGATGTGATATCATAATAATCATCAACTTTATATCTTATTGCACGCATAGCGGATTGCGACATCATTATGAGTTAACATGGCAACACTATAGCCAGAATTTTGTATCTTTATATCTTATTGCACGCATAGCGGATTGCGACAGTTTTCCTAATTCCCTTTATTTCAGCTATACATTGAACTTTATATCTTATTGCACGCATAGCGGATTGCGACTCATGGGCTGAAGACTCCTCAATGATTTCCGACATTCTTTATATCTTATTGCACGCATAGCGGATTGCGACTGGAAGTAGTTCATCATCTTTCCACAACACCATACCATGACTTTATATCTTATTGCACGCATAGCGGATTGCGACAAGTGTGGAGCACTCGCTCCAGCGATCCTTTTCGCCGCTTTATATCTTATTGCACGCATAGCGGATTGCGACTTACAGTTTGGTTTTTTTGAAATTCTTTCTTTGATTCTTTATATCTTATTGCACGCATAGCGGATTGCGACTGGAAAGTATTTTCTACTTGATAAACCAAATCCTGCTTTATATCTTATTGCACGCATAGCGGATTGCGACCCGAAATAACGGGAACATTGGCAATGTCCTCACGAACACTTTATATCTTATTGCACGCATAGCGGATTGCGACATTTTTTTTAACATCGGCCTTGATTAACCCGATGTCTGCTTTATATCTTATTGCACGCATAGCGGATTGCGACTTATGTTTTGTTAAGTCTTTGTTTCCATCGGCTTGGATTAAATCTTTATATCTTATTGCACGCATAGCGGATTGCGACCTTTTCTCAGTGTTAATACAATCTCTCCATACTTCTGCTTTATATCTTATTGCACGCATAGCGGATTGCGACACCTGACCAGCTAGTTCCATAATAACTCCTCCCTTTTCTTTATATCTTATTGCACGCATAGCGGATTGCGACGCGTGAGGTCATGTCCCCCCAGCGCTCGATCCCACCTTTATATCTTATTGCACGCATAGCGGATTGCGACGAAGAATTTCTCAGTCTTAGCTGTTTCATCACTGAGCTTTATATCTTATTGCACGCATAGCGGATTGCGACGAAATGTTCATAGTCTGCACGTGCCAACAAGATGCGCTTTATATCTTATTGCACGCATAGCGGATTGCGACAACATTTTTCTTTTTCATGAGAAATCTCCAGAATAGGCTTTATATCTTATTGCACGCATAGCGGATTGCGACTTGGCTCCGGATGCGATTAAGGAGAAGACGTCCCTCACTTTATATCTTATTGCACGCATAGCGGATTGCGACTGTCCTTATTGCACAGAGCTACACGCCACATACCTTCTTTATATCTTATTGCACGCATAGCGGATTGCGACTTTCAGATGCTTTAATCACCGGGTCAAATTCTCTTATTCTTTATATCTTATTGCACGCATAGCGGATTGCGACCATATCCTGAACACCCGTAGGAGCCAGCGAGAAACGCTCTTTATATCTTATTGCACGCATAGCGGATTGCGACTATTTGCGTACAGGGCGCAGGACAGGGATTTCTTTGCTTTATATCTTATTGCACGCATAGCGGATTGCGACCCCAGCATTCCGAAAAAGTCCCTGTGAAAATTTCCTCTTTATATCTTATTGCACGCATAGCTGATTGCAAAAAACGCGTTATCTACAATTGAAATTTTATAGCTTTTTGATCTACCATTATGAATGATTTCATTTCACAGCAAACGCTGATAACATTTTTTTCTGTTACCACAGGAGTAGTTTCATTACTTCAGATACTCGAATATTTTGAAACAAAGAAAGTCCCATGGCTTCTACAATTACTGCTGAGCCAATGGAAAAAGATAATGCGCCGTTTCAAGGGAAATATTCCTGATAGCCAGGAATATCTTATTTTGAATTTCTCAGGTCATCCGGTATTACCCGATCAAATCACAACAATCAATACCAAACAGGAGTGGCCATCATCACAGGTGATTGATGTTCAGGTGGGGACAATAGATGAGGATAAACGATTTGTCGCCAATATTCTCAAGGTCATTGAAAGAATTGACTTAACGCCAATGCAATGGCAAACCGCGAATATTGTGGTTATTTCGGCAGGATATTCTGCAATCTGGTCAGTATTATTGGCCTGTATGCACGGGCGCCTTGGCTATTTTCCGGATGTCGTTCATTTGCGCCCTGCTCCGGCTTCAGCAAAAGAGAAGTTTGAAGTCGCTGAAATCATGAACCTTCGGGAAGTTCGTCACTCCTCAAGAGGCAAACGATAGCTCCATCAGCGACGGATGTTTTTAGCTCTCAAAAAACTCGTCAGGCAAGGGGGACGTTGGAGGCGTAAGGGCAGGGCGGGCTACTGTTGGGCATAAGACAACGATTTTAGCAACTCTTACTCTATTTTCAACTGAACCATGGGTCAAAAAGATGTGCACCGGATGCTGTCATATCGGAGGTGTTTCGGGTGACCAAGGTTAATCCATTTGTTATTGCGATTGCGGCAATAAGCGCATCAACAACAGGGAGTGTCCTTCCATTTTTCTCCGAATCTCCGAGTATTCCTCCCCAATGGAGAGCGGCTTCTGTTGTGACATTGAGTATACGCCCATTGAACCGCTCCAGTAATTCATCAGCAAGCCATGACTGCAGAAGCATTTTTTTCTTGCCTTCCGCCAGTTTTGAAATTCCTTTTTGAATTTCACCCAGAGTGATAACGCTCAAATATAAATCTTGCTCATCGTGGCTATCAATCCAACCAATAACTTTTGGTGATGGTATTGGCCTGATCAGTTCAGAAATCACGCAAGTATCCAAAAGGTATTTCACCCGATCACCTCGTTCCTGCCAGTATCTTTTGATCGTTTAAGGTCAATGCCAGCATTCTTGAGAGGTGAATTCTGAAAAAAACTTGAGAGCGGCTCAGCCGGCTTGCGAACATTCACGGTTTTAGTATATGCCTCAAAAGAGATAACAACAGCAGTTGGAATACCATGCAGTGTAATCGCCTGCGGCCCTTCATGCAGCGCATTCCTGACAACCTCACTCAAGTGGTTTTTTGCATGTTGAAGTTGCCATGTTTTCATAGGTATCCAAATAATTACATTGTTATAATTCTGGCTATTATAGTCAGAATATAGCCACCAACAAGCTCATATTCAAGAATGATAACCTTGGAAGTTAAAATGATAGTCGCTTGTTTGACGGCGCACTTCGGTGAGTATTGTTGCACAAATATCCGTTTTCCTGAGGTTGCCAAAACCGAATTTGACACCACTATTAACTGTTACAAAACTGCCCCTTAGTAATGGCTATACTGTTTCAACCATGCAACATACCGATCCATCCAGTTCTGCAGGAACTCCCTGCTTCCAGAACCAATGTTGCCATCCTCATCAAAGAGTCCATCTTTGGCATGAATATACGCTTCAGGCTGGCAGAGTGTCGGCACATCGAGGCAGGAGAGGATATTGCGGAGATGCTGTTGAGCCAGCGAGGTGCCCATTACCCCAACTGAAACACCAAGAATACCGGCTGGCTTCCCGGCCCACGCACCCTGGCCATAAGGACGCGAAGCATGATCGATGGCATTCTTGAGCACACCTGGAATTGAGCGGTTATACTCGGGTGTCAAAAAAATCAGCCCGTCAGCGGCCTTGATATCACGTCTCAGCCGTTTGACCGATTCCGCAGGGTTGGCTTCGTCATCCTGGTTATAGAGCGGCAAGTCGCCAATCTCTACCTGATTGAAGGTAAACTCTGGAGGTGCCAAGGGAACAAGTGCAGTTGCCAGTTGGCGATTCAACGAATCCTTTCTCAGGCTTCCGACAAGAACAGCAATCTCATAGTGTTTCATAAGAATCAGTTATACAGATTATTCTGTTTGAAAAAGTGAGAACAGATCGACTACCTGCCCTGCGGATAGAACATCTTCTTCAAGGTAAGGATTTATTCAGTTCTCCCACTATTTCAGAGAATGAAGGGATAAAAGCAACCAGGGAAAAGGATCAAGAATAGGGAAACATGCTCAGGACAACAACTCTTGCCCCACCGCTGGACACTGCCTTGTTTTACACGAACAATGTTCATCCATTGGATTTTAAAACCCTTGAATCGTCAGAATAAGTATGTATATTGAAACCGATATCTTCAATCTGCATACTTATTTCGATGAAATATCTCAAAAGAGTGATCATAAAAGAGGTTGAGGAGGGGTTGATGCACTCACCGGTCACCGCTCTCCTCGGGCCCCGTCAATGTGGAAAATCAACATTGGCAAAGCACCTCCTCACCTCTCCTCGCCCTCTTCTCTATCTCGACCTTGAAAAACCTTCCGACTTGCGAAAGCTCGAAGATCCTGAATGGTTTTTTAGCTCTCAGAAAGAGAAGCTGATCTGCATTGATGAGATACAGCGAAAACCTGACCTCTTCCCGCTTATCCGCAGCATGGTTGATGAGTGGGGTGAAAATGGCCACTTTCTTGTGCTCGGCTCAGCATCGCGCAACCTCCTCAAGCAAAGTTCGGAGTCGCTCGCGGGGAGAATCACCTATAAACAGTTGACCCCCTTTTTATGGGAGGAGGTTAAAGAGCATCTCTCTTATGAGCGCTACCTCGCGGCTGGCGGTTTTCCCCGAAGCCTGCTGCAAGAAGATCCAAAACTCTCCTTGCAGTGGAGAGAGGATTTTATTGCAACCTTTCTTGAGCGCGACCTGCTGCAGTGGAGCGGTTTTTCACCACAGACCATGAGACGACTCTGGCAGATGCTTGCCCATAACAACGGTCAAACGCTTAACCTCTCATCCATTGGAGGCTCTCTTGGAGTCAGCCACACCAGCGTCAGGAACTATCTTGACCTGCTGCAAGAGACCTTTATGGTGCACATCGTGCCGCCACATCTCTCCAATACAGGCAAGCGGATGATCAAAACGCCCAAAGTCTATATCTCCGATACCGGCATTATTGCCGCCCTCCTTGGATTGAGTGATTTTAACCAGCTTTCAGGCCACCCTGCTTTCGGCTCATTATGGGAGAGCCTTGTGATCAGCAATCTCAAAGGGATGTTTCCGCGTGCAGAGCTCTCCTTTTACAGAACATCCAACGGAACAGAGATCGACATTCTGATGCAACTCTCCGGAAAACTGATTGCTATTGAGTGCAAGTCATCAATGGCACCAACACTGTCGCGAGGCTTTTACTCGGCAATTGAGAATGTGGTGCCCATACATACTTTTGTGGTGGCGCCTGTTTCACAAAGCTATCCTCTCAAACCGGGGATTTCCATTGTCTCACTGTCGGATTTGTTCACGCAACTGTTGCTGTAAGATGCTTTTTGTCAAGAGAAACTCCGGCAGTTCGAAATTCAATAATGACGCAATCCCAATTAACCCTTTTACCAATTCCTCCATGCACTGGCTCTATCTTGTTATCGCAATCCTGCTTGAGGTCTCAGGCACAACATGCATGAAGTTTTCTGAAGGATTCAGCAAACTTGTGCCAACGCTTTTTATCTTTATTTTCTACGGGTTGAGCTTTACCTTTCTCTCGCTCGCGCTGAAGGTACTGCCCATCGCGTTGACGTATGCTATCTGGTCGGGGGCAGGAACTGCGGTAATTACCGTTATCGGAGTCCTCTGGTTCGGAGAGGGTATCAATGCCATTAAATTTATCTCCCTGCTGCTGATTATTATCGGCGTTGCAGGGTTACACTATGGTCAGGAACAGCTTCACTAAGCTATGAAACAACAACTCCTTTATAAGAAAATTGTCGTCAAGGTCGGCACCAACGTCATTACCGGAAAAAACGGCGAACTTGACCTTGAGATCCTCAGCAGCCTCACCGCCCAGATTGCAACGCTGCAAAAACAGGGAATCCAGGTTATTCTCGTCTCATCAGGCGCAGTTGGCGCAGGACGTTCGCTTGTCAAGCTCTCGGGTACCATCGCCCCCGTTGCCGCCCGGCAGGTGCTCTCCTCCACCGGACAGATCAAGCTGATCAGCACCTATAACGACCTCTTTTTGCAGCACGGACTCATTACCGCACAGATTCTGGTCACCAAGAGTGATTTCAGCGACCGCCTGCACTACCTCAACATGCAGACCTGCTTCACCTCCCTGCTCCAGCAGAACATCATCCCCGTCGTCAATGAGAACGATGCCGTTTCGGTAACGGAGCTGATGTTTACCGACAATGATGAGCTCTCCGGCCTTATCGCCTCCATGATGGATGTTGATGGCTATATCATTCTTTCACATGTTGATGGTCTCTTCGACATGAAAAGCGGTAACGGTGCCATCATTCCGGTCATCGACCCCTCAACCAAACATTTCCACCAATATATTAATCCCGGAAAATCGGAGTTTGGCAGGGGTGGGATGCTGACCAAATGCCACATTGCGCAAAAGCTTTCAAAGCTTGGTATCACCGTTCATATCGCCAACGGACGCAAGCCGGATATTCTCCTCTCGATTCTTGAGGGAGAAAAAAACGGCACCACATTTCTACCACAAAAGCCGACACACGGCCCGAAGCGGTGGATTGCCAACAGCGAAGGGATGGAGAAAGGGGCCGTCACCGTCAACATGGGCGCTGAAATGGCGCTGGTGGCCGGAGAGCGAGCCAACAGCCTGCTGCCGGTGGGAATTGTGTCGGTTGAAGGGCGCTTTCTGAAGGGCGACATTATCAAGGTGTGCGCCACCGACGGAACCATCATTGGTTACGGCATGGCTCAGTATGGCTCGGAAAAGACAGTTGCGCTCATGGGGCAGAAAGATCAGAAGCCTCTGGTTCATTACGATTACCTTTATATCACATAATAATGAGTGGAGCTTTTGCTTTACACAAGTGTTGAGGCTCATTGCAACAAATAATGAAGCTCAAAAAGAGAGGTTATGTGAGCTTTAAATCTGAGCTTGATGAGCTAAATTGATGAGTTATGATTAAATAAAGAACCCCGCCGCAAGCAGCGGGGAATATGACCCATAGAGATTTAAAAGCATTTCTTAACCATGGGGAGATAGAAAGTTTATTGCCTAATCTTGAACAGATTTGGAAATTTGAACCACGCAATTATTTGAGAAATGATATTATAAATTAGAAATTGCATGTAAAGCAATAGTAAACATATAGCTATGAAAGAATCTATAATCCAGCAACTCCACGCTGTGCAGCAGGCCAGCCGCGAGATCATCACCCTCAGTGACGATGCTATCAACCGCCTGCTCTGCGACCTTGCCGACACCATTCCTGCACACCGCGAAGCAATCCTTGCCGCAAATCAGCAAGATATTGAACGAATGAATCCCGCTGATCCGATGGTTGATCGGCTGCTGTTGAACGAGGCGCGGCTCGATGCCATTGCTGCCGACATCCGCAACGTTGCCTCACTCCCCTCTCCGCTCGACTCGGTGCTCGAAGAGCGAAAGCTGCCAAACGGGCTTGGCCTGAAAAAGGTGACTGTTCCCATCGGCGTCATTGGCATCATCTACGAAGCAAGGCCAAATGTCACCTTCGATGTCTTCGCCCTCTGCCTGAAATCGGGCAACGCCACCGTGCTGAAGGGCGGCAGCGATGCCATGTACTCCAACATCGCCATTGTCGAGCTGATCCATAGCGTTCTGAAAGAGCACGGCATCAACCCCGATACCATCTACCTGCTCCCTGCAGAACGGGAGGCCGCCGCCATCATGCTGAACGCCGTCGGCTATATTGACATGATCATCCCCAGAGGAAGCCAGAAGCTGATCGACTTTGTACGCGACAACGCCAAAGTTCCTGTGATCGAAACCGGCGCAGGCATTGTGCACACCTATTTCGACAAGAGCGGTGACCTTGAGCTTGGCAAACAGGTGATCTTCAACGCCAAAACCCGTCGCCCCAGCGTCTGCAACGCGCTCGACACCCTCATCATCCACCGCAACCGTCTTGGCGACCTCCCTGCTCTCGTTGAGCCGCTTCTGGAAAAGCAGGTGCTGCTCTTTGCCGATGAGGCCGCTTTTGCCGCCTTGCATGGGCACTACCCTGATGCGCTCCTTCAGTTAGCCGACGCGGAGCACTTCGGGACAGAGTTCCTCTCCCTGAAAATGTCAGTAAAAACCGTCTCATCCCTTGAAGAGGCGCTGGAACACATTGCCGACTACAGCTCCCGCCACAGCGAAGCCATCATCGCCACCGATGCCGCCACAACCGCCACCTTCCTGAAACGCGTCGATGCCGCCGTGGTCTATGCCAACACCTCAACCGCCTTCACCGACGGCGCACAATTCGGCCTTGGTGCCGAGATCGGCATCAGCACCCAGAAGCTCCACGCACGAGGGCCAATGGCGCTGAAGGAGCTGACGACCTATAAATGGATTATTGAGGGAAATGGGCAGGTGAGGCCGGTGTGATGATATTCAAAGCAAAAAAATCAGCACTTCCTCACAGCTCAAGAAAAATAGAACCAGTTTTTTAAGAGAAATAATCTCGTAGAAAAATGAATATTCACCGTATAACGATAAAGAATTTTAGAAATATTGAAGAGGAAATCTGTTATTCTCTTAATCCTGGATTCACTGTAATTATTGGCATCAATGGCAAAGGAAAATCTACTATGCTCCATGCCATCAGGATTGCCGCCGGCTCATATTTACTTGGAATAGCAGAAGCTCCCAAACGTCATATCTGGGTAACCGAAATAAGACGCAAAGATTATAAAAGTCACACCGTGCTTCAAACTCCAACAATTGTCAAGGCTGAAGGTTCTATTGACAGCAAACCGTTATCAAAACCTTGGCTGCGCCAAGTTCCAGAAGGCAAAACAAAAACCACTTCTAACAACGATGATGTTGGAGAAATAAAAAGCATTGCACGTAATAAATATGATGCTATTACTAAAGTAGGAAGGGCTGATATTGATAACCCTGTAATTGCTTATTTTGGAACAGGGCGTCTTTATGGCAATTCAAGAAATACGTTAGGACCTTTCCTTAGTAGAGAAATTTTCAAATATGGATACTATAATTGGTCAGAAATGCAATATGGCACATATCAATACTCATACTGGTTAAACAGCCATAGATTTTTGGTTTCAGATGATAAAGAATCACCCGAAACGTATCATGCTTTTCTTGAAGCTATTCGTATTGCAAATCCCTACATCACCGCTTTAGATTTTGACGGCAAAGAGTTAAGGCTTAAAGTTAAAATGAGCGATAATGAACCCGAAAGTCAGTTTCTGCCTTTAAGTCTTCATAGTGATGGAATAATTACCCACACAGCAATGGTTGCTGAATTAGCATTCAGATGTATTATGCTCAATGGTCACCACAGCAAAGATGCCGTAAAAAAGTCTCAAGGAATTGTGATGATTGATGAAATTGACCTGCATCTTCATCCAAACTGGCAACGTCATGTAGTCGAGGATTTAAAAAATGCTTTTCCTTGTATTCAATTTATTGCTACAACCCATTCTCCATTTATTGTACAGTCACTTGAAAGTAATGAGTTAATAAATCTTGATAAAATTACAGATATCAAGCTAAAAGATTTATCAATTGGTGAGGTAGCGGAGCATGTGATGGGCGCTTCCAGTGAAATGTCCGAAGAAAACAAAATGGATGAAACATTATCTACGAATTATTTAGAATTGCTATTAAAGGAAAATAATAAATCCAGGATTGAGCTCATGCGCGAATTAGATGATATAGAAATTCATATTTCAGATCCCGGGGTAAGAGCTTTTTTACAAATGAAACGATTGGGGAAAAATATTTAATACCACAATCCATTATGAGACCTTTGGACAAAGGGGATACTCCGTTATCAGGTGATATTGTCAAGACAGTGTCTGATCATAAAGATTGGCGCCAAGATTTAATAAATACAATTGGAAATTATTGCTCATACTGTAACATGATATTAAATGACTGTCCACAGGTGGATCATGTTACTGCTAAAAACCCTCAACCCGGACAACCTAAAGGTGCGTTATTGGCTTGGGACAATATGCTGCTTGCTTGTGGCCCATGCAATCGGGCAAAGAGCAACCAGCCACATTCACCAGCAACTCATTACATGCCAGACTCAAGTAATACTCATTTGGCTTTTGACTATGTCGTTATAGATCATCCAAAAAATAAAAAGCACAAAGCATGTATTCTTGTTCCAAAAACAGCCACTAATATCATTATAGCTAAAGCACAAAATACCATTGATTTGTGCAAGTTAGCAGCTTTAACTGGAAATACACGGGCAACCGACTTGCGCTGGAAATACAGGTTTGAGGCATGGAACTCTGCCAACATAGTATGGCGTCAGGAATGGGATAAATGGGGGTACAGTAAAGTATCAGGTTTTGTAACATTGTTGGTAGATGCTGCAAAATCAAAAGGTTTTTTCTCTATTTGGTTTGATGCATTCTATGATGTACCTGATATAAAAATAGCTTTAATAAATGCATTTTCAGGAACTGACCAAAACTCATTTCAGGCAGCAATCCCTTATGATCCCCAACCCCGTAATCCGCATAACCCTACGGATCAAATTTAAATGAAAGCGGCAACCTCGACAACCAGAACGACGAAGCAAACTACGGATAATAATTTTGAATATTCACCATATGTTCGTAAAACCCTGCTACGCGAAACTAAGAAATAACGTATTTTAGCCATTATAATACCATGCCTCACGCACTCGAACTGAAATATGGCCTGACAGCTCAAGAGTTGCTGGATGCCATTGACAAGCGATTTCGCCTGAAGGTGGCCCTGGAAGGAGCCGTAGCCGAGGTTCATTTCGAGAGAATGCTCCACATCGCCAGCAGCGAAGGTTGGTTAACCAGCTATATGATCCATGATTTCGATGGAATGTTCGAATTCACTGTCGTAACGCTCTCTGGAATATCCATACGGGTTGAAGTCAAGACCTTACACCATGGCCCGAAACCTAAGGTTGAGCTACAAAAAACACGTGCCGCCAAAGCTGATCCCAGTAGCCGTTACTACGATCGTAACCACTTCGATGTTGTGGTTGTTTGTGTCGGCCGCTCCACTGGCGATTGGAGTCAATTCAGATACGCCTTAGTGCGAGAACTTCCCGGTCATCGGAATTATCCAGATAAACTTCAGGTGATGCACTCCATTCCAGAAGGGGCAGAGACAGAGCCTCGATGGTTTTCACGTTTTCAGGACATCATTGATGCTTATGCAAGCTGAACCAATCTACAAGAGTGCGTTTGGGGCGTTGTTCTGCGCTGACAGCCTCGAATTCATGCGACAAATTGATAACGATTCTGTCGATCTGGTTCTTACCAGTCCCCCCTACGCTCTTCACTTTAAAAAAGAGTATGGCAATGCAAATCAGCAAGATTACATTGCCTGGCTCCTTCGTTCTGAACCTCGGTGGCGCATGACAACCTGGATTACCAATTCGCAGTTTGTACCATTATCGCGTCCTGCTTTCTCTTGTTGACGAAGTGGGTTTTGATTTGGCTCAAGAATTTTTCTGGTTCAATCCAGCAAAAATGCCAGCACCCGCAGAGTGGGTCAATGTTCGTCGCATTCGGGTAAAAGACAGCGTGGAGTATATTTTCTGGTTTGTCAAGGATCCAATGGCAAAGGCTGATAATCGAAAAGTTCTCCAGCCATACAGCGAGGATATGAAGCGCCTGATCAAACGCGGAGTAAAGCAGACAATCCGCCCAAGCGGTCATATCATCAACGCTACCTTTGCAAGCGATAGAGGAGGTTCAATTCCATCCAACCTTATCCAGTGTGGAAATAATGAATCGAACAATGCCTATATAAAGAACAGTAAAATTGCTGGCAATAAAATACACCCTGCCCGTTTTCCGGCAGAGCTGCCAAGATTTTTCATAGAATTTCTGACGAACCCCGGTGATTTAGTACTTGATCCATTTGCAGGGAGCAACACCACCGGATATGTCGCTGATGGCCTGAAGCGACAATGGGTGGGAATAGAACTCAGAAACGACTATGCCGAGGAGAGCAAATTACGCTTTGAGGGTGTGCCGGAAGAAGTTATTTTGAGTCAAGACCAACAGTCTTTGCAATTTGAATGAATGTCAGCGCATTTATAACATCTCAACCGCCTTCGCCGAGGGACGACGCTCAGTTAGGGCTTGGGGCAGAAATCGACATCAGCACACAAAAGCTCCACGTCCAAGGACAGATGGCGCTGAAGAAGCTAACGTTATGCTATGAATTTCCAACATAGCCCGTCAAAAAAATTATCTCGTACAAGCAAAAGTAAGTAACCGATTAACGCACACAAAAAATCTGGAGCATTCGTGGAAAGAGAACGTGTAGAAGTGGCAATTCAATCACTGGATGCACTCCTTGCCTCATATTCGACATCAGAGGACGATTTTCAGAAATGGTGCGAATCCCATCCTGTAATTTTTATTGCGCTTGGATATATACACCATATTCCTCATCCTCGTATCTATGCAGCAAACGGAAACCTTTACATTCCTGACTTTTTAGTGCAGCGATCAAATGGGTCCTGGGAAATATTTGAACTAAAAACACCATCCGCAAATATTATAAGAGACAAAGACAGAAGAGAAACTTTTTATGCATCCTTCGCGGAATACGTGTCACAATGTCACGAATATTCCGAAGCTTTCGATGATGCGACTACGCGAACACGACTGGAACAAGAGCATTCCATCAACTTTAATCATAAAAGGCCATCGTCAATTATAGTTGCGGGCAGCAGCGATGGTTTGGACACAGAGCGTCTTTTCCGGCTGTGCTCACGAAATATTCCGGCTATCACCGTATTTACGTACAACGACATAAAAGCGGCTCTTGTATCTTTTAGAACATTCAATTTTGGCGACTACGATTCTGCACAAGGATTAAGTGTTCACAGCGTACTCTATCTTCACAAACCAGAACATCCGCCTTTCGTCAATTATATTCTTGACATAGGAGCAATGGAGCATCAAGACAGAATTTCGATATACATTGACGATCGAGGATATTTGAAAATTAACGTATGGGATTCTAATGGCGACCAGCATACCGCGCAGGCTACCAACCCTTTCTCATGTTCTGATTACGATGTTCTTCGCTGGTTAATATTTGAGGTCGGAGTATCAGAGGGATTTGGGTTTATTAGCATTCAAATTGATGGGGATTATTCCACAGACATAAGAATTCAAGCCTTTCCTTTCAGTATCTCCTACGAGTGGATCATTGGTTCAGATTGGAAAACCGATCAGCCCTCTTGGTTTTCATTTGTGGAGCTTGCCGTTATAGATCGCGTATTAACATTTGATGAAAAAATTAGACTGCGACAGCACACAATCAATGCAGGTAAAGAATTCCCTCCCGAAATAATGAATTACAATTGGAGTGCGTACTACACCGCCGGATTTGAATTTTGCATTAAATTCAAGGGGCATAAATACTTGAATACAGCAGGCCACCCGTCTGCCGCAAAATGACAATAACGAAAGCGCCAAACCAATTGGTGAGAGGGCTAGCTCAAGCGTTATAACTTGACTCCACATATTTCACAAAAAGAAGTAATTATGCCGTCACCTCGTGACCTGCTCAAAGGATTGCTGGAATACATCGAAGAGCAAGCAAAAGATATTGACCCGAAAGGCTACCGCATTTCTGCCGCGAAGGGATTTGTTCGTCGCAATACTGATTTGGCTGGACTCCCTGGCTTGGAATTCGATCTTCGACCAGAGGGTGACCACATCTGGCTACACCTGGCGCGCCTCGAAGCCCATCGCCCTCCAAATGTCTCTGAGCAGTTCCAGGGGCTCTTCATTATCAGCATTGACCCGTTTGGTGCGCCACCCGCACTGGATGAAGGCCATCTGATCACCTGGATTGCCCAGCATGAATCAAAGGTTGATCCTCATTTGGCAGAAACTTCTCAAGCAAAGCCGGGAGAAAAACAGTTGAGGCAGAAAGCTGAAGCTGCTCTCAAGGAATACTTGCCTCAATGGAACGCTTGGGCTGAGGGTGAGCGTCCGCGTCGCAAGAGCATCTCCCTCTATGGAGATCTGTTCGCATTGAGATACCAGATTGAAGCCGAAGAGACAGCCAAGCCTCAAGAGCTCGTATGGGGCGTAGGCGTTGCCTCCTGGCAGATACCGTTTGAAAAAAGCATCGTCAGTTTTGAATATCCATTGCTCACTCAAGCCGTCGAAATTTCTATAGACGAGAAAAGCATGGCGCTGGATATTCGTCCCCGATCTACCGATACGCGAGTGGAAATGGATGCTTTCGCCGCATGCTCGCTCCCTGGCTCTACTGACGTTGAGCGCGCTATAAAGGAGCAACTCCAAAGACATAAAGAGAATCCTGTTACCCCGTTTGATGCTTCGAGCTATACCGATATACTCAAACTGGCTGCTTCAAACATGGATAGCAACGGTAGCTATAGAGAGATCCTTTCAAGGGGCGACCTTGTTCCTGCCCCCGATGCCAGCTTGATCGTTACAGATTCCTGGGTGTTGCTTTCACGACCGCGCACCACTCACTATCTGACGGATGATTTAAAACGCCTGAAGGAGAAACTGGCGAACGGATGCGATATTCCATCTGGCCCTCTTGCACTTGTGACCCCGCCTTCAGATAAACCTGTTGAATTCGAAACTATTCGTTTCCGTGGGCTATCAAGTCGCGGATCAAGTCAGGGTAAAGCCGATGAGCTTTATTTTCCCCTGCCCTACAACGAAGAGCAGGTCACCATCATTCAGCGGCTGGAAAAAACTGCGGGTGTAGCTGTGCAAGGGCCACCAGGTACTGGCAAGACACACACTATTGCTAATGTTATTTGCCACTATCTGGCGACTGGCAGACGGGTTCTTGTCACCTCACGAGGAGAGCCTGCGCTTCAAGTACTCCAATCCAAAATACCAGAGGAGGTCCGCGCCCTGACTGTGGCGCTTATGGCCAGCGACCGTGAGGGTGTCCGCCAGTTTCAAGCCTCAATCGAGACGATTCAGCATCAGGTATCACAGCTCAATCCGGAACAGACACGGCATGACATCGCGACACTGGAAAGCGCCATTGATCGCGCCCACCACGAGCTTGTCTCAATTGACACTCGCATTGATGAGATTGCAATTGCACAGCTTTCAGAGATAGAGATTGATGGCATAGCGATGCGCGCACAGAAGCTTGCTGAGTTGGTTACGTCCGGATTGGAACAGCACGGCTGGTTTGATGATGAGATAACCCTCTCTCCGGAAAATGTGCCCCCTCTCACCGAAGAGGAGGCAGGCAAACTCCGTGATGCACGGCGAAAGGTCGGACAGGATTTGGTTTATGTAACGGCGAACTACCCGTCTGCTGATTCACTTCCAACAACGGTTGCAATCGCCGAACTGCATGAAACGCTCTCCAGTATAAGGAGGATTGAGGCGGAGGTTGAACGTGGTGACCTTCTTGATTTGAAGGCTACAACTGCCGAGGTTCTCATCGCGGCGAGGGATCTTCTTGAGTTAGTTGAAGAAGCCAAAACTTTGGCCGAAGAACTGGAGTCCGGCGAGAGCGGCTGGCCCCTTGATTTGAGAATCAAATGCAGACAGCCATCGTTTACTTCTGAACGGCAAGCGCTTGAGTCTTTATTTTCAGACATGAACGCACTCATTGGAGCGCGCGCTGAATTCCTCAAGCGACCCGTGGAATTTCCGGATGCAGGGTTGCGCACAGTCAAAACCCGGGAAGCTGTCGCCCGGGCCGTCGAGACTGGCAAGCCGTTTGGCTTTATTGCACTTGGTGCAAGCGAGTCGAAAGAGCATATCGCTATGGTTAAAGTCTCAGGACTCTCGCCTGCGTCGCCCGACGACTGGGCTCATGTGCAGCGGCACCTGGAACTGAATGAAAAAGTTGTCTCTTTTGTGAGCCGGTGGAACCAATTTGCTGACGAACTTTCAATACCCCGCCTGGAAGGTGGCATCTCTGCTTTACGCCAAATTGAGATGGTTGCCATCTTTGCGAAAAAGGCTCATCGGTTGGCAACAGAATTCGATGCCACATTGCCAAAAAAGGCCGAGGCAGTCTTCTGTTCAGCTCCTGCCAAAGCGTTGATGGGCAGTTCTGCCGAACTTCTTGAGGTCAAGAACCAGTTAATACGCCACCTTACCAAGGCAGAGTTATCGAAAGCAGCAACCCAACTCAGCACTTTTCAGGAAAAACTTGCTGGCAAAACAGGGCCTGTCTCTCTTGCGCTAAAACAGTTCATTGAAAAGCAACTTGGAAATCCGGATATTCCCTCTGAACGCGTCGCTGCGCAATATGCAGAGTTGACAGCCGAATTGAGGCGTATTGGCTCGTTGACGGCTTATCTCGCACAAATCAAGGATTCCGCTGCACGTATGGAACTGGCTGGAGCTCCGAAACTTGCCTCGCGTATTCGCTCTCAGCCAATTGCACTGTCTGGCGAAGATGCCGTTTTTCCTGTGACCTGGCGACAAGCATGGAACTGGGCTCGTATTCGAACGTACCTTGACAGCATTGAAGCTCGATATGAGTTGATTGCGCTCTCTGCAAGGCGCAGAGACCTCGAAGGTGGCCTCTCTCGTCTCTACAAGGATCTGGTTGCCAAGGCAGCATGGTTGGCAACCAAACGGAATGCCACACCCAGGATTCTCCAGGCACTTGCAGGCTATGCAACTGCTATCCGCCGTATCGGTCAGGGAACAGGCCCAAACGCAACACGGTATCGCAGAGATGCACGAGAAGCTATGTTGGATGCTGCCGGTGCAGTCCCATGCTGGATCATGAGCCATGCCCGTATATCGGAGGCTATGCCGCCAGACATTGGAAGCTTCGACCTTGTCATTGTCGATGAAGCGAGTCAATCTGATTTATGGGCGCTTCCCGCTATCCTTCGCGGGAAGAAGATTCTGGTCGTAGGTGACGATAAACAGGTCTCCCCGGATGGAAGTTTTATCTCAGGTCAAAAAATTCAGGCACTCAAGGTTCGCTATCTTTCCGGTCAGCCTTATGGAACAGAAATGACACCGGAAAAATCTCTCTATGATCTGGCGGCCCGCGTCTTCGCTGCTGAACAAGTCATGCTACGCGAGCATTTCCGTTGCGTCCCGCCCATCATTGCCTACGCCAATCGTCTGTTTTACAAAGAGGGAATTCAGCCGTTACGTATTCCAAAGGCCTCAGAGCGAATTGAGCCACCCCTTGTCGATATTTTCGTCACCGATGGCTTCCGTGACAAGCACGACCATAACAATTACGAAGCTCAGGCCATTGCTGAGGAAATTTCGATCATTCTTAAAAATGAAGCTTTTGCAGGTCGTACGATTGGTGTCGTTTCACTGCTGGGAATGGATCAAGCCAAACACATTGATTCCATCGTGCGCCAACAGTGCGATGTTAACGAACTCCTTCACCGCAAGTTTGCATGCGGGGAAGCCCGCACCTTTCAAGGCAGTGAACGGGACATCATGTTCCTGTCGATGGTGGTGGACAGCAAAAATTGTCATGCGCTTTCTGGCCTGAAATTTGATCAACGGTTCAACGTGGCAGCAAGCCGGGCACGCGATCGGATGTATCTGGTTCGCTCCGTGAAAACAGCCGATTTATCAGATAAGGATTTACGCCTTACCTTGCTCAACCACTTCAGCCAGCCGATGTTGACTGACAAAGAGGAAGCAAACGTGCTGATTGACCAATGCGAGTCCGGGTTTGAGCGGGAAGTGTTTTCCATCCTTGCATCTCGTGGGTATCGTGTTATTCCACAAGTGAAGACCGGCGCTTACCGTATCGACATGGTCGTTGAGGGCGCAGGGGATAACCGCCTGGCAATTGAACTGGATGGCGATGAATACCACGGCCCTGACCGATGGCCGCATGACATGAACCGTCAGCGTGTTCTGGAAAGAGCTGGCTGGGTATTCTGGCGCTGCTTCGCTTCCACGTGGTCACTCCGTAAAGATGATGTGCTGCATGAACTCCTGGAGCGCCTTACTGCTCTTGGAATTGAACCGACGGGAGCCATGGAACATTCACCAAACCTGGTAGAAAAAAGGATATGGAAATTCACGCCCATGGAAGATAATGGACGGGTCGTTGATGAAATGCAAGCTGCTTTGGAACTTGCAATATCAAGTGCAAAATAGTTTTCATGAACGTTCTTTCGGAGCGTTCGAGAGGGAGTCGCACCACAACTTTACGTTAGACAAGATTTCATAGGACTATACTTATCTTTCATTTGAAATAAAACAGAATAGAATTATGACAACTCAAGCAATGAAAATATGTCAGGCGGCAGAACAACTATCGCCAATAGAAAGAATTGAAGTTATTGAGCATCTCTTTTATTCTCTTGACTCTAACAGTGAAAGAGCAAATATTGATTCGCTTTGGGCTGAAGAATCAGAACGTAGGCTTTCGGCTTATGAACGTGGTGAAATGAACGCAATTCCAGCAGAAGAGGTATTCAAGAAACTGGAATCAAAGAGAAAATGATGCAAATTAAGTTTCTGGAGGCCGCAGAAGACGACCTTTCTGATGCAGTTGCGTTCTATAATTTTTCCCAAGAGAATCTTGGCTATGAGTTTCTCGATGAAATCAGACGGGCATTGAAAAGAATTATAGATTTTCCTGATGCCTGGCCAATGTTATCAAAACAGACTCGAAGATGCCAAATGAACAGATTCCCTTACGGAATAATTTACCGAATGAATAACTGATTTTTACTCATTATTTCAATAATGCATCTTCATGCCAAACCAGATAAATGGAAAAAAAGATTATCAGATAGAGACTGAATCGACTTATTTTACAGCATTTGATGAAGCAGAAGTAATTTCTTTACATGAAAAATTTAAGCAAATACCCATTTGAAATTCGTGCCCTAAAAGAAGAGGGTGATGGTTATATGATTTCATTTACTGACTTTTCTGAATGTATTTCAGATGGCGAAACAATAGCGGAAGCAATTGAAAATGGCATGGATGCTTTACAAGAAACAATTGCTGCCCTGGAAAGCTTGAACATGCCTGTTCCTGAACCAGGCAGTGGTGGCACGCATAGTGGCAAGTTTATTCAAAGGGTTCCTAAAACCATTCATTCCCGTTTGGTTATGAGAGCAAAACAAGAGGGTGTCAGCATGAACTCTCTTGTAACATCCATGTTGGCAGAGAGCTTGGGGAAACGCGAATAAGATATAACAAAAAATTGAAAATCAAACAGAAAAAAAACAATTCTCTGCTCCAAAAATAATAATTACCAAACTCTTTGTATTTTATATTTATCAAAAATCTTATCAATAGAGACAAGAGTATAATCTTCAACGATGGATTGACATGCAATCATTCTGTCGAATGGGTCTCTATGAATAAAAGGAAGTTCTTTCAAGCAAATTAAATGTTCTTTCTTTACGTTTAAGATGCTGATATCCAGTTTTTCCACCTCCTCAAAAAACAATTCAAAGGGAATATCCAAAGCAATTTTTGATAAACTCAGTTTAATAGAAATTTCCCAAAAGCTTGCAATGCTTACAAAAACATCATTGCTTGAATTTTCAATTGCTCTTCTTGCTTTTTCCGATAAGTCATCATGATTACTGAAAAACCAGAGCAATGCATGGGTATCGATTATTATCTTCATTCCATATATTCCCTGAAGTCTTCAAGTGGCTCATCAAAATCATCTTTGATATGTATCTTCCCTTTCAGAGTTCCAACCTTTCTTGAATGCCTTTCTTTTACCGCCGTATTATTGATGATGATGACTTCAAACGAATCTCCGGTATAAGGAATATTCTCATCAAGAATAATACTTCTCGGTGACTGCAATCGCCCTTTTGTAATGATTGCGTGCTGCATTTAATCTCCCCGGCTAATTTCTTTACGATAAGTTTTCTTCATGCTGGATACACTCAGTCCTCTGTCTCTATTCGATCTCTCTTCACTCTGCTCCAGTCACTCTAACTGTCAACATTGTTTCGATTGATCTTGATAGCATCTTTTACTGGGCGATTAATAATCGTTTCGTGTATATGATGCCATCCTTCTTCGCGTTGACATCTTCGTCCAACGGTGTTCCTGAAAAAATACCCTCAGCCATATACATTCGGCAGGTATATTTGGCTCCTTACGGTCTAAAGCACCATACTAAAAGTACACCGCTCCGAACCAACTCTTCCTTTGCTTTACAGCGTAACATGATGATAGCGAAATAATCCCAACACATCAAAAAAAGTGATAAATACATCAGGATGTCAGGTATAAACCTTGAAAGCCGATGGTGACTGACAAAGAGGAAGCAAGCTTACTGATTGATCAATGCGAGTCAGGGTTTGAGCGGGAAGTGTTTTCCATCCTTGCCTCTCGTGGGTATCGCGTTATTCCACAAGTGAAGACCGGCGCTTACCGTATCGACATGGTCGTTAAGGGCGCAGGGGATAACCGCCTGGCAATTGAGCTGGATGGCGACGAATACCACGGCCCGGACCGATGGCCGCATGACATGAATCGTCAGCGTGTTCTGGAAAGAGCAGGCTGGATTTTCTGGCGCAGCTTCGCCTCCACGTTGTCACTTCGCAAAGACGATGTTCTGCAAGAGCTTCTGGGGCACCTTTCTATTTACGTTAAACAAGATCAGCATAGGACTTGAGTTGCCTTTGATTGTACTTTTTTTTGGTAACTTGGGGTATATAACACTCAATACAATGACAATGACTCAAGCGAAGCAGATATATCCGGCGGCAGAGAAACCCTCCCCCATAGAAAGAATTGAACTTATTGAATCAACCGCTCTATTCTCCTGACTCTAAAAGTGAGAGAGAAGAAGTTGAAAATTTGGGGGGAGAGATAGAATCAGATCCCGCAGAAAAGATTTTCAGGGAATTGGAAAAAAATGGAAATAGTCGGCAGCAGAGCAACGGGGTATGAATTCTTGTTTAGGAATTCATTCACGAAGCAAAAATTCGCGGAACATATCCTATAGCGATTTAAACCGGAAAGGGAAAAATCCAAAAAAAAGTTAATTCTATCGGAAAAATCACTTAATGAGGTAAGCACAAATGAATATACAGACTATTATTGACGATAATTTAATTAGTCAGGCTTCCCTTCTTACGGGAGTTTCTGATAGTCGCAATTTACTGGAATACGCTCTACGGCTACTTATTCAGCAGCAATTCGAGATTTGAAAATGTGAAAAAAAATATTATCAATTAAGATCAGCTATCAAATTTATGGCATGTAGATTTCCATTACCACAATAAAGTGATTGTTCGGAAA
>CAJEXL010000010.1 GCA_903994365.1 uncultured Chlorobiaceae bacterium | reverse complement strand
TTGGCCTTAAAGTCACTGCTGAAAATTTTTCGTGTCTTTTTTGTCATTACCTGCTCCTTTTGGGGCAAGTTAACAACTTAAACCACTGTCTAAAAACCGGGGTCCACTATAATCTGTGCACAATTTGAATAGTTAATTTTAATAAAATCTGTTTGTAAAGTTGGAAAAATGACCTATTGTATTTTTTTTAAACCTAAACCCATGAGCACAACATGAAAGCAATTATTCCTGTTGCAGGTGTAGGCACCCGTTTACGCCCGCATACATTTTCGCATCCCAAAGTATTGCTCAATGTGGCGGGGAAACCCATCATTGGCCACATTATGGATAAACTTATCGCAGCAGGAATCGATGAGGCCATTGTTATTGTCGGCTACCTTGGCGACATGGTTGAAGAGTGGCTCCTGAAGCATTACAACATCAAATTCACCTTTATCACCCAATCGGAACTCCTTGGACTCGCCCATGCTCTCTGGATGTGTAAACCCTTTATTGTCGATAATGAGCCGCTCTTTATCATACTCGGGGACACTATTTTCGACGTTGATCTTAAACCAGTACTGCAAAGCCCATATTCGACATTAGGAGTAAAAGAGGTTGAAGATCCAAGGCGATTTGGCGTTGCAGTAACTGAAGGCGAAAAAATTATGCGACTGGTAGAAAAGCCTGACACTCCTGTGAGCAACCTTGCCATTGTTGGTCTCTATTTCCTCCATCAGTCCAAACCGCTCTTTACCTCAATTGACTATCTGATTGAACATGAAATAAAAACGAAGGGGGAATATCAACTCACTGATGCCCTGCAACTGATGATTGAGGGTGGGGAAATATTCACCACCTTTCCCGTGTCGGGATGGTATGACTGCGGTAAACCTGAAACGCTGCTCTCCACGAATGAAATTCTTCTCCAGGGCAATGCTCAGACAAAAGAGTATCCTGGGTGTGTCATTATCGCACCTGTCTTTATCGCTGATAATGCTATGCTGAAAAATGCAATTATTGGACCCAACACGACTATAGGCGAACACTCTGTCATCACTGATGCCATCATCAAGGATTCCATTATTGGTAATGACGCAAAGGTAGTCCATATCATGCTTAATCACTCCATCATAGGTAACAATGCTTCCATTACAGGCAATCCTCACGAAATCAGTGTCGGTGACTATTCTGAAATCTTGGTGGGATAAGAGAATTTTTGCATAGAAGATGGGGAATGGTTACATTTGGGCTTTATTTTTGCATTGGCATCCCCATTACCTATGGACACGGTGCCGCAAGCCAAAGGAATTAAGTTCCTTGGGCTTGTAGGAAGTTTTCCGTGTCCAGGTTGTTTCCCCATGAAATCCTCTCACTGAAAACTTCCCACTGATCTCAATTATTCTAAGTGGTTACAGTTATTCGTCTAATTAAAAATTATTGAAACACATGTCACAAAAAAAGTATTTCTTTACCTCGGAATCAGTATCTGAGGGACATCCAGACAAGGTGGCCGATCAGATTTCCGATGCTGTTCTTGATGATTTCCTTCGCCAGGATCCCAGTTCACGTGTTGCCTGTGAAACATTTGTCACAACCGGCCAGGTAATTGTTGGTGGTGAAGTTACCACAAAAGGAATTGTTGACGTCCAGAAAATCGCCCGTAAAGTTGTCAGCGAAATAGGGTACACTAAAGGTGAGTACATGTTTGAAGCCAACTCTTGCGGTGTCCTTTCAGCTCTGCACAGCCAGTCGGCTGATATCAATCGTGGTGTTGACCGCAAAGAAGAGATTGCAGATGAATTTGACCGTGTTGGCGCTGGTGATCAGGGCATGATGTTTGGTTATGCCTGCACAGAAACACCTGAACTGATGCCTGCGGCCATCCAGTTCGCACAGCAGCTTGTCAAAAAACTTGCCGAAATTCGTAAGGAGGGCAAAATAATGACCTACCTCCGTCCTGATGCAAAAAGCCAGGTTACCCTTGAGTATGAAAATGAGATCGTAAAACGTGTTGATGCAGTAGTTGTTTCAACCCAGCACGATCCTGAACCAGCAGGTGTAAGCGAAGCCGAGTGGCAGGCAGTGATCAAACGCGATATCATTGCGAATGTTGTCAAGGTTGTTATTCCGGCAAACTTGATTGATGCTGATACCAAATTCCATATCAATCCGACTGGCCGCTTCGAAATCGGTGGACCACACGGCGATACCGGTTTGACTGGTCGCAAGATCATTGTCGACACCTATGGTGGTGCAGCTCCACACGGTGGCGGCGCATTCAGCGGCAAAGATCCATCAAAGGTTGACCGCAGTGCAGCTTATGCTGCTCGCCATGTTGCCAAAAATATTGTAGCAGCAGGCCTTGCAGACAAATGTACCGTTCAGGTCTCTTATGCTATCGGTGTCGCCCGTCCGGTCTCCATCTATATCAATACGCATGATACAACAAAGCATGGCCTCAATGATGCCCAGATCCAGGAGAAGGCTGAAATAATTTTCGATCTTCGACCAGCGGCAATCATCAAACGTTTCAGCCTCGACAAACCTCAGGGATGGTGCTATCAGCAGACTGCTGCTTACGGTCACTTTGGTCGCGACATCTTCCCATGGGAAAAAACTGAAAAGGTTGCCGAGCTTAAGAAAGCTCTCAATCTGGCCTGAACCATTATAAAAATCTTAAAACCAGAAAGAGACAATGACAATAGCTGCGAAAGCGCTTGACTATAAAGTAGCGGATATCTCACTTGCCGAATGGGGACGCAAGGAGATAGAGGTCGCTGAAAAAGAGATGCCGGGCCTTATGGCTACCAGACGGAAGTATGCTGGTAAATATCCGCTGAAAGGTGCCCGTATTTCCGGCTCCCTACATATGACCATCCAGACTGCCGTGCTGATAGAGACCCTTGTGGATCTCGGCGCCGAAGTTCGGTGGGCAAGCTGTAACATCTTTTCAACCCAGGATCATGCTGCTGCAGCCATTGCAATAACCGGTGTTCCAGTTTTTGCATGGAAGGGCGAAACCCTTGAGGAGTACTGGTGGTGTACCCGTCAGATTCTTGAATTTGAAGGCGGCAAGGGGCCAAACCTTATCGTCGATGATGGCGGTGACGCCACCTTGATGATCATCCTCGGTTATAAAATTGAGAACAGTCCGGAGATGCTCGACAAAACTCCGGGAAATGCTGAAGAGAAAGCACTCTACCAGCAGCTCAAGGATGTCTTTGCAGAGGACAACCAGCGCTGGCACAAAGTTGCCGCAGAGATGAAAGGTGTTTCGGAAGAGACCACAACAGGCGTTCACCGTCTCTACCAGATGATGGAAAAGGGCGAATTGCTCTTTCCTGCCATCAACGTCAACGATTCTGTTACCAAGTCGAAGTTTGACAATCTCTATGGTTGCCGGGAGTCTTTGGCTGACGGCATCAAGCGGGCAACTGACGTCATGGTTGCCGGTAAAGTTGTGGTTGTACTCGGTTATGGTGATGTGGGCAAAGGATCTGCCAGATCAATGCGCGCTTATGGCGCAAGGGTCATCGTCACTGAAATCGATCCGATCTGTGCACTGCAGGCGGCAATGGAAGGATACGAAGTCTCCACCATGGATGAAGCGGTCAAGGAGGGAAATATTTTTGTCACCACAACCGGCAACAAAGATGTGATCACCCTTGAACATATCAAGCAGATGAAAGATGAAGCGATTGTCTGCAACATCGGCCACTTCGACAACGAAATCCAGGTCGAGCAGCTCTACGCTTATAACGGTGCAAAAAGACTCAATATCAAGCCACAGGTAGACAAGTATACCTTTGAAAATGGCAACTGCATCTATCTTCTTGCCGAAGGCCGCCTTGTCAATCTTGGATGCGCAACCGGCCACCCATCATTTGTGATGAGTAACTCCTTCACCAACCAGACGCTTGCACAGATTGAACTCTGGACAAAGGATTATGAAATCGGCGTTTACCGCCTGCCCAAAGAGCTTGATGAAGAGGTTGCAAGACTGCACCTTGAACAGCTTGGGGTAAAGCTCACCAGACTCACCAATGAGCAAGCCGAGTATATCGGCGTGCCGCTGGATGGGCCCTACAAACCTGACCATTACCGCTATTGATTTCAAAGGGTTATGGGACTCTCAATAAAAAAGGCAGCCTGCAAAGGCTGCCTTTTTTATTCTCTGTTCTGCTGGGGCGGCAGGATTCGAACCTGCGGATGTCGGCTCCAAAGGCCGATGCCTTACCACTTGGCGACGCCCCACTATTTACCATCAATAGATAAGGGCCGCAATATACACACAATAAGAGAAAATCACAAAAGGTTGTACGTTATGGCTCCTGCATAACTCTGCTGGTAACTCCTATGGCACAATCAGCTTCACTTTGACGGCACTCCATGGAACCGTATCTTCACCATGAGCTCTTTTCTTTTTTACCTCCATCACTCTCTCATGACAAAAATCAAAATCTGCGGAATAACCACTCTTGAGGATGCTCTTGACACCTGTCGTGCTGGCGCCGATGCTCTCGGGTTCAATTTCAGCGGCACGAGTCCACGGCAGATTACGCCCGTACTGGCTAAAGCAATTATCGAAAAACTCCCACCCTTTCTACAGTCAGTCGGGATCTTCGTTGAACAAACAACAGAAGAGATCAATGCCATCTGCCTCCACTGCGGCCTGCAGGTAGCACAACTGCATAGCGATCACTACAGCCCTGAACATGCTCGCGCCATCACGGAAGCAAAAGTCATCAAAGTATTTCGACCAAAAGAACATTTTTCAGTGCAGGAGGTTATTGATTTTGCTCGAAACAGCGGTGTGAACACTTTTCTCTTCGATACTTACAGGAAAGAGATGACAGGCGGAACCGGGGAGAGCATCGCCACTTCACTGGCTACACGCATCTTCAAGCAACTGGGAAGTCCATACTATCCCATACTTGCAGGGGGATTGAACGAAACAAACGTCAGGGAGAAAATCCTGAGCACTCGACCCTACGGTGTCGATGCGGCAAGCGGAGTCGAGAGCAAGCCCGGATTCAAGGATCCTGAAAAAGTAAAGGCCTTTATCCGGGCTGTACATAAAATTCTCTCTTAAGTGCCACTATTAGCCTGAATATGCCGCAAGATAAGCTCCGACGCCACATCCGGCAGCTCAATTGTGATCAAATGTCCACATTCAGGCACACAGACGTAAATCCCCTTATGGGTAAGATCAACCAGCTTTTTTGTATTCTCAGCGGTCATAATGGAATCACCATCTCCTGCCACAAAAAGGATCGGCATATCAGCAGCCTTAACCATAACAGGCACTGAGTCTGTAGTGCTGAACGCAGTAAGGTGGGAAGTAGTCTGCTCTATAGCCTCTGGAGCGCAAAGCCCGAGGCTTTTAAAGCCTATAAGAATATCATGAAGCATGACGGTATTCTTGGCAAGGACCAGTCGAGCAAAAATATAAGCAGGCAGCCACCATGTCAGTTTTCGTAAAAGACCATTGAAAACAAAAGTAATCGTGTTCGTGGCAAATGCCTGAATAAATTCGCTGTTCGGGAGAAAACCAAAATTGAAAAAGGTCATTGATCGAATAAGACCTGGATGGGAGCATGCATAATCAAGAGCGACAAATGGACCAAAAGAAAATGCCGCAATATGAAATCTTTTGAGCCCAAGTTTCACAACCAGATCGTCAAGATCATGTGCAAAAAAATCAATATGATAATGGTTTTCCTGATCGTTGTCTGACCATCCATGTCCACGCATATCGTAGGCAATGGTACGAATTCCCTTGTTGTTAAGATATTTGATGACATGATGCCACCACATCCACCAGCAGTCCCAGCCATGAATCAGCACAACCGTCTCAGCAGCATCTCCAGGACCAGAATCATGATAGTGATGAACAACGCCGTTCAACTCGATGAAGCAACTTTTCTCCATCAATGATAGTTCATAAGTGGCCCGTTTGATAGCCCCGCTCTCCTTTGAATTTTGAAGATCAAGCAGTTCTTTTTTATAACGGACAAATTTTTCTGTCGGTGCCGGGGTCTGATATGCCATAACAGGTGTGAACTGAACAGGTGAATAGAGATACGGTCTCATCATTCCGATAGATATACAAAAAAAACATACCGTCACAGGCAAAAACAGTTTCCCGTCATTGCGTCATTGCACGCCCCCGTAAAAAAATCTTTTCACATTCGCGACGGATAATTTCCTGCTGTTCAAGAATCAATTCCGGAGCAACGGTAAAGTGGTTCAGCAACTGCGAAAAAATCTGGATGGATGTTTCAAATTTTTCAGTCACCACAACATCAGCGCCAGCTTTATAGAGTGCTGCCACATCATCAAGACTCCGCGCCCTGACAATAATGAAGGCTTTCTGATTGATCTCCCGAATCATGGCAATACTGTTCCGAATCGCAGTGGTATCAGAAATACCAAGCACAACGGCACGAGCATGATCTATTCCAGCGCGAAAAAGTGCTTTTTTTTCAGTACAGTCTCCATAATAGATCGGCTCACCCTTTCTTCTCATGACTTTTACAGTATCACGATCTATTTCAAGCACAGAATAGGAAATATTGGTTGCATGAAGCACTGCTGCCACATTCTGACCGTTGACACCGAAACCGATAATCGCCGCATGAATCTCACCTGCGCAAATAATGGTACTATCAGCAGGGCGTATTGATGAGCTTGAAGATTTCCTCGAAACCAGGGGGATAAACCCCAGCGCAGGAACCATCTGGTCGGCAACCCTGGGCGCAATGGCTATCATTGCCGGTGTAACGATCATGGTTACCACAATAATGGCAAGCATTGCCTGAAAAACCTCATGATTAATCACCCCGTTCTTGAGACCAGCCTCTGCAAGCACAAAGGAGAACTCACCTATCTGCGCAAGCGCCATTCCAGCCATCATACTGACCCTCAGAGAATTTCCGAGAAAAAGAGAGACCCCTGCCACAAGCATCCCCTTGACCAGTAAAACGACAAGGGCGATTGAGATAAAAAGCGGCAGATTGACCATTTTAACGTCAAGCAACAGACCAACAGAGATAAAGAAAATACTGCTGAAAGCTTCCCGAAAAGGATCAATGGTGACACTTATCTGGTGACTTTCATCAGTACTGGCAATGACCATACCAGCGACAAAGGAACCCAGCGCAAGCGAGAGGCCAGCAAGAGAGGTGAGCCAGGCTGCGCCAAAACAGATAACCAGAGCTCCAATAACCAGTACATCCCTGGCTTGCAATGAAGAGATGAGGCGAACCATTTTGGGCATAAGGAGCTTCAAACCAACAAAAATGGCCACAGCAAAAAGCACAATGACTCCAACCTTTTTAAATACTACCTCAAATGACGGTGCCGACTCTGGAGCTAAAAAGTTGATACCGATCATCAGAGGTACAATAGCAAGATCCTGAAAAATCAGAATTCCAATGGCTATGCGACCATGCGGCAAGGCAAGCTCGTCGCGGTCGGTCAGAATCTTCAGACAGATTGCTGTACTGCTGACCGAAAACGTAAAGCCCAGAAAAACAGAGGCTGAAGGGGTAATACCGTATCCAATAACATGCATGAACCAGTAGGCGAGAAAACTGATGACCAGCCCCGTGAGAAGAATCTGGACAATCCCGCCAACCAACACAATTTTTTTCAGTTTATTGAGTTCGTCAAGGGAAAATTCAAGGCCGATAGTAAACAGAAGCAGAACCACGCCCAGTTCAGCAAGCGTTGAAATCATTTTTTGGTCATAGACCGCCCCAAAACCTGACGGACCAAGAAGAATTCCTGTAAAAATAAGCCCAATGACCGGTGGAATCTTCAGACGCTGAAAAATCAGAATAATGGCGACCGCAAATGCTCCAATCAGCACCAGTTCACCAAGAAAATCAAGGTCATGCATAAAGCGAATTGTTAGTCAACAAAAAAAGCTGCTGCGGAGCAGACAGTGCGCCAGATAATGCAATCTCGAACGCAAAAGAGCAGAGAGAAAAATGTAATTCTTTCTCTCTGCTGATATCTACCGTCCACGATGATAAGCCAATTTCAAGAATTATTCACCGAATGAATTAAAGTATTTGAAAATGAAAACTAATTACGTTAAACTTGGCTTGTCAGTCAATGGTTGACTGGTCGCTATTCAGGTAATTTGTGCTTTTGGTTACCTGAAAAAGTTTCTCTTTCTATCAATGCATAAGTTTACTGAGATTTAAAATGAACATTTACATCGGCAATTTGGCTTACTCTGTTACTGAAGATGATCTTCGTGATGCCTTCTCGGAATTCGGACAGGTAGAGAGCGCAAGCATCATCAATGACAAATTCTCAGGCCGCTCCAAGGGGTTTGGATTTGTTGACATGCCAAATGACAGTGAAGCCCGTCAAGCCATCGAATCATTGAATGACAAAGATTTGAACGGTCGCACAATAAAAGTGAACGAAGCCAAGCCACGCGAAGAGAGACCTGCAAGAAGAGATCGCTATTAATCTCTTTTCAGCTTTTTTCCCTTTAAGCCAGATAGAATGAAAGTTCCATCTGGCTTTTTTTATGACACATCGCTCAAATTACCATGCCGATACAAGTCGTCTACATCACATCCGCACTCCTTTTTATTGCCATAATACCCATCCTGCCCCCTGGATATTATGAGCTGCTGCGTATTGTTGCCTCAGGTACCTTCGCGTGGGGGGCATACAGAAACTTCAGCCAGAAAAAGCTGCTGTTGCCGCTGGTATACTCCGTTTTCGCAATAGTGTTCAATCCTGTCAGTGAAATCTCCCTTGCAAAAGAGATATGGATACCGATTGAGCTCCTTGCTGCCACCCTGCTCCTCGCAACAAAAGATCATATCGCAGAGTAAAAAAAGGCCGCACAGGCTCCCTAATACCCACATACCGCCCCTCCGGGGCTCAGGCTCTCTGATCACCACAACGCACTCAGAAGTCAACCAAACCTGAACTTGCGATGCTCTTATTTTCAAAACTTTACACGCGCAATCCACAGGCGAACGGCACGTAAAGAAATCCTCTCATCCTGAATTTCCTCAGTGCCGCAGTCATGACGTATGGGCTGGGCAAACTCTCTCAAGCCCAAAATTTCTTTAAAAACAACAGCAGGATGTTACACCTCTACAAACTGTGAAGCTTTCGCGCCACAGATTGGGCAGCTTTCAGGTGGTTTGACCAGTTCAATATGACCACAGAGAGGACAGAGCCATACCTCGGTTGCACTTATATCCTGACCATTTTTAACAGCTTCGAGCGCCTTTTTATAGAGTTCAGCATGAACCTGTTCTGCCTTGATGGCAAAGGCAAACATCCGTTTTGCGGGGTGTGCGTCAGCTTCAGCCTGCTCAAGCATCGGCGGATACATTTCGGTATGCTCAAAAGTTTCGCCACCAATGGCGGCCTCAAGGTTTTCAACCGTTGACCCTATTCCGCCAAGAGCGGTAAAATGTCCTTCGGCATGAATGCGCTCAGCCTGCGCGGTTGTCCGAAACAATCTGGCAACATTGCCAAATCCTGCCTTGTCTGCCTCTTTTGCAAAAGCAAGGTACTTCTGAAAAGCCTGACTCTCGCCTGCAAACGCCTCTTTCAGATTCTCTTTTGTTGTAGCCATAATCCCTTATTCTCCTTTAATTTTATTCAAGATGACCATATAAACTCAACGTATTCCAGTGACTTCACATGGTTCTTTTTCTCCAGAGACAAAATCAACTGAAGTGCGCACCAATACTGAATAGGTGCAATTGTGCTCATCTCCAAGATAAGGAGCACAACGCAACAAATACCACTATAAAAAAGGGTTTTCCTGCCTGCATTACTTTTTTTCTCCGAAAATAACTGCGGATTGATATAAATAATGCAAAAAGATTATATAGAAGGCCAAGCCCTCTATGGGTTATTTGTTCATTTCTCTTTTTTGACTCTCGCCATGTTTAAACCAAAACTCTTCTCAATTTTACCGGAACTTACCCCGGACCGGATAATGAAAGATGTCATTGCCGGTATTATGGTTGGCATTGTTGCCCTGCCACTGGCTATTGCTTTTGCCATCGCTTCCGGAGTTTCACCTGAAAAAGGGCTCATTACCGCAGTGGTCGGCGGCTTTCTTGTCTCTTTTCTTGGAGGAAGCCGGGTACAAATAGGAGGCCCAACGGGCGCTTTTATTGTGATCCTCTACGGAATCGTCCAGCAATATGGTATTAACGGTCTTATGCTGGCAACCATCATGTCGGGCGTAATCCTCATGATAATGGGTTTCGCCCAGTTCGGTTCACTCATCAAGTTTATCCCTTATCCAGTGATTGTTGGCTTTACCAGTGGTATTGCCGTCATTATTTTTTCCAGTCAAGTCAAGGATTTTCTCGGTCTTGATATCCCTGTTGTGCCTGCCGAATTTATTGACAAATGGACAGCTTACGCAAAAAACTTGCCAACATTCGACCTGCCAAGTTTCATGATCGGCACTCTTGCCCTTGCAATTATTCTCCTCTGGCCAAAAGTATCACGAAAAATTCCCGGTTCGCTCGTCGCTATTGTTGCAACAACCGTTCTTGTCGAGTACTTTCAGCTTGATGTTGCCACCATTGCATCCCGTTTCGGAGAGATCCCCTCCACAATCCCGGCCCCCATTTTTCCTGCGTTCGATTTTGCCACCATCCAGCACCTCATCATGCCTGCAACCACTATTGCCCTGCTTGGCGCAATCGAGGCGCTGCTCTCCGCTGTTGTAGCGGATGGCATGATCGGCAGCCGACACAAATCAAATATGGAGCTGATTGCCCAGGGAGCAGCAAATATCATTACTCCTCTTTTTGGTGGCATCCCCGTTACTGGAGCAATCGCCCGAACAGCAACCAATGTCAAAAATGGCGGCAGAACTCCAATCGCAGGGATAGTTCACGCCATTACGCTGCTCCTGATCATGCTCCTTTTTGGAAAATGGGCCAAGCTCATTCCAATGCCTGCGTTGGCAGCAATTCTTATCATTGTTGCCTGGAACATGAGCGAGGTCAAGGTTTTCAGGCAACTTCTTAAAAGCCCGAGAAGCGACGTTATTGTCCTGCTCACCACCTTCAGCCTTACGGTACTCTTTGATCTGACACTCGCCATAGAAGTAGGAATGTTGCTCGCGGTCATTCTCTTTATGCAAAGAATGGCTCAACTCTCCAATGTCGGAGTCATCACAAAAGAGCTTACTGACAGGGATGAAGAGGATGATCCAAACACCATTGTAACAAGAAAAGTACCCGATGGCGTAGAGGTCTTTGAAATAAACGGTCCTTTTTTCTTTGGAGCTGCCAGCAAATTCAGAGAAGCCATGCATATTGTTGAAAAAGCACCAAAAATCAGGATCATCAGAATGCGCAGTGTCCTCTCGATTGACGCAACAGGCCTGAATATGATAAAGGAGTTACTCAGAGATTGTAATAAAACAGAAACAAGGCTGATCCTCTCCGGCGTTCATGCCCAGCCGTTATTTGCTCTCCAGCAATATGGGCTCTACGACGATATAGGGGAAGAGCATATTTTCGGTAATATTGATGACGCTCTCGACCATGCACGAGAGATACTTGGGCTGCCGAAGGTAGGACGCCAGCAGAACTTCGTTCCTACAGTACAACGAGAGATAAAATAACACCATTCAAGAGATGAATAAAAGAGTAATGACGCAATGCTCTTCATAAAAGAAAAAGAGAGGGGATGCCTGTTTGACTTATCAGCACAAGCACCCCCTCTCTGCAAACAATCACAGTTCCATAACGTCTTACTGCTCCTTGCTGCTATAGGTACGAATGCTTGAAACCGCTTTCATATCATAATAGGTATTCACACTGACCCCATCAGCCTCTCCGGTAACCCTCAGAAAAAGATCACTGATAAAAAGAACCGCATCTTCATAGATGCTCCCTTCGTTAATCTGAAGCTTGACCCCTTTCCGAATTTTTCTGGACATCGTTCCATGCAACGGAACGGAAGCATATTCCAGAACCTTTTCCCATGCCTGCAAATTGCTTTCAGCCATAACAGACCTCAAAATTGATTAATTAATTAACATAAACAGAACTAAAACATTACTTACAACCAAAAAGTACATAATTTTAATTAATTATTTAGTTTATTTAGTTGTTTTACCTTACTATTATCGGAAGAACGATCCTCAAGAACTAAACAATGAGATCATGGCAACCGTACTCTTTTATGAAAAACCGGGATGCAGCAACAATACCCGACAAAAAGCTATGCTTGAGCTTTCTGGCCATTGTGTAGAATCAGTCAATCTGCTTGAATACCCCTGGTCTAAAGAGGAGCTTGAAGAATTTCTTGGGGAAAAATCGGTAGCCGAATGCTTCAATCCGGCGGCACCAGCAATAACATCGGGCAAACTCAACCCTCTTGAATTCACGAAAGAAGAGGCAATTGCCATGATGATACAGGAGCCATTATTGATAAAACGGCCACTCATGAAAATCGGCACCCTGCACATTCAGGGATTCGATATAACCACACTGAGAAACCTGATAAGCCTGGAGCCTGTTCAGGGTGCCGAAGAGGTGATAAAATCTTTCAAAATGAGCGATATGAACGCATGCCCTCACAAGAATAACAACAACTTTTCATGTAAAAATCCGGAGGAGTGAGCTATGGAAACATCATTACGTCCACTTGGAACCGTCATGCAGCTTCTTGAACAGCTCGGCCATAAGGTCTCGTATGCCTATGATGATCTGGTGTTTGTCAATGACAATGATTTTCTTCTTCAGTTCAGCAATACAGCAGCGGCACTGAGCCTCTTCTTCAACAAGAGTTGTTCAAAGCAAAGTGTTGACCAGCTTGAGCAAAGCATCATACCGACTGCGGATAACATGGGGCTCTCAATTGTCACAAAAGGTACCTACAGCATGACAGGGCAGGATGATGAAAATCTGCGGATAGAGTTTTTCAGTAACTGACTCACTTTTACTACATTACCCAGTATGAATCAAGCTTGCGTTCATCGAAGCAGAAGAGCAGTAATGTATAACAATTGAGTTATGAAATATTCAGAAGCAAAGCAAGGAAGAACCTTTGTTATCCGACTTGAAGATGGCGAGATAGTTCACACCGTGATTGAGCAGTTCGTCAAAGATCATGCGATCAAACGGGCTTCACTTTTTGCCGTCGGTGGCGCCGACAGGGGAAGCATACTTGTTGTTGGCCCCGAAGAGAGCCGCATCTTTCCGACCAACCCGATGACCCACGAACTCTACGATGCCCATGAAATTACAGGCACCGGCACAATTTTTCCGGATGATAACGGTAATCCTGTACTCCATGCCCACTTCGCCTGCGGCAGGGAAGAAAATACAGTTACCGGCTGCATCCGCACCGGGGTAAAGGTCTGGCAAGTGATGGAGATCATTCTGATTGAGCTGCTTGAGAACACCGCAACCCGTCAGCTTGATCCCCATACCGGCTTTAAACTGCTTATACCCTGAATCGTCTATTACCGCCCTCTTCCTGGCCGTTCAGACCACCGTTTCGCCGTACTGGCTGCCGGTGGCTTCGGCCCAGGATGGCCTGAGTTCCCTCTCCCCTGCTGCTTTGGTGCCTTGACCGGATGGTGATCCATCAATGGAAAAGAGTGGTTGTCGATGACCGGAATTTTTTTGGCGATCAGTTTTTCAATATCGCGCAGATACTCCTTCTCTTCAGCATCGCAAAATGAGAGCGCAGTCCCCTTTGCACCGGCTCTGCCAGTCCGGCCAATACGATGAACGTAGGTTTCAGAGATATTGGGCATCTCATAGTTGATCACATACTCAAGATCATCAACATCAATACCTCGTGCGGCAATATCGGTCGCAACAAGAATCCTTGTGGTCTGCGACTTGAAATTGGTGAGAGCGCGCTGGCGGGCATTCTGCGCCTTGTTGCCATGTATCGCTTCCGCCTTGATATGGTGCCTGTCCAATAATTTTACCACTTTGTCCGCGCCATGCTTTGTCCGGGTAAAGACCAGGGCCGTCTTGATACTCTTGTCTTGCAGAATATCAACCAGAAGAGCGCTTTTATTCCCCTTGTCCACAAAGTAGATTGATTGATTGATGATATCCACCGTTGACGAAACAGGAGTTACCGATACCTTTGAAGGGTTATGCAGAATGGTGGCGGCAAGCTTGACAATTTCCGATGGCATGGTGGCAGAAAAGAAAAGTGACTGCCTTTTTTTCGGAACCACCGCCAGTATCTTTTTCACATCGTGAATAAAGCCCATGTCGAGCATGCGATCGGCTTCATCCAGCACCAGTATCTCCACATCACGCAGACTCAGAAACCCTTGATTGAGCAGATCAAGCAGCCTGCCGGGAGTTGCAATCACAATATCAACACCTTTAATCAACGCGGCGGTTTGAGGGTTCTGATTGACACCACCAAAAATCACGGTATTGGTCAAGCCGGTATGACGGCCGTAGGCGTTAAAACTCTCTCCTATCTGAATAGCCAGTTCTCGTGTCGGGGTAACAATCAAGCTCCGGATTTTTCTCTTTCTGTCATAAATTTTGTTGGCACCGAGCAACTGCAAAATGGGAATGGCAAATGCCGCCGTTTTGCCGGTTCCAGTCTGGGCACAACCAAGAAGGTCGGTACCCTGCAAGATAATTGGTATCGCTTCTGCCTGTATCGGTGTCGGAGTGGTATAACCCTCTTCCTGCAGGGCTTTCAAAATTGGATCAATAATGTTCAGTGATTCGAATTGCATATCCTAAGGTATTGGTTGAACTAAGGGGTAAAATAGAACGATCTGTCAGGGCTTACCCGAAACCCAAGCCGGAATATATTTCCAGGCACTCTTCATGTCACGATTATTGATTCGCCATAGGGGGTCGTGCTGTTGCACAAGAGCCCAGAAGGCACGAGAGTGGTTAAGATGAACCGTGTGACACAGTTCATGAACCATGATGTGCCGGATGAGATACTCCGGCAAAAACAGCAGCTTGGTATTCAACGTTATCACCCGACCCGAAGTGCAACTCCCCCATCGGGAGTGTTGCAGGCGAACCTTTGCTTCAGCATAGTCAAAATCAAGGGATGTTGCAAGTTTTTCAAACGAAGGAAGCAAAAGCATCCCCGCTCGATGCTTCAACCAGGAGACGAGAAGTTTGCGGCAGAGCACATCATTGGCGACATCACCGGAGAGAAGCAGGCTGGTTGCTGAACTCTCTTTGATAGCAGCCTCCCCAGTCGCGGTCTGCGTGTACTCAACATCCCACTCCTCAGAACAATGAGGAAAAACAACCTTACAGGGCAAGCCGTCCTCTCTGGATGGCAAAGGCTCCTGACGGTGAGCATCAAGCTGCGCAGCAGTCTTTCGTATCCACAACTCATGACGACTGAGCAGCGCTGCTATATGCGTTTTGTTAAACCCCTGGGGGACAACCACAATCAGGCCGTCATGCGGTGTCATCTTTAACCTGGCATATCTTGCCCGTGTACTTACCTTTACGGTATAGGGTGGGGGGAAACTCCCTCTTTCTGGATTGTAAGGCACTGTGCTCATCACCCAAGCGCACGCTGTAAATCTGCAACAAGATCGTCACCATCCTCAATACCTACCGAGAGCCTGATTATGGTATCCGTGATCCCGGCCGCTTCGCGGTGCTCTTTATCCATCGACGCATGGCTCATGGATGCCGGATGCTCAATCAGCGACTCAACGCCACCAAGACTTTCAGCAAGCGCAAACAACTTCGTACCCATCAGCACCCGGTTGACATCCTCAAGAGCGCCATCAAGCTCAAACGAAACCATACCGCCAAAACTCTTCTGCTGTTTTTTTGCAAGCTCATGCTGTGGATGATTCACCAGACCGGGATAAAAAACCCGTTTCACCCTGGGATGCTGCTCAAGGAACTGCGCCACCGCAAGTGCATTGCGTTCATGCTCTCTCATGCGAACCACCAGCGTCTTGATCCCGCGAAGCACCAGCCAGCAGTCGAAAGGCTGGGCACAGGTGCCCAGCGCATTCACCGTAAACTTCAGCTTTTTATCAAGATCTTCACTGTTCGACAGCACGGCCCCGCCAACCACATCGGAATGACCGTTCAGGTACTTGGTGGTCGAATGAACCACAATATCCGCCCCAAGTTCAAAGGGCTTCTGCCCAAAAGGAGAGAGAAACGTATTGTCAACGATAGTCAAAAGGCCTCGCTCCCTGGCAAGCACCGACACGGCTGCAATATCAACAAGGTTCAGCAAAGGATTGGAAGGGGTTTCAACCCAGACCGCTTTTGTCTGCTCATTAACAAAAGGAAGAATGTTTTCCGCCACTTGCATGTTCACAAAATGCACCTTGATACCGAAATGCTCTTGAACCGTCTTCATCAATCTGGAGGTACCTCCATAGCAGTCATCAGTACAGATAATCTCGTCACCTGCATGAAAAATGCTCAGGGTGGAGGTAATAGCCGCCATACCCGTGGTCACGGCAACTGCCGATGAGCACCCCTCAAGAGCGCAGAGATTGTCTTCAAGAGCCTTGCGGGTCGGATTGCCGCTTCTGGTATAGTCAAATCCCCGGTGCTTGCCGATGTCCTCAAACACAAAAGTTGACGACTGGTAAATCGGTGTCATAATGGCACCATAAACCTTGTCGGGGCCTACACCGGCGTGAATCGTGTCTGTCTGGAAACTCATAAACAGTTTGTTTTGAAAAATGAATGGGATAATACAACAAAAAAACCTCTTCCCTGATGAGCATGGAAAAGGTCTTTAATGAAATTCACTCTCTTTTAAAATGGCAAGTCGCTCAAGGCAACGCACCTGTTTTGAAAAGAGAAGCTGTACAACGCTCTTTTTCACTCATCGTTCTTCTGCTTCATCTGACGAAAAAAACCAGACGCATAGATCGCAAAAGTAGAATGTGGCACCGTGTTCCACTCTGAAAGGAATCGGTTGTCAAGGCTTCACCGGGTCTATTCCCTCAGCCTTTCTTGATGACCAGTATTGGATAAAGAACGTATTAACGATTGTTAATATATAACTTCGGGAAGAATAATACAAGCGAATCAGCAAATCTGTAAAACTGGAACAATCATCTCTCACCTACAGATTCAAGAAATACTCATCAGTATTGCTCAATTTTCCAGCAGACACAATTGCACGTCAGATGATCTTCCGATATTTCAAAATCATGTAGGTCGGGTAGGTCAACCCTGCAATAACCTGATCACTTGCCGGAAAATCCGTTCTCTCTTCAAACAGCTCAAGTGAAGCTGATCGTAACACCGATGGTGCCAGATAGTCCATCATGGTGTGTCCATTTTCAATCAATTTTATTGCCCTGTTAAAAATGTAAGAGGTAACCTTTCTTTTGGCATAATAGTCCGAAACACCATCATTGACATAACTTTCAAGCAGATTGCGAAACGGATGTTTGGCCAGAATGGCAATGAGGCCACCCGGTTTGGCAACACGAATCATCTCCAGAATCGATTGTGGCACATCTTCTGTATGCTGGATTGCGTAGAGGCTGGTCACGATATCAAACATGTCAGCTTCGTACGGAATACTCTCCATAGAGGCTTTAACGAAAACTCCGCACGCTCTCTGTTGTGCCATTGCAATCTCTTGCTCCGAAACATCCATACCATACACAACAGCGCCCTGCGAAGCATAGTATGCTCCGTCATGGCCTGACCCACATCCAACATCAAGGATAATCTTCCCTTTCAACGGAGGCAATTCGGAATAAAAATGGCTCCTTGTCTTTTGCTCCAGATCCTCGGTGCCTGAAGCGTATTGTGTGGCAAATTGATCGTATTCTTCCATGGGTGGGTGTTAAAAATAGTTCGGACGGCTCTGTTTGCCATGGTAAAGGCAATTTTATGCAAAAAAGGGATTGATTCAACTGCCTTGCTATGAGTCGCAAATGCTCCGTCATAATTGAACCCCCTGCTTTTTTGCGATTTTGTAAATCGGCTTATCCCTGGCATGGTCATTGACAACCAAATCAACATGCAGATCCAGACTCTCTTCGATAGCCATTTTGCACCGCAATTCTGCCATCAGGTTATTGCGCTGTCTCGTCTCGATATATAAATCCACATCACCGCCTCGACGTGTATCGTCAACACGCGAGCCAAACAGCCAAGCCTTCGCGTCATCACCGAAGTTCTGCCGGGTTGCCTCAAGTATGCGTTGCTGCTGTGTTTCGCTAAGTCTCATTGAGTGTTTCCTCGTCCTTTTACCAGAACCAACAACAGTCTCTGTATTATAGGCAAAACAGGGCTGTTTGTCAACCAGCATGCACGGTGTTCACACATCGTTATCATCCACATTTCGTGTGGACTTGAGTTGTTTGATATCCCGCTCAAGTTCCCGAAGGCTCTCTTCCTTCTGCGGTTGCATCTGGGCATCCCTGTACCTGTCGTATTCCTGCGCCGACTTTTCGAGCGCTTTCTGATGACTGATGTTACCGGCATGGGTAAGCAGTTCGCGACCATTGAGCTGAATAATTGAATCCAGACGCTGAATCCAGTCTTTCATGTACATCGGAGTTCGCTGCTGCGCCATCACTTCCGCAAAAGCAAGGTATTGCTCCACCAGCAGACCAAGCAATTTGATTTCGACCGCCATCAGGCGGCCTTTTCTGTGGTTCGTGCCCACCCGCTCGGTTGAGAAGTGCGGCAGTTCGTCCCTCACAGCCGCTCTCCTCAACCTTGTTTTTGCTCCGCATAGCTCAAAAGCAAAGTCGAAAACCGCCCCCAAACTACGGGACGAAGACCAGGCGGAAGCCAACGCCGTCGCTCCGGTCGCCGGGGCGGCTGCCGTCGCGATCCGCCGACCGACAGCCCCCGGCAGCGCTGCTCCAGCTCCCGCCACGAAGCACACGGTCCGAACCAGTTGTTGGCCCAGCAGGGTTCGTCACCGCAACACTCCCAAACGCCCCATACCAATCACTGCACCACTCCCACACATTCCCGTGCATATTGTATAACCCCCACGCATTCGGGGTAAAACTATTGACGGCAACCGTATTCTGTCGATAGATGCCTTTCTGATTATTGTTGTATGGAAAGTTGCCTTCATAATTGGCCTGATCTGTCGTCAGGTTACCCCCTGTATTGAACGGTATTGTCGTCCCTGCACGGCACGCATACTCCCACTCCGCTTCCATCGGCAACCGGTACGTTTTGCCTGTCTTACGGTTCAATGTTTCTATAAATGCCTGACAATCATCCCAACTCACACTCTCCACAGGCAAATTTACTCCTTTAAAATATGACGGGTTTGTCCCTGTCACAGGCTCCCACTCTGCCTGTGTTACTTCATATTTCCCCATATAATAATCACTCAGCCGAACCTGATGCTGAGCTTCATTACTCTCGCGCCCAGGCTCATACGAAGGGCTGCCCATCGTAAAGCTGCCGCCTCGAATGTACACAAAGTTGGCTGGCACTCCCGCTGGCGATGCCTCCAAAACCGGCAACCGCGGGAGCGTTCCCGACCTGCCTTCGTGCTCGCGATTCAGAGCTGCCTGCTGCTCGGCAAGCGCTAACACCTGTGCATTAAGCGCCGCCTGTTTCTGTAACAGTGCCTTTTGGGCTTCTATACTTTGCTGGGCATCGGCTCGACTGCGCTCAAGCTCGGCCTGCTCCCCGGCAAGCGCCACCTGTTTTTGCAACAACCCATTTTGAGCCTCAAGGGCTGCTTTTTCACGCTCCAATGCCTCCTGTGTTCGCTGACCAATGTGCGACTTCTCCTGATCCTCTTGTTTCCGTTCAGCTCCAATATCATCAAGCTTTCGCCTGGTGGCCTCAAGGTCAACCGTCACCTCGGCAGTGGTGTTAAAATACATCTCATCCGTCCACTCTTTTGCCACCTGGTATTTTGTAAAACCCGCAAGAATTTGCGTAATAGACTGCATTGAGCTTGAACGTACATTGCCGGTGGTACTCTCCTGCTTTTCCACACTCAGCAGACTCTGGCTGTAGCCGCCAACCTCAAACTGCAACACTAATATAACGCATCTCTAATCACGTAAAAATCATAATGACCTCAGCCAATGAAGAATTCACTTCCAAAACTCATTCTTTCGGATTGAAGGTAAAAAGATGGATTCCTCTCTGCGTTCGGAATGACTTCAGGCTGGAATTTTTCGGGAATGAGTTCTGAACAATGAAAGAGAGTGAGGTTGTGGCTCAAAAAAACATCATTGATGAAAGAGTCTGCCAATGATTCACCATTGAGAGCCTTCCATATCCGACGGGTTACCGCACACGGAGCTTGAACTTGTTCATGGAAAGAGTGGACGTTACCTGAAATAGAGGCGCATTAAACATCAGGTCTCCCTCAGCCAGAAGAGCCACCAGCACGTCGCTGATAGCTCTTTCAGCATAAATGGGCAGTTGCTACCATCGAGCGGCAATAACCTCGGCAATCTGCACCGCATTGGTGGCGGCGCCTTTGCGCAGGTTATCGGCCACAATCCACATATTCAGCGTCTGCGGGTGCCAGTAATCGCGGCGAACGCGCCCGACAAAGACCTCGTCGCGCTCGTAGGAGGTGAGCGGCATGGGATAGAGGCGTGCGGACGGATCATCCTGCAGAATAATGCCCGGCGAGGTACGAAGAAGCTCGCGCACTTCGTCGATGTCGAAATCCTTGGCCAGCTCAATGTTGAGCGACTCGCCGTGGCCACCGTACACAGGGATGCGGACAGTGGTGGGAGAGACACTGAGAGCATCGTCGCCCATAATCTTGTGAGTCTCGTTCACCATCTTCATCTCCTCCTTGGTGTAGCCATTCTCCGTGAAGGCATCAATCTGCGGCACGGCATTGAAGGCGATCTGGTGAAAATGGGTAAACTGCTCCTGTTCATCACCGGCAAGCTCGCTTTCGAGGGCATCGCGGCCTGCCTTGCCTTTGCCGGTCACGGACTGATAGGTCGAAACCACCACTCTCTTGATGCCAAAGTGGTCGTACAACGGCTTGAGCACCACCACCATCTGAATGGTCGAACAGTTGGGGTTGGCAATAATCGGCTCTGGTGTGCCATCCGCTTTAAAAATATCACCGGGATTAACTTCCGGTACAACCAGGGGAACATCGGTATCCATCCGGAATGCCGACGAGTTATCGATAACAATGGCACCTTCGGCGGCGGCAATCGGGGCCCACTCCCTGCTGGCGGTTGCGCCTGCGGAAAAGAGTGCAATATCGACACCACGGAACGCTTCGGCAGAGGGCTCACGGATAATGTACTCCTTGCCATTGAAGGTCAGCGACTGACCGGCGCTTCTGGCCGAAGCGAGCGGTACAAAGTCCGTGACAGGAAAATTTCTCTCTTCCAGAACCTTGATCATAGTGCGGCCTACCAGACCAGTTGCGCCAAGCACCGCTACCCGACAGCGAAAATCCGAACTGCTCATAACTTGTTTTATAGTTTTAACTTAATAATTAAGTACCAGTTTATCTGAATGGTCATTCAAACTCTCCGTATCATCAAAAATCCTTCCTTCCCTCGCATATCCCTCACACTCCGCCTCGTAGTCGAGAAGAATCTGGATAACCTGCTCCCACCCGTCCTCACGCACCAGCTTGTTGCGCACCCGCGAGACCATCGGCAGCGCCTTCAGATAGGTGGAATAGTGACGGCGCATTTCAAGATTTCCATACTTATCCCCTTTGAACTGCACCGAAAGCGTCAGGTGATCAATCGCCGCATGTATCCTTTGACGAAAATCGGGCATCGGCATCGGCTTGCCGGTTTGAATGAGCTGCTTTGCCTGTTCAAAGATAAAGGGGTTGCCGATGGAGCCCCGGCCAATCATCACCCCGTCCGCCCCGGTCTCGGCAAACATTGCCACAGCATCTTCGGCTGACCAGATATCGCCATTGGCAATAATCGGAATTCGCGCATGCTCTTTTGCCGCACGAATCCAGCTCCAGTCTGCCCTCCCCTTGTACATCTGGCTCCGCGTGCGCCCATGCAGCGCCAGCGCCTGAATACCGGCATCCTCAAGTCGGGGAAGAATATCAAGAATATTGATTGATTCAAGATCCCAGCCAATTCTTGTTTTGGCTGTTACCGGAATGTTCACCGCCTTCACAACCGCTTCGGAAATCTGCGCCATCTTCTCCGGCTCCCTGAGCAACGCGGCACCAGCCCCCTTGCCGGCAACCTTCTTGGTGGGGCAGCCAAAATTAATATCAAGATAGTCGGGACGATACTCTTCGGCAATCACCGCAGCCTCCACCATCGACTCAACACTGTTGCCAAAAATCTGTATGGCAAAGGGCCTCTCCATGGCATCGGTCTTCAGCTTGCGCAACGACTTTTCAACGCCACGGCGCAGGGCCTCCGCGCTGATGAACTCCGTATAGACAACATCCGCCCCATGGCGCTTGCAGAGCTGCCTGAATGCCCTGTCGGTCACATCCTCCATCGGCGCAAGCATGACAGGCTGATCTATATCAAGAGCCCCTATCTTCATTCCTGACCGCTGATAATCTCCGCCGATCCGGTCATCAGCTCCTTGACCTGGGCATGGATTTTTTTATAGAGCACCGGATCTTCACGAAGCACTTTTTTCACCGTCTCGCGTCCCTGCCCAAGCTTCTCCTGGCCATAACTGAACCATGAGCCAGCCTTTTTAATCACCCCGAATTCAACACCAAGATCAATCAGTTCACCCATGGCAGAGATACCCTCGCCATACAGAATATCAAACTCGGCAGTCTTGAAGGGAGGCGCCACCTTGTTCTTGACAACCTTGACCCTGGTGCGGTTGCCGGTGCTCTCATCACCATCCTTGATCTGGGCAATTTTACGAATATCAAGACGGATTGATGAATAAAATTTCAGCGCCTTGCCGCCGGTTGTCGTCTCGGGGCTGCCATACATCACCCCGATTTTATCGCGAAGCTGATTGATAAAAATGCAGACCGTGCTCGATTTTGAGATGGCACCGGTCAGTTTGCGCAACGCCTGGCTCATCAGCCGCGCCTGCAACCCCATCACACTGTCGCCCATCTCCCCTTCCAGCTCAGCCTGGGGCACCAATGCCGCAACCGAATCGACCACAACAACGTCAATGGCGCCACTTCTCACCAGCGTCTCAACAATAGAGAGCGCCTGCTCGCCCGATTCCGGCTGGCTGATGAGCAGCGCATTGATGTCAACACCAAGCTTTCGGGCGTATGTCGGGTCAAAAGCGTGTTCGGCATCAACAATAGCGGCAATACCACCCTCTTTCTGCGCCTCGGCAATAACATGCAGCGCCAGAGTGGTTTTGCCCGATGATTCAGGGCCATAAATTTCTGTCACCCTTCCACGGGGAAGGCCGCCAACGCCGAGCGCAAAGTCGAGCGCCATGGAGCCTGTAGAGATCGACTGTACCGTCAATCCGGCTGAACCGTCACCCATTCGCATGATGGCCCCCTTCCCAAACTGCTTTTCAACAGCCTCAACAGCCAGGTTCATCTGTTTGAGTTTTGCTGGGTCAACGACGACCGGCATCTGTTCGGTTTTTTGAGTATCCATAGTATCAAGCATAATGAAATTAAAAAGAAAATGATTCAGGCTGTAATCGTCTTGAAGGTTTCAGGGAGATCACGGTAGCGAAGAGTCAGCTCCTGTACTGACCTTGTGTTACTGAATGCAAGATGCCTTGTGGAGGTACGCATGCTCTCAAGACTGATAAAAGAGGGGCGGTTGAACAACAGCGACCAGCACTCTCCACCAAGGCCGACAAGCATACCCAGTGCCTCTGGCACCATAATGGTATGGCTGGCACCGCGACCTCCAACCCTGCCGAGACGGTCGAACAGCTCGCGAAAAGAGAGGTTGTGGCCAACAATAACGTAGCGATCTCCCGATCGGCCCTGTTTCCATGCGGCAAGATGAGCTTCAGCCACATCGCGAACATCAACAAAACCAGTTCCTCCTGAAGGGCAGAGTGGCAATTGACCCTGATAAATGAGCTTGAGCACCTTGTTGGATGAGCTGACGGATGCCATATTCCTCCGATCAATACCAATCACCACGCCGGGATTCAACATCACCACTTCAAGCCCCTCCGCCAGGCCGCGCAACCCTTCAAGCTCTGCCAGATGTTTGGACTCCATATAGCCGTTACTGCGCTGCCACTCCTGAAAAGTTGTGGATTCACTGGCCGGAGAACCATCCTCGGTAGCTCCTACCGCCGCAATGGAGCTGGTCATAACCAGCCTTCGGACACCGTTGTAAAGAGAGGCATTGATCACGTTTCTCGTTCCGAGAACGTTGGTATCGTAGAGGGCATTACGGAAACTCCTGGTGTAGGCAATCAGTCCGGCACAATGAAAAACAGTGTCAGCTCCCTTGAATGCTTCATTGAGGGCGAGAGGATCAAGAATGTCGGCATTGACAATTTCGACAGGCAACCCCCTGAGAAAAGAGCAGTCAGAGCTTTTGCGGGCAATCACCCTGCAGTTGATCTCTCCTGAAAACCTCGAAAGCAACGCAAGAACAACCTGTGACCCGATATATCCGGTGGCTCCGGTTATGATAATTGATGATTTGAGCATTAATCGCTGAATATTTCTGCCTGTTTGTTCCCGGCACTTGACCCTTGTAATAGCTCAGGAAGCAACCGTCACCCTCTCTTGCAGAAGCAAAATACCTTAATTTTTCGCTGAACACCAAAAAAAACTAAACCGGCAGTAAAGGATAGAGACGACGGCAAAGCTTCACTGTTCTTAAAAATAAGAATTAAAACTACATTGCATTCAATTCCACTCACAAGCATCAGAAAATTATTCTGTCATGACAAAAGATAACCTGCCCTCTCCGATAACCTCCTTTTCGGAGGGGTCAGTTCACCAGGGTGTTCTTGGCAATGGGCTGAACATTGTCACTGATGCCGTCCCGTATCTGCACAGCATCACCCTCGGCATCCAGATCGAAGCCGGTTCACGCGATGACCCGGAAGAGAGTGCGGGACTGGCACATTTCATTGAACATGCGATTTTCAAAGGAACCAGGCGGCGCAGCTACATTGATATTGCCAGAAATATTGAAAAACAGGGTGGATACCTTGATGCATATACAACCAAGGAGCATACCTGTATCTATCTGCGCTGCCTCCCTGAACACCTTGAACCATCCTTCGACCTGCTCTCGGATCTTGTTTGTGACCCGATTTTTCCTCCCGAGGAGATCGAGAAAGAGAAAGAGGTTGTTATTGAGGAGATCAGCAGCGTTAATGATACCCCTGAAGAGCTTATTTTTGAGGAATTTGATCTGCGCTCATTTCCCTGCCACCCCATTGGCAAACCGATTCTTGGCACTGAAAAGAGTGTTGAGGGATTCAGCGACAGTGACCTGAAAAACTTTATGCGGCAGCACTATGTTCCGAGAAAAATGTTGCTCACAGCTACCGGCAAGGTCGATCACGACGACATTATGCGGCTCAGTGACCGATTTCTTGGCTCCCTTGCAGAGGCGCCTGGCAACAGCTATATCCGCCAGCCATTTCTGCCCGAGCACTACACGCCATTTATCGTGAAACTGAAAAAACGGGTCTGCCAGGCACAGATTTTGCTCGGAACCGCCATAGCGCGCCATGATCCTCACTATTACAGTTTGATGGTACTTAACTCCATGCTCGGCAACGGCATGAGCTCTCTCCTCAATCTGGAATTGCGGGAAAAACGGGGACTGGCCTACAATGTTTACTCATCAGTCACCTTTTGCGATGATCTGACCGCACTCAATATCTATGCAGGCACCGACAGCAATAAAACAAAGATTTCGCTTGAACTTATCGATGAACTGCTCAAGAGTGACGCGCTCCTCAATCCCGACCCGGAAGAGGTGCAGGCAGCCAAAACGAAACTGCTTGGCTACCATATCATGGGCATGGAAAAAATGACTCGCCGGATGTCGCAGATCGGTTCTGACCTCTCCTATTTCGGACGATACATTGAGCCCGAGGAAAAAACTGCGGCAATCGAAGCTGTCACCGTGGAAGATATCGCCGAAGCTGCAAGGCAGATACTCCATCAGGCCCCCTACTCCACGCTGGTCTACAAGCCAAGCCGATAGATTTAGGGAGCAGAAGAGTGGCTCTGTTTTAATAAACAGGATATATTCTTATCTTGTGGACTTTTACTTTTTTCAGCATTACCAATTAACCCAAGAGAGCATTGCAAAAAATTATCAGTAACATTAGCGAAACAGAACAGATTCTGGAGATTACTCTTACCGCAGAAGAGTTTGGTGCCGAATATAACCAGGAGCTTGAAGAAGCCAGGAAAAGCATTCAGATCAAGGGATTCAGGAAAGGTCACGCCCCGGTAAGCCTGGTAAAAAAACTCGCAGGCCCCTCTATTGAGACCACCGTCGCTGAGAAAATGGCATCGAAATATTTTACCGAGATTGCGGAAGCAGAAAACATTAAACCGGTCAACCGCGCACAGATTGTTGACTTCTCTTTTGATGGTGATCAGTTGACGATCAAGCTCGATTATGAAGTGCAGCCTGAGTTTGAACTCAACGATTTCAGCGGCTATTCATTTACCAAAGCGCTCTACACCATTACTGATGAGGATATTGACCGTGAAGTGAACCTTATTCTGAAAGGACATGGCTCATTGATCAGTGTTGATGAAGCTGCATCAGCAACGGATACCGTCATCGGTGATGTGTGGAAACTCAATGAAGCTGGTGAACTTGATGAAACACAGAAAACATCAAACCATCACTTCAGCCTTGAGTACCTTCCTGAAGAAAACCCTTTCCGCAAAGAGCTGACAGGGAAAAAAGCCGGGGAGAGTGTTGCTGTTGAAAACAGGATTGAGGATTCCGAAGCAGAACCCACCCGCTACCATGTCGCCATCAGTGAAGTCAAACGGCTTGAACTTCCCGAACTCACTGTAGAGCTGATCAAGGAGATTACCAATCAGCAATTTGAATCAATAGAAGAGTTCATGGCAGATATACAAGCACAGCTTGAAAAGCATTTCACCAAAAAAGCCGAAGATGATCTCCTCGAGTCCATTTCGGCAAAACTGATTGAAGAAAACCCGGTACCTGCCCCTGAATCAATCGTTGAATCGTTCTCCAACATGCTTCTTGAGAATGCCAAACGACAGATCGGCGGAAACTTCCCGAAAAATTTCAATCCTGCTGATTTTCGGGAAACGTTGAGGCCGAATGCCATCAAACATGCTCAATGGATGATCATCACCAGAAAAATAGCTGAAACCGGCAATGTTTCTGTATCGGAAGATGATCTCAAAGCCTACCTTGAAAAAGAGGCTGCGAATCATCCAGAAGCTCAAAAAGAGCAATTTGTTGAATCATATAAAAACCCTGAAATCAGTGAGTACATCTCTGAGATGATTTTCAAGGGAAAAATCTACGACCTTCTGAAGTCGCAGGTGACCATTACTGAAGAGGCAAAACCACTCCCGGCCCCAAACACGGAAGAGTGAGCGTCGCTCATCAACAAAAGATGAGAATAAAAGCTGGAGCTCATTAAAAGGCTCCAGCTTTTTTATTTTCCCCCGATCTCATCAATTATCGACATGGCCACCGCCGCACGTCGATCATGAGCAATTGAGATTTTGATGGATCGTCCTTGAAAACAGTTTACATCAGTGGAACGAACATAAGGCCGCCCACTTTCGTCATTGAGTATCTCAAAGCTTTTCCAGTGTACGTCTCCCGAAAATCCTGTACCAAGAGCCTTCACAACCGCCTCCTTGGCTGCAAATCGCCCGGCTATACTGGCAACCACCTGCGGTTTATGCAGGCAGATGGCTATCTCCTCCTCCGTGAGAAAACGCTGGAGAAACTTCATGCCATATCGAGTATAGAGAGTCTCAATTCGATCAAGATCAACAATATCCACGCCAATTTCCATACTCTTTCTGTCAGTCAAGCTTGATTGTCATGGAGAGATCGAGAGCTTTGACACTATGCGTCAATTCTCCTATTGAGATAAAATCAACACCCGTTTCAGCCACAGCTATTACATTGTGCAACCCAATATTGCCTGATGCTTCAAGAAGCACGCGGAGGCCGGTGCTTCTGACATTGAGCACAGCCTCTTTCATAAGCTCAGGAGTAAAGTTGTCAAGCAGAATAATATCCGGCTGGCATGAGAGAGCTGCCCGTAACTCATCGAGAGAGCGTACCTCCGTCTCAATCTTCACATCAAGCTCGTTATTCTCACGATACTCTTTGGCATGAAGAATAGCCTGGGCAATTCCTCCGGATGCGTCAATATGGTTGTCCTTGATAAGAATCATGTCGAAAAGACCAACACGATGGTTCACTCCACCACCAATCCTGACAGCCTCCTTGTCGAAATATCGCAACCCTGGAGCAGTTTTGCGGGTATCAAGAATTTTTGCTCCGGTATGGCTGATGGTATCGACATAGCTCCTTGTTCTGGTCGCAATCCCCGACATGCGCTGCATGAAATTCAGTGCGGTACGCTCACCAACAAGAATCGGTGAGAGCTTTCCTTCCAACTCCAGAATCATGTCACCACTGCTTACAGCATCGCCATCACTGCAATGCGCAACAACGGCAAGCGCTGGATCGCAGGCGGCAAATACCTGCATGGCAACGCCAATACCGCCAACGATACCACTCTCCTTGGCCCGGATAATGGCCTCTCCTCCCTGCTGAGGATCAATGATGGCAAGCGTGGTAATATCCCCGGTGTAACGGTCTTCTTCAAGGGCAAGCATTATTGCCCTTGCACGGCACCCTTCATAAAATTCGGCGAGAGCCTTGTTCATCATCATCACTTTTTGAAACATGAAAGAAACTTTCTGTATCCGTGAAGGTAGTGAATTTTATTCTTTTTAGAGTGACTGATGCACCTCTTTCAGGCAAGGGAACTTCGATTGATTCTCTGCCACTGTACAACGAGGCAGGGAATTTACTATATTGAAGGCAATCAACTTACCACATGAAGGTTACAATGACACAACATGCCCACTCATGCGTCCGACTGGTTAACATGGTCTTCTATGCGCACCACGGCGTACTCAAGGAGGAGCATACCATCGGTGCCAAATATGAGGTTGATGCTGAGCTTACCTTCGATTTCACCGATGCAGCAAAAAACGACGACATTACGAAAACTGTCGATTACGGCTCAGTGTACAAGAAGATACGAGAGGCGCTGACCCTTAAAAAGTATTTCCTGATTGAGGCGGTAGCCTGCGAGATTGCCAACGACCTCCTCAATGATTTTCCCATTCTTGAGCAGGTCTCTATCAGGGTTCGCAAACGCAACCCACCCGTTGATGGTATCTGTGACTATGCAGAGGCCGATTACTCCACTACCCGTCTCTGAAATATGCTGAACCACAAGGTATTCATTGGAATAGGATCCAATATCGGAAATCGCCTCCACCATCTCCAAGAGGCTGTTGATCAGCTCATGACGCTTGATGGCACATCGGTTTGCGCCGTCTCATCCATCTATTTGACTGAGCCAATTGGTGAAACTGAACAGAACCGTTTTTATAATGGTGTTATTCTGCTTGAAACACTACTTCCACCTGAAGAGCTCCGGCTGAAGTGTAAAACAATCGAACATGATCTTGGACGACCTGACGGCTATCCCCGCTGGAGTGCCAGGGTGATCGACCTCGACATTCTGCTCTATGACGACCTCTCCCTGCGCACTGAAAGCCTCTCAATACCACACCGTGAGCTGGAGCACAGAAAATTTGTTCTTGTCCCCCTGCTTGATATCGCCAATCCTCTGCATCCTGGATCAGGGCTGAGAATCCGTCAACTGTTGGAGCGCTGCGAAGATCAATCGGTAGTAATAAAGACAAAAGAAACAATCACACTAAAAAAAAGACGGAATGCCGACTAAAGCACTCCGCCCTATACTGGTGAGTTTATAAGAAAAAGCCGAAAATCGCTCAGTTGGCAAAGGTGATGTTCAGGTTTCCTTCGTTAAAATCTGCGCCCTCAGTCTTCCGCCCAACAAGGACATTCGGCAGAATAATGCTCTTGCGAAAATTGTTGATATCTACAAGCAACTCATCGCCCTTGATATTTACATTAAGCTTCTTGACCTCAACATTCGGCAGATAAAGACTCAGTACATATTTCCCGTTGATCTTCTCCAGGTGCTGGGTTTTATCGCTGGTGTAAAGAATTTCCGACGGGTTTTTATCGCCAAACATCTCCTTGCTCAGGTCATAGAGTCGATCGGTATTGATAATCTCCGCCGTAGACTGCTTCACCCTGAAAATCGGCACTGGATAGAAACAATTGTCAATCACCTTGAGATATTTGCTTTGAATATCAATAAGACTCTGCAAGTAACTGTCAGAGGAACTTGGAGGAAGAATTTTGTTGACAATAGCAGCATCAAGCTTGTAGCCAAAGAGATTGAGATAGGTCTGTACCCGCAAGGCCTCTTTTATAACCATATTTTCCGGATTCAGAACAACCCTGAAGGTGGTTATCGATTTATCCTGAAGCATGGCATGAAGCTCTTTCATGTGGCTGTTCACCTCAGGCATAAGCTTGAAAATATTTTTCTTCGGCATAAACTTGTTCAGCAGAGGTGCGGCAAAACCAATTGCTTTTGCGTGCCATCCACCAATCTTGTCGGCATACCATCCGTAAGATTCAGGCATTCCAAGCAGACGCATCGTCTCGCCCGTTGGAGCGGCATCAACAACAACAACATCATAATTGCCTGACTTGGCTGCCTTCCAGATGTAGCGGAGACTGATCATCTCCTCCATTCCGGGCATAATAGCCAGCTCTTCGGCAACAACTTCATCAGCGCCATCATGCATCAAGATCGATGAGAAATAGGAGTAGAGTTCCGTCCAGTTCTCCCTTATCTCCGCAAGAACATTCACTTCCATCGCAAAAAGATTCTTTTCAACTTCCAAAGGCGTAGAAGAAAGCTCGGCATTCAAAGCATCGGCAAGACTGTGTGCTACATCAGTACTCATAATCAAAACCCGCTGCCCTCTTCGGGCAATTGCTGTAGCAGACGAAGCTGAAACGGTAGTTTTACCTACCCCTCCTTTACCCAGGTAAAGAATAATTCTCATGTTGATAATAAAACTATTGAGTAAACTTGATCTTGACTGAACGCTGGTTATCGACGAGGTGCATCCTGGTTATCGTCACCATCTTCTGACTGCGCCGCCGAAACACCCGCATCTTGTGAATGAGCACTCTCCTCGGGATCCGATTTGATCATAATTTTTTTTCTTGGCGCACCTCCTCCAGCACGCGGTTCCATAGCCTCCAAACCACTCTCTGAAAAGTCATCCATACTCATCATATTTTTCACCAGAGCAGAAACCTCTTCATCAGAAGTTTGAATTGAAATGCTTTTGCGTGCAGGAATATTGGACTCTTGAAGGTCATCTACCGGTAAAGTCATCTTCGAGGAGGCCTCGGAGCTCCTCTTTTTTTCAAAACCTCGATCCGTGCTGCTGAAACAATCATCGTTCTGCGTCGCATCATCATCACAGTTTATCTTGATTTTCTTTTTTCCAGAAAAGTCATCATCATCACTGAAATCCCGCTGACTGGATTGCGAAGGGTCCGTTCTTGATTCTGAATTTCCAGTCTTTGCTGCTGACCTTTGCCGCCTCCTCTTTTGATTTTCGCCAAAACTGTTAGAGAGACGCAGCAGTTTACCCACAGAGCCGATAACACCATCATTTCTGACGGCGGTTTTAACAATATTAATGACAAATCGCTCTGCTTGCGGATTATCTGCTATGCTGTTGAGCAGCTCATTGAGCGCTGAGAGCATACCCGGAACATGTTGAAGGTCACTCTTGATCTGATCACGAATCTTGAAAGGCGCATCTCCAATCATATCCTTTATGGATTCAGCAACCCGTTTCAATGCGGCTGGATCCGTGGGAAGAAGGTTTTCAATTCCCCGCAATGCATCGGCAGGAGAAAACCCTTCCGGTTTCTGCTCTCCGCCCTGTTGACGGGGGCGTTCGTCGGATGGAGGATAGCCCAGACTCGCCTTGTATTGTTCAAGAAGATCCTGACCATACCCTATATTGCTCTCCTGCTGAGAATGAGCTGGAGCATCAAATTGAATGGGAAAAGATTGAGGCGCACAAACACCCCGGGAGGCCTGTAAAATAAGCAGGGAGACCTGATCAGGAAGATTCTTGCGGTAATTAAGACCGAGGTTCTCTTCAATAAGAGACTCAACAAGCGTGTGGAGCCTGGTAATCAATTCAGCTTCATGTAACTCAACCATGTCAAAAATCACATAAACAGACTCTTTTTCTTCACGACGCACTTTGATATTCAGCGTTGCGAAATCATGATCTTTATTGCGGCTGTTAACAGAGACAGCACCAAGATTAAATCTGTCGAGATAATCTTTATTCGACCCTCTAGCCCACAGGTAAACTGCCTTGTCGGTATAAATGAGATAATCCTGAAAGGCAATATTCCCGACACGCTCCTGATGCGACTCATAAAACACTCCTTCAAAAAATGCAATCGGATTCTCTCCGGCACTCATGAGGCCCTTCTGAAAAAATTCATTCACATCACCCTGTTCGGTCTGCCCCGAAACGTACAACGATACATTAACCATTGACCATACCTGTTCAGCTTAACACTTTTCAAAAGCTCGAAGCCAAATCTATGAAATTTTTACAATAAACAGAAATTACTCGCTTACCCGGGCAATATCAACCCTTGATTGATCGTTTTAACAAAAAAAAAGGCAGTGAAAGCTGTTAAAGCTTTTCACTGCCCATGAAAAGAGCATCATAAATACGCTTATTTCGCGAACTTTGATTCTACAGCCTTGGTTGGGACAGCATAACCTGTCACCTCAGGTGAAGAACCACGAAGGCTTGTGCCCCCGCCCATGCTACCGTAAGCATTGCGATTGATTCTCATCGTACCTTTGCCGAGAGAATCAAAAAGCATTCCGACAGTCTCCCAGTGCCCTTCAACCATCACTTCAAAAATTCGACCAGTTGCGGCCAGGATATCGGTAAATACACCTCCACCACTCATAAGTCCCCCTTGGAATTTAAATTATTGGAAAGTTTAAAACTTCAGAACAGTCAACCTTTTTCTAATCTACAGTAATTAACAAAAAAAACAAAACAAAAAAATTTCTCTTTTGAACGGAGCACCCTCCGACAACAGAGTGGGCTCTTTTATTTTCTTAACTGTCCCTTCTGAAAGGAACCAGCAAAATTCTTGACAACTTCAGAAGCAGAAACACCAGCGTCACCAACAGCAGTCGCAGCATTTCCTGTAGCATTTTCAACAGTTTCCACAGCAGTTGCATACAACTCGTTAGCTGTTCTTGATGCATCCTTGACAGTAATGGCAACCCTGTCAATAGTTTCTCCCACAACCCCGCCTGTATTGCCAAGCAGATTTCCGATACCAGTTGCATCAATAACAGCGCCAACGGTTCCTGTTACTGTATCAACAAGATTACCTGCCAGATTAAGACCACCCACGACAGCACTTTGGCCAGTCAAAAGAACACTTTCAGCAAGAAACGTAAGGCGATCGGTAAATTCAAGCTCTTTGAATTCCTTACGCAGTTTCTGGTACGATTCCGACATATCTTCCTCCCTTGATAATGAGGCTTCCCGAAGGAGACCTCTGTTATAGTTTGTATACTCTTAAGAGACCAACTTACCAAAATTTAAACATAAATATCAATCAAAAAAAATTCACTCTCCCAAGCCCACTACCCTCTGTCATACTCCTTATGCATCTTTTGCTCCTGTTTCGAGCGGCTATGATTCTGACGATCAAGATCAAAAGGAATATGCAACCATTTATCCTTGAAGACAGCATTTCCCGGTTCAAGACCTGTCAGGCTGATTGGAAGGGTAATAATCTTGCGCTGATTACCGATCTGTACAAACAACTCATCGCCGGTTACCCATACATCAATATCAACAGGGTTGGCAAACATAAGTTTTAACTGCACCTCGTAGACATCCTTGTTCCTCACAAACTTGATCGGTGGCTCGTCATACATCATGTCCGACGGATCAGTGTCACCATACATATCTTTGGCGAAAAGCTCAAGTGACTGAAGACCGACAATCTCCTGCTCATACATCCTCAGTTTTTTTACCGGAAGAGGTGAAAAACCCTCCTCTATCTCCCCGAGGTACTTCTGCTGGATAGCTTTCCAGTTCTCAAGATATCCACTGTCCTCTTTGGTATCAAGCAGCTTGTTCACAAGCACCATATCAACCTTGAAACCATACAGGTTCAAATACGTCAGGGCACGCATGGTCTCCTTGATTGACATTTTCTCCGCATTCATGACCAGTCTGACGGTTGATTTTTTGTTGTCTGTCAAAATATCACGAATATCCTCAAGTTCATCAAAAACCTGGTCAACCGACTCAATAGCATCTGCAGGAGGAACAAAAAAGGCAATTTTGTCAGACATTTTCGAGAGTGGCTTACTCAGCGGTTTGATGAGGTATTTATTAACGTTTTTGATCGCTTTCATGCCCCACGCAAGGGTATCGGGAAGGGAAAGGAGACGAAGGGTCTCTCCGGTCGGGGCTGTATCAAGCACAAGAACATCATAAAGGCCGGAAGCTTTATAGCGCTTTATCCTCAAAAGAGAAAAAAGCTCTTCCATGCCAGGAAGAATGGTCATCTCATCTGCCATGACACCGGAAACACCCTGAGCCATAAAAATCTTCGTGTAGTACTTCTGCACAGATTGCCAGTTCTGCTTGAGATCAACATAAGGGTTGACCTCAATAGCATGAAGATTATCCTTTATTTTTGTTGGTTCAGCGCCAAGAGGTAGGTTAAACGAATCTGATAGACTATGTGCGGGATCTGTTGAAAGGACAAGAGTACGATAGCCAAGCTGTGACAAACGAACAGCAGTAGCGGCTGATACACTGGTTTTGCCTACCCCGCCTTTACCTGTAAAAGTTAAAATACGCATGAGCCAAAGATATTGTATTTCGGAATGCAGAGAAAATGTCAAAGATATAACTCTAAGCTGACACTACAAAAGATCTTCTAACAAAGAGAGTTCAGGCAATCTTCAAAATGTTTACCCCAGCCATGTTAACTATTTCGGCAATCCAAAAATTTCCCGTTTGCGGCGAAAACAAACGCTTTCGAAGAGAGCGTATACCCGAAACTGCTTGCAAATGAGCACCCTGCTCGTTTAATTAAGCTCACTGTATCAACCGTCACCGATTTTTGATGTGCTCCATTATGTGCAAAACAAAATCCCTTGCCGATATCAGGGCAACTGTTGTCCAAATACAAAATATCAGTCCTGATGTCAGCATCATCAGCCTTGAATGCCCGGGAATTGCATCTACGGCAAAACCTGGAAATTTTGTAAACATCAAGGTCAACGATGCAACACAGCCGCTGCTCAGAAGGCCATTTTCCATACACAACGTACGGGGCTCTCTTATTGATATTATGGTTAAGTCCGTAGGACGTGGAACAACACTCTTCTGCAACACCCCCGCAGGCTCAACGGTGAAGGTACTCGGCCCACTGGGTAACCATTTTGATCTTGGCAGCGAACCTTTCCTGACTGCCGTTCTTGTTTCAGGAGGTATCGGAACAGCTCCTATGCTTTTTTTAGAGAAAATAGTTGTCGCCAGTGGCAAAGAGGTGATCAACCTCACTGGAGGAAGAACCAAAGATGAGCTGCTCACGCAAAACCTTACAAACTGCCGATGCGCAACAGATGACGGCTCTGCTGGCTTTAAGGGAACTGTCGTAGAGTTGCTCCGTAATGAACTCCCGGAACTCAAAAAAAAGGGAGCTATCAAAATTTTTGCCTGTGGACCAAATCCAATGTTGAAAGCACTCGCACACTTCTGCCATGAGCATCAATTGGTATGCGATCTCTCACTTGAATCGGTCATGGGATGCGGGATTGGAATATGCTATGGATGCAGTGTTGAAGTAAAAGATCTTAATGGCAAGGCGGAAATGATCCTTCTTTGCAAGGAGGGGCCGGTTATCAATTCCGAACTTTTTGCAAATTAATGTGTATTTTTATAGTAAATTTTTAGGCATATTATTTGGATTTATATATGCGGGGACGGAACTCCCGAAGCTTTTTTCAACCAACCTCAAACTACCATGGCAAAAGGACTGAACAAAGTAATGCTGATCGGGCATCTGGGAAATGACCCTGAAGTAAAAGTGATGACTTCAGGCCAGTCAAAGGCCAATTTTACTCTGGCCACCACCGAAAGCTTCAAAGACAGTGATGGAAACTGGCAAGAGAAGCCTGAGTGGCACAGAATTATCGTCTGGGGTAAACTTGCCGAGATATGTGGGCAATACCTGAAAAAGGGAAGGCAGATCTATGTTGAAGGACGTCTGCAAACCAGAAGCTGGGATGATCCAAAAAGTGGTGAGAAAAAATATACAACCGAGATTGTCTGCTCTGAAATGCAGATGCTTGGCGGGCAACGGGATCAGAGCAATGGCACCGGTGGAGATGAAGGAGAAGAACGAGCACCATTCAGCGCTCCTCATAAGGAATATTCGCAAGGGAGCCCGTCGCAGGCCATGTCTCCCGCAGTGTCAATACTTGAAAACGAAAAGGATGACCTCCCATTTTGACTTTTTAAACCTTGAGGGCGCACCAACGTGCGCCCCTTGATGCCTGAGCTCTCCTCCTATGGATACACTGAAAAAAAATATTCGTGCTGGCACCATTGCCCCGATTTATCTCTTGTATGGCCCTGAAAGCTTCCTCAAGGAAGAGGCTGCCGAGATGATCAAAACTGCAATTTTTTCTACGGAAGCCGATGCCGCGTGCAACACGCAGATTTTTTATGGTTCCGACCTGACACTCGGAGAGCTGCTCTCCAAAGCCTCTGAATACCCGATGTTCACCCAGAGGCAGCTCATCGTTGTACGGCAATTTGACAAAATCAAAAAGTCCGCGACAAAAGAGCTGCAGAAGCAGCACGAAGAAAAACTCACCCGATACACAGAAAAACCAGCAGAATTTACCGTTCTGATTCTGGATAGTGACCCTGTCGATAAAAAGGATAGTGAAAAGTCGCCATTCAGTGCGCTGAAAAAATATCGCCACGAGTTCCCTGTTATCAAGGCACCTGATCTCTTTGCCTACAACAGAGCCAAGTCATTCGGCTGGGAATTTGATGCCGATGCACTTAAAGCATTTACCGCATATATCCAGCCATCAGCCAGGGAAATATGCCAGGAAATCGAAAAGATCATCCTCTACGCCTCAGCCCGTAAAGAAAAAAAAAAACAGATCACTGCGCCAGATGTCTATGACTGCGTCGGCATCTCTCGTACCTACAATGTCTTTGAGCTGGAAAAAGCTCTTGCTGATCGAAACCTGCGGCTCTGCAGTGGCATGTCTCTCATGATTATGGACCAGGAGGGGCAGAAAGAGGGACTGGGTAACATCGTCCGCTTCCTGACCACCTTCTATATTCGCCTGTGGAAACTTTCACTTCCTGAGGTACAACAAAAATCACAGTCTGAAATTGCAAAAATTCTTGGGATGTACGGCAAACAGGAGTACTTCGTCAAGAACTATCTTGCCTACTGCAGATCGTTTTCATTGCAGGACACAGAGCTGGCGATCATTGCCCTGAAGGAGGCGGATGCTGCGCTCAAGGGGCTACTTCCCTATCCTGATGAAAAATATCTGCTTTTGCAGCTCATGCAAAAATTACTCGGGTAAATGACCAGAGAGTGAGCCAGGCTCACAGCCACCCTTTTCGCTGGTACCACTCAATAGTTTTTGCGATACCATCGGCAAGAGTCGTCCGTGCTGCAAAACCAAGATCCCGCCCGGCGAGCTCCGGTGAGCAGACCCAATAGTTCTGAACAAGTTCATAAGCTTTGTCACGACTGATCAGTGCCGGTTTTCCCAGGAGCGACCCTGCCGCGCCGATCACCGTCCCAAGAAAAAAAACAAATGGCTGAGGAAGGGAGAGCTTGTAGAGCTTGCTGAACCCAAGCACCGGTTTCGCAGCGGCAATAACATCATCCCATGACAAGGAACCGGGGGAGGTGATGTAGTAAATTCGGCCAACAGCCTGTAATGAACGAGCAGCCATCATTATACCCTCAACAAGATCATCAACATAAATCATGCTGAAACGCTGCTTTGCGGCACTGCCCGGCAAAACAAGAACACCTCTGGCAAGCATAAGAAAAACCTGAAGAACATCCTTGTCACCTGGCCCGTAGACCGCAGGAGGACGCACAATAGTTACAGGAATATGCGCTGCATGTTCCTGGCAAACTATTTCAGCCCGGAGTTTACTTCGTCCATAGGCGCTCACAGGATGAGGGGCGTCAGACTCTCTTACTCCTCGTATACCCTCCGATGCCGGGCCTCCCGCTGTAAGCGACGAAATATAAATGAAGCGCTTCAAAACAGGATTATGCTTCATGATCGCGGCAAACAGGTTTTTTACCGGCATAACATTACCTGCGTCGTACCCTGCCTCGTCAACGGCTTTGGTTACCCCCGCAAGATGAACAATACGGTCAACACCTCTCACTGCACGAGCCAGAGATTCGGGATCGCTGAAACTTCCCCGAACAACCTCCACTGCGTCAGGCAGCACTCCAACTTCGCTCTCAAAGCGAAGAAAGATTCTGACTTTCACTCTTTCGCCTGTCAGGTATTGTAACAGCCTTACACCAATAAAACCGGTCGACCCCGTCACCAGGATGGTTTCACTCATACCCCTCATCACTCCCTTTTATTCGGACACCAAGGCAACAATTCCCTGCACCAAACGCAGTGCAGCAAAAAGAACGAAGTCCGTTTTAACACAAAAAAATAAAAAATTTAATTACATTTCGTTTCAAGAGCATAATCCGCTTACCTGAAGAACTCATTGCTGCAAGAAACACAAAAAGCAGCGATCGTAACAACAAGAAATTCCAGCGCTGTCTGTCAAAGCTGAAGATAAAAATGAATTCCTGTGGAGAAAACGAAAGACTTATTCAAAAAGTGCATTGATTATACCATTGCTGATGAAGTAAAGGCTCAAGGCATCTATCCTTTTTTTCATCCAATAGACGAAAACGAGGGTCCTGTTGTCTCTTTTGGGGGACGAAAGCTGGTTATGGCTGGATCAAACAACTATCTTGGCCTTACCGCAGACCCAAGGGTAAAGGCAGCCTCAATCGAAGCAATCAACAAATACGGAACAAGCTGCAGTGGCTCCCGTTACATGACCGGAACGGTCAACCTTCACGTAGAACTGGAGGAGAAGCTTGCCGACTTTTTTGAGAAGGAGCGCTGCCTGCTCTTCAGCACCGGCTACCAGACCGGTCAGGGCATCATCCCTACACTGGTACAGCGGGGCGAATACATTGTATCCGACCGCGACAACCATGCAAGCCTTGTGGCTGCCTCCATTATGGCTCAGGGGGCGGGAGCAAACCTGGTACGCTACAACCACAACAACATGGAAGATCTGGAGCGTGTTCTTCAGACTATTCCTGAAGCTTCAAGCCGACTGATCGTCTCTGATGGAGTTTTTTCGGTCTCCGGAGAAATTGTTGATCTCCCGCACCTTGTGCAACTGGCAAACAAATATGGTGCACGTATTCTCATTGATGACGCTCACGCCGTCGGTGTGATCGGCAAAAACGGCAGAGGCACACCGTCAGAGTTTGGCTTGGTCAATGAGGTTGACCTCATCATGGGAACCTTCTCAAAGACATTCGGTTCACTCGGAGGCTATGTTGTTGGCGACCGTTCAGTCATCAACTATATCAAGCATAACGCAGCTTCACTGATCTTCAGTGCCTCCCCAACTCCGGCCAGTGTAGCGGCAGTTCTGACCACTCTTGAGATTATCCGTACTGAACCAGAGCTTACAGAACGACTGATTTCCAACACCGACTACGTTCGCCAGGCACTGCTCAAAGCAGGATTTACCCTTATGTCATCGCGTACGGCCATAGTCACCGTGCTGATCAAAGATCAGGTAAAAACCCTTCTGTTCTGGAAAAAACTTTTCGATGCGGGAGTTTATGTCAACGCATTCATTCGTCCTGGTGTCATGCCTGGCCACGAAGCGCTCCGCACCAGTTTTATGGCAACACACAAACGCGTACACCTCGATAAGGTCATCACTGAATTCTGCACCATCGGCAGAGAACTTGGTGTCATCTGAGCGTATAACCCCTCCTCTTTTTACTCTCCCCGGTAACTGCCTGGGAGTATTTTTTTTCATTATTGCGCTAACTCCTGCTTATATCTACCGTTTCACTCCAACCTCTGAGTATTTTCTTTGATTTTTTCATAGATTGAATCGTTGATTGCATGCACGGTGTGAACAGTATATGTCTCACGTGATCCCATTGTCAGGATGTAGACGGTTTTCATGCTTCAGGTGCAAGTCGGAGGCTGTACACAAAAAAGTAAGTCTGTTTTTATTTGTACGAATCACTGCAACAAAACCAGATACAATCATGAAAACAAAACATGCTCGGGCTTCTCGTTTTGTCCTTTCAGCGTTTTGCCTGACGGCATCATTGCTGCCTCTTCCCTCCTACGGAGCCGATACTGGCACAGTTAAAAGGCAAAATCATCGACAAATCCGACGGTGAAGGGGACTTCGGCGCTTCGGTTACCATTGCTGGCACCACCATTGGCACCGCTACCGATATGAACGGCAACTTTACCCTCCAGAACGTCCCCGCAAAACAGCAGAAGATTGCTATATCAATTGTTGGTTACGCCCCTGCAAGTCAAGTGATAAACGTCAGCAGTGACAAAACAACCGAGGTCAACCTCCAACTTGGCCAGACGACGATTATGGCATCAGAAGTTGTGGTTGGCGCCTCACTCTACAAACAGGATCGGCTTGATGTGCCGGTTACTGCCAATGTGGTCTCGCATGAAAAGGTCAAACAGGAATCCAACCCGACACTTGACAAAGTTATTGAAGATGTTCCCGTTGTTGTTGTTACACGTGCAGGTGGTCAAACCTCATCGGCTGTTCAAATCCGTGGATCAAATACTTACCAGGGCGGTGGTATAGGCACTCGTGTCAGTGCATTTTACGACGGCTTCCCGATCAATGCGCCTGAGTCAGGTGAAGTTGCCTGGTCATCAGTCAACATGAATACCGCTGACAAGGTAGAGATCCTGAAAGGCGCTGCTGCGACCCTTTATGGCTCTGGAGCAATGGGAGGGGTGGTGAACGTCTTCGGCCACCTTCCTGATAAAATGGAGGTGAAAGCCGGTGTCAGCGGAGGTTTCTACGACGCGCCACCGTCCAGCGACCAAAGTCAGTTTTTTGTAGACGGACACACCCCATGTTCTGGAACAGCTACGTTGGGTTGGGCAACAAGAGCGGCAAACTGAATTACAGTCTGCTTTATACGCACTAGCAAAGACGATGGCTACCGTCAGAACGCCCAGACTGAACTCAATGACGTAAAACTGAAAGCACGCTACGACATTGATGCCAAGCAGTATCTGCTGCTCAGCACATCATACAGTGAGACAAACGGTGGATACGCATACGAGTGGTACACCGGGAATAGTTTCACGGTATTCACGGCCCACCCTGAACGCGCTTATGATATTAATAACAGCCTATACTTTGACGATGATCTCATCAAGCGTAAAAATGCCTTGGTCGGGCTAAACTATGTAAACCTACTGAGTGACCATCTCAGCATTGACACTCGAATCTACTATACCCATAACGGAACCAGATACGAATACAATACAACTGGTGCTCAACAAATCTCTGTTCCAATACCTTATTACTCTAAAGCTCCTGGAGATTATAACGAAACCTATTCCGACCGTTTCGGTGCGGGCACAAAACTTGACTGGAGGGTAAACAACTCTAATCGCCTGGTTGTTGGCCTTGAAGGCAGCACAACTGATTTGAAAACAACTCAACTCACAGCCGAAAAACCGACGGCAAATGTTCTTGGCGATATAAACGAAAAAAGTTGGGCTGCATTTGTGCAGGATGAGTGGAAGATCACTGACAAGCTGACCTCTCTCCTCTCTTTGCGCTATGACTGGAATGGCATCAATACCGATGAAACAACATATCTGGATTACAAAAATCCTCATGGTTTTTTTCCACCCTACACCTATGACACAAAAACGGCAACCATCGAAAACCAATCCGTCGATGCCTTCAGCCCGCGTGTAGCGCTCAACTTCAAGGCAATGGATGATATGAGCTTCCGTGCATCTTGGTGCATGAGTTTTCGGGCACCGACGCTCTACGAGCGCTTTATTCGCAGTGCTGGACCTTATGCAGGAATACCAAATCCCGCCCTCGATAAGGAGAGCATGACCGCCTATGAGATCGGTATGTTCAAGCAGTTCGGTGACAAGGTATCGCTTGATGTAGCTGGATTCCTGAACGACTATAATGACCTTATTGAGTCAATTATAGCTTCAGATCGCACATTTCAATACACAAACATTACAAAAGCACGTATCTGGGGTATTGAGACAAGCTTGAATTACAAGCCGACAAGTGAGTGGGCGCTAAACGCAGCTTACACCTACATGAATGCCAAAAACAGAAGCTACACTGTTAGCAATCCAACAGTTTTTAATGATGACAATCCTGACCCGACGTGGCTTGCTTACCGGCCCGAACATACGGTATCGGCAGGTGTTACCTTTAAACCCCTCAACCAGCTTGCGTTCAACCTGAACGGGCGCTATAGCAAGTACAAGGCGATAAGTCACTACACCAACACCGCAGGGTTGAATTATCCCGGCGACTTCATCGTTCTCAACACCGGTGTAAAATATCTGGCTGCTGACACTGCTGTGCTAAGCCTCCTCTGCCGTAACATCGGCAACGTCCAATACGAAAAAGCAGAGTGGTTCCGTGCTCCCGGGCGCAGTTTTGTTGCAGGAGTGGATTTCACATTCTGATCAGAACCCCTTGGAACAATAAGGTCGTGACCCCAGCCAGCCCATGAACCACCAAGGGCTGGCTCTTTTTTTTAATCGTTAGTTTACATCATGAGATTTTATTACATTTTGCAGTTCTGTTAAAACCACAAACAAACGTATATTTCTTGTATTTCTATGCACGATAAAATCAGAATTGCCGCTATTGTCGGTATGGAACAATGCAATCAGCGTGTTTGGCGCGAAGTAACCTCAAAAATTGCTGATCATGCCGAATTGACTCAGTGGACCGATCAAGACCTCGAGCATCAGAACCCTGAAGCCGCAGAAGCTATCCACAATGCCGACTGTATTTTTACCACCCTGATTCAATTCAAGGGACAGGCTGACTGGCTGCAGGAACAAGTCAATCAATCAAAAGTTAAAGTTGTATTTGCCTACGAGTCAATGCCTGAAGTGATGCAGATGACTAAAATTGGCAATTATGTGGTCTCGGGTGATGGAAGTGGAATGCCTGATATCGTCAAGAAAGTTGCGAAGATGCTGGTAAAGGGACGCGATGAGGACGCTCTTTATGGTTACATGAAGCTGCTTAAAATCATGCGCACCATGCTCCCGCTGATACCGAAAAAGGCCAAAGATTTCAAGAACTGGATGCAGGTCTATACCTACTGGATGAACCCCACCACCGACAATCTGGCTTCGATGTTTAACTACATCCTGGCAGAATATTTCGAGGTTGGCGTCAAGGTTGAAAAAGTACAGGAGGTACCAACCATGGGTTTCTATCATCCTGATGCACCAGAATACCTTAAAGATCTCCACCATTACGAAAAATGGCTTCACAAACGCGACCGAAATGCAACCAAAAAACGCAATATCGGCCTGCTTTTCTTCCGCAAGCATCTCTTGCAGGAGAAGGAATATATTGACAATACCATACGCGCCATTGAGGCCAAGGGGCTCAACCCCCTGCCGGTCTTTGTGATGGGTGTTGAGGGTCACGTTGCCGCCAGGGAGTGGTTTACGCACAACAACATCGATATGCTGGTCAACATGATGGGCTTTGGCTTTGTGGGCGGCCCCGCTGGCGCAACAACGCCAGGCGCATCATCAGCCGCACGCGAAGAGATTCTTGGAAAAATCAACGCACCTTATGTGGTTTCACAGCCACTCTTTATTCAGGATTTCACCTCATGGAAGTCGCAGGGCGTAGTACCTCTCCAGTCTGCCATGACCTACTCGCTGCCTGAAATGGATGGCGCTGTCTGCCCGGTTGTGCTTGGAGCCATCAAGGATGGACGCCTGCAGACGGTTCCTGACCGCCTCGAAAGGCTTGCCGGACTTGCCAAAAAGTTTTCAGAGCTGCGCCAGGTTCCCAACAAAGACAAAAAAGTTGCTCTGGTGGTGTACGACTATCCGCCCGGCATGGGTAAAAAGGCCAGCGCTGCCCTGCTGGACGTCCCCAAAAGTATTTATAACATTCTGCTCTCGCTGCGCACTGAAGGGTATGATATCGGTGAGCTGCCGGAATCACCGGAAGCTCTGCTTGCCATGCTCGACAAAGCAACCGATTACGAAATCCAGGCACACGAGCAGGATTGCTTTGCCATCGACCGAGAACAGTTCAACAGTATCACCAGCAGCAGGGAGCGGGAGCGCATTGAGGGACGCTGGAGCGGTTTCCCCGGTGAAATTGCACCAATCAAGCCAGACAAGCTCTTTATCGGTGGCATCACCTTCGGCAATGTCTTTATCGGTGTTCAGCCACGCCTTGGCATCCAGGGTGACCCGATGCGTCTGCTGTTCGACAAGGAGAATACACCCCACCATCAGTATATCGCCTTCTATCGCTGGATCAGCCGCATTTTCCAGGCTAACGCCATGGTACACGTTGGTATGCACGGCACCGTAGAGTGGATGCCCGGACTGCAGCTTGGCGTTACCGGCGACTGCTGGTCAGACATTCTGCTTGGTGAAGTGCCGCACTTCTATATTTATCCTATCAATAACCCGAGCGAGGCCAATATTGCCAAACGTCGTGGTTATGCCACCATGATTTCACACAACATCCCGCCGCTGGCACGCGCTGGCCTCTACAAGGAGTTGCCTGCCTTCAAGGAGATGCTGAATGATTACCGCGAACGGGGACTGCACACTACTGCGGATGCCGAAACCGAAGAGGTTATTATCACCAAGGCACAGCAGCTCAACCTCACGGATGATTGCCCTCGCGTTGAAGGAGAGGAGTTCCAGAACTATATCAGCCGTCTTTACACCTATATGATGGAGCTTGAGGGGCGCTTGATCTCGAACTCGCTGCACATTTTTGGAGAGACACCGAAGCTTGAAACCCAGGTAACCACCATTACCGAATACCTGAAGGTACGCGGCAATGAAAAATCACTGCCATCAATAATCATGCAGGCCATCGGTGAAGACCGAACCTATGGCGACTACGCCTCGCTGGCCACCCGTGCCCGAAAAGGCGAGCAACTGGCGATGACTGCGCGTGAAATTGTAGATGGGCACACCAAAGAGTTTATCGAACAGACCATTTTTGGCAAGAGCAACCCGACAAACCTCTTCAACAAGCTGACCAATGGTGCCAAAATATCACCGGATATGGTTGAGGCTATCAATGGCGCACTGCAGGATGGCCTTGCCCTGAAGCTTGCCCTTGAGGACAACCGCAATGAGATGAAAGGCTTCCTGCGAGCCCTTTGTGGCGAGTATATCCCTTCAGGTCCGGGCGGCGATCTGGTGCGTGACGGTGCTGGCATTCTGCCAACAGGACGCAACATCCACGCCATTGATCCATGGCGTATTCCTTCAGAGCTTGCCTTTAAACGGGGCAAGCAGATTGCCGAATCAATCCTCAACCGCCACACCGAGGAGAATAATGGCGAATATCCTGAAACCATTGCACAAGTGCTCTGGGGACTTGATACCATCAAAAGCAAGGGCGAAGCCGTAGCCGTCATCATTCACCTCATGGGCGCTGAACCAGCTTATGATGGACAGGGCAAAATCAGCCACTACCGTCTGGTACCACTTGAAAAGCTTGGTCGTCCGAGAATTGATGTGCTGATACAGATCAGCTCAATTTTCCGCGACACCTTTGGCGTCCTTGTCGACCATCTCGACAAACTGGTCAAGGATGCTGCGAAAGCCATTGAGCCGCATGAGATGAATCATATCAAAAAACATGTCGATGCCGCCCTGAAAGAGGGCAAGGATTTTGAGAGCGCGACATCGCGCCTCTTCACCCAAGCGCCCGGTGCTTATGGCTCACAGGTCGAAGAGCTAGTCGAAGATTCAGCATGGGAGTCAGAAGAGGATCTTGACAATATGTTTATCAAACGAACCGGTTTCGCTTATGGCGGCAACCGCTACGGCGACCAGCAGACTGATATCCTTAAAGGGCTTCTCAGCACCGTCGATCGCGTTGTGCAGCAGGTTGACTCGGCTGAGTTCGGCATTACCGACATTGATCGCTACTTCTCCTCATCGGGAGCGCTCCAGCTTTCCGCTCGCCGCCGCAACCCGAAAGGTGACAACGTCAAACTGAATTATGTCGAGACCTTTACTGCGGATGTTAAGATTGACGATGCCGACAAGGCACTGAAGGTGGAGTTCCGCAGCAAACTGCTCAACCCGAAATGGTTCGAGACCATGCTCGAGCAGGGGCACAGTGGCGCTGCAGAAATCAGCAACCGCTTTACTTACATGCTTGGTTGGGATGCTGTCACCAAAGGCGTTGACGACTGGGTCTACAAAGAGGCGGCAGAGACCTACGCCATGGATCCGAAAATGCGGGAACGCCTCATGAAGGTCAATCCTAAAGCCTTCAAAAACATTGTAGGCCGTATGCTCGAAGCAAGTGGACGAGGTATGTGGAGTGCAGACCCCGACATGATCGAAAAACTCCAGGAGATCTACTCCGACCTCGAAGATCGCCTTGAGGGGATTGAGGTTTAAACAACTCTCTCATTGATCCTTATAACGCAAAAGCACGATGATGAACCGTGCTTTTGCGTTATAAGCTTTTACTGAAAAGAAATAAAAAATCTACCGCAAAAACCACTTTGATCACACTATTTATTCACATTTTCACGCAGTAATCAACTATCCCGCAGCAGAGCTACGAGGTATGAAGCAATGTTTAGAAATGCTTTCACGAAGCACAGCTTCGAGGAATATATTCCTATAGCGATTTAATCTCTCAGTTGAAATTGGACATACCACAGAATCGTCCAATACTACGACGCTAAGTGAACCCGAGGCAGAGTAAAGCCCTAATTAGTGCTGTTTGAAATTGCCTGTTCTCGCCTCATCAGCCTCAGGATACCACTCTATTTCTTTATTGCCACTCCATTTGGTATATTCGGCCTTCAACCAGCTTGTATGGCCTCAAAGTGAATGATAAAAGATTATCACCCATATTTTTTGCAATCAACACTACAACCGTCAAATCCTTTACCATGAGCAGCTCCTCATTCAATGCTGAAGAACACAAGAAAATGCTCCGTTCCTATTTTAACGGGCAGGGCTTTCAGCGATGGGCATCAATATACGGAGACGACAAACTCTCTTCCGTACGCAATACAGTCCGTCAAGGCCACGCCGTCATGATGGACAAGGCATTCGACTGGCTCCAGCAACTTGGACTGCCAAAAGGCGCAACGGTACTTGATGCTGGCTGCGGCACAGGACTCTTCAGCATCAGGCTTGCCAAGGCAGGCTACAAGGTAAAAGCAGTCGATATTGCCTCACAGATGGTTGACAGGGCAAGAGCTGAAGCCATCAAGCAGGGAGTAGAGAAAAACATCGAATTCGAAGTCAACACCATTGAGTCGGTAAGCGGAAAGTACGATGCTGTTGTCTGCTTTGACGTACTTATCCATTACCCGGCAGAAGGGTTTGCCCAGGCCTTCAGCAACTTGAGCCGCCTTACCAAAGGGGCAATTATTTTCACATACGCCCCTTATAATAACCTTCTTGCTCTCATGCATTGGGCTGGTGGCTATTTTCCAAAAAAGGAGCGCCGCACGACCATCCAGATGATCCGCGATGAAGAGATGAAAAGAGCAATGGAAAAAGATGGTATGCAGGTGAAGAGCAGAGAAAAGATCAGTTTCGGCTTTTATCACACCATGCTGATGAATGCCAGCCACCGCTGAGATGACTCTATATAAAAACAGTGAATGTTTTACCGGTAATCAGGGTTCTTGTGGAAGAAAAAACCCTATGAAGTTTTTCTAAATAAATTGTAAATTGGTAGTTCGTGGCTTTTTTTCAGGCTGCGCAGAATTTCCGATGTATTGCACAACAAGTGACTATTTCGTAAAAAAAACATATCTGGAGGATGGAGACCGATGAAAATACTGATGGTTCAACCAAATTATCATTCAGGTGGAGCCGAAATTGCCGGTAACTGGACACCAAGCTGGGTCGCTTATATTGGTGGTGCACTGAAAAAGGCTGGATTTGATCAGGTGCGTTTTGTTGACGCTATGGCTGAAGATATTCCTGACGACCAGATTGAGGAGATCATCCGTAAAAACAATCCGGATGTGGTGATGGTAACCAATATCACCCCGTCAATCTTCAAGGCACAGGCTATCATGAAGATCGCCAAAAAGGTGAACCCAAAGATCAAGACGATTATGGGAGGAATTCACTCAACCTTCATGTACCCTCAGGTACTGAGTGAAGCTCCCGAAACCGATTACGTTGTCCGTGGTGAAGGTGAAGAGGTAACTGTTAACCTCATCAGAGAGATTGCCGCCGGAACCGACCTGAAAAACAGAGGTGAAATCACCGGTATCGCCTACATTGATAACGACGGCAAAGTGTTTGCCACCGCAGCACATCCTGTTATTGAAGATCTTGATACACTCTCCCCCGACTGGAGCCTTTACGATTGGGATAAATATATTTACACTCCTCTGAACTGCCGTCTTGCTGTTCCAAACTTTGCCAGAGGCTGTCCATTTACCTGCACCTTCTGCTCACAGTGGCAGTTCTGGCGTCGCTACCGTGCGCGCAGTCCCAAGCTTTTCGTCGATGAAATTGAGGTACTGGTCAAACAGTACAAAGTGGGCTTTTTCATCCTCGCCGATGAGGAGCCAACCATCAACAAGCAGAAATTTGTTTCGCTCTGTCAGGAGCTTATCGACCGTAAACTTGATGTTACCTGGGGTATCAACACCCGAGTGACTGACATCATGCGCGATGCTGATCTGCTGCCCTTCTTCCGCAAAGCAGGCCTTGTGCACGTCTCGCTCGGTACAGAAGCTGCCAGCCAGATGAACCTGAACCGCTTCCGTAAAGAGACAACTATTGAAGAGAACAAGCTGGCTATCAAGCTCTTGCAGAAAAACGGCATTGTCGCTGAAGCGCAGTTCGTTATGGGTCTCGAACATGAAACTCCTGAAACCATTGAGGAGACCTACCAGCTCTGCAGAGACTGGGATCCTGATATGGCCAACTGGACAATTTATACCCCATGGCCCTTTTCCGACCTCTTCAAGGAGCTTGGCGACAGGGTGGAGGTACGCGACTACTCCAAGTACAACTTTGTGACGCCGATTATCAAGCCGGATAATATGGAGCGTGAGGATGTACTCAAGCTTGTGCTGAAATCCTATGCACGCTTCTATGCACGCAAAACCTTCTTTGGCTACCCATGGATCAAGGACCCCTATGTCCGCAAGTATATGCTTGGCTGTCTGAAAGCATTTGCACAGACCACCATTACCAAGCGTTTTTACGACATTGACCGCGTCAAAACCAAGAACCGCAAGATTGAGATTGATCTCGGCTTCGACAAGTCAAGAATTCTTACGCAGGAGGAGGTAAAAAACCTCAAGGAACTGCGTCCGGAAATGGTCGCCGACATGAGCTTCGGCTTGAAAGAGGCTGGTTACCAGCGCGAGCACGACGAGCACAACTGGGACGAGTTCGACGAGAGCACCATCAAGGATCGTAACTCTTCGACCGTGCGTAACTGCTGAGTTGGAATTGCACCTGGTTTGATTGAAAAGAGAGAGCCCCCCGCAATGCGGAGGGCTTTTTTTGTCTGGATCAAGCGGCTCTCAATTACCCTTCAACATCGTACCAATACCAAACAGATCAGCAATATTGGCGGCAGGATCAATAACCGGCTTGATAAGCGGTGACGCGCAGGTCATGAGCGTGGTAACGCCAGGGCCATGCCCGGCCTCAAGGCAATCACTGTGAACCACAATGCCAATAGTGATTGCTCCCTTGCGATATGCCCGGCCATAACGGTTGTCGTGGTCAAGCAGGGCAACAAAGTCGCCAAGACGTATTTTGTCTATTCCGTTCTCTTTGACAGTCTCGGCATCACTGGTCATGATGTCGTAATCTCCTTTGGCGACATGGGCAGAACCAATACCTGAGCCCATACAGACAGCAGGCACAATGGTGGTGACGGGCACTTCAAGCACACCTCCCTCAAGTTCACGAATTTTCATGGCGTGAAGCAAAACCGGATCCAGATTGAAAAGAGCAATATCCGGATAATCGGTGAGTTTCATCCCCTGACCCTTGCCACGAATGATGATGGTATCGCTGTAAAGGAGCTTCTCCTTGACGTCACGCTGAAAATCGACAATCACATGCTCAGATCCACCATGATGACCGAGCACACGACCTTCAGCCCCTTTGGCCTCGCCGGTAGCAACCGTCGCTGTATTGCCCGCGCATGAAAAGATCTGCAGGCCAACATTGGGATGTTCAAAGGGTTTCATGGTATCGGCAGTGCAACTGACTCCTGGCTCAATATGGTCGCCAGCCCAGCCAAATGCCGGATCGCCTGCCTGAACATTCAGGGTAATGCCTCCGATTGCTGGAAGAAGAAAAGGTAACCCGTTGTGGTCAACTTCCCAGGTACCTCTGGTTTTTGGCTGTCCCGGCTGGCATTGCAGCAGAAACTCTACAAGTTTTTGTTCGTTTGTGTTGAGCATGAATTATTCTTCGATTGTGTTGAGCATACAGTGAAAAAGAGTACTACCTGCCGATACGGAGGCTTCAGGGAAAAGAGCAATTTGATGAAAAAAACAAAAGGCGCATGGTAGTGCGCCCTCTGTTTTTTGTACCGTAATCAACGTCTGCCAGTTACAGGCAAAACGAAAATAATTTAAAGAGGAGTTACATCTTCAGCCTGAAGGCCTTTTGCTCCCTGCGTTACTTCCATCGTCACTTTCTGGCCCTCTACAAGTGTTTTGCGACCTGTGCCATTGATGGCACTATGATGCACGAACACATCTTTTCCGCCTTTCTGTTCGATAAAGCCGTAACCTTTTTCTTCGTTGAACCATTTTACAGTTCCTTCAACCTGAGTACCCATATCTACCTCTTTTTATTTTTGCCAGTTAAACTTGGCGTTACAATGAGCAAACTTCGACATGAAGCGCTCAAAAACGAATTAATTCTTCGTAAGATTAATTTACTTACTTTATGCTAAATCAAAAAGGAAGTTTTGTGGTTTAGACCATTTTTTTATAATTGACAAAAAAACGACCATACCCTTCAACAGAGCTCTATAAACACATAACCTCTTGTCAAAAATCCTCCTACCCTATCGACCAGAGCTTGATCTTCCGGTCATCGCTGCCGCTCGCAATTATTTTTCCATCAGGCGAAACATCGACTGACTGCACTTCGAGAACATGACCCCTGTAAAGATGCTGCTCCTTGCCGGATGCTATATCCCAGAGCCTCACTGTTTCATCGTTTGCCGCACTGACCACTTTTAAACCATCAGGAGTGAAACAGACACTGCGCACAGCATCTCCATGGCCCGTAAACACGTTGATGATCTGACCGGTTGAGGCATCAAGAATCTTGACGAGAGCATCACGTCCACAAAAAGCAATAAACCTGCCGTCAGGGCTGTATGTCAGCGCGTGTGAAAGTCTGTCGTCAGTTTTGTAGTTGGCAATATTTTTGCCGCTCGCAACATCCCATATTTTTATAACCGGTTCTTCACCGCAACTTGCCAGCCTCCGCCCATCATGACTGTATGCCAAGCACTCAATATACGATTTATGACCGAGAAACCTTGAAAGCTCCTTTCCAGTTTCAACATCCCAGAGGCGTATTGTCGTATCGCGAGAACAACTCGCCACTACCTTGCAATCCGGACTGAAGGCCACCATGCGCACGGCCGTATCATGCCCCTTGCACACATGCAGACACTGACCATTCGCTGCATCCCATATCCTTACCGTACTGTCGGTGCTGCCACTGGCAAGCCTCCGACCGTCACGGCTGTAATCGATACACTCAACCCAAGTGTCATGCCCCTTCATGGTGAAAAGACTTTTCCCTGATGCCACGTCCCATAACATCACGGTCTCGTCAAAACTGCCACTGACAAGTTTTTTGCCATCAGTACTGAATTTTACCCCCAGCACCCGGTCAAGATGACCCTCCATCGTCTTGATCAGGTTGACATCTTCAATCACCTTCGGAAGCTTGAGTTCCACTTCCTTTTTACCGAATATGTTCGACAAGAAACCCATGAGCCTTATTTTTGTTTGAATTAATACTCAACATTGTTGGCACCAACAGCTCACCATTGAGCGAAACGCTGGTTTTATATAACAATTTAAAAAAAATTATCTCCTTCACCGAATTCTCTGCTCCATCAGGAAAAATTATAGCTCCTCCCTTTCCATTGTGAGCCTTTTCCAAATTTAATCGTGTAAAATGAGTTGCAGGCTATGGCAAGCAACACTATCTCTGAGAAGAGGTGAAGAGGAACAAACAACAGTGACTGACGAAATACCTTCGCAACAATAAGCCGACTGAGAAGAACAACACCTGTCTGGGAAAGCGGCAGCCAGAAATGCACCATGCTGAACTCCGCAGTCGACAAGGCTCGGGCAAGAAACAGATATGGAACAATATAGATAATGACCGTGACGACAATCATAGCGAAGAGCGCTGCCGTTTTATATCCAAGAGCCGCAAAAAGATTTTTTGAAAACCCTTCCCAAACCTCCCTGGAATTACGATACATCCTGCAACTGACGGTATCCCGCCCGTTAAAAGCAGCCACAATGCCACCAGCTTTTTTCACCGCCATGCAGAGCCAGACATCTTCAACAATATTGCCCTTGACAGCGGCATGGCCATTGATGCCATCATACATACCCTTCCGAAAGAGGATAAACTGACCGTTGGCAAAACTGAACGCAGGATTCCGGCTTGTCCGAACAAGCCGCAGGGGCAGATAGCACATAAGAATAAAATAGACCATCGGCACCACAAGCTTCTCCCAGAAAGAGCCGAGCTCCTGCAGGGGTGTCAGAGAGAGCATGTCAGCTCCGGAGCTCTGCAAAGCGCCAACCGAGCGGCGGAGGGAGTCGGGCTGGTGCATGGTATCTGCATCAGTAAAGAGAAGCAGCTCCCCTTTGGCCTGCCGCCCAAGCTGATGACAAGCCCAGGTTTTTCCGTGCCATCCGTCGGGAAGTGGCATGCCTTTCAGTATGCGCAGGCGCCCGGCAGACTCGCCAGCAAGAGAGCGCAATAACTCCGGAGTTGCGTCGGTTGAGCCATCATCCAGAACCAGAATCTCATAAGCTCCATAGTTCTGCTGCAGGAGCGACCGGACACAGCGTTCAATATTCAGCGCTTCGTTTCGGGCGGGAACCAGAACAGAGACAAGAGCTTCGGTGCCTGATGAATGCAGCGGCATAGAGGGCAGGTCAATGAGGTTTCTCAGCAAAATTCCCAAAAAAACCAGCAATGAGAGCAGGATCAGTATCTGATAGAAAAACAGCATGGCAACGATAAAAAAGGCCACCCTTGCGGGCAGCCTGTAAGGTTCATGAGTATGATGAACGTCTTCAGTCGATCAGTTTATTGATGTTGTACTCAAAAATGCCTTCCGCTCCAGCCCTTTTCAGCTCTGGAATCAGCTTGCGTACAATTTTTTCAGTGACAATCACCTCAAGCGCCACCCATTGATCCTCGGCGAGGCTCGATATGGTCGGCTGACGCAAAGCGGGAATAATGGCCATAATTTTGTCAATTGAAGATTTTGGCGCATTCATCTTCAAACCAACTTTACCCTGGGCGTTGATTGCTCCAAGCAGCAACAGGGCCATATTCTCAATTTTTTCCCGTTTCCATGGATCGTTCCACGAACTTTTATTGGCAATCAGTTTTGTGTTGGACTCAAGAATGGTATCAATAATCCTTAACTTGTTTGCTCTCAGGGATGAACCGGTTTCCGTCACCTCAACAATGGCATCGGCAAGATCCGGAGGCTTAACCTCAGTAGCTCCCCAACTGAACTCAACAGAGGCATTGACCCCGTTTTTGGCAAGGTATTTTTTGGTAATGTTAACCACTTCAGTTGCAATATGCTTGCCCTCAAGCTCTTTGACTGAGGTGATGGGGGAGCTCTCAGGCACACAGAGTACCCAGCGCACCGGCCTCATGGAGGCTTTTGAATAGACAAGATCAGCAACCTCAACCACATCAGCATCAGTCTCAATAATCCAGTCCTTGCCGGTCAGCCCGACATCAAAGGCGCCAAGCTCCACATAGTGAGCCATCTCCTGGGCTCTTATAAGGATAGCTTCCAGCTCATCATCATCTATTGAAGGGAAATAAGAGCGACTCTGTACAGAAAAATGAAATCCCGCCTGACCAAAAAGATCAATTGTTGAATCTTGCAGACTCCCCTTCGGCAAGCCAAGCTTCAGCACCTTGTTTACATTACTCATAACAACAACTATCTAATACTATTAATTTTATAAATCCATGAGCTGAAAAACACCATTGTTAAACACCCCATAAGGCGAACTGCCATCAATCCATGTTCCAAGATTTACATACCTGCTGGAACCATCAGAAAGCTCTACAACACCTTTTACATGATTATGGCCGCATATAAAATAGTCGAAATCTCTCTCCGTCACCAATAATTCAGCAAAATTCAAGAGTCGATCGGTCTCAAAAACAATATTGACCGGCTTGTGCGTACGACTGAGTTGTGATAACCCCTTCATCAATCCAATGGCCAGATCGGGATGGATCCCTCGAAGAAGCGAAAGGTTAATGCGGTTTCTGACAAAACGTGAAAAAATCTTGTAACCAATATCCCCACTCCCCAATCCATCACCGTGAGCAACGATGAATCTGCTCCCGTCAAGGTTGAGCTGATTCATACCATACATGGTCTTGATACCAATCTCATCATCAAAGTATCGGCCAAGATAAAAATCATGGTTTCCAGCAACATAGACAACCTCAATGTTGTGGCGCACAAGATCGGACAAGAGACAGATAAATCGGGTAAACCCCTTTGGAATAAGGTGGCGAAACTCCAGCCAGTAATCAAGAATATCGCCAAGCATGAAGAGCGAACGACCTTCTGACTTCACAAGGGCAAAAAGTTGTTCGAGCTTGTCAAGCTTACGCCGTTCGCTCTGGTCATCCTGAAGCCCTAAATGAATGTCACTGATGAAATAAATACCCGACATCTCACAAAAGCCATGATGCCGCAATGACAGCAAGAGGAATGGTCAGATTATCAACCTCTTTCGGACTAACACCCTCCGCAATAGTTGCAATCAGGGCAATAATCACGATTTTCATCACATTAAACGATTCGGGTACAATCAGATTGGTAAAAAAAAGCCCTGCGGCAAGACTTCCGGCAAGAAATGCAAGGCTCCCCTCAATACTTTTGTCGCTGAGTATATGGTATTTCATTTTTCCATATCGGGTACCGATAATCGGAGCAAGACCATCACCCCACCCAAGCATAGCCATGGCCAGAACACCCGCAGGCTGTTTATAATAGATAGTACCACAGATCATGGCAACCAGAACAAAATAGAGTGTACCCTTCAGCAACTCGCGCTTGTTACCGGTACGGGTCATGATCTTCACCGCCTGGTCATTATCGGCAGCAAAGAGCCCTTTCTGAATCAGCAGCACAGTCCAGACAGCAAAAACAGAGATGTTGAGGTACTGCGACCAATCACCATCAATAAAGAGAGGGAGAAAAACAATGGAGGAACCAGCACAGATATGGGTAATTTTACGGCTGATATCCCGTGGAAGCGAGTGGTTGGTGACCAGATAATCCATCAATGGAGGCACGCTGAAGACATAGATAAAGGTCATCAGGGTAATCAGCACATTGTGCCATACTATTGGAAGCGAGAAAAAAGTGACTGGTAAAGTATCCATATAGGCTTTTATCGATTTAAAATCATGAACCCATTACAAAGTAATCGCAAGACTACAGATTCATATATTTTGTTCCAACCATACCCGCAACGAGGAGATTGTTGACTAAAAACAAAATATTGTTGATAACCTGAAACCTCAGAAAAGTATTGTGTTCCTGAACATCGCTCTTGCCGATTGCATTGCCAAAGCCATCTTCAACTGCCCCCCTCATAAATGATATGCCGCCCTTGGGATCGCGCAACAACTGAACCTGAATAGCCATATTCAGTAACAGACCTATGACGACAAAAACTGAAGGCCCCACAAATCCCCAATCAAAAGAGAGGTAGGCAAGCAGAGCAAAAACTACATCAATAATCAGAAATGAGACAAGAAAGGTATTTCTGGCGCCAATCATCACAGTTAAAGATTTCAGCCCCCCCTCTTTGTCGCCTTCTGCCGATTTGAAATCATTAAGAATAATCAGCGCAACCGCCATGAAAAAGTTCAGACTGGCAAGCCATAATGCTTCAGGACGTATATCTCCAAAAAGGGCGTTTGCGGATAAAAATGGCGCCAATCCATAAGAAAAGCCAACCGCAGGAGCCGAAGCCATAATATTTTTTTTCAGCTTGAGTGGTGGCGCTGAATATATATAAGCAACAAAAAGAGCCACCATAATTGAAATCAGTATGACCATACCCCTGACTCCACCAATATGTAACCAAAAGAAGACTCCAATACCCATGGCAAGCAACAGGGCAATGATACTGTTCCATAAGCCCTCTTTTTCACTCAGGCGGCCTGACGGTATAGGACGGGATGGCTCATTGACCCGGTCAAGTTCAAGATCAAAGCAGTCATTGACCGACTGGCTGAAGCCGGTGCCAAGAGGCCCGAACATTAGAAAAATTGCAAAAAGAAGAAGATAGTCGTGAACAGTGCCCTTCATCGCACCAGAAGCCATCACCCCTGCGGCAAGACATGGAAAGACGCTAATCCATGTTACAGGATCAAGAAGCTCCAGATGTGCCCTTACTTTATCAACCAACCCAATTTTTTCAGGAACCGGCATACTTTAAGCCCGATGACGGGATGATTAAATGATCAGAAATCTCAAAGAGCCAATTTACAAATACCACTCAAGATAAAAAACTCTGAAATGATGATAAAAGTGATAAGAGTTATGGCAAAACCGCTGGCACTGGTCTACCGGTAAGAGTAGCTGATGTTGCACCAGTAATGAGAACACGCAGGAGATCACCCGGCTGATAGTGTGCACGATCGAAAACCACTGCCCTGTTGCCAGCCGTCCTGCCCATAAGCTGCTCCGACGAACGTCGGCTTTCCGTTTCGGCCAACACCTCAACAACCGTCCCGATCGCCTCCTGAAAAAGCTCGTTAGAAATACTGTTCTGAAGATCAATAATCTCCTGCAAACGCCGTTTTTTGACTGGTTCAGGCACATCATCCTCAAAAGTTTCTGCGGCAAACGTTCCCGGCCTGGTTGAGTAATAAAACATGTAGGCCGAATCAAACCGTACCTTGGAGAGAAGATCAAGCGAAGCCTGGTGATCATCCTCCCGCTCACCGCAGAATCCGGCAATAATATCAGTTGAAAGGGCTACATCAGGAATCACCGAACGAATCAGCGCTATTTTTTCCAGGTACTCCTCAATGGTATGGCCACGATTCATACGGCCAAGCATCCGCGACGAGCCCGACTGTACGGGTAAATGAAGAGCGTTGCAGATGTTCGGACGGGAGGCAATGGTGCGAACAAGCGATTCGGAGATATCTTTTGGATGTGATGTTGTAAAACGGATTCGAGCCAGGGGGGCCTCCCGACTGACGGCATCAAGCAGAGCCGAAAAATCGTACCCATTTTCAACGTCGCAATAGGAGTTGACATTCTGGCCAAGCAGCGTAATCTCGCGATACCCTGAAGTAACAAGCTTCTGAACTTCAAGCATAACCGAGCTGAAGGGCTGGCTGCGTTCACGACCTCGGGTAAAGGGGACAACACAGTAGGCGCACCTGTTGTTGCACCCCCGCATGACGGGCACAAAGGCACTTGTCGCACCATCTCTTGCCGGTTCAATCCCTTCGTAGGTCTCTCCTGAGTTGAACTCCAGCGACGCAAGCTTTCCCCCTCGACGAACCTGCTCAACAAGTGAGGGGATGGTGCGATAGGTATCCGGGCCTGCAAGAAAATCAATGGCCGGATAGAGTGAAAACATCTCCTCCCTCCTGTATTGAGGAATACAGCCTGCAACTCCGACAATTAACCCCTTCTCTCTTTTTTTTCGACCCTGAAGGTGCTGTAAAAAATGTTCAACCCGTTCAACGGCATTTTCCCTGACAGCGCAGGTGTTCAGCAGAACAATCCCTGCCTCTGCCTCCCGCTCCGCCTGAAGATAACCCTCCGCCTGGAGGAGGGCTGCAATAATACCGGTATCCGCCTGGTTCATCTGACAACCAAACGTATGAATAAAAAAGGAACTCCCTCTTTCTGCACTCATAGCCTCAGATCCCAAAATGGAGGTGCTTGAATTTTGCAAGCAGCAGCTCAGTTTCATCCTTGCACTGTCCACAGACGGTACCACACTTGGTACGCTCCTGAAGTTCAAAATAGGTGCGAGCACCTTCAAGCACGGCATCCTCAATATCATGGTCGGTAATGTTCATGCACTGGCAGACCACTTTGACCTGCTCCTGCTTGACCTTATCCTCCTGACCTGTGCGTGTATAGTAATTGTTGATGGCGGCACGCAATGCCTTGTCGCCAAGCACAGAGCAGTGAATTTTGTGATCGGGAAGGCCTCCAAGCTCCTGGGCAACCTCTTTGGGAGAGATATGAAAAGCCGCATCAAGTGTCCTGCCCTTGACCATCTCGGAGAGAACCGAAGTACTGGCAATTGCGCTGGCACAACCATAAGTCTTCCACTGGCAATCGGTAATAATATCCCTCTCCCTGTCCACCTTGATGACCACCATCATCTGATCCCCGCACTGCAAGTTTCCCTCCATCCCGACACCATCGAAATCATCGGTATTCTCACCCTGCAGAATGTTCTTCGGGTTCATGAAATGTTCCTTCAGTGTTTCGCTATATGCCCACTCACCTGCTTGTAGCATGCAATCCTCCTTTTATGTAAGCTGTTGACATGTTTCTGATTTGTTTTATTATTTTTGGTAAAACGTCAAGCAGGTACTCCACCTCCTGCAAGGTTGTTTCGCGCCCCATACTAAACCTGATTGAACCATGAGCAAGCTCTGCATCAACACCTGTCGCAAGAAGCACATGCGAAGGATCAAGAGAGCCTGAGGCACAGGCCGAGCCGGTAGAGACTGCAATCCCCTCAAGGTCCAAATAGAGCAGAATTGCCTCGCCCTCCACCCCTGTAAAGGAGACATTGAGCGTACTGGCAAGCGAATCCGTCGGATGGCCATTGATGGAGATATCATCAATCCTCTCCTCTATACCCTTTTGCAACACCTGTTTCAGAGCAAGCAACCGCTCCTCCTCTTCCGGCATTTCAACCATTCTCATCTCTACCGCTCTTGCCATTCCAAGAATACCCAGAGTGTTTTCGGTTCCTGCCCGCCTGCCACGCTCCTGATGTCCACCCCTGATCAGGGGACAATAGGGAATACCCTGCTTCACAAAGAGCGCGCCAACACCTTTCGGGCCATATATTTTATGGGCTGAGATAGTAAGAAAATCCACACCAAGCTTTCGGACATCGACAGGCACCTTCCCCACAGCCTGCACGGCATCGGTGTGCATATACGCGCCACTCTCATGCACCATTCTTGTAATGGTCTCAATATCCTGCAGGGTACCAATCTCATTGTTGGCCATCATGACAGAGACAAGACCGACATTGTCGTTGAGCAGTCCGGCGAGTTGATCAAGATCTATTGTACCATAGCGATCAACATCAAGGTATTTCACCTTGACCCCGCGATGAGCAAGACACTCCGCAGTCTCAAGCACACAGGGATGCTCAATTTTGGTGGTAATAATGGTACTGCGTCTTGAACCTGGAATACACTGGCTGGAAGCACAGACAAAGAGCGACAGCACCGTATTATTGGCTTCAGACCCACTTCCTACAAAGATAATCTCATTCTCTTTGGCCCCGATAAAATCTGCCACCTGCCTACGGGCATGCTCAACATTCGCCCTTGCTTCACGCCCGTAAGCGTGCATGCTTGATGGATTGCCAAACATCTCCATACCAGCGATCATCTCTTTTTTTACCTCAGGATGAAGTGGTGTTGTGGCATTGTGATCAAAATAAACCTTCATATCTGCTACAAGATCTAATATTGCGTGATTACGGTTTCAGCTATTATTGATTCATAACGATGCTTCAATGTCGAAATCAGTTTCCCATGAAATATTGTCTTTTACAAAGAGCCATAAGAAAATATCTCCCCCAAAAGTAAGACTTTTTTTGTCTTATTGCTACAAAAAACAACATCTCCTTAAAAAATACAGAATCACAGCCATATAACCTTAGAAAACAAGAAGAAGAATGACTAACGGATAAAAATTCACCATTCCTTACCATAAACTCCAAACTCTTGCCTCCCAACAGATGCTCCTTCATCGGCAACAGATCTGGTTTGCAATAACATCGGGACATTGATGGAACTGCTTTTTCCACGAATTTAATAAAAAAACATCCTCATTTTTATTTAATCAACTCCGTATGAAGAGATATACATCCAAAGATCCTTCTCAGTTTCAGCACTCTTGCGAAGCATAGAAAGCCCTTCCGAACCAGAAACTGTGCCCTGCATCTCTTGGCCAATCTTTTTATCCAACCGATTGATTTCATTGGCGTTAAAATTTTTCCAAAGAAGAAATACCCGATCGCGGGGAGCAAAAAGTTTATGCAGACGTGCTCCAGAGAGATTATCAACCCGGTAGAACGAGATCCGGGATGAAACAGGCAGTTGCTTGTCTTTCCCCGACAAGAGAACAAACTCTTTAAGCGATGGCAAAAATGAGTATCGCTGAGCAGAAACTGAAAATGAAGAATTTCCCAGAATGTGGTAGGGCAAAAAGTCATCAGCTATAACCACAAGATGGCTGAAACCATTGATTGAACCGGCAAGTGGCTCATAAAATGAGCTGGTAAACCAAGCTTGTTCACTTCCTGTCGTTAAAGAGAGGGCTCCTGATGCCAGTTCGCTGCGAAGTGAGAGGACGGCTGAGCCGGGCGTATGCTCTGCATCGAAAGAGAGGGGGCTTCCGGTAATCTGCAACTGTCGCTTGCCAATAAGCATGATACCACAAAGACTGTCGGAAAGCAGCGGCTTGATAATCAGTTGACCCTCCTTTAAAACCTCCTGGACGGTACGAAGCGTTACGGGAATAAACTGAATGGCTTCGGCGGCAACAGGATTAATGGCACGAACCTCAGCAAGCAGTTCAAGCATCTTGCCTCGTTTGATATTCAGAGCCTGATCAACCTGTCTGCTTGTTTCAACACCTTTCGCTTGACTGAAAATATTGACTTTCCGCTGAAGCAACCCGGCAGTCTCATGTTGCAATCGTCGAATTTTCGCCTCAAGTGCCTCGTGACCTTTTCCAAGCACAAAACTGTTTGGATATCGCTGCAGGGTGCGCTTCAGCTCAAGAGTGCCTATCTTTTCTTCTGCATCGAAAAGCTCAAAAATCCTTGATTGCTCCAACAGCAGCGCGGTCAAACGATGCCCTGCACTTTTCTCGATTTGGAGATGCTCATTTGTCGGATAAGGGGGAGCAAAATCCCTGCTGAGCGCAAAACCCTGTTGCAGGGCCGCAACCCGCTCTTCAGCGCTGAGTGATTTACTTGATGCCAGCATAAACAGGGATGTCGCCTGGGCATACTGAAGAGTAGTGACCCGAAAATAGTCTGCGGCCTCACGGAAAGCATCAGCTTTTCGAACAATAACGGCGTTCGATTCCAGACGAAGCAACTGAATAAGAGGCTGGTTTTGCGCCTCCTCGGCCAGCATCAGCGCCCTGAAAAGAAGATAACTGCCATTTCTCTGCTGTTTTTCAAGGAGCAGAAGACTCTTTGCGGCAGTTCTGATGGCCTGAATCTGCGGAACCAACGCAGCATCACTTGCAAAGACTCTTTTCGACTCAGCGGCAATTTTAGCGGCTATGCTCTCTGCACTCTCGGTGCCAGGCTCCGGCTGGGCCACCGTACACTGGAGAAGACCGGCAAAGGCCATTATCCTTGTGACAGGATCATACTCCAGAGCAGTATAAGGATGATAAATTGTTGCAGCTTTGGCATAGTCCCCACTCTCGCGGCAAAGGTTGGCCAGCTCAAACCGATGCTTTTGTGAGGGAGAAGCAATCTTCTCCAGCGCTGCTGCGGCCGCCTTAAAATTACCCAATTCACAAAGCAGGGTGGCTTCATCAGAAAAGAGCCCTGCTCGAAGCGAATCCGGCAGGGGAAGTTTTTCGAGACGCGCCGTTGTTTTAAGCGCTGCGTAATACTCTCCTGTCAGCCCTTCAAGACGGCACTTCTCCAGAAGCGCCTCTACCACCCTCGGAGAGTTAACCTGCAACGTATCCAGAGCAATCGCCCTGTTATAGCAATCAAGTGCTTTCAGATATTCCTTGCTACGACTGAAGGTGGATGCCTGCTTGTATAACGCCTCCGGGGTATGCTCTGCCTGATCAGCAGAACCACAACCTGAAACAAGAAAAAAAAGAGCGACAAGGAGCATTCCTGACGGAGACCGTCGGAAATGTATTTTCATAACACGGAGCCTCCAGCTCCCTTTTCAATAATTTAGTAGTATGTTGAGCATGAATATAAAAGAACTCATGATTTAACAAGAAAACAGCAGCCACCCATGATAGCAGAAAAAGAAAAAGCGCCAGCATTTACCCTTTCTGATGGCGATGGAAAGCGCGTCTCACTCTCCGACTTCAGCGGCAAGAAAGTGCTGATCATCTTTTATCCGGGCGACGACACACCTGTCTGTACCGCCCAATTATGCGACTACCGAAACAATGTGCTTGAGTTCACGAAACGGGGCATTGTGGTACTTGGCATAAGCTCCGACAGCGCCGCCTCACACAAAAGCTTTGCCGAACGCAACCAGCTCCCCTTCACCCTTTTGAGCGACACCGAAAAAACAGTTGCAAAAGCCTACGATGCCCTTGGCTTTCTCGGCATGTCGCAACGCGCCTACGTGCTGGTTGATGAAGCAGGAGTGGTTCTGCTGGCCTACAGCGACTTTCTGCCGATACTCTATCAGCCAATGAAGGATCTGCTGGCGAGAATTGACGGGGTGTAGCTCCAGTAACTTTTATGCCATAAAAAGAGAGAATACCGAAAAACCCTAGATGGCACAGGGGAAATGGAAGATGCGGATTTGTACGTATTGAAGTTGTACCTGATGGATAAAGCCTTATCTTGAAGTATAATAATTTCAATAGATACAAAAGGAGATTGCTGCTATGCCACAGATTCCTATAAAAAGTAATCAGCGACTGTCGCTACGTATTGCTTCCGAAGAAAAATCGCTTCTGATGCGTGCTTCATCATTACAGAATACACCGATGACCGAGTTCGTCACTCGTACCGCCGTTTCAGCGGCCCGACAGGTCATTGAGCAGCATGAACGCATAGAACTTTCAGAGAGGGACAGCTTGCTTCTCCTGAATATGCTTGAAGAACCACCAGCCCCAAATGCAAAACTTATGGCTGCTGCTTTCGCCTTGCCGAAGCGATCATGACTCTTCCTGCCTGGCACGAAGAGCCGATCGCCAAGCACCATGACCGGTCGGCTTTTGATTGCGGCGACAACTCTCTTAATGAGTTTTTGTGGCATCATGCCCGAAAAAGTCACATCAAAGGTGGTGCCAAAACCTTTTTGGCTGTAGAAAAAAGTGACAGCGAGAAAATTCTTGGTTTTTACAGTATAGCACCATCCTCTGTAGCTTATGCAAATACGCCTGAAATTGTCAAACGTGGATTGGCTCGCCATGAAGTTCCAGTCTTCAGGCTTGGCCGTTTGGCCGTTGATCGATCTGTTCAGGGTTTGGGGCTTGGTGGGCAGTTATTACTTTCTGCTGGCCGTCGTACCATCCAGGTTGCATCACAAGCCGGTGGTGTTGCTCTTCTGATTGATGCCAAAAATGCGCGAGTTGCAGAATGGTACTCCAGATTCGGAGCAGTGCCGCTTCTCGACAACCCACTGTCACTTCTGTTGCCACTTAAAACTATCTATGCGGTACTCGAATCCGCCGGGAACCTCTAAAAACCGGAAAGCCACCCAAAACCTCGAATTTCAATAATCCACAGCTTTTCCGTATCTTCGCCCACGAACTTGCACTCTTCAGTAACATTCAACATTGCATTTACCATCATGGAAAGAACGCTTACCATCCTGAAACCCGATTGCGTCCACAAAAATCTTGTCGGTGCAGTCATTAACCACATCGAACGTGCCGGCTTCCGCGTTGTGGCCATGAAGAAAATCCGACTCACCACCGAGACTGCCGGGGAATTTTATGCCGTGCACCGCGAGCGCCCTTTCTACGGCGAGCTGGTTGAGTTCATGTCTTCAGGCCCCTGTGTGCCGATCATTCTTGAGAAGGATAATGCCGTTGCCGACTTCCGCACCGTCATTGGCGCCACCGATCCTGCCCAGGCTGACGAAGGTACTGTTCGCAAACTCTATGCCGACAGCAAGGGTGAGAACATCGTCCACGGCTCTGACTCGGATGAGAATGCAGCCATCGAAGCTTCCTTTTTCTTCTCAACTGAAGAGGTTGTCAGGGGAAATTAAGCTTTACAAGAGTTGAAAAGCAAAAAAGCGATCGGAAGGTCGCTTTTTTTATGGGTTGTTGTGCCTGATCAGGGTTACCTCATCAACAAGAATGACCCTGATGGCACCTCCAGGAGCATCATCCATGACCGGAAGGCTTGTCACTCTTTAGCTCAGCAAGATAGTCGCTGAAGCTCTCCCCGTACATCTCCCATATTGTCATAAAAAGAGCGGCGACAATCGGACCAATAATAAATCCGAAGAGCCCAAACAGCCCGATACCTCCCAATGTTCCAAAGAAAATAAGCAGCTCATGCATCTGTGTATCACGCCCGATAAGGATGGGGCGAATAATGTTATCAATCTGGCCAACAACAATACTGCAAAAGAGCAGCACACCAAGAGCCTGGGGATACTGCCCGGTTGCAGCAAGATAGATCACCGCCGGAACCCAGACAAGTGGAGTACCAAGAACCGGCACCACCGATATCAGCGACATAATGGTGCCCCAAAAGAGAGCGCTGTCGATACCAGCAAAATGGAGGGCAAGGCCAGCAAGAGAGCCCTGCACAATCCCGACCACCATGCTTCCCTTTATCGTCGCACGGGTGACCGACAAAAACTTGTCGAGCAGCCGATGCTGATCACTCTTCGTCAGTGGAAGCAGCGAGAGTGCCCTGGCAAGCAGCTCTTTGCCATCCCGTAAAAAAAAGAACATGGTATACAGAAAAATAAAAATCAGAAACAGGTCATTCACGGCTGAATAGGTAAATGAGGATATGGAGTTAAACAGCATTGATCCCGTGTTGCCGGCAAGCTCTCCTGCTTTCTGAAATATTTCCTCCCGATAGAGTTCAAGATCATCATAAAAAGGGAGCGCTCGCAGTTGCTCGTCGAAGGTGGCTGACTCGATAATCTGCTGCTGAACCCAGGGAACCGCAAGACGGCTTATCCGCACAGCCTGTTTGGCAACAATACCAAAAAGAGTTACCAAAGGAAAAACCACCATGAGCAAGAGGGTGAGCATGGTCATGGCAGCGCTCACGCTTTTGCCTCCCCTGAACCACCGCTCAAAACGGCTGAAAACAGGCATGGCAAGGGCTGAAAAGAGAGCGGCAAGAAAAATAGCCATGAGAAAATAACGGATCATGGCAAAAAAAATAGCCGAGATGAAGAGGAGAAGGAGGAGAAGAATAGCCTGATTTGATTTGATTCTGTTCATGATCGTTGTTAATTAGCCTCAATAAAACTTAAAACCACTCCGCAGAGTCCTCTTCAAGAAGTTGCGAACGGACATAGGCCACGGCAAAAAGTCCGGCCGTTTCGGCCCTGAGAATCGTTTTTCCAAGAGAGAGAGTGGCAAATCCTGCTGCCTCAGCGGCCTGCACCTCACCCGTCGTAAAGCCGCCCTCACCGCCAATCAAAAAAAGTGTCTTTTTACCACGGCACTGCACTCCGGGTGGAACATCTGAACCCTCATAAGGAATCAGTCGGAGATCGTATCCATGAAGTTCAAGAACTTTTTTGAAAGAGATCGGTTCATGAAGCTGCGGCAGATAATATCGTTTTGACTGCCGGGCAGCCGAGAGTATGATTGCTCTCCACCGGTTAAGCTTGCCCTGAACTTTTTCACCCGATGGCTGGGAGATTGTTCTCACCGTTATCATGGGAATAATGGAGGAGACCCCAAGTTCAGTTGCCTTTTCGAGAAACAGATCAAATCGCTGTGGCGCCTTGAGCAGGGAGAGCGCAACCGTCACTTCGGTTTTTGGTCGGCAAACAGTTGTTTCATTAATAATGTTGGCCCTTAACGAGCTTTTATCGACGGACGAAATCTTTGCCTCACAGCGCAAGCCGTTGCCATCGGTCACGAGAATCTGATCATCCTCTTTTTTTCGCAGCACCCGCACAAGATGGTGAAACTCATCACCATCAATCACAAGAGTTCGTGCAGCGAGATCAACATGCTCCGGAGATGTATAAAAAAGTTCCATGGCCTCTTTACTCCTTTGCTGCAAGAGCAAGAGCGGCAAGGGAAACGCTTTTGGCACCGCCTGCGCGCAGTGCCTCAGCCGCAGCAGCCATAGTCGCGCCGGTTGTTACAACATCATCCACCAGCAGCACATGACGACCCCGCACCCCGCTGGTGGCAAGAAACGCTCCGGCAGAATTCTTTTCGCGATCAACGGCTGAGAGGCCAGTCTGCGAAACAGTGAACCGTTTTCTCACAAGAAGTTCCGGGCGCACCGGTTTCCGCAGCGATTGAGCCAGACCTTCAGCTATTTTTTCGGACTGGTTATAAGAGCGTTCAATTTTTTTAAGTCGATGCAGTGGAATCGGCACAAGGCACTCAATAGCACCAATATCTCCTCCGGAAAGCATCCAACTGCCAAGTTGACGACCAAACGTTGTGCCGAGGTGCAAAAGCCCCTCATACTTCATAGAGTGGAGCACCTGCTGCAGTGCACTCTTTTTATGAAACAGGTAACGACACCAACCTCGTTCAAAGGGAAAGCGTTCACCAAAATGGGCAACAATGGTGGAACGCAACTGCTCCTCCGCTTCAGAAATTGTGGAGAAGGGATCAAACTCCTCCATGCAGCCACTGCAACAATACTCTTCACCCGGAAGAAGAAGCCTCTTGCAAAGCAGGCAGACATGGGGAAAAAGCAGATGAAGCAGTTGTTCACGCATAGCTAAAATACTGGTCTGGTTAGCCGAAGCATAAGGCGGCAGCGCCGTACATCCCTGCCTTGTTGCCGAGAAGAGCGGGTACAAGCTCAAGCCCTTCGTGCATGGAAGGAAGCGTTGACTGTTTAAGCTTAGCCATAGCCGGCTCGAAAATAAGGTTGCCTGCGGCCGATATACCGCCACCTATGACAAATTTTCTGATATCCATAAGCGCCGTAACATTGGCAAGCCCGATGCCAAGGAGAGAACCAACCCTGTGCCATAGTGCAATGGAAACTTCGTCGCCAGCAAGAGCTGCCTCTTGAAGATGGCGTGGAGAGAGTTTGGAATAATCATTACCACAAAGAGCACCTGCGGAAGAGCCCGCAAGAGTTGCCTCAATCATCTGCCGGGCAAGCAAAAGAATCCCTTTTTTTCCGATAAAGCTCTCAAGGGTACCCCTGATACCGGCATGAATCGTCGGCCCCTCGAAATCAAGAATCATGAAGCCCACTTCTCCAGCAGTACCAGAAGCGCCTCGATACAATTTCCTGTCGAGCACAATCCCGCCTCCAACGCCTGTACCAAGAGTCACCATGAGAAAATCCTGAAACTCCCGGCCAGCACCATAACGGGCCTCACCAAGCGCAGCAACATTGGCATCATTGTCAAGGGCAACAGCAATTGAAAGCTTTTCCCTCTCCATCAGGCAGCTCTGCAGTTCGTCACGCAATGGAACAACAGCCCAACCAGAAAGATTGGGAGGGTAGCTTAATAGCCCCTTCCGTGAATCGACAGCTCCCGGAGCTCCAACTCCTGCACCAACAAAATTTTCGGCAGAATTTCTTCTGGTGGCTTCGTGATAAAGATCAGCAATAAGCGCAGAGAGCTGCACCACAATGCCCCGTTGGCCGGATGCCGTATCAGTGAAAACCCTTCTGTCAGTCAGAATACCTCTCTCCTTATCGACCACAGCAGCCTTGATGGCTGTACCGCCAAAATCTATACCTATTGCCCATTGAGACATAGTGCCGCATTAACTATTTGTGATTGAAAGGCCTGATAAATTTTCTGCCATGGCTGCCCGCCGCAAAAAAATCAAGAATCTCAAGAAGTTCAGGCTCGGGAGGAAATTCCGACTTTACCTTTTCAAGAGCATTGGCGAGAAGCAGACCCGACTGAAAAATAATCCTGTAGACATCTTTGATGAGGCTTATCTGCCCGGAGGTAAAGCCCCTCCGCTTCAGACCAATGCTGTTAAGACCCTCAAAACGAAAGGCTTCGTGACCAGAGGCCATAACAAAGGGGGGCACATCCAGCGTAGCCCTCGACAGTGCGCCCACCATTGAGAAGCGTCCAATCCGCACGAATTGATGGACACCTGCAAGTCCCCCAATAACCACATAATCACCCACCTCACAATGACCGCCAAACGGGACGCAATTTGCAACCACAACATGGTTACCAATCACACAATCATGGCCGACATGCGAATAGGCCATAAAGAGATTATCAGAACCAATGACCGTCTTGCCGCTCGCCATGGTGCCACGATTAAGAGTCACACACTCCCGAACAACCGTCCTGTCGCCGACATAGAGATACGTTTTTTCGCCAGAAAACTTGAGATCCTGGGGCTCTGTAGCAAGTACCGCACCGGAATATATCTTGCAGTCGCTTCCGATTCGGGCACCTGAGGCAATATGGACATGGGGCCATATTTTGGTGCCAGCACCGATTTCAACATCATCCTCAAGAACTGAATAGGCACCAACGCTGACACCCTCTCCAAGAATGGCACTTTGACCAATAATCGCGGTTGGATGAATAATGCTCTGCATAATATTTAGTTAGTTTCAAATTCTTTGATCAATCCAGGCTCTTTAAGCTCTTCGGCAAGCGACTCCACAAGACGTTTGGCCTCCTCTTTTCTGCCGACATCATGATACGCCCTTGCCAGAGCATAAAAAAGACGAGGATCAGATCCGGGTGAAGAGTGGCTGCTCAACTTCTCAAGATATTCAATATACGCAGAGGTTTTCTGCTTTTCTCCAAGGAGAACATAGAGAGCAATCACCGAGCCTGCAAGTTCTGGATTCAGAGGATACTGTGCAAGAGGCATAAGCCTCGCTGAAATATCAAGCACCTCCAGCGCGAGAGTTCCACGCCTGACATTCCGCACCGCACCTGACGCATCGCGTACAGGAATAACCCCGGAAGGATCTGCTGCCAGTTCAAGGGCAAGACGGACAAAGAGCGGGGAGTAGTTGCCGCACAACCTCCTTGAGGTCTCCTCAAGAGTCACTTCAGTATTATTAAGGTTCCTGTACCTGTAGAGCTGTACAAGATTTCTGTACAGCAGTACCGGATCAACATAGCTCATGGTATCGACACTTTTAAGCGGAACAACTTTATAGGCCAGACCATCGAGACGAAGATAGTTCTCAAGACCAATCATGCTTTCCGGATCGACCGTCAATGCAAAATAGATTGGCCGCCGGGCAAAATTATTCATCAGAATCTCATAGACCGCAATATCCTGCGGCCGAAGATAACCCTGATCATTATAGACCAATCCGGGTTTCAAAAGCCAGATCATGGTGTCAACCGGCTCAGCAGGCAACGAAAAAGCATGAAGGGTTGACTCACGCAACAGCTCCCGACGGGCAAGCTGCGAAGGAAGTACGGCATCAACCGAATCAATGGGAACATAGGTGATGGCATCAATCTCTCCGTCACCCAAACTGAATTCCACCGGTTTCGCCCCACGAGGAGAGCTGTTTTTCAACTGATTGAGGTACCAGCCGGTATTGGCGAGACTCAGATTGACCACTCGCACATCAGTCCTGATACGCTCAACCTCCTGCAGATACCACAAAGGAAAGGTATCATTATCACCATTGGTAAAAAGAATAGCATCTTTCTCACAGCTCTGGAGCATATTCCAGGCCCAGTCCCAAGGAACATAGTTTCCGGAACGGTTGTGCATACGATAGTTCGCCTGCAACATCCGGCCATTAATCAATAACAGCCCTGCAAAAACCGTCAGCACAGCAAAAAGTAGCTGCGGTCTGCTGCCAACAAGCTTCAACCGCTTGCCAAGCCACTGCCAGATACTCTCAACCCCTATCCCTATCCAGAGAGCAAAGGCAAAAAAACTGCCAGCATAACTGTAATCCCGCTCTCGCGGCTGAGGTTCTGTCTGGTTGAGATAGATCACCAGTGCCGCACCGGTAAGAACAAAGAGAGCGGTAACAACCAGTCCCATCTTCCACTGACGCCTGAAATGGGTTATTGCGCCAACCAGCCCGACAAGAAACGGTATTCCCCACAGTACCGACCAATCAACTCCAGCTCCCTCCATATCATGCTCCCTGCCAATAAACTGCCAGCCGAAATAGCGGAAATACATTTTCTCCATCTGATAGGAGAGAAAATAGTCGAGATCACTTGCATAGTGGCTGTAATAATACTGGTGCACCGGCTCAGGAGACCAGCGCCTCGGCCAGAGCGGCATCTCACCATACTGATCGCGGTTGAGATAGGAGAAAAATGTCACGGAAGTGGATGGATTATTCTCGTTGATAGGCGGTCCTGCCTGCGCCCGCACCGAGATCATGCCATAGGAGGTATAGCCGATAACGATCAGAATAAGAGAGACAAACATGGTATTCAACAGAGCCATTCGGTTTCTGTGCGAATACCATGTTCCATAGCCAAGCAGTATGAGAAAGAGTATAAATCCCCACCAGGAGGTGAGCTGCAGCAAAATCGGAAGACCTTTGATAATGCCAATATAAATCAGAAAAAAAAGTCCGGACGAGGCAAGGGTAAAGAGTGCAAAGGATTTAACAGTAACCTCATACTTCTTGAAGTAATAAAGCAATGCAACTGCAAAAACTGCCAGAAGACTGAGCAGGTGAACCCCTATTGAAAGCCCTATAATGTACATGACAAGCAAGAGCCACCGTTCATTACCCGGGGCGGGATCCTCTTCATACCAGCGAAGAATCAGCCAGACAACCAGAGCAGTAAAAAGTGATGAGAGGGCGTACACCTCTGCCTCAACAGCATTGAACCAGAAGCTGTCGGAGAGGGCAAGAGCCAGCGCTCCGATAACAGCCCCGCCATAGGCTGATACCTTTTCAGCCAGGCTCCACAAATCGGGCTCACTCTTGCGATAATGGGTTATCAACCGGACAATAATCAGATAGGTCAACATGATGGTAGCCGCACTGGCGAGCGTGCTTATCAGGTTGACCCGTGCACCGGTATCGCTGAAAAAAGGAATCATGGAAAAGAGACGCCCGAGCAGCAGAAAAAGGGGGGCACCCGGCGGGTGAGGAATTCCAAGGGTAACAGCAGTAGCAATAAACTCTCCGCAATCCCAAAACGAAAAGGTTGGGGCCATAGTGCGGAGATATAAAACTTCCGCGACCAAAAAAAGAACCGCAGCAACCATGCGGTTAATCGTCCGGTGTGTCATAGATAAAATCGTACTCTGATGGAGTGAGTTAGCCGAAAATAAGAGCCCCTGCAATAAAATCGGCAAACAAAAAACCTTTCTCGGTCAGGTAAATGAGCCCTGCATGCTGCCGAACCCACCCTCTCTCTCTAAATTGATCAATACTTTTTAAAACAAGATGCCCCAATTTATTTTCTTTTAGCAAAAACTCAACATCCAGACCGATGTTTATTCGCAATGAGAGAAAAACCTGTTCAGTAAACCGCTCTTCGGCGGACAACTCTTCACGAAACGCTACTGCGTCGTGGGGTGCCGCAATATAGCGGCTCAAGCTCGACACATTCGCCATGCGAATCTCGCGCTCTTCAGTAACAAGAAAACTATGGGCCGAGGGGCCAAAACCAAGGTATGGCTCACGCATCCAGCTCGCAAGATTGTAACGGGAATGATGACCCGGCTGACAAAAATTGGAAACTTCATAATGGCTATATCCATGGCAAGCCATCTTGCCAAGAGCCTCTTCATAGAAGGCAGCCTGCACGGCATCGTCGGGAACAGCAAGCAGTCCTTTTGCTATCTTGTGATGCAGCATAGTTTTCGGCTCAACCGAAAGCATATAGACAGAAAGATGCTGGGGCCGAAGCGAGAGTGCGGCATGAAGATCGGCATCCCACATCGAACAATCCTCACCTGGAACTCCGCAGATAAGATCAAGACTTACGGAGTCAAACCTCCTGAGCGCAGAAGCGGTTACCTGCTGCGACTCAAGCGAGCTATGCTTCCGGCCAAGTATCTTCAGCTTTTCAGGAATAAATGACTGTACACCAAGACTGATCCGCGTTACCCCTGCCGCACGCAGTTCATCCATTGTCTCTGCAGTGAGATCTTCGGGATTGGCCTCAAGAGCAATTTCAATATCGGAAGCAAATGTAGAGAACGAAGCGACCTGGTCAAGCCACTCTGCAAGAAATCGCACTGGCACAAAAGAGGGTGTGCCGCCTCCAAAATGGATGGCACTGATTCTCTGCCCCTGAAGATCAGCGGAACGAAGAGCCGTCTCAATAAAAAGCGCCCTGAAAAAGGCGCTGACATGCTCCGTCTGCGTCACAAGATAAAAATCACAGTAGGAGCAGCGAGCCTTACAGAATGGAATGTGCAGATAAAGCGTCAGCATGAGAGCCGAAGTCCGGGGTCAAAAAAACCAGCAGAGTCAGGAAGAGGCAAGAATATGCTCCGTAACGGCGTGATAGAGATCATCAGCGACATATTCAGGAATGATATTCCGCTCAACACAGAGCTTTTCTTCATTATGCCCTGTCCGTACCAGCAGAGGCCTGAGCCCTGCACGCAGAGCACACTCAACATCAAGTGTTTTATCACCAACAAAAAAGGATGCTTTCCGATCAACAATGAGCCCCTCTTCCAAAAATTCATTAATTGCCTGCTCAACCATACCCGTCGCCGGTTTCCGAAAATCAGCGAAACGGTCGTACTCAGGATGGGGGTACTCAGGATGAAAGGGACAGTAATAGCAACGGTCAAAGCCAGCACCTTTTGCCGAAAGCAGAGCATTCAGATAACGATTCACCTCTTCTACCTGCTCTCTGGTGGCAATACCTCTTGCAATGCCAGCCTGATTGCTCACAATAACAATCCGAAACCCGGCACTCTTTGCAAGTGCGATGGCCTCATCGGCACGATCAATGAGAACAAGCTGCTCTTTCGAAGAGATATAAGAGCCAGTATCCTGATTAATTGTTCCGTCCCGGTCAAGAAAAAGAACTTTGATTCTCTGCATTATCATCCCTTTGGCTCAAGAAGTTCACGGTAGAGATGATCATACTCCTCTGCCGAATTTTTCCAGGTAAAGTCGCTCTTCATGGCCTCAGCAACAATCTGCATCCAGCACTCCTCATCGTGGAAGCATTGAAGAGCGTCAGCAAGTTTGTCAACAAGCGACGCTACGGTATACTCATAAAAGATAAACCCCGTACCACTCCCTTCCACATAATCCACTATTGTTTCAACAATACCGCCAGCAGCATAGGCTACCGGTATCGTCCCGTAATTCATGGCAAACATCTGAATCATACCACATGACTCAATCATGCCTGGCATCAGCAAAATATCCAGCCCTGCTATGATAAGATGAAACAACGTATCAGAATATTCAGTCTGAACACTTACCTGCCCGGGATGCTCCAGAACAAAATCCTGAAACAGTTTCTCATATTTCTTGTCACCAGTTCCACTGACAACAAGCTGAATATCCAGTGTAACAAGCTGCTCCAGGCTCTGCAGGAGGAGCTCAGCGCCCTGAAATTCATCAAAATTGGCAATAACTCCCACGAGCGGAACCCCTTCACGACAGGGGAGGCCAGCATGCTCAAGCAGCGCTTTTTTATTATCAAGCTTTAATTCAAAATGCTCCAGACTATACCGCTTTTTAATCAACTTGTCAGTCAAAGGGTTCCACTGCCTGCCATCAATACGGTTAACAATGCCATATAATGTTGCCTTATACTCTTCAAGAACCCGCCCGATCCCATAAGTTTTTGGGCCATTGCTTACAATCTCCTCAGCATAAAGCCTGGAGGTTGTTGTAAGAAGATCGACATGCTGAACACCGGTATAGAGCATGTTCACCTCATCATTAGCGCAATAAAGGCCAGAGCAGACATCATCAGAGAGCGACCTCTGGAATGCCTTGTAGGGCAGCACCCCCTGACGATAAATATTGTGAATGGTCAGAACGGTTTTTATATCCTTGAAAAAGTCGTTCGAGGCATAAACTGTTTTCAAAAGAAGAGGAATAAGACTGGCATGCCAGTCATGGCAATGAATAATATCGGGCTTCCAACCAAGACGCAACAGGGTCTCAAGCACGCCTACATTGAAAAATATAACCTTGTCAGTGCTTCCCTTCAGATCAGCCGGATTGTATATCTCTGAAAAAAGACCATTGCGCTTAAAATATTTTTCGTTATAAAGAAAATATGTCTGGATCTTGCTTGAAGGTAAAGCCGTAACCTTGACATTCAGCAAGTCAATTTTCTCCTTGAGCTGAACTTCAATGTCAGAGAGACGTAAAACATCGTGAAGTCTAAACTTTCGGTCATTGATAGTGCCATATTTCGGCATCATGATACGAGCCTCAAACCCCTCTTCTTCGATAGCCTGGGGAAAAGATGCCATAAAATCAGCAAGCTGGCTGATTCTTACAAAAGGAGAAACTTCACCGGAGACATAAAGAACTTTATAATTTTGTCTGGGCATCTATATGGCACTCAATCTATAATTTTTCACGAAAAACTTTTATAGAACTACATTAGTTTCTAATTTACGAATTTTCACGGTCAGATACAATCAAGCCTCTCTTCACAGAGGGCCGAAGGATTTTCATGCAGAGTACCTCCCGCATCAAGACGATGTTGCTTCCTCTTCTGCTCTGGCTTGCCGGAGGCTGTGCATCCGATATCCCACCCTCAGGAGGCCCAGCAAATATCGGTCAGTTGCAATTGATCTCCTCAGAACCTGAGCCATCAAGGGTTAATGTCTCGACCAGGAGAATCCGGCTCACCTTCAACCATGAGATAACAGCGAGGCAATTGATCAATGCCCTCCATATCTCCCCCTCTTTAGGAGAATACGACTTGAGCTGCGACGGAAAAAGCGCAGAACTGATCGTCGACAAACCTCTCGATAAAAACCAGACCTACAGCATCACCATCAACAAAACTCTCAGGGAGAACCAGGGAGGAAGCTTTGCAGCTCCATTTACTATGGCGTTTTCCACAGGTCCGGTTATTGATAACTGTACCATCAGCGGAAAAGTGATCAATAATGACCTTTCTCCAGCAAAAAATGCGCTGCTGCTCGCTTTTGCAGAGCGCAATAATAACGATGATACAGAGAATCTGCTGACAAGAAGGCCTGATTACCTCATTCAGGCAGAAGCTTCCGGTGCCTTCTCGTTCAAACACCTTGCAGCAGGTTCATACAGGGTTATTGCGATTAACGACAGCAACAATGACTTGCGCTACACTGCGGGATCGGAAGAGATTGGGCTAAGTAGTACCGCTCTTGTTCCAACAGGTTCTGCCGATCTTCTCTTCAGGCTGTCCGTAATACCAAAAAGCGCCAAGCCAGCCAAAGACAATTCAGCAGTAACCTCTTCCGACACAGGAAGCATAGCAGGAAGATGTTTTGCTGCAGGAGAGGAGATTGTTGTTGAAGCATCAAGTCAAACAGCATCTTTCAGCACCACTGCGTCTCGTGGCAAAAAGGGAATATTTCACTACTCGTTCGCGGAACTTCCGCCCGGGAGCTATACCATCAGCGCTTTTGTATCATCAAGGAGTAAAAAAAGGGAGCCAAAACCGCAATGGAACTCTGGCTCCATCCACCCTTATCAACCAGCCGAACCATTCGGATATTATCCGGAAAAGGTAACCGTTCGAGCACGATGGAGAACAGAACATATCGATATTCGAATCAATAACGCCCTGTAACCAAAATCAAATTTGTAATGACCACGCCATCCAGCAAAATAGGCCCCAATTCCATTATCCAGACTGTTGCAGCTCTTGAAGCGAGCTACGGGAAAACAAAAGCAGAAAATATGCTCCGAAAAATCGGCCAGGGGTATCTTGTCGGAAACCTGCCGAAAGAGATGACTGAGGAGACGAAATTTCACACTCTTGTGGGAGCACTGCAAAAGGAGATAGGGGATACGGCGACAGCCAGTATCCTGAAAGAGTCGGGTGAAAGAACCGCCCGCTACTTGTTGAAGGTACGTATTCCCGGCATCTTCCAGAAAATAGTGAAGCTTCTCCCGCCACGCCCGGCATTCAGAGTGCTCATCTTCGCTATCAGCAAAAATGCCTGGACCTTTGCTGGAAGCGGTGAGTTCTCGTACAGTATGAGCCGCCCGCCGGAAATAACAGTCAAGGTAACATTTCCCACGCAGCCAGTTGTCGGCGACTTTTTCCCAGGTGATCACCTCTTCCCATTCCGAACAGAGTAGTTAAGCCCTGGAGAGCCGATGGTACTGCCTAACCGCGGGAGAGTAGGTCGTCGCCGAGTTTT
>CAJEXL010000009.1 GCA_903994365.1 uncultured Chlorobiaceae bacterium | reverse complement strand
CTGCATGGTGTGTATGACGATATACTCCCGATTGCAAAAGGAAGAGCGGCAAACGAATTCCTGCAACAGCGGGTGGATGATCTCACCTATCGTGAATATCCAATAGCGCACCAGATTGCAGATGAGGGTGTTGAGCTGATCCACACCTGGCTTGAAAAAAGAGTGCAGGAGGCTCTATAAAGAGAGTAATTACCCTCTTTTCGGTATATTCTCCTTTTTTTTAACCAACGCCATGCCTTAGCAAACTAAAGAGGAATTAAAGACGAATGAAGGAGACCCTTTTATCTCTGCTTGAACAGCGCATCCTTGTGCTCGACGGTGCTATGGGCACCATGATCCAGCGCCATAAATTGAAGGAGGAGGATTACCGTGGCGCACGCTTTGCCGGGCACTCCCATCCGCTCCTTGGAAACAATGATATGCTTGTGTTGACGCAACCGGAGATCATCTACGACCTCCATTGCGACTTTCTTGAGGCTGGCTCGGATATTATCGAAACCAACACCTTCAACGCCAACCCTATCTCCCAGGGGGACTATAACGCCGTAGAGCTGGTGAAGGAGCTGAATATTGAGGCCACTCGCCTTGCGCGACGCGCGGCCAACGACTATACCGCAAAAACTCCCGACAAACCACGCTTTGTGGCTGGTTCCATTGGCCCGACCAACAAGACGCTCTCGCTCTCTCCCGATGTCAACCGTCCCGGTTACCGGGCAGTCACCTTCCGGGAGGTGGTTGATAACTACATTGTTCAGCTTGAAGGGCTTATGGAGGGCGGAGTTGATCTGCTGCTCGTTGAAACGGTGTTCGACACCCTGAACTGCAAGGCCGCCCTTTTTGCCATTGAAGAGTTTTTTGAGCGTACCGGCTGGCGTGTTCCGGTGATGGTCTCCGGCACGGTTGTGGATGCAAGCGGACGCACCCTCTCCGGCCAAACCACCGAGGCTTTCTGGACTTCCATTGCCCACCTGCCGGATCTTCTCTCCATCGGACTGAACTGTGCACTTGGCTCAAAACAGATGCGCCCCTTCATTGCGGCGATGGCGGGCATTGCTGAAAGTTATGTAAGCGTCTATCCGAATGCTGGACTGCCGAACGAATTTGGCGATTATGACGACTCCCCTGAGTACATGGCGGCCCAGATTGCCGACTTCGCCTCCTCGGGATTTGTCAATATCGTCGGAGGATGCTGCGGCACCACTCCACAGCATATCAAGGCAATTGCGGATGCGGTCCAGAATCTTCAGCCTCGCAAACGCCCTGCAAAAAAACATGAGCTGCAACTCTCCGGCCTTGAACCCCTCTTTGTCAACCAGACAACCGGCTTCATCAACATCGGTGAGCGCACCAACGTCACCGGATCGAAAAAATTTGCCCGTCTCATCAAGGAGGGAAACTACGACGAGGCGCTCTCCATTGCCCGACAGCAGGTAGAGAGTGGCGCCCAGGTGATTGATGTCAATGTCGATGAGGGGATGCTCGACTCTGAGAAGGTGATGAAGGAGTTTCTCAACCTGATCGCCTCCGAGCCTGAAATCTCCCGCGTGCCGGTGATGATCGACAGCTCGAAATGGTCGGTTATTGAGAGCGGCCTGCAGTGCGTGCAGGGCAAAAGCATTGTCAACTCCATCAGCCTCAAGGAGGGAGAGGAGCTTTTCAAAGAGAGAGCCCGCAAGGTGTTGCAGTACGGAGCTGCCACCGTGGTGATGGCTTTTGACGAACAGGGACAAGCCGATAATTATCAGCGCCGCATTGAAATATGCAAACGCGCCTACGATATCCTGACCAAGGAGGTCGGCTTCCCTCCGGAAGACATTATTTTCGATCCCAACGTTCTGACTGTTGCTACCGGCATTGACGAGCACAACAACTACGCCGTCGATTTCATTGAGACTATCCGCTGGATCAAGGAGAACCTCCCTTATGCAAAGGTCTCCGGCGGTATCAGCAACGTCTCTTTCTCTTTCCGTGGCAACGAAACGGTACGGGAATCCATGCACGCCGCTTTCCTCTACCACGCCATCCGTGCAGGGCTCGACATGGGCATCGTCAACGCTGGTCAGCTCGCCATCTATCAGGATATTGAGCCCGAACTGCTGCTGCGGGTTGAGGATGTGCTGCTTAACCGTCGCACCGACGCAACGGAACGGCTGGTCAGCTTTGCCGAGACCATCGCCACCGGCGGGGAAAAGATCGAAGCCAAAGCGGCTGAATGGCGGAGTGCTCCAGTTGAAGAGCGGTTGCGCCACGCATTGATCAAGGGGATTGTCGAGTTTATTGAAGAGGATACCGAAGAGGCCCGCCAGCTCTACCCAAGCCCGCTCCAGGTGATTGAGGGGCCGTTGATGGATGGCATGAATGCCATCGGCGACCTCTTTGCCGTGGGCAAGATGTTCCTGCCTCAGGTGGTGAAAAGCGCCCGCGTGATGAAGCGTTCGGTCGCCTGCCTTCTGCCCTACATCGCCGAAGAGAAGGCAAAGAACAAGGATACCCGGGCTGCCGCCAAGGTGCTTCTTGCAACGGTCAAGGGCGACGTGCATGATATTGGCAAAAATATTGTCGCGGTTGTGCTTGCCTGCAATAATTACGATGTTGTTGATATCGGCGTCATGATGCCCTGCGAAAAAATTCTTGAAGCGGTTGAGCGCGAAAAGGCTGACCTCCTTGGCCTCAGTGGCCTCATCACCCCATCGCTTGATGAGATGGTGCATGTAGCCAGCGAAATGGAACGGCTTGGCATGAAGATCCCGCTGCTCATCGGGGGAGCCACCACATCACGAATGCACACCGCCGTCAAAATTGCGCCCGTCTATTCAGGCCCGGTCGTTCAGGTGCTTGATGCCTCGCGAAGCGTTCCGGTGGTCAACAGCCTCCTCAACCCGGCGCTCAGCCCGTCGTATATCGCAGCTCTCAAAAAGGAGCAGGCTGGGTTGAGAGAGAGCCACTCGTCGAACAGCGCTTCAAAAAAATACCTTTCGCTGGCTGATGCCCGCAAGAACCGCGCCTCGCTGCAGCCAACAGTATACAAACCACTGAAACCAGGTATTACCCTGCTGGAAAATGTGACCGTCGAAGAGCTGCGCCCCTATATCGACTGGACACCATTTTTCATGGCATGGGAGTTGCACGGACGCTACCCGCAGATTCTCGACGACGGGAAGTATGGCACAGAAGCAAAAAAACTCTTTGACGATGCCAACAAGCTGCTCGACAGGATTGAAAAGGAGCAACTGCTCGGCCTGAGAGGTGTTGCGGGGCTCTTCCCTGCCAACAGCAACGGGGACGACATTAAGGTCTATGCGGATGAAAGCCGTAGCGCTGTAGTGATGACGCTCCACACCCTCCGCCAGCAGCAGGAGAAAAACACTGGTGAGCCACATCTTGCCTTGGCTGACTTTGTGGCCTCTGCCGAATCAGGAGTGGAAGACTACATAGGAGGCTTTGCCGTCACCGCCGGTCTCGGTATCGAAAAGCTGCTCCAACAGTTCAGTGATGATCAGGACGACTACCACCGCATTATGACGCAGGCTCTCGCCGACCGCCTGGTGGAGGCTTTTGCCGAAATGCTGCATGAGCGGGTGCGCAAGGAGCTCTGGGGTTACGAAGCCAGTGCAAAAAGCCAGAAAAAATGTGCCTGCCACCCGGAGATCACTCCATGCAGGAGTGGCAGCATTGAAGAGCTTCTGGCAGAAAAGTACCAGGGAATCCGCCCGGCACCCGGCTACCCCGCAGCCCCGGATCACACCGAAAAAGCGGAACTCTTCACCCTGCTGAATGCCGAAACCAATACGGGAATCACGCTCACCGAAACATTCGCCATGAACCCGGCAGCCTCAGTCAGTGGCCTCTACTTCGCCCACCCTGATGCGAGGTACTTCATGCTCGGAAAAATCGGAAAAGATCAGGTTGAGGATTACGCTCTACGGAAAGAAATGAGTATCAATGAGGCAGAAAAATGGCTTGCACCGGTTTTGAACTACGACCTGGTATAATCCCGCTTTTGCAAAGAATTTTCGAATAAATTGGTAATTTCTCTATTATAAACACTATGTTTGCTATCTGTTAAATTGATTGGCACCGTTCTCTTGTTCCTGAATTCATTTTTTCAAAAGCATACTTCAAATCACTAAATAATAATACCCATGTCAAACGACGCAATCCAAGATTTCTCAGCAGCCCTGAACAACCTCTTGACAACGGCAGGAACAATGGCCCAGCAGCAGGTCGACCTGTTAAACATCGGAATCAAAACCGCTGGACAGCTTATTGAGCCTCTTGTTAAAACATCTTCTGATCTTATTGGCAGTCTCCTCACCAATTGCTGCCAGATTGTCCAGAACATCGCATCATCTCTTTTTCCTCAGAAGTAAGCTGCTCTTATTACACAAAAAGCACCCGCAGAATCTCATGCTGCGGGGTGCGTTTTGTTTTCCCTCCAGAATGCTCAACGGAACCCAATATCATCTTTATGGCAAACGTTGATGCACTACGAAACGTCAGAACAAACTACCGCTTTAGGGTTTAGGTGTAGTCACAAGTGTTTATTGAGGAGTTTCAGCACCTTGTTGTCGCGATTGTAGATGTCCTCCCGGAACTGAAGCTCTTCCCCGCTGGGAACAGTGGTGAGGTAGAGGAGCAAAACAGGTATCTTTTTTGGGATAACAACAGTTCTTGTTTTTCCTTGAGCAATTACCTCCTGAATCTTTGCACTGCTCCAGTTGAGGCTGTCACGCAGCACCAGCCGGGCAAGTTCTGCGGGGTTTTGTACCCTGATACATCCAGAACTGAATGCCCGGCCAGTTTTGTCAAAAAGCTCTTTATTGGGGGTGTCGTGCAGATAAATGGTATGACGGTTCGGCATCAGAAACTTGATCCTTCCAAGTGCGCCTTTGTCACCTGAGCGCTGTTGCAGGCGGTAGGGCAGGTTCGTTGCAGAATAGTGTGACCAGTCAACTGAATCGGGATTAACGGTAGCACCATCGTTGCCAACCACCCGCAGTTGTTTTTTTTTGAGGTAGGAGTGGTCTTTATGAAGGGCAGGAAGAACATCTTTGGCCAGAATAGTCGCAGGAACAACCCATTTTGGATTAAACACGATATGCTCCATAGTTGCCCTGAAGACAGGTGTTTGCCGAAGAGGTTGCCCGACAATAACCCTTGTCCCCCAGCGATATCTTCCATTTTCAAGATATTGGAGAGAATATCCTGCAATGTTCACGAGGATGCAGGTTGGCTCGATGTCATTTAAAAACCATCGATAGCGTTCCAGGTTGACACGGATTTGTTCGATCCGGTGCTCAACAGGAATATTCATGACGCGAAGCGTGGCAACTCCAACCGACCCATCAGCATCCAGACCACTCCGCTTTTGAAACCGCTTGACCGCCTCAACAATCTCCTGGCTGTAAATGGTGGAGGAGTCCGCAACCCAACCAGAAAAATCACCCGAAACCTTGAGGCGTTGCCTCAGCACTGCGATTCGGCTGTCTCTGAACCCGAGTTTCATCGTCGGCCCTTCCGGCAACACAGGCCAACCACCATGACTGGCTATGGCTTGATAGCGAGCAAGTCCTTTTTTGAGAAGATCGTAGTTTGCATCTTGCGGACGAAGTTCCTTTACGATGAACGCGACTGATTCCTGCTCAATGGCGCGTCGAAGAGTCTCATCCAGAGAGCTGAAATTCTTCACCTCATTGATGTTCCAACTGGAATCAAGACGCACCGGGTCAACTTTACCATAACGAAGATGGCTGGCAAGAGTCAGAAACGATTTGGTGAGGAGGAGATCATATTGCGCCATCTCTTCAGGAGACAAGGGCGGATGAGCTTCATATTCCCTGACAGGTGCGAGATGATAATCGGAAGGAAGGAGACCATCAGCGGCAGACTCTTCAACCGTAGAAATCAGCTCATCGACCATCTTCGGGTTTGTCCATAGAGGCTGAAAACCCCTCGCGGAGTAGAAGCGCTCCAGCCGGATATTCATCAGCTCTTTTGCCGTTCCGCTGGTAGGACTCTTCTGCAGAAGCAGACGCTCACACTGCTGCTGAATCTGTTCTTCGATGCCATTACCCCGAAAGGGTCGCTCACTCTCCAATTGCGGCTCTCCATTCGCAGGCAAGGCAATCAGCATCGTCAAAATAAAGAGGGAAATCAAGCGGCACATAAACAATTCATCAAAAAAAATTCAATCAGGAGCAGCACTCAGCAAGCACCACAAAAGCCCGAAAAGATAGCTTTTTTCGGGCTACGGTCAAATCTGATGTACGCTCCTGTTGCTATCAGTCTGCGCCTTGTTTTTGCCTGCGGTAGTTCCTGGCCAGAAATTACTTGACAACAGGTGAACCAATAAAGCGCCAGGTTGAATTAACCGTAACAGTGATCTCCTGCTCGGCAGGCGCTATTTCGGTCGGTGGCTGTGCTGGCGCTGACCTCAATGCCATAGCCTCAAACGCTGGCCGACCACCGTAAATGGGCTGACTGACACTGACCTCAATCAACTCCCCAAGAGTCCCTCCGGCGGCTTTGGCCATAATGACGGCATCGCGGTGGGCATTACCAACCGCCTCAGCAAGCGCCTGTTGACGAAACTCTTCGTAATTGCTTGATGAGAAACTGATGCTCTGTACCTCATCTGCTCCCGCCTGTACAACCGCATCAATGGCACGGCCGGTATTCGCGAGAGTACGTACCTTAACCTTGATGGTATGGAGTGCCATGTAGCCTTTCAAAATATTTTTCTCCAGAGAGGGACTCCACTCCCACCGGGGAGAGACTGTATATGCGTTGGTGGGAGTATCCTCAACTGGAATACCTGCCGTTCTCAGAGCACTCTGCACCGCGCTATACCGTACTGCGGTTTCGGCTGCTGCCAAGTCTGCGGCTTTTGCATCTGATTTAACCACCACCCAAAACTCCGCCATATCCGGCTTTATCGACACCTTTCCCGAAGCCGAAACCACAACCTGAGGATCGGCTGCATACCCGACAGATGAAAACCAAAACGTAGTACAACAGCAGAAAATGGCAGCAATCAATCTCTTTTTCACAGAATATTCTCCTTTTTGAATGTTAGTGCTCCTTGCCGCTATAATCCGCGATATGCACAAGGGCGATGATGTTTTCACAAAACCATAAAATACTATAATACTGCATGTTACCATGTTGATGCGTTGAGACCCACAATCTCCCTGTAGGCGACAGCCACCGCGCAGGATGTAACCGGCAGCGTAACGAGCAACCCGAGACCAAAAGCGAGCGCGCCAATCAGATTAATAAAACAGAGCACAAGCGCAAAAAGAAAATATGCAAACCAGTTACGCGAAATAATTTTGCGGCTTATCTCCATTGCCTGCCAGAACTCCATTCGGTAATCGATAACAAAAAACGTAGTGAACATGTAGCTGACAGCAAGATAGATACCGGGAATCAGAAGAAAAATAAACCCGATGCTGACCAGAAGAGTGCTGGCGAGTGAGGCGAGAAAAAGGGGAAGAAAATAGTTGAAGCCTCTGAAAAAATCGCTGAATTGAAATGGTTGCCGCAACATGAGTTTGAACGCCACAATACTGTAGCCAGCATAAAACGGCGCTGCAACGGAGGAAAAAAGCAGAGAGCTGCCCACATCCACCATTGAAGTGGCAAGCCAGACGGCAAAGATAACAAGGGTAAACCCGATAAACTCTCCGATATTCTCACGGAACATCTCCCACGCCTGGCTGAGATAACTCTGGATATTGATGGTGCAGCACTCTCTGTCGAAGAGCCTTGAATCAACTTTCACGCCAAAATCAAAAGCCGCCATGTTTACTTCTCCACTTGTTATGATTATGTTCAACAAGCACAATTTACACAACAAGGTTGGTGGAGACAAAACATATCCATTGCGACTCCATCATACCATCTGCATCATCATCCGTTCAACAACAATTCATGCAACGCAATACAACACTCCTGACGCTGAGTAGCGCAACAGACAATTTTTATACGAAGCAATCCATTATGAACAGATATTCACACAAGTTCCTCTACCATGGCAACGAAACTGCAACAACAGAACATGCCGCAGCGCTGATCGTTGCGGAGGCTTACCGTGCCGTTGCTGAACGTGGACGATTCTTGATGGTACTTGCTGGAGGTAATTCGCCACGAATTCTCTACAAGCGGCTTGCGCAAGGAGTGAGCGGTGAACTGCTGGAACACTATGAACTTCCACTCCCTGATGGCTGGTCGAAAAACAGAGAGACTCTCCACCAGCTTCCCGAAAAGACATGGTTTTTCATGGGCGATGAGCGGTGCGTCCCAATCGACCATCCCGACAGTAATGAGCGGATGATTCGGGAAACGCTGCTACCGGATTCAGGTATTGACACACGTCATCTCGTCAGAATGGCTGGAGAAAAAGCTGATACAGAAGAGGCCGCAAGGGAATATGAAGATGCCATCCGCACATTCTTCGTGTCTGAAGAGAGCTTCGCAGAACAACCATTCCCGCATTTTGACCTCATCCTGCTCGGTCTCGGCGATGATGGCCACACCGCATCGCTCTTTGCTGACAATACTGAAGCACTTGAGGAGAAAAGGCAATGGGTACTTTCGGTAAACGCCCCATTCGGAAACCCACCGGGAAAACGGCTCACCCTGACCCTGCCGGTCATCAACCACGCGCGGAACATACTCTTCTTCACCACCGGAAAAGAGAAAAGCGAACTGGCTGAAAAGATATTTCTTGAAGAGGAAAAAAGCGTACCAGCGAGTCTTGTAAAGCCGATAAACGGAAAACTCTTCTGGTTTACCGCTCAACCATAGATGTTGTCAACAGAGTCAGGCCCGTGTGAATGAACCGGGTAGCTCTCCGGTGGCTGGCTCCCAACGGCTTGACGAATGGAATCAATAATCGCCCACGAGTATTCGACGCTGTCCTGACGGATAAAGTTCATCTGCTCCCCTACCAGAGCATCGAGCAGCAACCGATGATAGGGAGTCAGCCCCGCCTCGGTAAACGAGGTTTTGTAATCGAACTTCATAAAAACAGGATCGGTAATCACCGATTCCCCAGGGCGCTTGGCTCCGAACTTTATGGCAATGGTCTCCTCTGGCTGGATACGCAGGATAACCTGGTTGGCTGTATAGCTGCAACTTTCGGCAGGTCCGAAATAGTTCTGGGGAGGGCACTGGAAGGTAATGACAATTTCAGTCACCGTTTTGGCGAGATTTTTGCCTGCCTTGACATAAAAAGGAACATCCTTCCAGCGCCAGTTGTCGATAAAAAACTTGATGGCGGCAAAGGTCTCAACCGTTGAATCAGAGGCAACATTTTTTTCAGCACGGTAGCCATCATACTGTCCAAGCACCACTGAGTGATCGACACTCTCTGCTGTAAACTGACGAATTGAGCGAAGCACCTTGGCTTTTTCGTCGCGCACGGCATCCGCTGAAAGATCAACCGGCGGCTCCATGGCAACGGCAGCAAGAAGCTGCAACGCATGGTTCTGCATAATGTCGCGAAGCAGACCCGCCTCTTCATAAAAGACACCACGGTCACGAATGCCGAAATCTTCGGCAATGGTAATGGTGACGTTTGCAATATGATGGCGATTCCACAATGGCTCAAAAATTCCGTTGGAAAAGCGGAAAACCATAATGTTCTGCACCGTCTCCTTGCCCAGATAGTGGTCAATTCTGAAGACACGCTTTTCGCTGAAGACCTCACCGATAACGCTGTTCAGCTCGCGTGCCGTCTGCAAATCCCGTCCATAAGGTTTTTCAACGATAATTTTCCGCCATCCAACCATGCAACCATCCTTTTCGCCAAGCCCGGCATGTTGCAAATTGCGGACAATAACCGGCGCGAGACTGGGGGGCGTCGCAAGATAAAAGAGCAAATTGGCACAACTGCACGACTCTGAAGCCATTGAAAGAATCCCCTGACTCAACGCCTGATAATCATCGGGCTCCACAAGATCGAGCCGCACATAAGAGATACGGGCAATAAATGCAGCATAAGCGGCCTCATCCCGCACGCTGTCAGGAAATATTCCTGCCATCTTTTCCTGCATAAAAGAACGGAACTCCTCATGAGAGAGAGCTGCGCGACCAACGCCGATAATGCGATAATTATCGGGAAGGTTGCCCCACAAGGCAAGCTCATAGAGCGAGGGAAAGAGTTTGCGGGCAGCAAGGTCGCTGCTGGCTCCAAAAATGATGATGGTGCAATTGTCAGGTTTTACTTGCATAAGAGAGTCCATTTATGGTTTCTCAACAAAAGCGTGACCGCCAAATTCATGACGCAACGCTGCCACAACTTTGTCCGATATATTCCCTTCAGAACGTGAACGGTAGCGGGTAAAGAGAGATGCTGCGATGACAGGAATCGATACTTCATGATCAAGAGCCGCTTCCACCGTCCAGCGACCCTCACCAGAATCGGCAATAGCACCGGTGAGATAATCGAGCTTTGGATCTTTCTGCAGCGCCTGAACCATGAGATCCATCAGCCAGCCACGAATCACCGAACCATTTGCCCAGACCCGGGAAACCGCTTCAAGATCAAAATCATAACCACTGGCATCAAGCAGGTTGAACCCCTCGCCCATCGCCTGCATCATACCGTACTCAATACCGTTATGGACCATTTTTGCAAAATGGCCTGACCCGGAACGCCCCATATAGCCATATCCGTTTTCGACACAAAGATCGCTCAGCAATGGCTCGATAAAATCGTAAGCTTTTTTGTCGCCGCCAACCATGATGCAGGCACCATGGCGCGCCCCCTCAAGGCCACCACTTGTTCCGGCATCAAGAAAGTAGATGCCCTGCTTTTCAAGAAGAGCTGCTCTCCGTTCGGAATCCTTATAATGCGAATTTCCTCCATCAACGATGATGTCGCCTTTATCAAGCAGCGGCAGAAGCTGCTCAATGGTGCTGTCAACCGGAGCACCAGCAGGCACCATGAGCCAAAGGAGACGTGGAGTATCGAGCAGACCTGCCAACTCCGGCAACGAGCGTGCTGCCTGAGCGCCTTGTGCCGATATGGAAACCACTGCCTCTGGCGAGAGATCGAACGCCACCAGCTCATGAGCGCACTCCAAAAGATGCTGCGCCATATTGAAACCCATTTTTCCCAGTCCAATCAGTCCTGTGTTCATCATGCTTGTGGTTTTATGCGGCTAAAAATTTTCTCTGGTTTCGTGGTGCACCCTGTTAAGGGCGCCGGTCGCCTCGATACGGGCTTCGCCCTACTCGGCGACCGATATGTGAATAGCGCCACACGTCTGAACTTCGTGGAGTGCCTCGATACGGGCTTCGCCCCGCTCGGCGACCGTTGTATGGAGAAGCCCAATGTCCGAGAAAGGCAACTGATTGTACAGCAATAGAACGTCTGAAACTTTGTGCTACTTCGTTGCATGAGCAGTTCGCTTTTTCGACTGCTCAACCATCTTCTGGTAGCGCTCAATCAACGCGCCATTAACCGCAGACCATGACTGCGCCTCTGCAAAAACAAGTCCATTGGACTTCAACTGCCGATACTGCATGGAATCACCAAGCAATGCAACACATTTGAAGTAAAAATCATCAACATCTCCAGCACGGGCAACAAGCCCGCCAGCGGAGCGCGCAACAATATCGCGGCAGCCGCCAGCATCCGAGACCACCGCTGGCAACCCTGACGCAATGGCTTCAAGGGCAACATTGCAAAATGCCTCTGTGGTTGAGGGAAAGAGAAAAATATCTCCTGAAGCATAAGCTACAGGTAACTCCACACCTGTAAGATATCCGGTAAAAATCGCTTCAGGCATTCTTCGCTTCATCTCTTCCTCTTCAGGGCCGGAACCAATCATCACAAACCGTACCTTATCAGCATAGTCACTCTGCATAAAGCGCTCGTAAACCTGCATGACCACTTCGGTATCTTTATAGGGCACAAATCGCCCGGCATAGATAAAAACCGTCTTCTGCTCAGCATTCCAGGCAAGACGACGTTGTTGAGAACGACGGGATGGATCAAACAGCCCCTTGTCAATGCCCCGCGACCAGATAGCAACATTATTAATGCAATAGCTCTCCAGCTTCAACCGGACGCACTCATTCGGAGCGAGCACTTCATTGCAGTTATTGTAAAACCACATCAGATAGCGCCAGGCGGACTTTACCGCAAACCCGAGGTGATAGTAGGCGAAGTAGGATGGGAAATCGGTGTGAAAGGCAGAGGCAACCGGCATATTTTTCTGTCGAGCATAAAGAAGAAACGCTCTGCCGATAATATCAGGTGTCGAAATATGCACGATATCCGGTGCAAAGGCATCAAGCTGCCGACGAGTTTCCTTTGTAAAAAAACCAAGTTTATAATCAGGATAGAGCGGAATCGGAACAGATGGCATTTTATTGACCGCCATGCCATGATGATCGTTGCTCGAAGAGACATCAGGAGACCACACAACGACCTCATGGCCGTTGTGCCTGAATGAAGAGACCAGTTGATAGATGGATTTAACAGCACCATCCTTATCCTTGACATAGGTGCCTGCGTATAAGGCTATTTTCATAAGAATTCAGTTTCAATGCTACCAATCTCATGAATCCTCTTCTCTTTACTCCCGGAAGTCACGCACCAAAGGTAACATTTCCCCTGAAAAATCCATCATGCCGACCGTTGCTCACTTCACTGGAAGAGAGAGCTTCGCAACTTTTGGATGAACCAGCCTCTTGTAACTGTCGTAGGAGAGGCGCAAGAGTTCAGTATGAGCTCCGGCATTAAAAGCTATATCGTCATCATCTTCAAGCTCTTCAGAGACATAAACATCCATACCATAAAGATTACCAAAAGGAGGCATGGCACCAATCTCACATCCGGGGAAGAGATCAACAAACTCTTTTTCGCTGGCAAGCTCAACCTCCTGTGTGCCAGAAAGCTCCCGCAGCAGGTTAAAGTCAAGCTGACGGGAAGCTGGTAAAACAACCATGGCCATTTTTCCGGCGATCGTCACAATAACGGTTTTGGCAAGCTCTTTTCCTGGAACATGAGCAGACGCAGCAATCTCCTGTGCCGTATAGGCCGGTGAATGGCTGACCAAAAAATACCTGACAGCGTGACTATCAAGAAACTCCCTCAATTTGCGAATAGGCACAGCAACCTCCCCTGTTAAACGGTTAATGACAAAGAGGTAAAAAACCTGGAATCATTGCCTCACAAAGTGACTCTCAAACCAATAGTCACATTATTCGATCCAATACTATATTTCTTGCCTCCTGCCAATTCAGGATCGGCTGTTGTAAAATGTCGATACTGCACATCACAAGTGACAAAAGGAGCAACACTGAATCCAACTCCAGCACCGATCTGCCAGGCAAGAACCCTGTCATCGACCTCAGCACCCAAAGCATCATCTTCAACAACATTCGCAAAACCAACTCCGGCTGAAATAAAAGGCTTGACCGGTGCAAGAGGAATCTCTATATCATAATAGTAATTGGCCATATAAGTCGTCATAGAGACCTCGCGGGCACTATTCTTTACTCCCACTGTCTGACTTCCAAGCTCAGCTTCAAGACGATATTGGCCACGGTCAAACCCCAGAGCTCCAGCAACAGTATAGCCTGTATCGAAAGAGCTGGCAGTGTGCTCAGAATCACCCATTGAAGCAATGCCAACCGCACCGCGCACATAGGGCATTGCGGCACTCGCCGATGGCGCGAAACAGGTTAACGCCATAAAACCAAGCACAATCCCTGCAACTGTTTTTTTCATTACTGACTTTTTCAACTTTATTAAAAAAAACAACCCGACAATTTACTTCCAAAGTAACATATTACGGTACCAAGAGCAAGCCGCATACCCCCTGTTTCGGCCTGACTTCATAGAAGCTGAAGGAGAGCCTACGTTACACCGCTGACAAGTCGCCTGAGAAAGCCGATCTTCCGGATGCCGTATGGAGGATAGCGCAGATCAGGGTCGGGATGCAATGCTCGGTGCAACACGCTTCGCTGACAGGAAAAGGTCTCGAATCCGGCACGACCATGATAAGCACCAAACCCGCTTCCGCCAAACCCTCCGAACGGAAGGCTGTGAATTGCTGCCTGAAAAAGGAGATCATTAATGCAGAGGCCACCTGAACGGGAGTGACGCAACACTCGCTCCTGCACCTGTCGGTCAGAGGAGAAGAGATAGATTGCTAACGGCTCTTTTCCCTGACGAATAAAAGCAAGTGCTTCATCAAGTTCCCGATAGGCCATAACCGGCAACAGTGGTCCAAAGATCTCTGATTGCATCAGAGGTGATTCAGGTCGAACTCCACGAAGAATGGTTGGAGCAACATATCGATCAACGGAGTCAGTATCGCCACCGCATGACAGCGTGGTGCCTTCAAGCAGCATCTGAAGCCGCTGGAGATGATGCTCGTTAATAATTCGGGGATAATCGGGACTCTGCCGGGGATCAGCTCCATAAAAATCAGTGATCGCCTGCTGCATCGACAGAAAGAGCTCATCCGTCCGTTTTTCGTGCACCAGAAGATAATCTGGCGCAAGGCAGGTCTGACCGGCATTCAAAAACTTCGCCCATACGATCCGGCGTGCAGCAATCTTGATATCAGCATCTTCATCAACAATGCAGGGGCATTTTCCTCCCAGTTCAAGCGTCAAGGGTGTCAGATGCCTTGCTGCGGCAAGCATCACCTTTTGCCCGATTTCCTGACTGCCGGTGTAAAAGATGTAGTCAAATCTCTGTTCAAGCAGAGCTTTACCCTCCTCCACACCCCCTTCAATCACACAGATTGCGCTCCGGTCAAGATAATCTTTCAGCCTTGTTGCAATAACTGCGGAGGTATGCGGAGCCTGTTCCGAAGGTTTTATCACCGCACAATTACCAGCAGCAAGAGCGCTTATCAGCGGTGCCAGACAAAGTTGCAGAGGATAATTCCAGGCGCCAATAATGAGTACAACACCATAAGGCTCACGCGAATAATGGGCTTTTGCTGGTTGATAGATAAGCGGAACCAAAACGCGATGAGGCTTCATCCATGATTTAAGATGCCTGAGAGCAAATCGGATTTCGCCACGAAGAAAGTTGGTTTCGGTTAAAAATGATTCGGCTGGGGATTTTCGCAAATCGTCGTGTAAAGCCCTGGCAATTTCAGCTTCGCATTCAACGAGAAACGTGTCAAGTGCAAGCAACTGCGTGCGCCTCCACTTCAGATCTCTGGTTGTGCCTTGTTGAAATGTGGCTCTCAACATTGCCAATTCAGAAAAAAACTTATCTCTTTGCATAGAAAGGATGTATATCGTGCAGCATTATCCTTGCTCTCCTGCCATATCAAGGGCTTTCGACTACAATGTCGTGGAGAGAAGAGTACGTCGGATGAGTGTTTTTTGGCAGAGCACAATCCGTTCCGTACATTACATATAAGAATAAGCTTTTTCAGCAACAGTTACTCTAATCTGACTTTTTATGGAATGGATCACGCAGCCAGAAGCCTGGATTGCATTGGCAACATTAACGGCTCTGGAGATAGTTCTCGGCATTGACAACATTATTTTCATCTCAATCATCGTCGGGCGCCTGCCAAAAGAGCAGCAGAGCAAAGGACGGGTCATTGGCCTCGGACTTGCCATGTTCACGAGAGTTGCCCTCTTGCTCTCAATAAGCTGGGTGATGAGTTTGACAACCGACCTTTTTACCCTGCTCAGCCACACCTTTTCAGGTCGTGACCTGATTCTGCTTGGTGGTGGACTCTTTCTGCTGGCAAAAAGTACCCATGAAATTCACCAGAGCCTTGAGGGTGCAGAGGAAGAGGGCTCAGGAGCGGCTTCCGGAAAAGCCTTTATCCTCACCATGCTGCAAATAGCGGTCATTGATATTGTCTTTTCGCTTGACTCAGTTATTACCGCAGTAGGCCTTGCCGAAGATGTTCAGGTGATGGTCATCGCCATCATGATCTCGATTGGCATCATGATGCTGGGTGCCAAGGCTATCAGTGATTATGTTGAAGCTCACCCGACCATCAAGATGCTCGCGCTCAGCTTTCTGATTCTTGTGGGCGTCACCTTGCTTGCCGAGGGTGTTGGATTTGAAATTCCCAAAGGATACATCTACTTCGCCATGACCTTCTCAGTCGCTGTCGAGATGCTGAATATCAGCCTGCGCAAAAAATCTGCGAAGCCGGTGCATCTGCATCCAACCATGAATATCGACGGGGAGAACGGGTAAACAAAAAATCCATTTTTGAACGAACCCCGCCAACGTTGCGGGGATGTTCATTTGTACGCAGCCGCCATTGCAAGAAAACGTCTCGCTACAACGCACAAAATTCGACGCAAACGTCAATTTTTCGACCATAATGAGCGAACCTATCCAGATCATTGCCGATAAAGATCCGTAGTTAATACATACCCCTTCAGCCCAGCACCAGCCGCTCCATCAGAATCGCAGCAGAGACTGAAGCATTAAGCGAATCGACCTTCGCCTGTGCGCCAGCATGAGGAATGCGCACCAGGAGGTCAGCCAGTGCTTTTACCAATTCGCTGACACCGTTGGCTTCGTTGCCTATCACCAGTACAACTTTTTCAGGCCATGCTGCGAATTCCCTGAAATCCTTGCCCTCAAGCGACGAACAGACAATGGAATAGCCGAGCGTTTGAAGACGGCGAAGCTCCTGATGAAGCTGCCCAACACCGTAATGGCGGAGAGCAAAAATGCTTCCAGCGCAGGAACGTATCACTTTGGGATTATAGCGGTCGGCAGTTCCAACGCTGCAGATCATGGCATCAGCGCCAAACCATACCGCCGTTCTGAGAATGGTACCGACATTACCTGGATCCTGAAGATCATCAAGGGCAACGATGAGCGATCGCCCGGGCTTTTCCGCAGCCTCAGGCTCATCCTGCCGCTGCTGTCGGAAAACGCCGAAAATCCCCTGCGGGGTTGAGGTTCCAGAAAGCTGAGCAGACTCTTTTTCCGTGACGGAAAAGAGCTTTCCCTTGTACGCTTCAGCAAAACGGGTAGCCTCTGTTTCATCATCCCTGACGAGCAAAGCAACAAGCATCTCCTCATCAGGCAAATTCATGCAAATCTCTCTCACCGTGCGAAGCCCTTCCGCCAGAAAAAGCTCCTCAGAATCCCTGAACTTTTTTTGGTGAAGCTGGGCAAAATGCCGCAACCTGGCCTTGCTTAAGGCAACTCTGTCGAGCCGCTTCATGGCTTCATCCCCGCCCTCTTCAAACTAGCCATCACCGATTTTGGATTGTGCTCAAAATCCTCTGGTGGAGTCCCGGTTCCTCGCGAAAAAGCCGCGTCATTAAGATCAACAGAAATACCATCGCCACATTTTTCATCATCCTCTGCACCGGTCATACAACGGCGAATGTAGTCATCAAAACTCTCTTTGTCAAGCGTGTGCCCCTCCAGAATACAATGCTCTTCCCCCTGACAATCAGCAGCATTTCCCAACGCCGGAGATTCTGCCTCAATCATCAGAGTGATCTTGACTATCACCTCTTCACGAGAAATCTCATACAATCCTGTTTTTTTCAGAAGACGGCCAAATGCGCCATCATCAATCTTCTCCATCATCTGAAGCAACTGCCCAAGCCCGCCATAGATCTCTGCATGAGCCTTGATGGCCTCTTCAATCGTCACTGCAGACTCGCCTGCAGACGTATTGCGACTGCTTCGCGACTCTGCAGCAGGAGGTGCCGGAGCACTTCCTTTTTCCCGTGAGTAACTCTCCCCCCCAAGAAACTCCTCATCGACGCTGTACTCTCTGAGCCGATCACGCATCACATCGGAGCGTTTGGCTTTTGCACGCCGCGACGAAACAGAGTCAATCTCTGCTCGATGTTGCAGCAAAAGCCGCATAACCACAAGCATGCCCGTCATGGCAACAGCAACAACAAAACAGAAAACAATCAGCTCCAGCTTGAAGCCAAACAGCAGCACAACAAGCAGCTCTGCAACAAGAAGCCCTGAAAAAAGAGCGAGGTGTAGTTTCAGAAAAAAACGTTCATTCATAATTTATAGACGGGCTATATTGAAATTCTTTACAAACAAAAACTGTTCACGATGAAACCCTGCTCCATGATCACTATTTGTGAGGTGGCAATAGCCGATGGCAAACATTTTTCAAACACTCTCTTTGCCCCAAAGCTCATTGTTCAATCATGGTTATTCAAGAGTTGGTATAACAAGCAACACCTTGAGGTCAATTCAAAAAGAATAAACAGAATGTCCATCACCTGAACAAATGTTTCATATTCTTTACACTCTCTTATGGCAGATCTGCTTTTACAACTCCCGACGCTCAAGCCATGGGAATCTGTAAACCTTTTTAAAAAAGCTATTATGCTCTATCAACTCTCTGATGCCGATATCGAACGGTTTATCGAAGAGGATCTGCCTTATGGTGATCTGACAACACTACTGCTCGGCATTGGCAATATATCGGGGGTGATGACCTTTACCTGCCGTGAAAAAACAACGATCTGCTGCTCTGAGGAGGCTGCCCGCGTCCTTGAAAAATGCGGCGCAACGGTAAACTTCTGCCTGCAGAGCGGCACAACGGCTGAGGCTGGCAGCGCCATCATCAAGGCGAGCGGAACAGCAGATGCTCTCCATGCCGGGTGGAAAGTGGCGTTGAATCTGCTTGAGTACGCATCGGGCATTGCAACCCGCACAAGGAACATCGTCATACGGGCAAAAGAGGTTAATCCTGCTATCAACGTCGTATCAACTCGCAAGTCATTTCCCGGTACCAAAAAAGTTGCGCTCAAGGCCATCATGGCTGGCGGGGCACTCCCACACCGGCTCGGCCTTTCAGAGTCTGTACTTGTCTTCCGGCAGCACACAACATTCATCGGTGGACTCGACTGTTTTCTTCAAACCATGGCGATACTGAAAGCCAAAACGCCAGAACACAAAATCATTGTGGAAGCCGACACCGCAGAGGAGGCTCTGAAAATTGCGGCTGCGGGTGCTGATGTGGTTCAGCTTGACAAGCTCTCTCCTCAAGAGCTCTCACGGCTCGTCAGGCAACTTCGTCATGACGCTCCTGGCATCACTATCTCGGCAGCGGGCGGCATCAATGCCGACAATGCCTCAGCCTATGCAGAAAGTGGTGTTGATATTCTTGTGCTGTCGTCACTCTATTTCGGCAAACCATCAGATATTGCTGTTGCAATAGCTCCCGTATAACTCAAAAGAGGAGAACATTGAAATTGAGGCATATCACAAAAATTGCACCCCTGCATGGGAGAGCCATCAACAAACAACCATCATTGCAACAGAGAAAAAATTCGTAATGAGCGTCACAATGCGCATATTTCAACAAGAGTCACTTCGCTTGTTGCATTAACCATTAGTACAACCAAACAATGAGCCATTCAGGAAAAAAAGTATGCTTCATGACCGGCGCTTCGGGCCTGCTTGGTGGTGAAATTGCGCTTTCAGTGGCCGGACAGGGATATACCATCTTCTTTACCTGGAACTCGTCAGAAGAGAGGGCGGCTCAAACCCTCGAAAAAATCCGCTGGATAAGCCCGGAGTCACAGATGATCCGCTGCGATGTCTCAAAACCCGCCGACATCAGCAACGCTTTTGCAACTTTCCGGGAGCACTTTGACCGGCTTGACCTGTTGCTTGCCAGCGCATCGAATTTTTTCAGCACACCACTTCCTGATGTCACCGAACAGGAGTGGGACAGCCTGGTAGACACCAACCTGAAAGGCACCTTTTTTACCATGCAGGAGGCGGTACGCATCATGCTGAAACAGTCGTTTGTCTCACGCATAATCTCCATGACCGATATCTCTGCAGAGCTTGTGTGGCGAAACTTTGCCCCCTATACGGTATCTAAAGCCGGAATCCAGCACCTTACAAAAGTTTTTGCCAAAACCTGTGCACCGCACATTCTTGTAAACTCCATAGCACCTGGCACCATCACCGTACATCCCGACAAGGAGATGGAATCGATGGAGGAGATGATCAATAAAATCCCGCTCAAACGACTTGGCGACCCTCTTGATATTATTCGAACCATTATCTTTCTCCTTGAGAGCGATTATATCACCGGACAGGTCATTACTGTTGACGGAGGAAGGCTTCTCCAGTAAGTTGGCCATGCAAAGACCATATTGTTTTCATATATTTACCAAAGAAAGTTACAATAACTCATGTGAAATGTTTTTGAACGCTTATGGAACAGGAAGTCCCGGTTACTCTACACAGCGGCATGCCGAAGGAGTTGGCAGGAGAGCCTCTGTATGAAACCCCAAAACAACAATCTGAGATCAGGGAAACACTCGCGGATGCGCTGTCGCGCTTCAAGCAGAGTGAGCTTGGTACACTGCTGTTGAACGGTGTTGAAAAGACGACAGAGTATATCAAAAAGAAACCCGGACAAGCGATGCTCTTTTCAGGGGTTGCGGGCGCTTTGTTTGGACTTTTGCTGAAAAGGAAGCGATAACAGGTATTGATTTCAGAGACTATGATGAATCACCAAAAGAGAGAGGGTGATAGCCAAACACCTGTGCAACAAAAAAAAAGCGGGATACAGCAAATGCTTGACGAGTCGGCTACCTCAACGTATAAGGATATTGTGGCCATTATTGAGGCGAAAATAGAATTGGTCAAGATAGAGATGACCGAAAAGCTTGCCTTTATTGGCGCAAGCGTTCTGCTCGGTCTCATTCTGGTTATTGGCACGGGTTACTTTATCACAACTCTGGCGTTACTGGCAGGCGAACTGCTGGGATATCCTTTTATTGGTTATCTTCTGGTAAGCTTTATCTTTCTCTTGTGCTTTCTGTTTTTTACCAAATTCAGACCATTACTCCTGAAAAACCTGATCCTGAAAATTCTCTTATCTGTCCATGACTACACCAAATGAGCCGATAGTCGGCATTCAGGCACGCATAGAAGAGCTGCATAATACCATTACGGAAAAGGAGGAGCAGATCAAAATGAGAACAAGAAAACTTGCTGCGAATCTGAAAGAGGAAATTTCTCCGGAAAACATTATCAGAAAGCACCCTGGCAAAGCTGCAGGAGCAGCTTTTATAGCCGGTCTGCTTGTGACAAGAGCATTGAGAGGCCATGAAACACCATCCATTCGGGTGGAGCACACACAACATTCAGCTCCACCGCACCATTTTTCAGCACCGAGTAAAACCGCCCTTTCCACCATTGGATTTGAAGTGCTGCGTTCAGTAAAGGATATTGGATTTACTTACCTTCAGCGCTACCTCGAAAAAAAAATCAGATAACTGAGCTTTCAGATCTGTCCATTCAAACCCGTTGGACAACATTCAAACTTTTTTTGTAGTGACCATCAAGCAAAACCCGCCAGTGTTGCGAAACAAAGAACACTTTTATGTCAACAGAAACGCCAGAGAACTTTTTCACCTTGCTGATCCTGAATTTCTTCTGTTATCAGGTTCAGGAACAGAAAGCCTGAAAAGATCTGAAAAACAGGCGGCTGTCATCAACAATTTTCTGAAACAGCAGAGAGGAGCTGAAGCAAAAGCCGTGCTTCCGGCACAGCTCCACGGCATGAAACTGTTACACGAGTTGTTCCATGCCATTATGATAAAAGCCATCACCTTACGACAACCGAACTTTCTGCAAAACGTCTTTGGCGCATTTCAGGAAGAGCTCTCTCCCGAGCGCTCGGAAGAGTACCTGACGCACTTTATCACCTCTTTTCCGACACAGAAACTGTATGCCGGAGAAGAGACGCATGACGAATGGCTGAAGCGGCAGAACAATAAAACAGAGGTACTTGAAGAGTCTTTTCTTGTCTGGCTGAATAACCAGAATCCGGCGCTTGAGCAGTTTTCTGATCTTTTGACTGATCCTCTGACCAAAAAAGCTGCATACCGGAAGCTGATCATGACCATGCGCAGCTCCATGCAGGCAATGGGGCCTGTCGGGCCGGATAATCTTGATCTTGCTGAACTCCTCATCAGCCCCATAAAACATGCGCCAACCTCCATCCTCGACCAACTGCGCTATATCCGCCTGAACTGGGGAGAATTATTGGGAGACACTGCTTTCTGGGGATTGCTTGCAGGTGCCATCGATTTTATTGAGGATGAAGACAAATATCTCTTTTTCGAGCAGATTGCTCGCGAAAAGGCGCGTCGAAATGATGGCCATGAGTTTGAAAAAGAGGCACATGTTCCCGATTACACCTTTGATGATGCCAATGCTCCGGCCAACTACTCGGTTGACTCATCCTGGATGCCGGAAGTGGTAATGCTGGCAAAAAGTACCTACGTCTGGCTTGATCAGCTCAGCAAACTCTATCGACGACCTGTTAACCGCCTCCAGGATATTCCCGATGAGGAGCTTGATACTATCGCCGATCGGGGATTTACGGCATTGTGGTTGATAGGACTCTGGCAGCGCAGCTTTGCATCACAGAAAATCAAACAGTTGCACGGAAACCCTGAAGCCAAAGCTTCGGCCTATGCTCTTGAGAAGTATGATATTTCTGACGATATCGGCGGCTATGACGGTTATCTGAACCTGATGCACAGGGCAAAACAGCGCGGCATTCGTCTTGCAAGCGACATGGTACCGAACCATACTGCCATGGATTCAGAGCTTGTACGAAACAATCCTGACTGGTTTCTCTCAACATACACACCACCTTACTATAATTACTCCTATAACGGGCCAAACCTCAGCAGCGACCCTCGTTATGGCATTTATCTTGAAGATGGCTACTGGAACCGCTCCGATGCCGCAGTTACCTTCAAGCGGGTTGATTATATGAATGGTGATACCCGCTATATCTATCACGGCAATGATGGCACCAACATGCCATGGAACGATACGGCGCAGCTCAACTTTCTCAGCGCAGAGGTGCGCGAAGGGGTGATTCAGCAGGTACTTCACGTCGCCCGAATGTTTCCTATTATCCGTTTTGATGCGGCCATGGTGTTGGCAAAACGGCACATCCAGCGCCTCTGGTTCCCGCTGCATGGCCATGCCGCTGCCGTTCCTTCACGCTCCTCCCACTCCATGAGCATGGCGGAGTTCGATGCCGCCATTCCTGAAGAGTTCTGGCGTGAAGTGGTTGACCGCATTCACCAGGAGGTGCCCGACACCCTGCTGCTTGCCGAGGCCTTCTGGATGCTCGAGGGCTACTTTGTCCGCACCCTCGGAATGCACAGGGTCTATAACAGCGCCTTTATGCACATGCTCAAGAAAGAGGAGAATGCCAAATACCGCTACCTGATCAAGAACACCCTTGAATTTGATGCTGAAATTCTCAAGCGGTATGTCAACTTCATGAACAACCCTGATGAAGATACCGCCATTGCGCAGTTTGGACGGGGCGATAAATATTTCGGAGTCTGCATGATGATGCTCACCATGCCCGGGCTGCCGATGTTTGGCCATGGACAGGTTGAGGGTTTTACTGAAAAATATGGTATGGAGTACGCGAAAGCCTATTATGATGAGCAACCGGACGACCACCTCGTCTGGCGGCACTATCACGAAATATTCCCGATCATGAAGAGGCGTCCCCTCTTTGCAGAGGTACGCAACTTTTTCCTCTATGATGTTTACTCACCAGAGGGATCGGTCAACGAGAATATCTTCGCCTACTCCAATAGACTTGGCAACGAAACCGCTCTTGTTATCTTCAACAACTGTTTTGAGCAGGCATCCGGCTGGATTAAAATGTCCGTCGGCTATCGTCAGAACGGTGAAATCCGTCAAAGCTCTCTCTCTGAAGGGCTGAACCTGAGCCACAATCAGAACACCTATGTCGTCTTCAGGGATCACGCCAGTGGTCTGGAGTTTATCCGCTCCTGCCAGGATATCGGCTACAATGGGATGCATGTTGCAATTGATGGCTATAAATACAATGTATTCCTTGATTTCAGGGAGGTTTATCCCTCAAAACTGAAACCATATTTCCGGCTTGCAGCGGAGCTCAACGGACGGGGTGTGCCATCAATCGAGCTGGCAGCTCTCACCATGAGCCTCTCGCCTCTCCACCATATTATTACCACGGCGCTTGCTCCGGCAGAGCCGGTAGTTGTTGAAGAGAGCTTTGAAATAACCCTGGCCACACTGCTCCACAATGTTGCGCTGCAATTCAGCGAGCTCATGGAAAAGCCGCTGGATGTGCCTGAAGAGCTTGCGGCGAAGGCGACGGAACTTTATAACCAGGCGCTTCTGCTTCCTGTCTTGCTTAAAAACAACAAAGAGGCTCGCAAGCTTCAGACGGCTCTTGGTCTGAACAGCCAGGATGGCACAGAGTACGAAACTCTTGCACGGCATTGGGTTCTCCTTGATGCCCTGCAACAGATGTTGACCGCAACTGACTCGCTGAATCAGAACGTCATCGACGACTGGCTGATGTGCGACGCACTACGAACAATCTATCCAGAATCAGGCATGATCGGCATTCCAGGCGAAAATCTGCCAGACCTGCTTGTCTGCCTGCTCACTCCTAAAACGGAAGCTGAGAGTAATGAAACTCCGGAGGAACGGCTGCTTGCTTTTATCAAAAGGCTGAACAGCGTCAATCGCCCGCATCTGGGTCGTCTGCTGCAATTTGATGAGCGCCATTACAAAACATGGTTCCGCGAACAGCGCTTCCGCGTTCTCGTGGCATGGTTTATCATGCAGGAGCTGCTGAGAGATCCGACAACCACGCTGGAGGAGTGGCTGGAAGCCTCCGAACAGCTTGACATGCATACTTTCCTTGCGGGCTATGAGATGGTGGAGTTGCTCAGGGAAAAAGTGTAAGGAAGAGGGGTAACAGATGCAAATCACTGTTACCCCATCTCCATTTACAGCAGCTCTCTCTTCGGAGACTTCAGGAGATTGAAGAGCCAGCTTATCGTGTCGCCAAAAGCATGGAACCAGTGACTGAAAAACTGCTCAATACTCCGAAAAAGTTCAGGAACATGGCCCCCGCTGAGGTAGAGATAGGCTGCATAAAGCACAACAAGAGCTGCAACCATGAGCAAAAGCTCCACAATTTTTTTGAGCCAGGAGAAGAGAATCATCACCGCAATGATCACAGCGATAACGAAAAACACCGGATGATTGCTGAGATATTCGACTGTTTTTTCCATAAGCTCCTTTTGTTCTGTTAAAGATATTCCCGCACAATAGCGGCAACTCTTGGCGAAGGGGAAATTTCGGCAAGTTTAGCCCGTGCTGCAAGCAGCTCCCTGCGCATGGCACTGGCAACGGAGGGATCATCAAGAATTATCCCTGCCTGCCGGTATATCTCAGCGCCATTCGCCTCATGCTGAATCAGTTCGGGCACTGCCCTGTCACTGCTCAAGAGTCCTTTTGCCACAATATTAGCCAGTGAGATACTCTTCAGCTTGACCAACTGACGGCCAATCAGGTAATTGAGCTGCGCAGTCCGGTAAACAACAATCATCGGCACACCAAAACAAAGGGATTCGAATGTGGCGGTGCCGGAGGTGACCAAAACAAGCTCACTGTACTGCATCACCTCATAGGCTGAACACTCAATTATGGAGAGTTCTTGATAGTCCGGTAGAATCTCGAACAGCTCTTTGTCGAGATGCGCCGCTCGTCCAAAAAGAAAAACCACACGATACTTCTGGCTCAGCAGACGTGCAGCTTGCAGCATATCTGGCAGAATGTGGGTAATCTCCTGCTTGCGGCTTCCCGGAAGCAGGCCAACAAGGCGAGTTTCAGGCGAAAGAGTATATTTCTCCAGAAACAACTCCCGAGGAGGAAAGCTGAGTTCTGCAAGCTCTTCAATGACAGGATGACCGACAAACTCCGCGTTAATGCCGTGACGCTGAAAAAATTCAACTTCGAAATCAAAAATAACCAGCAACCTGTCAACATCACGCTTGATCGCCTTGACGCGCCCCTCTTTCTATGCCCAAACCTGGGGAGAGATATAGTAGATAACGGGAATCCCCAGCTCGCGCAAAAAACGGGCCATGATGAGGTTCATGCCCGGATAATCCACAAGAAGCGCAACTGATGGTTTTTCAAGAATGACGGCCGCCTTTAGCTCACGAATAACCCTCCGGAGAAAGCTTGCATGTTTAATCACCTCGACCAGGCCCATAATGCTCATCTGCGCAGTGTCATAGAGCAGATCCGCACCAAGCTCCCTGATTTTCGGACCACCAATCCCGAATACCTTGACATCAGGACGCGACCGCAACAATTCAGCAATGGCTCCGGCAGCATGCATATCTCCGGAAACTTCACCGGCTAAAACAAAAAGCTTCTTTGCCATCAAAAAAGATGATAATTGGATGAACGACCGAAAATCTGTATCTTCGTTTGGTTTATTTATCTTTTATTGCTATGCCAGAGTTATTCCCTCGCTTAATTATATCAAAATCAATAAAGAATGCAAGTTAAATTCGGTACTGACGGATGGCGCGCAATTATTGCAAAGGATTACACCTTTGATAACCTGAAGCTTGCTGCGCTGGCATCTGCACGCTATTTTCTTGGTCACCCTAACCGGGCAAAAGGGGTATGCGTCGGATACGACACACGCTTTATGTCCAGGGACTTTGCTGAATATACCGCCGAGGTCTCCTCTTCACAAGGGCTGAAGGTTTTTCTGTCGAACAGCTTTGCCTCAACTCCAGCCGTCTCTCTTTTCACAAAAGCGAAACAGCTTGCGGGAGGTATTGTCATTACCGCTTCCCATAACCCCTCAATATATAATGGATTCAAGGTCAAGGCATCGTATGGTGGCCCCGCACATCCAGAGGTGATTGCTGAAATAGAAAAAAACCTTGAGCTTATTGATCCGGCAACGGAGATCAAGGGTGACAAAAAGCTGGTTGAGCTGGTCGATATGAAGGGTTTCTACCTCAGTTACCTGAAAAGCTCCATTGATCTGCCGTTGATCCGCGAGTCAAGAATCAAGATAGCACACAACGCCATGTATGGTGCCGGGCAGGATCTGCTCACCAGCCTGTTTGATGAGTCGATGCTCAGTTGCTACCACTGTAGTGTTAATCCCGGTTTTGGAGGAATCAATCCGGAGCCAATGCCTCAGTATATCGGGGAGTTTATCGAATTTTTCAAGGAGGTTGAACCCGATGTTGCCATTATCAATGATGGTGATGCCGACAGGATCGGCATGCTTGATGAAAATGGAGCATTTGTTGATTCACATAAACTCTTTGCCATTATTCTCAAAGATCTCGTTGAGGAGAAGCATAAAACAGGTGAGGTTGCAAAGACCTTTGCCCTGACCGACGTGATCGACAAAATATGCCATAAGCATAATCTTGTCATGCATGAGCTGCAAGTCGGCTTCAAGCATGTGAGCAAACTCATGACCACCAACGATATTCTTATGGGTGGTGAAGAGTCAGGCGGCATAGGCATTACAGCCTTCCTGCCCGAGCGCGACGGAGTCTATACAGGGCTGCTGATTCTTGAAATGATGACTCGTCGGGATAAAACCCTTTCACAGCTTGTTGAAGAGCTTTATGATGAGTATGGCTTTTTCTGCTACAATCGCCTCGACCTGCATGTAAGCGATGCAAAAAAGCAGGCGATTATCGACCGTGCAGCAGGCGGAAACCTTGAATCGATTGCTGGCTTCAAAGTAGTGAAGTTCAGTAATCTTGATGGCTATAAATATCATTTTGAGGGTGGATGGATGCTGATACGGCCATCAGGCACGGAACCGGTATTACGCATTTATTGCGAAGCTGACTCTCAGGAGAAGGTCGACAAGGTACTTGCCTTTGCAGCAAAGCTTGCCTGATGAGTGTGAGGGCACAAGGACAAAGATGAGCTCACAGGATGAGTTGTTCAAGAGCCTTGTGACTGAACATCAGGAGATGGTGATCAATACCTGCTTTCGATTTGTCTTTAACCGTGAAGACGCTGAGGATCTTGCGCAGGATGTCTTTGTTGAGGTTTTCCGGTCGCTGGAGCAGTTCCGTGAAGAGTCAAAACTATCAACCTGGATATACCGGATTGCTGTCACAAAATCCCTTGATCATCTGCGCCGACTGAACCGGAAAAAGCGGTTCAGTTCGCTGAAAAGGATGATAGGTCTCACTGATCCAGCGGATTCTATTGCGGCACCCTCTCGTGATAATCCCGCAGAGGTATTCGCAGAGAACGATCGTGCCAGAGTATTACACGGTGCAATTAATTCTCTCCCTGACAGCCAGAAAACAGCATTCATCCTCAGCAAACTGGAGGGCTACAGTAATCAGGAGATTGCTGATATCCTCAAAACATCAATTCCAGCCATCGAGTCACTGGTACACAGGGCAAAAAAAAAGCTTCATGACAAGCTCTATGCTTACTATGCAGAACATTGATTTTTTTCAGAAACCGCAAGTTTTTCAGAAACCTGTCGTCCTACGTAATGAAACAGGAGAAAATGATGAAACAGTATAATGAAGAGGTAGAGGCAGAAGTGATGCAGACTATGCAGTTACTTGATGAGGTGAAGCCTCTTGAGGTTCATCATCTTTTCAGGGTACGGCTTATGCAGAGAGTAGAGGATGAACTTGAAGAGGGGGGGAAAAGCCGCAGCAACTTGAGCATCGGGTACAAGTTGGCGTTTATTGTCTTGCTTCTTGTTATCAATCTTGCCTCAGCGCTTCTTCTCGTGAAGGTTGGTGAAGACCGCGCGATGACAACTGTTGGCCAACTTGCAGAGAGTCAGAGTGATGATTATTCAAGTCAGGAGTTTGCTTACTACGATCAGACCACCTCTTATGAACGCACGACGACACCTTGACTTCTGTTTTATTTCTAATAACCATGGAACGACGACACACACGACAAAAAGGAGAGATGATGAAAAAAACATTGGTGGTATTGGCGGCATCAGCATTGCTGCTTGGATTCAACAGCGCTTCAGCAGCCCCGGGTTGCCCATTGGGTGTATTCGGTGGCAGAGGAGCAGGATGCGGGGTAACCATGATGGAGGAGCGCCTGGGACTGAGCGAGAAACAAAGTGAGAAGATGGATGAGCTCCAGTCAATTCATTTTCGCAAGATATCATCCGAAAGAAGAGTGCTTGCGGCTATGGAGCGTGATTTACAAACAGAGTCATTGAAAACGAAGCCGGATAACAAAAAAATTGATCAGCTTTCAGAAAAGATTGGAAAACAGCATGCAGCGCTTGTTCGCCTGAGGAGTACTCAAATGGCCGAAGTGGCTGCAATATTGACCCCTGCTCAACTCGATTCCATGCGCAGCATGATGGATGGATGGCCGAGACCAGGTGGTTATGGTGGAATGATGCGGAAATAAGTAACTATACCCGGAAAGTATAAAAAAGCAGGCAGCACAGGAGCCTGCCTGCTTTTTTATGCAGAGGAAAACCTGACCCTTGATAATACCATGAATTTTCTCGCCTCCAGGCGCCTTGTTACAGCAGCTTTTGTTCTTCTTGCGGTGTTTAATGTAACGCTGCTTGGTATGCTCTTTTGGCAAAACAGGTGCAGCGTTCCGACAATATCCGGAGGAGATCGATTTGGAGCGCATGCTGCATTTGTTGAGTCTCTGGCCCTCAGCAAATCCCAGGCTCTCTCTTTCCGTCAACTGCGTCAACAGCATTTTATAAAAGTCAGGCCTCAGATGGAGAGTATCGCGCTGCTGAAACAACAACTGGTGGAAGAGTCACTCAAAGAGAACCCTGATAAGAAAAGAGTTGAGACTATAGCCTCAAGTATCGGCAATCATCATGTTACCATAGAGCGTGAACTTGCTCTGCATTTTCATGAACTGGCAAAGGTATGCAGACCTGCGCAACGTGATTCGCTCAAACAGGTGCTTAACCAGATTACGGCACACAGGCACGCAAGGAGAATGAATCAATGGATTGAACAACGGCAGTAAAAAATTACGCACTTCTATTGCATCCTCTTTGCGAATTTGTTACCGACTTTCTCCATAACAAGCGCAGCCTCCTTATGGAAGAGTGCTATGGCAATACCGAGATAGAGCAACAGTAATCCCCCTTTCATGGTCATTGCAGCTCCTGTTCGCTGAAGTTCTGCGCCGATGGAGAACTGGATTGAGGCCATTGCAATGCCTGCAACAAAAATGAGGAACAGCTTGAACCAGTCGTGGCGTACAGGAAAAACTTTCAGGGAGTACCATGCCATCACCAGGCACATGACGGCTGTACCGGCAACAATGGCGTAAGCCGCTCCATCCATCCCGCTCAGAGGAATAAACCACCAGCAGAAGATGGCGGTCACTGCAGCGCCAGCAAAGGTGACTATGGGCAGGTAACGGGTGTTGCCTGTGATGAGAAGCCCGGCAGAAAGGTTGGTTGAAATCATGTCAAAGACATAACTCAGAAATATCCACGGCAGAATTGATAGCCCTATCCAATAACGGGGAGGGAGCAGATAAAAGCTTCCTGCATAGTGGTAGCGAACAAGATCCGGTACAAAAAAGGTGGCTGCAAGCGCCAGAAACATGGTAACAAGGGTCGAAATGCTGAGCACATGCTGAAAAAGCCTTTTGGCATCGGGATCTTTGGAGTGTTGCAGAAAAAAAGGTTGCCATGCAAAGCGGAAAACCTGGATAACAAGCTGCAAAACAACACCAAAAGCAGCGATCCTTCCATAAATCCCAACAATGTCAGATGGCTGATAGCCTGGGCCATAAATGCGCTCAATGTCGGAGGCTGGTATACGAATTAATATGTTCCGGTCTATAAGATGAATCAACAGACCGGCGATACCGGTTGGAACATAGGGCAAGCCAATGCGCAGCATGTCACGCAACTGTACCGAGGAGTAGAAAAGCCTGAACTGACGGAAGACAGGAGTAACCAGAAGAAGACTCACAAATGAGCCAAATGCCTCGGCAATAAAGACTCCAGACAATCCAAAATGGAAGGGGACAATCAGAATAATCGCGCAGGCAACCACCGCAATCACTCCAACCACTCTGGCAATGGCAAATTGAAAGGCTTTTCTTTTAAGACGAAGCTCGGCAAAGGGTATGACAAGCAACGTATCAAGCCATAAAATCAGGGCTGCGAACCGAACAAAGAGGTAGTCACCTGAAGAGAGGCCAATAAGTTGGGCAATATCCGGAGCAAAGATGGCTATGCAAAACGCAAAAAGTGTTGAAGTCACAAAGAGTGTGATAAATGCAGTCGAAAAAAGCTGCGTTTCGTCTCTCTCTTTCTGTGCAGAGTCTGATACCACTTTGAGGTAGGAGGTCTCAAGGCCATAAGAAAAAAGAACATTCGCCAGAGCTATATTGGCGTAGATGATAGTCTGTGTGCCATTATCAAACGTGGAGAGTTTGTTGGCATAAAGAGGAACCAGCAGATAGTTGAGGCTACGGGCGAGAATGGTACTTGATCCGTAGATAACAGTATCTTTGAAAAGAAGCTTTAATTTTGAGAGCATGCAGAAGAAAAATCAGAGAGCCTTATATATTATCATTCGTTACCGTCTCGCTCGTTCCATTGCTTTGAGCCGCTGCGCGTCTCTGCCTGATGGCCTCTTCATCAATCTGAAACCTGCCGTCTTTTTGAATGACAGGGATTCTTGAGATGACATCACGGAGGTGTCGCTGTGCCTCCTCCTGCTGCTGCTTGAGCTTGTCCAGCTCTTCCTTGTTCAGGCCAACAGGATTATCTTTGTCGATCAGCGCGTCATGGAATGACTCAATCACCAGGTTCTGCTCTTTTTTCATATAGCCCAAAAACTTGCGAAACAGAACAACAAAAATAAAAAATACGAAGAGGGATAAACCCAGAAGAACGAGCCAACTCATGAGGAAATGGTTATGATTAACAAAGAAAATGGTATTTGAACAATTTAGCCGATATTACCTTTTATAAAAATAGTAACCACCCATCTTTTCTTCACTGAAGCATCTATTCTGCCAGATGAGTATGAGCGAACCATCCCAAACCCAGAACATTACCGTAAGCGGAAAAACAGTCCTTGAACAGGAGGCACAAGCCATTCTCCTCATCGCACAACGGCTTGATGAGAGCTTTGCAACTGCTGTGGAGCTTTTAACGTCGTGCAAAGGGAAAATTATTATCTCCGGCATGGGTAAGTCGGGTATTATTGGCCAGAAAATCGCTGCTACAATGTCGTCAACGGGCTCAACAGCCCTTTTCCTTCACCCCGCAGATGCTGCGCACGGCGATCTTGGCATTGTCGGAGCACACGATGTTGTTCTCTGTCTGTCGAAAAGCGGTACAACGGAGGAGCTGAATTTTATCCTCCCTGCACTCAGACAGATCGGGGCAAAAATTATTGCCATGACTGGAAACCTTCGCTCTTTTCTTGCTCTGAATGCGGATATCGCCCTGGATACCGGTATAGAAAAAGAGGCCTGTCCTTACGATCTTGCACCAACAACATCAACGACGGCAATGCTGGCAATGGGGGATGCGCTTGCAGTTTGTTTGATGCAACAGAAAAAATTCACACAGAGAGATTTTGCACTGACTCATCCAAAAGGTTCTCTTGGAAGAAGGTTAACCGTGAAGGTCAGTGATATCATGGCCAAGGGTAACGCCGTTCCTGTTGTGGCGGAACAGGCCTCAGTGGCTGAGCTTATCCTTGAAATGACGTCAAAACGATACGGGGTGAGCGCTGTTGTTAATGGTGAGGGCGCTCTTTGCGGAATATTTACCGATGGTGACCTGCGTCGCCTGGTTCAGAGTGGCAAAGAGTTTTTAGGGCTGAATGCCGGAGAGGTTATGACCCCCCATCCAAAAACGGTGACTATCGCAACAATGGCCAAAGAGTGTCTTGATATTCTTGAAACCTGGCGTATAACGCAGTTGCTGGTGTGCGACCGAGAGAATCGACCGGTGGGAATGGTGCATATCCACGATTTGATTACGCTGGGGATCTGAGGAGCTACAAGATTGAGTGGGCTCATAGTCCTATGAGTCCACTCAATACGTTGTATCACATCTTACCGGCCCAAAGCTTTGATCATCGCTTCACCGATGTCGGCCGGGCTGTCAACAACGTGAATGCCAGCCTCTTCCATAGCTTTTATCTTCTCTTCTGCCGTGCCTTTTCCTCCAGAGACAATTGCGCCGGCATGTCCCATTCTGCGACCAGGAGGCGCTGTACGTCCAGCGATAAATCCAATCACAGGTTTTTTGAAATATTTCTGAATATACGCAGCGGCCTCTTCTTCGGCACTGCCACCTATTTCACCGATCATGACCAGCCCTTCAGTCTCATCATCAGCGGCAAAGAGCTTGACCACATCAATGAACTGCGTGCCAATAATCGGGTCACCACCAATGCCAATACAGGTTGACTGGCCCAGACCTACCTGGGTAAGTTGATGTACCGCTTCATAGGTGAGGGTTCCACTGCGGGAAACAACACCAATCGTCCCTTTTTTATGGATAAAGCCTGGCATAATGCCAACTTTGGCCTCTCCTGGAGTAATAACACCTGGACAATTTGGCCCAATAAGAACAGCTCCCTTCTGCTTGACGAAGGCAAAAGCTTTCATCATGTCGTTGACCGGAATACCTTCGGTAATACAGATAATCACTTTCAAACCGGCATCCGCAGCCTCCATGATTGCATCAGCAGCAAATGGTGCAGGTACAAAAATAACCGTGACGTTGGCTTCCGCTTTCTCTACAGCTTCCCGTACTGTATTGAAAACGGGCACTGGACGACAGAATTTGTCTTTTTCGTTTCCATGATAGAGAAGATCACCTTTTCCTGGAGTAACCCCGGCAACAACGTTGGTTCCATATTCAAGAATCTGGGAGGTATGGAAAGTACCTTCCGCACCGGTTATCCCCTGCACAAGCAGGCGGGTATCCTTGTTCACTAATACACTCATAGCACAGATTTATTAAAATTGATAGTTTTCAAGAGTTTACCAGAGATTATAGAGTGCGCTGCATCCGTTTCGCAATACCAAGCAGTTTTCCCTCCTCGAAAAAGTTGCAGATAAGGTGCATCCCGACGGGAAGATTCAAACTGTCAAATCCAAGCGGAACACTGACTGCTGGCATACCAACAATACTTGCAGGAACAGTAAAAACATCGGCAAGATACATCTCAAGGGGATCACCGGTTTTATCTCCTATGCCAAAAGGGGGAAATGGTGATGTCGGACCAGCAATAACATCGACCTTCTCAAGCGCTTCGCGGTATCGATCCTGAAACACCCGACGAACCTGCTGCGCCTTTTTATAGTAGGTATCATAATAACCCGCAGAGAGCACATAAGTTCCAAGCATAATCCTGCGCTTGACCTCCCTGCCGAACGCCTCCGTCCTCGAATTCACATACATGGAAGCAAGATCTGAAGAATGCCCGGAACGATACCCGTATCGGGCACCATCAAAACGGGCAAGATTGGATGAAGCTTCGGCAGTCACAAGAATATAGTAGGCAGCAATAGCATATTCACTATCCGGAAGTGTAATGTCAACAAGTTCAGCTCCCTGATCACGAAGTTCAGAAAGCTTTCCTTTCACCATACGAGCAACATCAGGATTAAGGCTATCAGGGAAATACTCTTTAGGCACACCAATCTTCAATCCCGCAACCGAAACAGCAGCCATCTCTGAAGAGTAAGCTGGCACCGAATGCGCTGAAGAGGTGGCATCCCTATCGTCCCTGCCAGCCATAACTTCAAGCACAAGGGCAGCATCATCACAGTTTTGGGATAATACGCCTATCTGATCGAATGAAGAGGCAAAGGCCACAAGTCCATAACGGGAGATTCTTCCGTACGTTGGTTTCAATCCGACAATATCACAAAAACCCGCAGGCTGCCGGACAGAGCCGCCAGTATCAGAACCAAGTGCTACCATGGCAAGACCATTGGCAACTGCTGCTGCCGAACCTCCAGAGCTGCCGCCAGGTACTCGTTTTTTATCAAAAGGGTTGGGTACATTGCCAAATGCTGAATTTTCATTTGAGCTGCCCATGGCAAACTCATCCATGTTGGTTTTCCCCAGAAAAATCGCGTCCTCTGCCTCAAGCCGAAGAACTGAGGTAGCATCATAGACACTTATATACTGCTCAAGAATTTTGGATGCACAGGTAAGCCTGCTCCCTTTTATCGCAATATTATCCTTGATTGCCATCGGCATACCGAACAACTTGCCAGGAGCCCCGCCATCGCTGAGTTTCCGATCAAGGGCTCTTGCCCGTTCAAGCGCCTGCTCATGAAAAACTGTTATGTAGATGTTGTCATTGCAATGTCTGTCAATACGTTCAAGATAAAAACGCACAACCTCTTCACAGGTTACCATACGCGAGACAATCTTTGAGCGAAGATCTTCGTAACTACTTAAATGCACGTCTTTTGCGAATTATTTTAAGAGAAGGGTGTCACTAACTGATTTTTACGTACCTTGCGACAGTTTCCAATTCGTGTATAGCTTGCATTATAAGAAATAACTGCATATTATTCAATTAGGTTTGATTTAGTTATTGAGAAGTTTATTCATGGAGTCTAACCGTGGAGACAGATCATACGATAAGGTAGTAATGTGAATATATGGAACTCATACAGGTAAAGGATTTTTCATCCGCACTTAAAACCCGCTGGTTGTCAACAGGTTCTGACGCTGAAGACAAACAGGTGCAGGCTGAGCTTCAATCATCATGCGAACTTCCTGGTCATATTGCCATTATTATGGATGGAAATGGACGGTGGGCAAGATTGAAGGGTAAAACAAGAATTGATGGTCATGTCGCTGGCGTGGAATCGGTCCGGGATATCGTTGAAGCTTGCGCCCAACTTGGGATCAAATATCTTACGCTGTTCACCTTTTCCACAGAAAACTGGAAGCGACCAGAAAAAGAGGTCTCTGCGCTGATGCAACTCCTTGTAAGGGTAATCGGCAGGGAAAGCCGTAAACTGCACGACAGCAACATCCGGCTCAATATGATTGGAGAGATGGGGCTTTTGCCTAAAAAAGTCCGTTCCGTCCTCGAAGGTACCATGGAGCTTACCAAAAACAACAACAAACTGGTTTTGAACATTGCACTCAGTTACAGTGGCCAATGGGATATTACTCAAGCCTGCAAAGCGATTGCCTTTGATGTGAAGGCCGGACTACTCAAACCTGAGGCGGTTAGCGAGCAAACAGTCGCATCGTACCTTTCAACAGCTTCGCTGCCGGATCCGGAACTCCTTATCCGAACAAGCGGAGAATTCAGAATAAGCAACTTTATGCTTTGGCAAAGTGCTTACTCTGAAATCTATTTTACAAACACCTACTGGCCTGACTTCCGTCGTTCACAACTGTATGATGCCATTCGTGAATTTCAGAGCAGGGAACGAAGGTTTGGACTGACCAGTGAACAAATTCAGACAAAAAATATTCCTGCCAACAAGCTTTAACCAGATTGACCCGCCACATTTCATGAAACAAACGCGAAAACTGATAACCATAAGTTTACTAGCTCTTGCCTTTAATGCGACAGGAACGAACATCGAGGCAAAAAATCGGACGGCCAAACAGCCCAATGCTGCAGAGCAACCAGAAGTAACTACTCCCAAAAAAGATATCTACACCGTAGCCTCAATATCCTTTAGCGGACTTGTATCACTCAACGATGAAGAGTTAAAATACAGTCTGCCACTTAAAGTCAAGGAGAAGATCTCAATCCCGGGAACAGAGCTCTCTGGCGCGCTGCAATACCTTTGGAAACTGCAGCTTTTCAGCGATATCAAGTTGAGTAAAAGCGATCTTGGCCAAAACAATATTGCACTCCACTTCCTCCTGACTGAATTACCAATGCTTGATGAGGTCGTCTTTAGTGGAAATAAAAAGATTGACAGTGATGAATTAACAAAGGCAGCAGCACTTGTAACTGGCAAAAAAGTCTCAGAACAATCGTTACTGACGGCAGTCAATAAAATCGAGAAACTCTTTGCTTCAAAAGGGTATTTAACCGCAAGGGCAGAGTTCAAGCAACAGGAAACTGCCAAAAATCATACAAAGATTCTTTTCAACATTACCGAAGGCCCTAAGGTATCAATCGAAAAAATAACATTTCATGGCAACACGGCCTTTGATCAGAATAAACTGAGAGGGGTTTTTAAAGAGACTACCCAGAATTCCTGGTGGCGAAAAATTTTTGGCTCACCAAAGCTGGATACCGATAAATTCAATGAGGACAAAAACCTGCTGGTTGAGTTCTACCGAAGCAATGGATACCGGGATGCTCGTGTTTTACGAGACTCAATCAGTTATGCCAAAAATAATAAAGGGCTCTTTCTTGATATTTATCTTGACGAAGGGAACAAATATCATGTAAGAAATATTACATGGTCAGGCAACACCATGGACTTTGCCACAACCGATATTCTTGAAAAAACATTCCGGATAAAAACAGGTGATACCTACAATTCCAAACTGATCCAGGAGAGACTGAACTATTCACAGGACAATTCAGATGTCAGCTCACTCTATCTTGATCGCGGTTACCTCTCCTTCAAGGCAAATCTTGAGGAGCAGATTATCAAACCTGATATTGTCGATCTGGTTATCACTCTTCGAGAGGGGGAGCCTTTCCAGCTTAACACGGTTAATATCAGTGGAAATACTAAAACAAAGGATCATGTTATCCGACGTGAGCTGTACACCGTCCCTGGCGATATGTTCAGCCGCAAAAACGTTGTGCGCAGCATCAGGGAACTCAGTATGCTCAACTACTTTGACCCTGAGCAAATTACACCGGATATTGAGCCACATCCTGAAAACAATACGGTAGACCTGACCTACAATGTTACTGAAAAACAGACTGATACCTTTAACGCATCTGTTGGATACAGTGGCAGCGGATTTACTGGCGCATTTGGAGTCACCTTTAATAATTTTTCACTGAAAGATATTTTCGATGCCGAAGCCTACCGGCCATTACCACATGGGGACGGCCAGCAACTTGGATTCCAGTGGCAATTTGGAAGTTATAATTACCGAACACTCAGCCTCAACTTTACTGAGCCATGGGCATTTGGCACTCCAACCGCAGTAGGTTTTTCTGCGTTCAAAACCCATAGCGCTTATGACTATACGAATGATACCACCGACAACCCAACAGTCATTGACCAGTATGGCACAACTCTTTCCGTCGGAAGACGACTGACCTGGCCTGACGATTACAGCTCAATCAACTTGAAGCTGAAATACCTGCACAGTTCTGGCGGATTCCTGAGTTTCATTAACTATAGTGATCTCAATGCTCCCACCAATGCTGAAGAGTTTTCCATAACCCTTACGACAACACGGAACAGCATTGACAACCCCATCTATCCAAGGCGAGGGAGCAAAAACTCGATTAAAGGGCAACTTGCTGGCGGGCCTCTGCCAGGTTCAGTCGATTTTTATAAACTGAGCAGCACATCGAGTTTTTACATTCCGATTTCAAAGCAAGTTGTCTGGAATCTTTCCACACAACATGGCTACCTGGCCACGTTTAATGACAGTGATTATATACCCTACACCGAGTACTTCTATATGGGTGGCAGTGGTATGTCGAGCCTGCCAACCATTCCCCTTCGAGGGTATGATGACCGTAGCCTCGGAAGAAAGCTTGGTGATAGTTCGGGTACCTCCACCCTGTATGCCGGGAAAGTTTACTCAAAGTTCACTTCGGAAGTCCGCTACCCGCTCTCCATGTCGCAGTCGGTAAGTATTTATGCCCTGACTTTTATTGAAGCTGCAAATCTCTGGGAAAACAGCAGCGCAGTCAATTTTTCAGAGCTGAAAAAGTCGGCAGGCATCGGCCTTCGCCTCTATCTGCCAATTATTGGGCAAATCGGTCTCGATTACGGTTATGGGTTTGATGCTGTCGAGAGTATTCCTGATCAGTCAAAACAGGGATGGAACTTTTTATTCAGTTTCGGCACAACTACGGAGTAGTGCCATAAAGCGAAGAGGTATCTGATTGCGGTACCTCTTCAGCTTCCTTTTTTCATCCGAGATATTTCATCACGAAGCTTTGCAGCCTCTTCATAGTTTTCATTGCTCACCGCCTGATTGAGAGAGAGCTGAAGTTCGTTGAGGAGAGTATCAGGAGAAACAGCGGGAATCACAATCTCCTCAGCTTCCGGAACAGCCTCCTCCTCACCCTCCTCTTTCTGCTCCTCCTTGATACCCGCCTCGTCCATAATCTCTTCAGTCACAAAAAGGGGTGCATTAAAACGCACTGCGATTGCAATAGCATCACTGGGGCGCGCATCAATCTCATGAACTTCACCATTTACTTCACAGATCACTTTGGCATAGAAGGTCTCATTGTGCAGCTCATCAATAATAATCTCATTGACATGCAGATGAAACGCATCAGCAATATTCTTGAAAAGGTCGTGGGTGAATGGACGCGGTGGCTTTATATTTTCAAGTTTAAGGGCGATAGCCTGAGCTTCAAACCCGCCTATTATAATCGGAAGTTTTCGCTTTCCCTCAACCTCATAAAGGATAAGAGCATAGGCCCCATTAGTATGTGGGCTTGTTGAAAGTCCGAGAATATCTACCTGAAGTTTACGCATGAACAATAAATTAACGTTGCAGACAAGATCACAAAACAACCAAATACGAATATCATAACGCTAAAGTAGTACTAATCATTTCTTCTTCAAAAAATCCTGTACGGCATTGATCAGTTTTTGCAACACAAGAGAGGCATCACCAACAATCCCATAATCAGCGACATCAAATATCGGGGCATGGCAATCACTGTTGATGGCAACTACCAGGCTGGCTGAACCAATCCCGGCGATATGCTGGAGCGAGCCGGATATCCCACAAGCAAGATAGAGAGCTGGCGCCACCGTTCTGCCCGTCTGCCCTATCTGTTCGCTATGGGGCCGCCACCCTTCATCCACGGCTGCTCGACTCGCACCAACAACTCCACCAAGAAGGAACGCAAGCTGCTCAAGCAATGCAAAACCATCGGCACCACCAACACCTCTCCCGCCGGCAATGATAATGCCTGCTTCGGTAACATCCCCCCGACCCTCACGCATCGTCATCATGCGAACCAGCGGAAAAAGCTCTTCCCCATTGACGGAACAGGGCTGCTGAAGAGGAATAAAATCAATATGAGTTCTGGAGGGGTTGGCCGGGATTATCGGAAATGACGATATGGTATAGATCCTTGGTAAACGGTCGGAGTGAAACGATGCCAAGGCAGAACCAGAATAGACAGACCGTAGAGAGCCACTATCTACCCCCGCTGCATCAAACATTGGAGAGCCAGAGAGTAATGCCGCATTCAGACGTACAGAGAGTTTTGGGGCAAGCTCGCGGCTGAGTATCGTATCAGCAAAAAAAAGGGTACTGCAAGCCTCCCGTTTGAATGTATCAGCAACGAGGCTGGCATAGCGCTCCGGATTGTAAAGACTGAACCCGGTACTACTTGCGTAATAGACCACACCAGCTCCCACAAGAGTGACCTGGAGCTGATGAAGGTCAGCGGCTCCAACAAAAAGACCACACACCGCAATATCATCATGCATTGCGGCAAGCTTTTGAAAAGTGTTCCAGAGCTTGATGGAAGCTTTTTTTACAATACCATCCCTCTGTTCCAGAAATACAAGATATTTGTTCATCGCCATAACGAGGTTTTCTTTTTTTCCACCTGCTCAGAAAAGGTGATGCTCCTCACTGAGAAGCCTGACCAGCTCTTTTTCGTCAGAGAGAAATTGGCATCTTTTTTTTCTGTCAAGAGGCGTCATTCCTGTCATAACCACAGAAGATGCCTCATCAAGAGAGAGAGGAAATAAATCAATCGTTTTTTTTCTCGACTCCATAACCGATTTGATACTGGTTTTTCGGGGTATATTCAACCCTTTTTCAGTGCTGAAGAGCGCTGGATAGTGAACGTCAAATGACTCAACACCGCCTTCTATTTCACGTTCAACCTGAAGGCCTTCGCTTGATGCGTGAAGAGAGCAAATACCAGTAACAGCTCCTATACCAAGAAGCTCTGCAAGCATTGCTGGTACCTGCGCACTCTGAAAATCAGTTGATTGCTTACCACAAAAAACGAGATCAGGGAGAGTATCGGCATAAAAAGTTACAAGAGCACGACTCAAGGCAACTGCAGTTTGATATGGATCAGAGAGCACTGCATCAAAAAGAATGGCACGATCCGCTCCCATGGCGAGGGATTTGCGGAGCATCTCTTTTGCCGAGGCCGGAGCAATAGTGAAAACCGTGACGACACTGCCTGTAAAATGCTCTTTGATACGTACAGCCTCTTCCAGAGCATATTCATCGTAAGGGTTCATCACCTCATTGACTCTTGCGAGATCTCTGATGCCGTCAACAAATCCGATAACCGATGCGGTATCGGGTACCTGGCAGACACATACAGCAATATTCATCGAAGATCCTCCTGATTGCCATGGCCAACGCAAAATTAAAAAAGCCGCAAAAAGCGGCTTTTTTATGAGTTAACAAGTGCCCGAGAGGAGATTCGAACTCCTACACCTTTCGGCGCTACCCCCTCAAGATAGTGTGTCTACCAATTTCACCACTCGGGCTTGTCAAATTGCTGAATGCATCAATACACTCAGTGAGAATAGAAGGACTCGAACCTTCGACCCTCTGCTTAAAAGGCAGATGCTCTACCGACTGAGCTATATTCTCGACCTAAAAATAGGTACAGGAGTACCGGAACTTACTTATTCTGGTATCTCTGGCGCTTCTTGTGCCTGTTCTTACGACGCATCTTTTTACGCTTGTGTACCGCCATTTTATGGCGCTTTCTCTTTTTTCCGCAGGGCATATAGTAAGTGTCTTTCCTCTTGTTTTAAAGGCAGATAATATAAGAATTTTTTTCTAACAAACAAACCTTTTGATCGAAGATCAAGCATTCATGTATTTAAAAAACTCTTTGTTATCCTTTGTATCGGCCATTTTCTCGCGCATGAACTCCATACATTCAATCGGGTTCTTGTCGGCAAGGTACTTTCTGAGAAGCCATGTTCTTGAGAGTTCTTCCTGTGAGAAGAGCAACTCCTCTTTACGGGTACTGGAGCGAAGTATATCGATAGAAGGAAATACTCGACGCTCGGAAAGCCTGCGGTCAAGCAGAAGCTCCATATTTCCTGTGCCCTTGAACTCTTCAAAAATAACATCATCCATACGTGATCCAGTATCGATAAGCGCAGTGGCAATAATGGTGAGACTGCCTCCCTCCTCAATATTGCGGGCAGCGCCAAAAAAACGTTTTGGCTTGGTGAGCGCATTGGCATCAATACCACCAGAAAGAATCTTCCCGGAATGGGGAATAATGGTGTTATGGGCTCTTGCAAGGCGGGTAATAGAGTCGAGCAGGACGACCACATCCCTGCCAACCTCTACAAGCCGCTTCGCCTTTTCAAGCACCATATCGGCCACAAGGACGTGACGCTCAGGATCCTCATCAAAGGTTGAGCTAACAACCTCTGCGGGCACGCTACGGGCCATATCAGTCACCTCTTCAGGGCGTTCGTCAATCAAAAGAACTATAAGGTAAACCTCAGGATGATTTTTGATGATCGCATTGGCAATCATCTGGAGAAGCATGGTTTTACCAGTCTTCGGCTGAGCCACAATCAAACCTCTCTGGCCTTTTCCTATCGGGGTAAAAATATCCATGATACGACCACATGCTTCGGTCTGTTTGGTTTCAAGCTTGAGTCGTTCACGGGGAAAAAGCGGTGTGAGGTTCTCGAAATAGGGCCTCTCTCTTGTAATTTCCGGATCATTGCCGTCAATCGTATTGATCTTCAGCAGAGCGAAAAAACGCTCACCCTCTTTTGGTGCCCTTACCTGCCCGGAAACCGTATCCCCTGTACGCATGTTGAAGCGCTTGATCTGTGAGGGAGAGACATAGATATCGTCCGGAGATGAGAGGTAGTTGTAATTGGCAGATCGTAAAAAACCGTAGCCTTCAGGAATAACCTGCAGAACACCGGTATTGACCATGACATTTCCGCTTTCTGAGTCGGTATTCTTCTGTGACTGGGCTTCAATAATCTTGAAAATAAGCTCTTCCTTGCGTAAGCCAGCAGCCATCACCCCAAGCTCTTTGGCTAAAACATGCAACTCAGAAACCTTCTTTTTCTGGAGCATATTGATGTCCAGACCTTTAAAACTCGAATTGTTCGACATTGTAAATTGTATTCAACGCTTGTTTGTAAAAAAGCTATGAAGAGGCTGCAAAGCTTCGTGATGAAATATCTCGGATGAAAAAAGGAAGCTGAAGAGGTACCGCAATCAGATACCTCTTCGCTTTATGGCACTACTCCGTAGTGCACCGATACGGTATCCAATGACACGAATCATGAACGGAAATTACCTTTAGCGCTTTGTCTGTATGACATAAAAGCAGGAAAAGAATATAAAAGGGGAAGAATTTCTATAATTGAAAAAGGGATAATAACGACAAGGAATTACGAAGAAGAATACACTCTCAACCGTAAGATGAATTTCTGTATTTCTGTAAATATAAATAAAAAAAATTCCATAAAAAAGATAGTTTCATATACCTCCTGCTATAATATCACCTGCAAGATAAAAAGAGCCCGTTACAAGAATCAGGTCATCAACACCTGCCGTTGCCCTTAAAGAGGCAAGAGCCTCTCTTCCGTTACTGAAAAGCGTTGCCTCTGCTCCCTCATCTTTGCACAAAGAGCAGAGTAATTCAGCAGGCACACTGCGTTCAGATGGAATAGTAACAGCAACAAAAAGAATGTTGAGACGAAGAAGTTCCCGAATCATTGCCCTGGCATCTTTATCCGAAGCCAAACCAAGCACAACATAGGCTCGATTATAATGATGGCGGAATAAACAGAGCGTATTGACAGTCTCCCGCATACCATCAGGATTATGTGAAACATCAAGAAATATGGCTGGAGAGTTGCCAATCAATTCAAGCCTTGCCCTGTAGCCACTCTCTGATAAACGGTTTAACCCCTTACGGATATGCTCTGGCGAAATACCAGCAGCTTCGGCTACCATAACAGCAAGAGAGAGATTTGTTGCATGAAATGAGCCAGTCAGCGGTACTTTCAATGCCGGATAGAGCCATGATGCCGTTCTGATCTCTAACTCCATCATTCCCGGCTCCTGGGACGTTATGCTGCATGCCACATCTTTTTCAACACAAAAGAGAGCTGCATCGCACAATACGGCACCCTCTTGTAGAGAGTGTAAAGCTTCGGGATCAGAGACCGCAGTGAATACCCTGCACCCTTTTTTGATTATAGCCGCTTTTTCCGCCGCAATGAGGGCAAGAGTTCCACCAAGCCATTCGGTATGATCGAAACCAATACTTGGAATAACGACGTAATCAGAATCAACAACATTGGTTGCATCAAGCCGCCCACCCATACCAGTCTCAATGATGGAGAGATCAACCCCTTCGTCCGCAAACCATGCAAAAGCTATCGCTGTCGTCGCTTCAAAAAAGGTTGAGTGATTATCAAGAACCGCACGCTGCAATAGCGCGCAGTAGTGAGCCACCCTCTCACGGGGAATCTGCACGCCGTTGATACGAATTCGTTCTGTAAAATCAACCAGATGAGGTGATGTATAAAGAGCTGTTTTCCGTCCACTTGCCTGAAAAATCGATGCAAGAGATGCCGCTACTGTTCCCTTGCCGTTTGTGCCTGCAATATGAACAACCTGCCCGAGACGCTTATGGGGTGCTCCCAGAAGATCAAGCAGCTTCAGTACCCGATCCAGACCGGGCTTTATGCCGAAGCGGTGTAGTGGATAAAGAAAATCGAGTGCGTCCTGGTAGGTCACCGTTTGCTGCTAACTATTATGAATGGAAACAAGTGCTGATTTGACTACCTCTTCAACAGTGAGCCCTTCCTGTTGTTCGAGAATCGTTACCACAGCTTTTTGAACAGCAGGCCTTGAAAAACCAAGCGTTACAAGGGCATTAATGGCATCATCCCGTAACCGGCTTGTCTGAAGCGAAGCGGGTGAAACCATGGTACCAACAGGAGCAAGTTTCAGAATTTTATCCCTTAATTCAAGAATAATCCTTGCTGCAGTTTTCTTGCCGATGCCGGAAATACCATAGAGGCGCTCAGGCGCATTGGCCAGAATAGCCTCATGCACCTCATGTACCTGTAATCCGGAGAGAACCGCAAGCGCAAGCTTTGGCCCCACACCAGAGGCAAGCAAAAGCAAACGGAAGAGTTGTCGCTCATCTTCCCCAGAAAAACCGTAGAGTTGAAGGGCATCTTCCCTGACATAAAGATGTGAAAAAATAAGCACATCGCTCCCTGGTTCCGGAAAGCGCCTGCTTGTCATTGCAGAAACAAGAAACTTATAGGCAATACCAGAGACCTCAACAACCGCCTCTTCAGGCAAAACTGAAATCAGCTTGCCGCGAAAATATGCAAACATGAATAGAAGGGTATGGAAACCCGGACTGAAAAGGATATCCAGTCCGGATGTCAGACAACAAAAATCACCTCTGGCCGAGCCAGAACGTTCTTCTACTTTTTAATCAACTTTCACATAGCTGTTTAAAAGCCGTGTCAACTGTGATTTCTTGCGAGACGCTTTGTTGGGGTGAATGTAATTTTTTACCCCAAGACGATCAAGTTTCTGAACAGCCGAACGGTAAGCAACCTCGACTACAGCCTTTTCCGCACTGGTATCAATCAGTTTTTGCATGGTTTTAACAAGAACTTTAAGCTCTTTTTTCCTTGCTCTGTTTCTGGCATTTCTTCTTTCTGACTGCCGTAATCTTTTTTCAGCCGATTTATGTAAAGGCATATACGCTTACTCTTGGATAAAATATTATTAGAATAATAAAAGGTATCCAATATAGAAGAAACGAATCAAAACGACAAACGACAAACGACAAAGATTGATAAAAATCAATAAAGATTTTACCTCTATCCCCCATTCAGTCTGCTCCCCCTCATCTTGTCACCTCCAGGCAACACCTTACCGATACTCACCCTACCCCAATTTTTTTTATATTGCGCAAAATTTTAATCTTGATACCCAGCAGTTTATGAGCTTGATGATCAGCGTTTCCGGAATAAGGGGTGTTGTTGGCGAGAGCCTGACACCAAAAAATCTCACCGCGTTTGCTATGGCTTTTGCTTCGTGGACGCTTCGGCGGAATCCTGAAAAAAAATCCCGTATTGTTATCGGCAGGGACACCAGACCTACAGGTAAAGCTATCAGTGATCTGGTCAGCAGTACGCTGCTCCTTTGCGGGTGTGATGTTATTGATCTTGGTATCGCCACCACTCCAACCGTTGAAATTGCCGTGGCCGCAGAAAAGGCTGAAGCTGGACTTATCATTACAGCTTCACACAACCCTGTTCCATGGAATGCACTGAAAATGCTGAACCACCTTGGCGAGTTTTTAGACGCTGAAGAGGTGGAGGAACTTCTTGATATTGCAAAAAAAGAGCAATTTTTCCCTGCACGCTGGGATGCCATTGGCTCAATCAGCCAGAATAACAGTTATGAGGACTATCATATAGATAAAGTCCTTCAGTTACCCTGTATCAATCCGACCTCAATTGCCCGAGAAGAGTTCAGGGTGCTGGTTGACTCTGTTGAAGGTGCTGGCTCTTCGATTGTTCCCAAGCTTTGTGAAAGGCTTGGAATTTCGAGCATTGTTCAATTTGCCTGTGGCGGCACCGGCCTCTTTCCCCGAAATCCTGAACCTATTGAAGAAAATTTGTCAGGAACCATTGCTGCACTACAGAAGAGTGGATGCGACTTTGCTCTGGTTGTCGATCCGGATGTTGACCGGCTTGCTCTTCTCTGCGAAGATGGTACTCTCTTCGGTGAGGAGTATACCCTGGTTGCCTGTGCTGATTTTTACCTCAAGCACAAACTTGGGCCAGTGGCAAACAATCTTTCAAGCAGTCGTGCACTTCGTGATATTGCCAACCGATATGGGGAGGCATGTTACAGCGCCAAAGTTGGAGAAGCCAACGTCAGTGCTGTCATGAAAGAAAAACATGCGGTTATTGGTGGTGAAGGCAACGGTGGGGTTATTCTGCCTGAGTTACACTATGGGCGTGATGCTTTGGTCGGCATAGCGCTGATTGTTCAGGCATTCACACTCTGGCGTAGCAAAAACGACCGAGGAACACTCTCACAATTCAGGCGTCAGTTCCCTGATTATTTTATGTCCAAGCAGAAAATTGTACTCAGCCATGCAGATCGTGAATCACTCGAATCAATATTTTCTTATATAGAAACAATTTATCCTGCCGCTGAAGCAAACAGGCTTGATGGACTGAAACTTGATTTTGCAAACAGTTGGGTTCACCTGCGCCCATCAAACACCGAACCTATTGTGAGAATCTATGCCGAGGCTCCCACTAAAGAACAGGCTGAATCGTTGGCCAGTGAGCTGAAGAGTGAAATTGAAAAAAGAGGCTCGGGCATAAAACAGCATGAGTAACAACCCGACAAAAAAAAGCTTCAGGCCACAGCAGGATGATACACTCCAAAAAGAGAAAAATAATTCAGTTGACCGCTATATCATCGCCCGGCTTTTCAGGTATATCAAACCATACAACAAGCTGGTAGCAATTGCAGTTGTCATTACAATTGCTGGCTCTTTTCTTGGCCCATTGAGACCATATTTGACAAAAATCGCCATTGACGATTACATCACACGAGCTGATTTTAAAGGGCTCAGCGTTATCAGTCTGTTGTTGGCCAGTACTATTCTTTTGGATGGTATCAAGCAATATATCACCACATGGCTGACCCAGATAATCGGCCAAAAAGCAGTGCTTGACATCCGGATGGATATTTTTACCCATCTGCAGAAGCTGCCAGCAAGATTTTATGACCGAAACCCTATTGGAAGGCTGATCACCCGTACAACAAGTGATGTAGAGTCACTCAATGAGATGCTTTCCAGTGGAATCATCACGATTCTGGGCGACCTGTTGCAACTCCTCTTTATTGTGGTAATGATGCTCTGGATTGACTGGCAACTCACCCTTATTGTCCTCGGCATTCTCCCTTTGATGATTTATGCAACCATGGCCTTCAAAAAACGGGTCCGGATTGCTTTTCAGGATGTCCTCACCCATAACGCAAGACTGAACACCTTTTTTCAGGAGCATCTTACCGGTATGACCATTGTTCAGCTCTTTAACCGTGAAGGGCGCGAAGCAGGCAAATATGCCGCTATCAATGCTGATCATCGGGATGCCAATATCCGGACGGTCTTTTACTTCTCCGTCTATTTTCCGCTGATTGAGGTGCTGAGTTCGGCAGCGGCAGGCCTGGTTCTATGGTACGGCGGTGTACGGCTGCTCAAGGCTGATCTCTCTATCGGTGTCGTCGTCTCGTTTGTTCAGTATATCTGGTTATTTTTCAGACCGTTACAACATCTCTCTGACCGTTTCAATGTTATTCAGACAGCCATCGCAAGCTCTGACCGCATTATCCGGCTCCTTGACGAGAAAGAGGGAGTAGAAGCGCAGTCCGAACTGAACAATCTCACCTCGTTCAAGGAGTGTATTGCGTTTAAAAATGTCTGGTTTGCTTATGAGAGCGAACACTGGGTGCTGAAAGATATCTCGATGACCATCCGGCATGGAGAAAAGATTGCTATTGTCGGTGCCACGGGAAGCGGAAAAACAACCCTTATTAATATCATCTCAAAACTTTACCCCTTCGCCAAAGGGTCAGTGACCATTGACGGCATCCCGCTGCAACAGATAACGGAGCTTTCGGTAAGGAGGCTCGTTGGTGTTGTCATGCAGGATGTGTTTCTCTTTTCCGGCACCATAAGGGAAAACCTTGCATTTGGCAATCCTGATGTCACAGATGAGGAGTTGCGTGAAGCGGCTCGGGTGGTAGGAGCTGACCGCTTTATTCAACAGCTTCCAGGCGGTTACGAGTACAGGGTTCTTGAAAACGGCACAGGCCTCTCCTCCGGACAGAAACAGTTAATCGCCTTCGTCCGGGCGCTCCTCTACAATCCTGAAATTCTTGTGCTTGATGAGGCCACCAGCTCGGTCGATACTGAAACAGAATCCCTTATTGATGCTGCAACCACCAGTCTCATGAGCAATCGCACCTCGATTATTATTGCCCACAGACTATCAACAGTTCAAAAGGCCGATAAAATTATTGTCCTGCACAAAGGGGTGATAAGAGAGTGCGGAAACCATCAGGAGCTTCTCGCAAAAAGAGGACTTTACTACAAACTCTACTTGCTGCAGCACCCGGAACAGACTCGACCCGGAGGGCTGTAAGCTTTACAAACTGCTGTCCCTGAGTACGGTGATCGGTTCGAGTTTGGCCGCCCGCGCTGAAGGAAGAATTGCTGCGATCGTGCTGATCAGAACGGTTATACCGATAATGAGCAAAAAATAGAGGGGGTTGTAAGACATACTGAAGCCCGTTTTCGTCAGAGGCCCCTGGGAACTCTCTATGGGAAGGCTGGCAAGGAGATTGATTGAGCCTATAGCCAGTACTCCACCAGCAAGCGCACCAGCCAATCCCACCATAAAACCCTCGAAAATAAACATGCTCACCATTTCAAAAGCAGAAAATCCAAGTGATTTCATGATAGCAATGTCACGACTCTTTTCAAAAACGGTGGTCACAAGAATATTTGCAACTCCAAACCCTGAGACAATACCGACAAAGCCAACCAAAGAGAAAACGATATAACCAATACGGGTAAAGAGGGAGAGAAGGCTTGCATTTTCCTTCTGCCAGGTCATGCACTGATAACCGGTAACCCGCTCAAGATCTCTTGCAAGGGAAGCATTGGCAAACGGATCAGCAACTTTAAGCGCAATGCCAGAAACCTTGTTTGCTGGTAATCCCTCAATAATTTGTGCAAACTTGAGGGAGACAAAAACACTATTATCAACAGCATTGACCCCTGAAAAAAAAATCCCAGCCACCTTGCACTGCCGACTTTTTCCGGAAGCTGGAATAATAACAACCTGATCATTCAGCTTGAGATTCATATCCTTTGCAACCGTTCTCCCCACAAGCAGCGCATTGGTTGTTTTTTCAAAGAGGGCAATATCGCCCTTGATCAGTTTTTTCCGGATACCACTGACAGCATCCTCCTTGTCAATCAAAACACCTTTGAGGAGAATAGGCTGATTACGGCTCCCCTTTACCGCCATAACCTGTGCATTGACATAAGGTGATGCGACCGTAACTTGCTGTTGATACTCTGCTGTGCTTAACAGGGCGAGAATCTGGCGATAGTTTCGGACCTCTTCCTGTTCAAGCTTCTGGATATTATCATCAACATAGGCAACCACTGAAGTGCTCTCTTTGTCAAAAAGATTCAACGGCATCGGGTTCATTTTATCCCCTTTAAGCGTGATGTGGGGAGCTACATTGACAATAGTTTCTACAAAGGAGTCAAGCAATCCGCGCATCAGGGAATTTGTGGTAATCAGCACCATGGTGCTTATAGCAACACCAAATATGGTGGTAAGCGTCTGCCGACGGCGTCCAAGCAGGTGACGGACGGCTATATCAAACAATGTCTTCAGCATGATAAACCCCTCGATATGGAGGTGAGAACTTATTGAATATTTTTGTTATGTTGTATCATTTTTTCTTGAAGTATTACTAATCCGTCGAGGAACCTTTCCCCGCAACATGAGCAATACAGCAGACAATATAACAATTGAGCGGAAGCACAGTCACGTCGAGATATGTCTGCAGGGGGATGTTGCGTTCAAAAGCAAAACGACAGGGTTTGAGCAATTTGAATTTATCCATAATGCGTTACCAGAGCTGTCGCTTTGTGACATTGATCTCTCCACAACTTTTCTTGGAAGAAAAATCGGGGCGCCACTGATGATCTCCTCCATGACGGGAGGCTATAGTGAAGCGGCAACGCTCAACCAGCATCTTGCAGAAGCTGCGGAACGGTTTAAAATTCCGCTTGGCGTTGGCAGTATGCGACAGGCACTTGAAAACCCGTTATATCGCGACAGTTTTGCCATTACAAGAAAATTCGCGCCATCAATCCAAATCTTTGCCAATATTGGAGCTCCCGAGATTGCCAAAGGATTACGCAAGAGCGAGATCAGTATTATGCTTGAACTGCTGGAAGCCGATGGATTGATTGTACATCTCAATGCGGCGCAAGAGCTCTTTCAGCCTGAAGGAAACACAAATTTCCGAAATGTTCTTGAACAACTTGAACTACTCACCAATAAAATCACCGTACCGGTTATTGTTAAAGAGGTTGGATGCGGTATTTCGGCAACCGTTGCACGACAGCTTCTTGAAGTAGGTGTTAGCGTCATTGATGTGGCGGGTGCCGGAGGAATCAGTTGGCAAAAAGTAGAAGAGATCCGATATATCCGTCAATTCGGACAGGATAACCGTTTCAGTCTGCCCGCTCTTGACCTTCTGCTGAACTGGGGAATTCCTACGGCTCAATGCCTGCTTGACATCAGTGAGCTGAAAAAAGAGCATTCTGAATTTATTGATATTGAAATCATTGCCTCAGGCGGAATAAAGAGTGGTACTGATATCGCCACATCACTTGCGCTTGGAGCTCAGCTTGCCGCTTCAGCAAGATCTCTCCTCAAAGCCCTTTACGAAGGAACCCTTGAAAAGACCATTGATACCTGGCTGAACGATCTCAGGGCAGTGATGTTCCTGACCGGGGCTGCGACCATTGAGGAGCTCAGAAACAAAAGACTTACCTTCAAACAATGACCGATTTCATTATTACTATGCCTATTACACAGGAACTTGTCGAAAAAAAGTACAACCTTTACTTCTCAAAAATCAACACCGCACTTTGGAAATGTTTTGAAAGTGAGAGCCCTGTCACCCTTTATGCGCCAGCCAGATACATTCTTGAAGGCAAAGGGAAGAGAATACGTCCATTTCTGACGCTGCTGGCATCGGAAGCGGTATGCGGCTCTTCGGAAGATGCGCTCAGTGTCGCCCTGGCGGTTGAAATCTTGCATAACTTTACCCTGATCCACGACGATATCATGGACCAGGCTGAGCTGCGCCATGGCAGACCTACCGTTCACAAGCATTGGAACACCAATGCCGCCATACTGACGGGAGATATGATGATTGCCTACGCTTATGAACTTGCCCTGCAGGCAAGGAGTACCCGACATGCTGAACTGGTCCATATTCTCAACCACGCCAATATGACGATCTGTGAAGGGCAAGCGCTCGACATGGAACTTGAAGAGAAAAAAGATGCCACGATAGCTGACTATCTCGACATGATTGCCAAGAAAACCGGCCGTCTCATTGCAGCCGCACTTGAAGCCGGTGGCGTTGCGGCGAACGGAACTAAAGAGCAACTTGAAAGTCTGGTGCTGTTCGGCGAAAAAATAGGTCGCGCTTTTCAGATACAGGATGACTATCTCGACATTATGGCCCAAGATGGAAAGTCCGGAAAGATGGCGGGTGGAGATATCATCAACGGCAAAAAGACCTATCTTCTGCTCCGCTCTCTGGAACTGTGTTCAGGTGCTGACCGCGCTCTTCTTAACTCAATTATTGTCAATAAGGGCATTGGCGCTGAGAGGGTGCCGGAAGTAAAAGCTCTCTTTGAGCGATGCGGAGTCCTTGAAGAGACTGCTGCACTGATTAACAGAGATACAAATGAGGCTCTGACCGCTTTAGAGGGCCTGCCTCATGCAGAGGGAAAAGAGTACCTGAAAGGATTTGCAAATCTGCTCATGAAGAGAGACTTCTAACCTCTGTTTGTTATGAGACCTCCTGATACCATGGAACAGAGGCTTTTTCTCCTTCTCCTGACGCTTGTTCCGGGTATTGGTCCGGCAAGAATCAAGGCAATTGTCAGCTCTTTTCCTGACCTGACCGATATTTTGCACGCTGATATCAATGAGCTTGTGCAGGTATCGGGAATTGGTGAATCTCTTGCCCGGCAAATTCACCATTTTTTTCACCATGCGCAAACGAGAGAGGTAGCCAGACGGGCTGCTGAAGAGCAACTTGCAGCGCTTCCCCGATACAATGCAAGCATCATAACCATCCTTGATCACACCTACCCGGCTCTGTTGAGAGAAATCTATGATCCACCTCCCTGCCTCTTTATACGGGGCTCACTTCCGGACACAGAGTCTTATGGCCTTGCTGTAGTAGGAACAAGGTATGCCTCACAATATGGCAAACAGGCTACGGCACTGGTGTGCAAAGAGCTGGTCGATTGCGGCATTATCATCTTCAGCGGTTTGGCTTATGGCATCGATATGGCGGCACACACGGCGACTCTTGAGAACGGAGGAATTACTGTCGCCGTTCTTGCTAGTGGCATTGACACCATCTATACCGATCCAAAGGGAAAGGTGTGGCCAAGAATCGTTGAGCAGGGAGCAATCATTTCAGAAGAGTGGATTGGTTCAGAACTCTCCCCTGGAAAATTTCCAAAGAGAAACCGCGTTATTTCAGGCATCTCTTCAGGCACCATCGTCATTGAGTCCGATCTGAAAGGGGGATCACTGATTACAGCGGCCTCTGCCCTTGAACAGAACAGGGAGGTTTTTGCTATTCCAGGCAGTATCTTTTCAAGAACATCAAGGGGAACGAACAAGCTCATCCAGCAAGGTCAAGCAAAGGCGATCATGAGTGTTGACGATATCATCAGCGAACTTGGAGGAGAATTTGCAAAAAAGCATTCGGGGAGCTCTCCATTACCGAAAAGCAGCACCAACGACAATCTTACTCCTCTCGAAAAAAGCATTATCCATTGCATGGGCAACGCACCCATACACATAGATGCACTTGCCACCGCTTCAAACATTGATATTCCATCTCTCCTTGTCCATCTATTTGAACTCGAACTGAAAGAGGCCATCATACAACAACCAGGACAGCTTTTCCAGAAAAAGATGCCATAATAAAGAACAAAATACCCTCATTCAGATTTGTTGCAAATACTTCTTATAGGTATCGATGTGAATAAAAGAGTATTCGCGGGCTTTTTCTGTGATATAAAAAATCCTGTATCCAGCTTTATACAATTTATCAAGGGTATCTCTGGTTTTCTGCACTGGAACCGAAGTAAATCGGTGATGAAACTCTACCAAAAGCTGATAAACTGGCAGATCCGCCGCAAGGAAGTCATCAATAACTTGATATTCTGCCGCCTCAATATCCATTTTAAGAATATCAAGGTGAGAGACACAAAGCTCTGTCATAAGAGTTGAAAGTCTTTTAACGCTGACAGTTACACCATCTGTAGCTTCATTAACTCCTTCATTCATCACCGTAAGCATCGTTGAAGAGGGCTTTCCGTTCGGCATACGAGGGAAAAGTTTCATGGTGCCATCCGTTCCTCCAATTGCATAGGGATAAAACCGAAATTGGTGAGGAAGATTCTGTGATTTGATCCACTCAATCCATCGCGGTGTTGGATCAAACGCATGAACATTACAGTTGTATGTTGCAATCATTCCCTTATCAAAACCAATATCATCTCCCACGCCCAAGGAAAACACGATGCTATTACTGTCAATACCGACAGGACAAATTCGCCAGTCATGAATATTACAACATGCACATTCCACCTCAGTCCGAGCAACTACCTCCCGGCCAGCAAGCTGCCTGAGACACCTTTTGACTTTGTTGTAATAACCCATTAATAAGTTCAAGTTATTTAGTAGAACAATAGAGCGCACTTTAATTAAAATATTGGTAAATTCTTTCAGAAAAAAGAAAACACCAACCAACCATATTACATTTAATCGGTTAATATACATTTAATCGGTTAATATCTTTTGCTTCTGCGATGGATATTCCTTCTTCTCCTGTATTATCTGCTTAAACTGGAACTGAAAAGCACAATTGTACAGCAACCAATGCAATTTTTCCAGAAAACAATATTATAACCCTCTGTTCTTTCAAAAGAAGAGGTTATTCAGCTTTATGTAGTTTTTTACCAAGGAATTATTACATTTGTGATTGTATCTATGGACGGATTACACATCCAGGGACATTTGAGCATTAGTCACACCAACCTAAACGATAACATTAATGGGTCACCTCAAAGGGTTTATGAACATGTCACACAGGATCATTGTGGCTGCTGCCTTGAGCTTGGTACTGGTTCCGTCACAATCTTTTGCGATACCACAAGCTGCAACAAAAGTCAGTGTCGTTGATTCAGGAAAAATTCTGCAACAGTTGCCCGAAACAAAACAAGCTGAAGAGAGTTTGCAGGCTATAGCAACTCCTCTGCAAAAAGAGCTCAATCGCATGAACGCTGCTTATCAGCAATCGGTCGTAGCTTATCAACAAAAAGCGCCATCTTTTACAAAAACAGTGAGAGAGCAGAAAGAGAAGGAGTTAAAACTGAAAGCTCAGACTCTTGAAAAATTTCAGCAGGATAATTTTGGCAGAGGCGGTACCATCGAAGCGAAACAGCAGGAGCTCTTTTTACCAATTCGAAAGAAGGTCTTGGCTGCCGTTGAGTCAATTGCTACACAAGAAGAAGTTACTTTGGTTCTTGAAAAGAATAGTGCTATCTATGTAACCACTGAAAATGACCTTACCTTCAAGGTTCTGGACAAGTTGAATATCAAGTAACGATCTCCTGATTTGAGAAGAGCCATTGTTCTTATTCTGCTTGTTCTTCTGAACGTAGTGTCAGGATGCAACGGGAATTTAAAAGATAGGCGGCCCGCTGCGAAGGGGGCGGTTTTTCGGGAAAATCTCGTACAAGAGAGCTGGGTTGTCAAGGTTGTTCTTACTGAGTCAGGTGTACACCGGGGAGTCTTGCAGGCTGCTCACGAAGCTGAGTACAGAACAAAGAGAGGCAGTGAACATCGTCTTGATGGGGGTATAAAGCTGACTCTCTTTGACATCAACGGCGGTTCCACAACAACCATAACGGCTCAAAAGGCTGTTATTCTTGATAATCAGGATGTTGAGGCAATGGGGCACGTAATCATAAACTCGAATGATGGAACCGTAATAACAACAGAGTACGTCAAGCGAAGCGCCAAAGATAAAATGATACGTTCGGACAGAGCTGTTACTATTACCAGGCAAGAAAGGATTATTCGAGGAGAGGGTTTTGAGAGTGATCAAGCCTTAAAAAAATACCGGATTTTCCGGGGAAGCGGAGAGGCATTTATAAATCAATAATGAAGTTAGTTTGTTCATGAAATTACACCTCCTTAAGTCAAAAATACACAACGCTATAGTTACAAGCGGAGATCTCGAATATGAAGGCAGCATTACGATTGATAATGAACTGCTGGAGATGGCGAATATGATTCCTAACGAAAAAGTGCTTGTTGTCAATAATAATAATGGTGAACGCTTTGAAACGTACATCATCAAGGGAGCCCAGGGCTCCAGGGAAATTCAACTCAACGGTGCTGCTGCCCGATGCGCTCTGGTTGGAGACGAGATAATCATTATGACTTTTGCTCTTATGGAAGAGGCTGACGCTCGCCATTTCAAACCAATGGTCCTTATCGTCGATAAAGAGAACAACCCGAAAAGTCGACACTATGTGGGTGAAGAAACACAACTGCTATCATGATTCTCTCCGATGCTTTTCATACTCATTACTGATCAATGGCACTTGCAGTAATCATCATGGCCGCCGGAAAAGGCACCAGAATGCAGTCAGAGCTTCCAAAGGTACTGCATCAGGCAAATGACCGCCCTCTTATCGACTATGTTCTTGGGACAGCTCAATCTCTTGACCCTGAAAAAATAGTACTTGTTGTTGGACACCAGGCTGAACTGGTCATAAAAGCTACAGCCAGATTCAAGGCGACTGTTGCGCTTCAGGAACCTCAACTTGGAACTGGTCACGCCGTTATGCAAACAGAGGCTCAGCTCCACGATTTTGATGGCGAGGTGCTTATCCTTTCAGGGGATGCCCCTCTGGTTAATAGAGAAACCCTGCGGAAGTTGATCGCATTTCACCGCTCAACATACGCAGTAGCAACCGTACTGACTGCAGAGCTTGATGACCCAACTGGATATGGCAGAGTTATTCGGGGAAATGAAGGTGACAGCGTCCTGAGAATTGTTGAACAAAAGGACGCATCTGAAGAGGAGCGGACCGTGAAAGAGATCAATTCCGGAGTTTACGTTTTCAATGCCAGACTGCTTTTTGAAGCTCTCGGGCAGATTAATACCAACAACGCTCAGAAAGAGTACTATCTGACAGATGTTTTTGCGGTCTGCTTCAGGAGAGGAGCGAGAGTTTGCGCCTTCAAAACGGATAATGCCAACGAAATTCTTGGCATCAATACCCCCGCACAGCTTCTTGATGCTGAACGGCTGCTTCTCCTAAGCCCCAGCTTATTTTCTTGAGCGCCGACTCTTTGTTGACTCCCTCTCCTCTATAAGCTCTTTTCGGCTTGCCGTAGCGTGAGAGTTTGGTGGGGAAAAATCTACATCTGAGTTATCATCCCGTATCCCATTGTCATGCATCGAATAAAACTCCACCAGATTACCATCAGGATCCATAACAAAAAAAGCCTTCCCCTCACGGCGATGGGCTGGTCGAGTGACCATATGAACTCCCTTGTCATCCAGATAACGTGCCGCAGCATCTACTTCTGCATCAGAAGCAAGCCTGAAGCCGAAATGATCAACCCTTATATCCCTCGCTTCAGGGGATCCAACTGTTTCTGCCTTAACCAGCACAAGCAGATCTGATTGAAGACGAAGAAATGAAATGTTGGCACCAACCCTGTGATCGAGTTTTATACCAAGAATATCGCAATAAAATTCTTCGGCCTGACGCAGGTCGTTAACTCGAAGGGTAATCTGGCTAATCCCCGTCAGTTTCATCATTATCTTCGGTTTGAACAATCTTTTTCTCTACAGGCTTTTCCAGTACATAGTCATATTTCCGTTCAAAGTACTGTGCAACCGCTTTATGTGACGACTTTTCACGAATTTCAAACTCCAAACTGATTGCGATTTGCTCTGGAAAAATTTTGTCCGACTCGGACTCGCTGCTTGGATTTCGAATCATCTCTTTATAAGGAAGGAGCTTGTCTTCAAGTTCTGCACGCTCGTCATCATGTAATCTTTTCGCTTTTTTTGAAATTGCGACCACAGTTTCATAAAGATTCAAGTGCGCACTTCTTAATTTATTCAGGTCAACTGGTTTAACCGACATTGCACTATGTTTTTACGTTTTTGAAAGAAATTTGCTGATTATGGCTGTCACGGTATCGACCGCAGAATCAAGAGTTTCATTAACAACAACCTCATCAAACTGATCCGCATATTCCAGCTCTAACTGGGCCCGTTGAAGTCGCATCTTCAGACTATTTTCGTCTTCACTCTCACGTCTTTCGAGTCTCTCTTTTAAAGCATCCATACTTGGAGGCTTTATAAACAGCAACAAAGAATTATCAGGAAAAAGCTTTTTCAGATTCAAAGCACCTTTGACATCAAGATCCAGCAGAATATTTGTGCCAGAATCAATGACTTGATATGTTTTATCAATCAATGTGCCGTAATAATTGCCAAAGAAAAATTCATATTCAATAAAACCACCGCAGCGGATCGTTGTCTGAAAATCTTCTTTGGTAAGAAAGTAGTAGTTAACAGCCTCTTTCTCACCATCTCGCTTTGGTCGAGTCGTAGCTGAAACTGAAAATTGAATATTCGGTAGACGCTCAAGCACCATTTTGGCAATGGTCGACTTTCCTGTACCCGAAGGGGCTGAAAAAACAATCAGTTTTCCCCGCAGATGCTGCTCTTCGCCCATAAAACTACTCTATATTTTGCAGTTGTTCCCTTATCTTTTCAAGATCTTCCTTGATCTGGACAATTTTCTGGGAAATTATTGCATTCTGGGATTTAGATGCAATCGTATTGGCTTCGCGTAACTGCTCCTGAAGCAGAAAATTCAGCTTTCTGCCAGTACCACTTTCATCGTTGCCCAACTCTTCAATAAAAAATTTGTTATGACTTGCAAATCTTGTCAGCTCTTCAGTAATATCAAGCTTATCGGCAGCAAGAACAAGCTCCATTTCAAGGCGATCCCTGCTATAGGCTAAATCTTTGCCAGCAACAGCCTCAACTTTGGCGGCAAGTCTTTTTCTCACCGCTTCAAGATTATCACAGGCAAGGGATGTGATGATCCGAAGAGTCCCGTCAATTTCAGCTATTCTTCCTCTAAAATCTATGGAAAGCTCCTCCCCTTCCCTTCGGCGCATGGCTTTGAGACGAGCAATGGCATCAAGCAAAAGCCCTTTGACATAAGGCCAACACTCTCCAACACTGTCGAGAGAGGTGGTACCATTATCAAATATTTCCGGAAATCTGAGTATATGCTCAAGCTGAAGAGGAGTATCAAGGGCGGCTTCCCTCTTGATGGCTTCAAGAAGCTCCTTGTAGGCCTTAACTTTTGGTACATTTACACTTACAGAGATGGCCTGATCCTCATCAATCTGAATCTGAACAAAAGCAGATATTTTCCCCCTTTGAAAATGACCCCGAATCAACTCCCTGACTTCAAGTTCATAAGAGAGTAACTGACGAGGAAGCTTAACGCTGATTTCAGCAAACCGGTTATTTACTGAGCGCAACTCGACAAGTGTCCGAATACCATTTTCAACGGCCTCAGCGCTGCCATATCCGGTCATACTTTCCAACATAGCTTTCAACGTATTTTGTGTTAACAAGATAGCCTGCAGGGGTAAACCCTGCAGAGATCAAACAACAAAAACGATTACTTGCGAAGGTCAAGCTCACCAATCACCTTACGGTAGCGATCGATATTAACATTTTTCACATAATTCAGCATCTTCTTGCGCTTGGCCACAAGCATGAGCAATCCACGACGAGAATGCTTGTCCTTCGGGTGCTGTTGCAAATGACCAGTAAGATCACTGATTCTGCGGGTGTAGAGCGCCACCTGGACCTCTGATTTTCCTGTATTCTTTTCAGAAGCACCAAACTGCTTGATAACCTCAGCTTTATACTCTTTTGTCAAACTCATATCTCTTCAGTTGTTATATGATAAATCGATTAGCCCGTAATATAATATTATTAACAATACAACTCTACCGTTTTCTTATCTTTTTCAATCTGGTACTTCAACTCGTCAAGATTCTGAAATTTCCTCTCCTCTCTGATGAACTTGAGCAGATCGAACCTGATAATGGTACCATAAAGATTTCCGCTATATCCTAAAATATGGGCTTCAAGAGATAAAAGAGCTGCCGAAGAGAGCGTTGGACGAACACCAATATTCATCAACGCCTTATAAGACAAATCGTCGATCACCGTTTGCGCAAGATAGACTCCGGAATGTGGTAACAGCTTGTTCGAATCGATCAACTTGAGATTGACGGTAGGAAACCCGATTTCCCTCCCCCGTTTCTCACCATCAACCACCGTACCCGTAATCATATAGGGTGAACCAAGAAATTCATTGGCCTTTTCAATCATACCGTTTTCAAGCAGTTCTCTTATCTTTGTGCTGGAAAAATGTTCATTTCCGATCAACACTTCGTCAACCACCTCAACAGCTACATCAAGTTCACTCCCCAAACGTTCGAGAGTTTCGCGACTCCCACTCCTGTCACGACCAAAGGCATGATCATATCCCACAATAATGCTTTTTGCTCCAAGAAGCCCGACAAGAAAATTTCTGATAAAATCGTCTGAGCTTCGTAATGCGAAATCAGGAGTAAAACGAACAAGAACCAGTAGATCAACACATTCAGCCTCAAGCAGGGCAACTTTTTCGTCAAGCGTGGTCAACAAACCAAGTGGACCCGAGACTTCGCCTTCGAGCACTCTTCTCGGATGTGGCTCAAAAGTCACAACAACGCTTCGTAAGCCGCGAGATTGTGCAACAGCAGCCATGCGTGCAATAATTTTCCTGTGCCCTCTATGCACACCATCATAAGAGCCGACAGTTACCGCTGATGGTACTGGCAAAAATTTGACAGGGGTGCTTGAGCCATAGTTATAAACATGATTATCATTGTAGTCAATAATACGCATACGTCCCGTTATCTCCCTTCACCCTCACTGGTGTTTGATGACTTCTGAAGAATATCGTCTATAGTCTCCGAAACTGTTCTGGCTGAGTCCAGATGCCAAGAGCCAATAGATACACGTCTGAGCGAAGCAAGATAACCGCCAACACCAAGCAATAAGCCGAACTCATGCGCAATAGATCTGATATAGGTTCCTTTGGATACATGCAGAATAAAATTAACCAGAGGAAGTTTAATGCTGGTAATTTCAAAACGATAGACAACAATCTCCTTTGCTTTGCGCTCTTTGATCACCACTCCCTTTCGTGCATGTTCGTAGAGTCGTTTTCCGTTATGCCAGGCTGCAGAGTGCATCGGTGGCTGCTGCTGGTGCGTCCCGATAAAACCGGACGCGGCGACTCTGATCTCCTCTTCGATCAGGTGCATGGTACCGCAGTGGCCATATTCGGCCGTCTCAATGTCGTGACTTTCAGTCATGGCCCCAAGCTTTATGGTGCCATCATAGACCTTGTCGAGCACTTCAAGTGCAGAGATCTCTTTGGTTTTCCGTCCAGTAGCAAGGATAAGCAGCCCTGTCGCTTTGGGATCAAGCGTCCCACAATGACCGACTTTGCGTTTCAATCCGCTCAAGCTGTAAGTATTCCTGATTTTAGCCACAACATCAAACGACGTCCAGTCAAGAGGCTTGTCAATCAGGAGAAAATCACCCTGTTCAGGGAGAGATTCTCGACCAGACTGTTGTTCAGTGCCCACTGTTTACAACAAGCCTCTCTGTTCATCTGCTGCAACGGGCGCTTTTCTCACCTCATTCAAAAGCTGCTCAATCCTGTTGGCACGTTCATAAAGGTGATCTTCATGGAATTCAAGCTCAGGAATACGCCTGAAATGGTGGCGGATTTTCACGGAGAGAATCTTTCGGATACTTTTGGTTTTTTCCTTCACGGCAGCCATCGCTGCTGCCCGCTCTTTATCCGTGCCGATAATAGAGAGATAAAACCTCGCAATGCTCAGATCAGGCGTAACCTTCACATCGACCACGGTAACAAGCGGACCGCTTCGGGGAAGCTCCTTCTGAAAAATTGCTCCAAGCTCATGTTGCAGCAGCGATGCAACCCGGTCAGTACGTATCGACATGTATCAACAATAAACTGTTTAAAGTTTTCTTTTCTTTTCGACAATTTTGTAGGCTTCCACAACGTCGCCAACCTTGAAATCATCATAATTTTTAAGGCTCATACCGCACTCATAGCCAGCATCCACCTCTTTGACATCGTCCTTGAAACGCCTGAGCGCAGCAAGTTGCCCCTCATAAATCTGTACACCATCACGCAGAAGACGAACTTTGGAGTCACGGAAAACTTTCCCCTCCAGCACATAACATCCACCGACATTACCAATCTTTGGTACCTTGAATATCTGGCGTATTTCAAGTGAACCAAGACTCTCTTCATGAAGTTCAGGAGAGAGCATCCCTTCGAGCGCCTTCTCAACGTCTTCCAGCACATGGTAAATAACACTGTAGAAGCGAACATCAAGATCTTCCTTCTCAGCCAGCTTTTTGGCATTGACGTTTGGCCTGACTCTGAAACCAATAATGATGGCATCCGAAGCCGCTGCAAGCAGCACGTCAGTTTCTGTAATCTGCCCGACACCCTGGTGAATAATCTGTACCTTGACCTCTTCGTTCTGAATTTTCATAAGCCCATCTGCAAGTGCCTGGATGGAACCATCTGTATCGGCCTTGATAATGACGCTCAGCTCTTTCATCAGCCCTTCCTTGATCTGACGGGCAATACTGTCGAGCTTGACACGAGTACTTCTGCGGAAATCATGTTCACGACGGATCACCTGCCTCTTCTGTGCAAGATCGCGCGCCTCTCTGTCGGTTACCATAACCGTCATGGCATCGCCGGATTGCGGAAGCTCCTCAAAACCAAGCACTCTGACAGGCTGAGACGGATTGGCAAACAGAATTCTTTTGCCTCTCTCATCCATAAGAGCACGAACCTTGCCCATCGTATTACCAGCAACGAATGGATCGCCAACCTTGAGAATTCCGCGCTGCACAAGAACGGTGGAGATAACACCCTTGCCTTTGTCAAGCTCGGACTCAACAATAATACCGCTCGCCTGGATATCTGGAGAATAGTTGCCCTTCAGCTCACGCATCTCAGCTTCGGTCAACACCTTTTCCATAAGCTCGGCAATACCAATACCCTTTTTGGCAGAAATCTCCTGGCATTGATAGGCACCGCCCCACTCCTCAACAAGCACACCTGCTTCTGACAACTGGGTTTTGATCTTCTCTGGATTGGCTTCAACCTTGTCAATTTTATTGAGAGCAACAACAATCGGCACACCTGCCGCTTTGGCATGGTTAATCGCCTCTATCGTCTGGGGCATTACACTGTCATCAGCGGCAACAACAAGAATAACAATATCAGTCACCTGCGCACCCCTTGCCCGCATTGCTGTAAATGCTTCATGGCCAGGCGTATCAAGAAAAGTGATTTTGCGATCACCATCCACGGTCACTTCGTAAGCACCGATATGCTGGGTAATACCACCAGATTCACCGGCAACAACTTTACTGTTTCGAATATGATCAAGCAAAGAGGTCTTTCCATGATCAACATGCCCCATTATGGTGACCACCGGTGGACGGGTCTGCAAATCCTCCGCAGCATCCTCTTCAACAATAACGGCGGTTGCCTCTATCTCTGAAATAAACTCAGCCTCAAAGCCAAATTCAAGGGCTATAAGCTCAATCGACTCCTTGTCAAGTCGTTGATTGATGGTAACAAATTTACCAAGTGCAAAACACTTCTGGATAATATCCTTTGCCGTAATACCCATAAGTTCTGCCAGTTCATGTGGCGAAGCATATTCGGTAACACGAACAATCATCCGCTGTGACTCACGAAAAGCCTCGTCCTCTTCATGTTCGCGCTCGCGCTCGTTTCTGCGCAGTTTTCTGAATTTCTGTCGTGACCCGGTACTGCTTCTGTCGTCAATACCACTGATCGTTTTCTGTATATTGGCAGCAATGACCTTGTCATCAACCTCAATCTTCTTTTTCTTCTTTCCTTTTTTCTTTTTGATAGAAGAGCTGTCAGCCACAACAACTTTTGGCTTGACTTCGACGACGGCTTTCAGAGGTTTCTTTGCAAGAGCAACTTTCTCCTCTTCACGAAGCTCTGCTGCGACCTTGGGCACAAACTCATCTTTCAGGGCATCAGCCTGTTCCTTGAAATTCTTTTTACGATTTTTCTTGTTCCTGCCTGCCTGCATGTCAAGAGTGCCAAGAACAGTAAGTCCTCCCATCATCTGCGGAGCATCAAAAGAGATAAGATGCTCATTGACCGATGGCTCCTCTTTTTGTAGTTCAGGCTCTGGAACTTCAGGAATTGCTTGTGTTGCCGGTAGAATCTCAATGGATTCGATGCGCTGAATTGACTCAACAACATCAGTTGGCTCAGGCTCAGTTGCCAGCTCAGCTTCAGGTTTAGCTTCAGCTTCAGCTTCAATAAACTGAATGGCATCGGCGAGCCTCAGCTCTATAGGCAAAATCACTGGCACAGAGAGTTCAGCTACAGGGACTTCCGGAGCTGCGAGCAATTCCGAAATCTCCGGAATAACAACAGCCACAGCAGCCTCATTCTGAATGTCATGAGTTACTGGTACTGGAGCAGGAGGAATCACCGTAACAGGAGGTTCAACATGAAGCGGCTGAGGTGTGAGAGTTTCGCTCAAATGCTGCTCTTTTTCATAAGTTTTCCTGGACTGCTCTTCAAGCCTCGATAACCGCTTCTCCTTCTCAGCCCTTATTTTTTTGGTATCATCAACCATCTTTTTCTCGACGCTGAAATGCCCAAATATCAGTCCGTGTATCTCTTCACTTACCATAGAGGATGTCGATGCCACCTTGACACCTTCCTGCTTGACAAAAAGTAACACTTCCTGCGGACTCACCTGCAGTTCTCTCGCTATATCACTTATACGATATCTCTTTTCCATGTCCTCAAGGGCCATTACATCCTCCTCTGGATTTATAAACTCTTTACCACTTCAGCCATAATTTTACTGTCTATAACAACATTCATGAGTTGTCAATCATCGATTCATTGGATTCCGGATAGATATCGTCATCAAAAAGAGCCTCTATATCCGCATCGGTAAACTGTTCCTTCACGGTTTTATAAATATTTTCAGCAATCTTTTTCCAATAACGTTTTTCATCATCGGTCACTTTTCGTTCTCTTGGTTTGACGCTACTCTTGTAACTTTTACCAAATACCGTCTGCTCTTCTGTTTTAGGTGATCCCAAAAGAGAGAGTTCAATCTGATCAACTCCAGCTTTTAAAACTTTTTTGGCAGTATCAAGGCCACCGTCAAGAAGCTGATAAATCATATCATCGCCAAACTCTTCACGGAACTCAATAATATCAATGTCCGTAGGATCTTCGGTCGATTTGTCGATGACATCCCGATACACATCAATCTCATAACCAGTCAGTTTTTCCGCCAGGTGGATATTGTTTCCATTCTTTCCAATGGCATATTTGATCTGATCGGGCTTGAGCATAACTCTCGCTTTGCGAGTCTTCATATCCGCATGAATCGTGAGCGGATCAATCTTCGCTGGCTGCATTGCCCTGGAGATATAAATTTGCGGCTCATCAGCATAGTAAATAACGTCAATATTCTCGTTGTTCAGCTCTTTGACAATGCTCTGAATGCGCTTGCCGCGATAACCAACCGTAGCCCCGACAGGATCAATCCTTGCGCTGGTTGACTCAACTGCAACCTTGGCTCGTTCACCAGGCACTCTTGCAATGGCCTTGATAACAATCAAACCATCAAGAATTTCTGGCACCTCATGCTCAAACAACTTGTACAGAAACCTGTCATCAACTCTTGATACAATGACCTTCATTCCTCCGTCCGCCTTTTCCCGCTCTACCATACTTCCGTCATCAAGTCGCACTTTTGCCTTCTCGCGCTCAATACGCTTGACATAGAGTTTCATCCTTGGAGTACGACGGGGATTATCTTTTTTCATCATTTCTGACTTCGGCAACACAAGCTCAACACGATGATCCTTGGAGGTATTGTAGGTAAAAATAACCTCATTTGCACGAATCTGGTAGACTTCGCCGGCAACAATTTCGCCAACCTTTTCAAGACACTCTTCATATACAACCATGCGCTCAAGATCCCTGACCTTTTTCTGCACGGACTGCTTGATAATCTGAATTGATTTACGACTCAGATAGTCCTCAAGCCTGATTGGCCCCTCTTCATAAAAGTCCCCAACTTCAAGGGAATCGTCGATTTTTCTTACCTCATTAAGGGAAATCTCAATACTCTCTATATCTACCTCATCAACAATCTTTTTCAGAATGTAAACCTCAAAATCGCCCCGCTCGGGGTTGATAAAAATGTTGGACTCAACTTCAGGGTCATAATCTTTTCGAAGCTGCTTCTGGATAATATCCTTGAGAAGATCAGCAATATCCATTTTCACAGCCGCAACTTCGGTGCGTTTGTCCAGAAAAATCCTTGACTGCTCAATTTCACCAAAAGCTCCGGCAATCAACAATCTTCTGTCCTGCGCCTCGTCCTTTATCTTCTTTCTGACCATCTCACTCTATAGATTGTGCATTTAATAAAAGAAAATCCCTGCCCTTCCGTAAAAAAATGCTATAATTCCGCTTCTGGCACCGCACAAATAACCTGATCAAGGTAAAGTGTCACACTTTCCGGTGTCGGCTGAGAGACTTTTTTCTTGTTTTTTTCCGGCATGATGATAATCCATGATCTGCCATCTTCCAACAGTGAAACATCCTGAAGGTGGCCACGCAGCTCAGCCTGCACTCCATCCATATCAATATACTTGGCGCTCAAAAGCTTTCCGATATGCCTGATGTACTGGCGTGGAAGGAGGATTGGCTCGCCAAGACCGGGGGAGGAGACCATCACATCAAAATTTTCACCGAACAGCTCCAAAAGTTCATCATCACCCTCAATTTTCTCCCTGATCCTTCTACTGAACCATGCGCACTGATGGATACGAATACCAATATCAGAATCCATGAGTACCTCTATCTTCCGGCCACTCCCCTTACCCGTTACTTTAACAGCAATAAGATAGGCCCCTTCGCCCCGCGTTCCGGCAGATTCTGCAATAATCTGGAGAACACAATTGCTGATGCGCTCTTGCATGGACACCTCATACTAACTTTTACAGAAAACAAAAAAGTGGGGAACCCCCACTTCAGATAAGATAACTTCACACGTCCCAAATCAAGCATCGCAATGTAATAAAAAACCTGTCAACAGCAAAAAACCTTACATGGCACTACGCCCATTATCTTTATTGTCGTTAAGGTGGCTTTCTATAACCTCATAGTCTGCTTCATCAAGATGATCTCCTGCCGAATGAGCGTCTGATGATCTGTCCCTATTATTAGCCCCCCGCCTGTTAATCAAAAAAATCCCACCCCGCAAGAGACGTACAACCAAGCGAATCGCAAGACGAATGCCCAGAAAAAGGACAAGAGCAAAAAGAATAAATTTCAGCATCAGCTCAACAATGCCCTGAGGCGGGTTTCGTTTATCCGATATTTGAATGCCTGAAGACCATCAACAAGAATAACCGGAATTTTAAGGCCGAACTGAGCCAGCAATTCAGGGTTATCGGAAATATCTATTTTTTCAAGCTCGAATGGCACCAAAGCATTAACTTTTTCAAGCAGATCCATGGCTTGGTCACACAAACAGCACTCCTTTTTTCCGTAGATCGTTACCTTGTGACAAGAGATGCCTTTATTTTTATCTAACCCCATATATCAGAAATTTTTATGCCGCAAATCATGCGTCAAATAGCCGTATGATCTTTTGCAATAAGTTATCAAGGCGACACTAATAACCGTTTTACGACATTAACCAGCAATATTATTCTTTACCATTTCGCGGCAGAGGTTAAAGATAATCAACGAAAAGGTTTTTGATGTATGAATAGTTTTTCTCTGATGGAATCGAGTGTGCCCTGCCTGTCCGACACAAAACGGGCGTTGGCACGCTTTATTGAAACATTTTTACCGACCATGAAACCAATTCATCATCAATAGCCTCGTATAGTCAGTTTATTTAGTGACGAAATTTTCAGGTTTAACTCACTCATCCGTTACGCTTCCACCTGTTGTGCAACCAGAACCACTCTTCAGGATACTGATAAATAAAGCGCTCAAGTACTTTGGTATAGCGGCGGGCAAGCTCTTCGGCATCCGTTTTGGCTGTTCCAAGACCACTCATGTCAATCTCTTCACACTCAACAATGTAACGGCCATCACCAATTCGGCGACACATACCAACGAAAAGCGGAACTCCCGCTTTAAGAGCAAGATAAGCAGGGCCAAGAAACACTGAGGTTCGACGGCCAAGAAATTCAGTATAAAAAGAGCCTCCCGGGTCAGATTGATCACCAAGGACAGTTAATATCCCGCCCTTTCCAAGCGCTCTCATACCCTCGCGAAGAGCCTTCCCTTTATAGATAATCCTGTTCCCATGCATGGTTCTCCATGTGTTGATCTGCTGGTCTATTTCATTATTTTTCAATCTTTTTACAACAATGGTTGCAGGAGTAACCAGTAAGCCAGCACAGAGCCCAAACAGCTCCCAGTTACCAAAATGTGCAGAAAGAAGTACTCCCCCCTTTTTTTGACCGATCGTTTTTGCAAGAAGCTCACTGGCATCAATATCCAGCAACAGCGAAGCATCTGCCGCAGTTTTTATCATGGGCAGACGAAGCATTTCAATCACATTCTCAGCCTGGTTGCGGTAAACCTGACGAGCAATAGTATCGATTTCCGAGAGGCTTTTTTCAGGAAAAGTGAGCACAAGGTTCTGAGTAACAAGTTTCCTTCTTACCTTTAGGAGATCATAACCAACATCTCCAAAAAAACGGGCGATGACTGTAGATTTTTCGCGACTGACGCTTCTGACCAAAACGCCAAGCGTCATGATAAGGTTATAGATAACCTTTTGCAGAAACTTCTCATTTCTCACCCGCCTGCGCGTCATAAGAGCCTGTCGTTTATCATGAGGACAATCGAAGAGTATACACTAAATTGAGGGACAATATCAGGAAATTTATCTTTTTTGTAACAATATGACCGCCTCCAACAAGCTGATAACCCGAGACGAAGCTCTCGAAAAAGTTCGCGCATGGCAAGCTTCCGGAAAAAAAGTTGTCTTTTCGAATGGCTGTTTTGATATACTTCATGCTGGTCATGTTGAATATCTGACAGAAGCAAGAAAGCTTGGAGATGTTCTTTTGATCGGGTTGAACAGCGACGCTTCAGTTCGTCGTTTAAAAGGCCCGAAGAGACCAGTTTGCGCTGAAGCAGACAGAGCTTTTGTACTCTCTGCTCTCCGTATGATCGATGCTGTAACGCTCTTTGATGAAGAGACTCCCGAAGAGTTGATCAGCATCCTGTTACCTGACATTCTTGTCAAGGGAGCTGACTGGGATATCGAGCATATTGCCGGAGCAGGAACAATCCTTGCGAATGGCGGAAAAGTATTGACATTACCGTTGCTTGAAGGGCGTTCAACAAGTGGTATTATTGATAAAATTCTTCAGCGTTACTCATAATCAGCGGTGGAACGGATTAAACACTACACACTCAGACTACTCACCGTAGTTTCGGCAGTCACTCTGTTGTTGTCACTTTCGGTGATGATTGTGCTGAACAGCGGACTGCTTGACCTGCTTGCCAAAGATCAGATTATCAAGCTTTTTGGCGAGAAATTTTTTGGTCGAATTGAATTGCAGGAGCTGCACCTGAAGTTTCCGAACAATGTTCTTCTGATCCACCCCCGTATTTATGGTATCGGCGAAAAAAAACCGGCCCTCGAAGCTCGCTCCATCTCCGTAAAACTCAATATCCTTTCGCTTCTGCGGCCTGATGTCAGCTCCTTGTATTTGCCACTGCTCAAAGTAGATTCCCTCAATACAAAAATTATTCAACAGAAAAACGGCAAGCTTAATCTGGAGCATATTTTTACCCACAGGGATCCCGATTCGACGAAGACAATACTGGATCATTTTTTCTGCAAATCAATGCAGATCAACAACAGTACAATCTCATACTCCGGGAACAGCACTCATCCGGATAGCGTGCAATTCAGCATTAAAAATATCAAGCTTGAGCTATCAGAATTCACCTTCAAGAAAAAACTTTTTAAAGGAAAACTTGCCAGGTTGCAGCTCAACATTCCTCAGCGCAACATCTCAGTACAAGAGGCTTCAGGACAATTTCTCTTTTCTGAAACGCGATCAGAAGTACTCGCCCTTAACGTCAAAAGCGATAAAAGCCACGCAGCACTCTCGGCCACGCTTGACCACTTCAATATATTTTCTCGCGAACGACAAAAAGAGCTCAGCCACAGTAATTCATTTGTGAACATTCAGGAGATCTCCCTTGATACCAACGACTTGAAGCGTTTCTACCCCATACTTAAAATACCCTCTGGGCGCTACACCCTTAAGGGTAATGTCAGGGGCAAGATGGAGACTATTGAAATTATTGATGCGCTGCTGACACATTCCGGAAATAAAATAGCGATAAAAGGAGAGTTGCTTAACCCGCAAAGCAGCAACGCCTTTGCTTATGATCTGAAATGCGACAGTTCAAAAATCACCGTTCCTTTTCTTGAATCATACCTGAAAGAGGAAACACAAAAAGAGTTTGCCAGAAAAACAGGAGCCATCACATTTTTGGGCACAGCAAAGGGAACACTGAATGCTGTTAAAACAGATGTAACCATACTCTCTGCTGTTGGAGATCTCTCACTGAGTGGAGAGGCCATGAGGAAAGATGCGGGACAATTCGACAGTAATGGTACAATCGAACTAAAAAATGTAAAACCTCACACATTTATTGATGCTGGCAACAAAAAAAGTCTTGTCAGCGCTTCCGGCAGTTTTGAGGCGAGTGCAAGTAACAATGAGTTGAGCCAATTAAAATTGGACATGAAGCTTACAGATTCTTTCTGGCATAATCAGCCGTTTCAGGAAGGCACTCTATCTGCGGTATATAGCAACAAACTCCTGAAAAGTGCTCTCTTTCTGAAAAACAACCAGACAAGCTTCACACTTGACTCCGAGATAGACTGGGAGAATGAATTACCCCGCTACCGGGCTTCCGGCAAAACAGCAAAACTCAACCTTTCTACCATTTTTGATTCAAAAGATCTCACAACTGATCTCAACGGGGTTTTTAGACTACAAGGTTCGGGGTTTAATCCAAAAATGCTGAATATTGCCGCATTTATACAATTCTCGCCCTCTTTGATCAATAGATTTGAGCTGACGGAGCAATCCATAGCCTCGTTTGAAATTGTACAGAATGCAACATCTTCACGTGCAAAGATAAGCAGCAATTTTATTGATGTTACTGCTGAGGGAGATTACTCGTTTGAAGAGCTGATTTATGCTGGCCAATTTGCCGGTTCAGGCATTATGCGAGAAATAGCCGCACAAAATATCTGGTCCACAACAATTGCTGCTCCGCTCATATCCGAAAATAGTCTCAAGAGACCATTCAGCATAGATTACCGAATTATCGTCAAAGATATTTCACCTTTGGTACTTTTGTGGCCAGTACAAAAAGTTGCTCTGCAAGGCAGGGCAGAGGGACGGGTTGTATACAAAAACGGACAATGTTCGATAAACACTCTTATTGATCTTTCAAACTTGCGCGCACAGAATGATTTTGTTCTAGGCAACGTCTCCATGGAGATCGGATTAGAGTGCAACAACCTTGGAATACCCCAAGCTTCGGTATCAGGCAAGGCTGAATCGATTACTGTTGCAGGCATAAACGCCGGTAATGCTCTTTTTTCAGCCATCTATTCTCCAGCACATCTTGAAGCTGCTGTTGACCTGGCATTACCCGCTCCAGCACAGAACTTGACGGTGAAATTTACAGCAACAAAAAGTAATAACAACTATGAACTTCTCTTTAAACAGCTCTCATTGAAAGAGGCTTCCGGAATATGGCGAACAGCAGATAACTCAAATGTTATGGTGGGGAAAACATCGGCAAAGTTTAACCGTTTCACGATAACAAAGGGAGTACAACAGGCGATATTCGACGGAGAACTCAGCAATTCCCTCCCCGGCAATTTTCTGTGCACCTTGAACAATTTTGATATCAACGAACTGAATCGGTTTGCTCCGAATGCCTCTCTCGAAAAAATTTCAGGAAGCTTCAATGGCTCTTTGAAGGTCAGCGGGGAGCCAGGGTCAAAAACCAGCTCATTCAACATCACCGGAGAGAATATCCGTTTTGACAAGTTGACTATTGGAGACATAAGAGGGAGCGGAGTTCACAACGGAAATCAACTTCATTTTGAGATACACAGCAGCGGCCCACTGCCGGAAACAATTTCAGAAAAGAGCATTACAGCAATCAGCGCTTTTGATGGAAATGGAACAATTCCGGTTGTTATCAGCTACTTTCCCCTGCAATTCAATACAACGGGACAACAACCCATAAACGCATCGTTCCGTTCTGACAACCTTTCTGCCAGGTTTATTGAACTCCTGTTCCCGATATTTTCCTCCGTCGAAGGCGTTATGCCGACAACACTTCAAATCCAGGGGAGCGTATCCAAACCATACATCTCCATGATCAGTCGCCTGCGTCATACGAAAATTAAAATTGAACCGACACAGGTCTCTTACCTGCTCGATGGAGATGTCCATGCAACAGAAAATGGGATTGAACTGCGGGAGATAACCATCAGCGATACCATGCAGGGTCGTGGGGTCATCAATGGAGTTGTGACGCTTGAAAAACTAAAACCCACGGCACTCTCACTTTCAGCCAGGACGGAAAAGTTGCTGTTATTTGATAAAAAAGACAATCAGGATGAAACCTCGTACGGACGCATTACAGGGACGACAAGCAACATTCATGTTCACGGCAAACTCTCGGCACCTGTTGTTGAGGGAGAGATGAGAATTGATGCCGCTGATTTTTCTCTTTACCGATCGGGCGCAAATGAGAGTGCGAAATATGTCGGTGCCGACAAGTTTATCGAAATTATTCCCCGTTACAATAAGGCTGTTATCACTCAAAATTCCGAAAACGATAGAACACAAACAAAACCAGCAGAGTTTTATCACTCACTTATCGATATTCTGCAGATTCAACAATTAAAGCTGAGCAGTGCCGAACCGCTCAAATATACCATGGTTTTTGATAGCAACAGAGGCGAACAACTTGAAACAACAATCAACAATCTCTCTCTGATAGTGAACAAGAACAATCAGCAATATCGCCTGTTTGGATCGGTCAACATTATTGACGGAAAATATAAATTTTCCAACTCCAACTTTGATTTGCAGGATGGAGGAACAATCACCTGGAACAATGTTGATATTCGTAGTGGTGTCATGGATAACCTTTACGGAAGCAAATACGTGAATGCTTCAAACCAGCAGAATGGTGACCGGGATCAGGTAAATATGCTCCTTGCCATAACAGGATCCCTTAATAACCCTCAGGTTACCATGGGTTATTACCTGAATGAACAGAGCCAACCTTACGCATCAGTGAATATGATCGGAAGATATTCGAGCCAGATTGACCCCTATGCGGAGCTGAACGTTATCTCCATGCTCCTTGCCAAACAGTGGTATGCCCGACCTGGAAGCAGCGGCCAGCTCACCAATATAGCAGTATCAAGCGCAGGATTTTCTGCTGGCACAGGTATTCTCTCTTCCAGAATATCCAGAGTTATTCAGGATATCGGCGGGCTTGAGAGCTTTAATGTCAACGTAGGTGTCAATAATAGCGGCACACTGAGTGGGCTTGATCTTTATTTTGCACTCAGTGTCCCGGGTACCAGGGGAAAAGTCCGCTTTATCGGCACAGGAAGCTCTCCCGACCTGGGTGGCGCCGCCTTATCCGATTACTACGGTACCGCTCAAAAACTTGAATACCGGATTACTCCGAAAGTATACTTCGAAGCGTCCCGTTCTTTTGGGCAAAACGGAATTTCCACGTACAGCTCCAATCTCCAGAAACCATCAGAAACCTTGGGCATCAGCCTCTCATACAAAGAGCGATTCCACTCATGGGAAGAGTTCTGGAAACGCTTCATCCCTTCATCCGACAAGAAGAGATAAATCATTACAGTTTTTGTAAATTGCCTCGGAACAACTCAGCAATAAATAAGGAAATCACGTTTTGAGAGGAAAAAATATCATCATCGGTATCAGCGGAGGCATTGCGGCCTATAAAACACCGCAATTGGTGAGGCTGTTAAAAAAAAGAGGCGCAAACGTCAAGGTTGCACTTAGTGAGGGCGGTTCCCGATTTGTCAGTGAACTGGCACTGGCTACCGTTTCCGGTGAACCGGTGTATCGAACAATATTTCCATCAACTGATACCAGAAACACAGACTATACAAGCCACATCTCCCTTGGCGAATGGGCTGATGCCCTTGTGATTGCACCTGCGACGGCACATACACTGGCGAAGCTCTCTGCCGGGCTTTGCGACGACATGCTCACCACCTGCTTTATTACGCTGCGACCAGGCAAACCGACGCTTATCTTTCCCTCCATGGATGGCCAGATGTTCCTCTCCCCTTCTGTTCAGAGAAATCTCAAAACTCTCTCCTCACAGGGATGCACCATTATCGCTCCTGACAGCGGAGAACTTGCCTCTGGCCAATGCGGACTTGGTCGTATGCCTGAGCCGGAGTCCATTGTTACCTCTCTTGACGAGGCTTTTCTGGCAATGTCGCAACACTCCCCGCTATCGGGTAAATCGGTCGTGATAACGGCAGGCCCCACACGGGAAAAAATTGATGGTGTACGGTTTATCTCGAACTACTCTTCGGGTAAAATGGGTTTTGCAATTGCCCGTGTTGCAGCAAAACGCGGAGCAAAGGTGACGCTCATTACTGGCCCGGTTCATCTGGAAACACCACCCGGGATAGAACGTCTCGATGTTGAAAGTGCAGAGGAGATGTATGCGATGGCTCAGGGCTTTTTCAAAAGTTGCAGCCTCTTTATCAGCGCAGCCGCCGTTTCCGATTATCGGCCGGCAGCTCCTCATGAAGGGAAAATGAAAAAAGAAGCGGAAAAGATTGAGCTTGCTCTTGTTAAAAATCCAGATATTCTTGCGGAATTCGGTGCACAAAAAACTGGCGGCCAGCTTGCCATAGGGTTTGCGCTGGAAACAGAAACCGGCCTTGAAAATGCCCGAAAAAAACTGCTCTCAAAAAATCTTGATCTGATTGCATTTAATTTTTTTGATCGTAAAACTGCGGGTTTTGATGTTGACACAAATATTCTTACACTCATTCAACGCAATGGAATAACAACAGAACTCCCGCAATTGACCAAAGAGGAAGCCGCAGGCAAGCTTCTTGATGCCATTGAAAGGCTCTTGCCCGAAAATCGGCAGTAACCCCTGAAAACACACAATTTTCATGCAAGGTTTTTTATTCGATAAACCTGAACAGAGTACACCTTCAGTAAAGGGTTCGGCCTCGACATCTGAAGAACTGGCACTCCTCTTTGATACAGCAAAAACGTGCAGCAAATGCATGCTGGCCGAAAGCAGGTTGAATTTTGTGTTTGGTGAAGGCAACCCTTCGGCACATCTGGTCGTTATCGGAGAGGCTCCGGGAGCGGAAGAGGATGCTTCAGGCAGGCCTTTTGTTGGACGATCAGGTCAACTCCTCGATAAAATTCTTCTGGCTGCCAGCTTCAGACGCGAAGAGGTTTATATCTGCAACATCCTGAAATGTCGTCCACCCGGCAACAGGAACCCTCTCAGCGATGAAATCACGAGCTGTATGCCCTGGTTACTCCAGCAACTCCAGATTATCAAGCCAAAGGTTATCCTGATGCTTGGAAAAGTTGCTGCCAACACTATTCTTGGCAATACATTGTCACTCGGCACCATGAGAGGAAAATTGATACAATGGAAAGGATACGACTGTTTTATTACCTATCATCCTGCGGCCCTGCTGCGCAATCCAAACTGGAAAAGTGGGTGCTGGGAAGATATTCAGGTTATGATGAGTCACTACGCAACAATCTGCGACGAAGAGAAACTGACTGAAAAGAGAGTTAACGAATGATCAAAAAAGCACCTGTTGCCATAGATTTTAGTAAGGATATTGATTTCAGTCAAGAGAGCCGAGTCCCACCCTATTCAACTGAAATTGAACAGGAGGTTCTTGCCTGTATTCTGCTTGAAGATGACCCTATTGAACAGGTCATTCAGATTTTTGGCGACAACGGCGAAGAGGTCTTTTATGAGCGGCGACACCAAATCATCTTCAAGGCGATGATGCAGCTCTATCATAAACGGCAGGCTATTGACATTATCACCGTCAGCGAAGAGCTTCTGAAAATGAACGAGCTTGAACCTGTCGGCGGCAGACATTACCTTGCTGAACTTTCTGGCAAAGTGATCAGTGCTGCAAATATCGAGTACTATGCTCGTCTGGCAAAAGAGAAATACCTCTACCGACGGATGATCTCCATATCGGCAAAAATTTCCGGCGCAGCCTACAGCTCCTCAATGGACATTTTTGATCTTGTAGAACACGCTTCACAGCAGTTTTTCAATATCTCCCAGGCTGGCATAAAAAAGAAAGCTTCGTTAATCAAAGAGCTTGTCAAAAACGGCATACGGATGCTGGAAAGCCTGAGAGCATCGCAATCATCGGTGACCGGTGTCGGTTCTGGATTCTCCGAACTTGATCAGCTTACGGCCGGATTTCAACCCTCCGACATGATTATTATTGCAGCAAGGCCTTCCGCCGGTAAAACAGCACTGGCGCTTGCTGTTGCCCGCAATGCCGCTGTGGATTTCGATACTCCGGTTCTCTTTTTCAGCCTTGAAATGGCAGAGGTGCAGTTGGCCATAAGGCTCATGTGCGCTGAAGCTTACGTTGAGTCACAGCTTGTCCGAACTGGCCGTATAACTCCTGAAATGATGGGCAGGATTATCAACAGCATGGACAAGCTCAATGAAGCCAAGCTCTTTATTGACGATACACCAGGCATCTCCATTATGGAGCTTGCTGCCAAAACCCGACGAATGAAGCAGGAGCACAACATTGGCATGCTTGTCGTCGATTACCTCCAGTTGGTGACACCAGTCAGGGATGGCAGAACAAACCGTGAGCAGGAGATCGCACAGATATCCCGATCACTGAAAGCTCTTGCAAAGGAGCTGAATATTCCGGTCATAGCCCTGGCTCAGCTTAACCGTTCGGTCGAACAGCGATCGGGAGACCGCAGGCCACAACTCAGTGACCTCAGGGAGTCTGGCTCAATAGAACAGGATGCCGATGTGGTCATGTTCCTCTCCAGGCCAGAGATGTACGGCAAAACAACATTCGAAGACGGTTCATCCACAAAAGATATTGTTGAAATTGTCATCGGAAAGCAGAGAAACGGCCCGATCGGGGATATACGACTACTCTTCCTTAAAAACTACGGACGTTTTCAGTCGACAGCAAATGCGTATATTACCAGCCATGAAGAGCCCGGATCCTCCCATGAACAAGAGCACCATTTTCCTGCCCTGGCGGATACAGAAAAACCAAAAAGCAGCACATTTCTCGCTCATGACGACGCACCATTTTAACTCATTATTATGCAAGACGAAAAACAACCAATGAGCTTTGGAAGCAGGAGCACAAGACCAGAGCCAACCCATGACGGGAAAGAGGCAACCTATCAAGGAATTGGCGGTTCAAGAGGCATTACTATCGGTGAGTGCTATGCGTTCATCAGGGAGGAGAGCAATCATGAAGTCAGGGAGCTGAACGACAAAAACATCAGCGAAGAGATCGAAAGATTTCTCACAGCCTTGAACCGATCAGAACATGAGCTGAAGAAAATTGAGCAGCTCACCATCAGAAAACTTGGAAAGAGCTATTCTAATCTCTTTCAGGCTCAAATCATGATGCTGCACGACCCGATACTGATCGACACCATCAGCAATCGGATACGGTCGGAACGTAAAGGAGCACATCTCGTCATTGCTGAAGAATTTGATCGTTATCTTCAAAATTTTAAAAATTCCGATAGCCTGATTTTCCAGGATCGGGCTGATGATTTTCACGATATAAAAAATCGGATCATCAGAAACCTGCACATCAGAAAACTGCATTCATGGATACCCGAAGGGGTCATTGTCTCCTCCGACAGCCTCTCCCCTGCGGATATCATCCTTTTGAGCCGTAGCAATGTCAAAGGCTTTGTCACGGACTCAGGTGGAAAAACCTCGCATATCTCCTTAATTTGCAAGTCACTCAAAATTCCAATCGTTGTCGGCCTCGGGAATATCTCTGAAAAGGTCTCAACCGGCATGCCGATGATTATCGACGGAAATACAGGAACCGTGATTATACATCCTGAAGAAAAAACCGTCGAGCGATACCTGAAAATAAAAGAGGAGGCGAAAAAAAATGAGGAGAATACCTCATTAACGGCTGAGCTACCCGCAACAACAAAATGCGGTGTAAGAATCACCTTTTATGCCAATATCGATTTCAAGGAGGAGGTTCACGCCATAACAACTGCCGGCGCTGAGGGAGTCGGGCTCTTCAGAAGCGAAAACCTCTTCACCGAAGGAACAAAAGTGCCGAGCGAATCAGAACAATATACCTGTTACAAGGAGATGGCTGAAGCAATTGCGCCGATGCCTCTGGATATACGTCTGTTTGATATCGGTGGCGATAAACTGATCTATTCTCCGGTCAAGGAGCCAAATCCTAACCTTGGATGGCGGGGTATCAGAATATTGATTGATCTGCCAAAAATACTTGACGCGCAGGTCAGGGCCATCATCAGGGCCAATCGTCTTGGTAATGTTAATATCCTTATTCCCATGATCATGTCGCTCGATGAGATTCGGTATGTCCGGGCATCTGTCGAGAAACACTACTCGGAGCTTGCGTTGGAGTCTGAGGTTGAAAAGCCGAGGATCGGAGCGATGGTAGAGATTCCGGCTGCAGTGGAACTGATTGAAGAGATTACGAGATGTGCTAATTTTATCAGCATCGGAACCAATGATCTCACTCAGTATAGCCTGGCTGTTGACAGAAACAACGTCATTGTGCAGGATCTCTTTGAAAAATTCCACCCTGCAATTATCCGGCAACTCTACAGGATTATAACAACTGCCAATAAAAATCACTGCAAGGTAATGATTTGTGGAGACATGGGATCCGATCCTCTCGCCCTCCCCTTCCTCCTGGGGTGCGGGCTAAGAAAATTCAGCGTTGTTATTTCGGATATCCCAACCCTGAAATCACTGGTGTCACACTACACCATAGCTGAAACTGAAGCTCTGACCAAGCAGTGCCTCCGGCTTGACACCTCAGCCGCAATCAAGGCCAGCCTGGAAGCTTTCCAGACTGCACATTAATGAAAGGAGAGGTTGAGTCTCAGGGACGTGAATCCTCAATCTTCGAGTTCTTACGCAGTGATGTGAAATATTCAGCAAAAAGCTGTTCCTGCTTTGCCCGCAGCAGTTGTTGGTCGATGGCTGCTTTTTGAGCCGACAGATTCATTCCAGCGGGAAAAGTTTTCTCCTTCAGCAAGGCAAGAGCGTACCCGTCATTTGTTTTCACTGGCGCTGAAAGCTTGCCTGGAACAAGTCCTGATATAGCTTCCACCAGAGAGCGGTCAACCCCGTAGCCAGGAATAACCCCATCGCTCCACCGAATACTGTCGGATGTAATAATCTGTACGCCTGTATTGGATGCAATTTTTTCAATCGTCACACCGGCTCCTTTTGCCATGACTGCAAGGGTTTTCTCCAAAGATGCGGCTCTCTTCTCCCGTACAATTTCCGCAGTAACCATCCTCTTCAACTCCTGATCAAGCAGACGATATCCGGTATCATTTTTACTGGTCAACCGCATGACATAAAATCCTTTTTCGGTTTCAAGCACGTCCGAAAGGTCACCTTCACCAGCCTTGAATGCGTAGGCAACAACTTTATCACTGTAACCAATCTGGCCAATTGGTGTCCGCTTGCCAAATTCACCACTCTTTTCAATACGCAGCTTTTCACCTGCAGCGCTCTTGTCGAAACCATTCTCCTTGGCGTTAAGCTGAAAAGCCATGGCACGACGACGCTCACTGTCAACCGTTTCGGATGAGGGCCTGATAGTGCGAACAACCTCTGAGCAGATCACAGCACTCTTGTCAAAACCTGTTACTTTGATGATATGAAGACCAAACTCTGTCTGCACTGGCCCGACAATCGACCCGGGACGAGCACTGAAAACCGCCGCAGAGAAGGCAGGAACCATCCTCTCTTTGCTGAACCACCCAACATCGCCTCCATTAACGGCACTTGCTGTATCAGCAGAATATTTTTTAGCCAGCACTTCAAAAGAGAGACCGGCCTGAAGCTGTTGGTAAAGAAAAATGGAGAGCTCACGAACCCTCTGAATTTCATCCCTGCTTGCAGGATTGAAGCGGAGGAGAATATGTGATGCTCGGGCTACAGGCTGTGCAGCGGAGGTGAGCTGCCTTATCTTCAGCAACCTGAACTCACCACGATCAGCAATTGGGCCAACAATTGCTCCCGAATTGAGATTTGATGCATTAAAAATAGCCGTGCCAGCCAGTGGCGAAAAATCAGCACGAGTATAGGTGACATTAATACCGGCAGGACGATCACTCTGCTTTTGCACAAAGTCATTATCGTTGAGCGAGCTGGAAAAGTCGCTCCGAAGCGTTTCAAGTTCAGTACGCACCGCAAGGCTGTCTTTCGATGATGGTATCAAAGGGAAAAATACATAATCGGCTTTGCGTGATGGAAGCTGCTTGAAAAGCTCTTTATGCTCATCATAATATTTTTTTATTTCATCATCCTTTACCGGAAATTTGGCATCGGCACCTGCAAAGCTCAATGGAAAAGGAATAAACGAGGCGGAAAAACGTGTAAACTGCCTGTTCACAATTTCACCAAGCTCCGGTTCCGTAACATGGGCAAGGGTTTTAAGGGAGAGAATCAGCTTGTTGACCTTTAACTCCTGGCGAACAATTTTTTCAAGCTGCAACCATAACTCCTTGTTTCGAGGATCACTGCGTGCGCTTTCCAATTTTTTACGATCAATTGCCCCTGTGGAATCAGAAAAATTCTGGCGAATCACCGTTGGAGGATTAGTACCGGTAAAGGCCTCGACTACCTCCTGATCCTGAAGCGTAATACCAAATTTCTCAAACTGCTGCTCAAGCAAGGTCTGGTCAACCACCGTTTTCCATGCCTGCTCATGAAGTTCGAGTTCCGTTTCAGGTGTCAGCTCCGCAGCGGGATTGCCTCTTCTGAAATTTTCAGCAAGTGCCTTATAGACATCATCATACTGATTCAACGAAATTGACTTGCCATTGACCTTTCCTGCCAGATTGGCCTTGCCGGTAAATCCGGTAAAATTCATACCCCATTCAAAAACAATGAGGGCAAGAAAGGATCCCAGAAGAGTATAAAGTATTATATGAGTCTTATTCCGCAAGCTGGACATTACAGCCATAAATCATCCCTTCTCTTAAAAGTGTGGTAAAAAAACAGAGTCGTTCCAGCCTTCCTTGCCGATCAGCGGCACAAAAGTAAAGTGCTGAAAACGCTCTTTTATGAAATCATTACCCTTTCGCTGAAAAACTGTCATCTGCTGTGAATCGGAGTTCCCTACAGGTATAACCATACATCCCTTTTCAGCAAGCTGCTGCAAAAGCGAGCCGGGCTCCTTCGGAGCTCCTGCCGTGACCACAATACCGTCGAAAGGGGCCTCTTCCATCCATCCAAGCGTTCCATCTCCAAAACGGCAGGTTATGTTGAGCCTAAGCCTTGAAAAAAGTTTTTCGGCCCTTTCATAGAGTTCAAAAATACGTTCCACAGTATAAACTGAATATCCCAGAGCATCAAGAATTGCTGCTTGATAGCCTGATCCTGTTCCGATTTCGAGCACCTTGCCCGAAGAGCAACGCTCAACAAGAAGGCTTGTCATAAAAGCCACGGTATAGGGCTGGGAAATGGTTTGCCCGAACCCGACGGGATAAGCGCCATCGTTATAGGCGGAACCAACAGCATCAGCATCAAAAAAAAGGTGCCGTGGAACCTCCAGAAAAGCATTAAGCACCCGATGATTAACGATACCATAGAGTTTCAGCGTTTCAACCATCTCCCGACGCCTGAGATTCAGAACTTTTTCTCTCTCTTTCATACAAAAAACTTTGAACCTGCCTTTCAAATTCAAAGAACAATTCTACGAATCCGTTCAGGAATGGCTAATATTGCATCAAAAACAACAAAAAACAATGGCAGACTCTGATTTTACTCTTTTTGGCAATAACGACCGCATGGGCTCATATCTCCTCTTGATCCATCTCTCAAAGTCTGTGGAACTTGCATTCGGCATGTTTCAAAAGGGAAAGTTATTCACAATACCCGAAGGAGACTACATATACATCGGCTCTGCACTTGGTAAAAACAGATCAGGCTCTCCACTTGCACGAAGAGTTATCCGCCACACCTCACGATCAGGCGGGAAAAAACATCACAGAATAAGGGATACAATGCTGAATCTCTTCTCCGAAAAAAAATTTATTCTCAGCAGAGAGATTAATTCATCGGCTAAAAAAATCCGCTGGCATATTGATTATCTGCTCGACCTGTCCGAAGCAGAAATCACCCATATTGTACTGATACGCAGCCCGATGAGAATAGAGCAAAAGCTCTCAGAGCTGCTTGAGCAACTGGATGACACTTCTCTTATCGCACCACGCCTCGGCGCTCAGGATACCAGAAAAAGTACCCACATCCTCAAGCTGAGCAACCAAAAACGAATACTTGAAGTTCTTCACACCCAAATACCCGGTATGACAGGAGACAACTAAACGTCACTTTGACTCTCTGCCAAGAAGCGCGGCAACAAACTCAGCCCGGTCAAACAACTGAAGGTCGTCGATTTTTTCTCCAACCCCAATATACTTGACCGGTAACTTCAGCTCACGCGAAATGGAGAGAACAATGCCCCCTTTGGCGGTTCCATCAAGCTTGGTGACCACAAGACCGGTCACCTGCACAAATTTGGTAAACTCCCTCGCCTGCTGCACGGCATTCTGCCCGGTTGTGCCATCAAGAACAAGCAACACCTCATGCGGAGCTTCAGGAATCCTCTTTTTGGCAACCCGCATTATCTTTGCAAGCTCCTCCATCAAGTGGCTCTTGTTATGCAAACGCCCGGCAGTATCAACAAGCACCACATCGGCATTTCTGGAAACCGCAGCGCTGACAGCGTCATACACAACTGAAGCCGGATCGGAACCCTGTGCCTGGCCGATCATTGGAACACCTGCCCTGTCTGCCCATATCTGGAGCTGCTCATAAGCCGCTGCCCGGAAAGTATCTGCTGCGGCTATAATCACTTTTTTTCCAGCTTTATCGTAATTATGAGCCAACTTGGCAACGCTTGTGGTCTTGCCGGCACCATTCACGCCGACAATCAAAATCACGTAAGGTTTCGCCGGAAGTGAAGCCTCAAAGTCCAGCGGATGCTCCTCACCGGTCTCCTCAAGCATCTGCTGAATCTCCTCCATCAGCATCTTGTTTAACTCAGCTTCAGAGTGGTAAGTCTCTTTTTTAGCACGCTCTGTAATAGCCTCAACAATCCCGAGGGTGGTCTCCACACCAACATCGGCTGAAACAAGAATAGTCTCAAGCTCCTCAAGGAACTCGTCATCAATCTCTGTTTTGCCTTTTGTAATAACAGAAAGCTTGTCACGAAGGGTATCCCGGGTTTTTTCGAGCCCCTCTTTAAGCCTTGATAGTTTGAAGTTGTCAAAAAAACCCATAAAAAGCAGATATTGTCCCTGTTATTGAGAAGAGTTGCACCTCAGTACTATGGTGCGGCACAAGAGTCCGACATTATAAACTCTGCACGAAGTTCAATTTACTCAAAAATATGCCATTTAAAGCAATACCGGAAATCGGGGAATTTGGTCTTATCGATAGAATCGCCGCTCTTGTGGCCCCAACCCTGCCTGCTGTCCCTGAGCTTCTGACCGGAATCGGTGACGATTGCGCAGTCTTCCGGCCTTCAGCAGAGCTGCTGCAGGTATCAACAACCGATATCCTTGCAGAACAGGTACACTTTGATCTGCTGACCACCCCGCTGAAACATCTCGGCAGCAAGGCGATAAGTGTCAATGTTTCTGATATTTGCGCTATGAATGCGCTCCCCCGCTACGCACTGATATCACTTGCAGTGCCAGCATCATTCCCGATTGCCATGATTGAAGAGCTCTACATTGGCATGAGTCATGCAGCAAAAGAGTATGGAGTTGCCATAGCGGGCGGCGACACCTCCTCATCACGATCCGGTCTGGTCATTTCTGTCACCATGATCGGCGAAGTTTCACCTGAGCACATCACCCACAGAAGTGGCGCCCAACCCGGGGATTTGCTGTGTGTCACCGGGTCGCTTGGCGGTGCTGCGGCTGGCCTGAAATTGCTCATGCGAGAAAAAGAGATTATGCTGAACCATATCGAAAACAACGAGCCCTATGCAAAAAGCGTGATCAGTGACCTGAAGGAGTACCGCGAAGCGATACAACAGCAGTTGCTTCCCCAGGCTCGCCTCGATATCGTCAGGCTCTTCCATGCGAAACATATTCAGCCATCATCAATGATCGACATCTCTGATGGGCTCAGCTCCGACCTCCAGCATCTCTGTCGCCATTCAAAAACAGGCGCTTTGATACATGAAAACCATCTGCCGATCCACGCAAGTACACGCAGGATAGCTGATGAGCTGCAGGATGATGCCCTTACCTGGGCTCTCACCGGCGGCGAAGATTACCAGTTACTCTTTACCCTCTCGAAAGAGAGATACCAGGCAATAGCCGATAACAACGCAATATCGGTTATAGGAGAGATCACCGGCCCGGAGTCGGGAATCCATCTTTGCGATATGTATGGCATGAAAATAGACCTGGAGTCGATAAAAGGATTCGACCATTTCAGCTCATAACATCCAGTGCTACCGCAAAAAAAGAACAAAACAAGAACCATTTATTTTTTTGGGAAACACGGTGAAGATAGTAAATTGCTCCTCCTGTAACGTAACACAGCAGGCCGAAGTGGCGGAACTGGTAGACGCCCGGGACTTAAAATCCCGTGTTCAGCAATGGACGTACGGGTTCGATTCCCGTCTTCGGCACCATAGAAAGGCTCTGTTATTTCTATCTCTTGCAGTACTCCCTCATTTTATTAATACACAGCAATCATGAGTTCGGACTTTACAAAGATCCTGTTGAGCGAGGATGAAATGCCACGCCAGTGGTACAACATTCAGGCCGATCTGCCTTCACCGATGCCTCCTCCATTGGGGCCGGATGGTAACCCGATAGGGCCGGATGCCCTTGCCAAGGTATTCCCGATGAACATTATTGAGCAGGAGATGAGCACCGAGCGATGGATTGAAATTCCACAGGAGGTGCAGGCTATTCTGAAACTCTGGCGCCCATCACCACTTTACCGAGCCCATCGACTTGAAGCCGCCTTAAAGACTCCGGCAAAGATTTTTTACAAAAATGAGGGCGTATCACCTGCCGGAAGCCACAAACCAAATTCCGCTGTGGCCCAGGCATGGTACAACAAGCAATTTGGCATAAAGCATCTCATTACTGAAACTGGTGCTGGCCAGTGGGGCAGCGCCCTTGCCATGAGCTGCAAGTTGGTTGGTATCGACTGTAAAGTGTTTATGGTGCGTATCAGCTTCGACCAGAAGCCGTTCCGCAAAATTATGATGAACACCTGGGGGGCAGAGTGCATTGCAAGCCCGAGCCCTCAAACCGAGACAGGACGACGGATTCTTGCTGAGACACCCGACACTCCTGGCAGCCTTGCCATTGCCATCAGTGAAGCCATCGAGATGGCTGTGCAGCGCGATGATACCCGCTATGCCCTCGGCAGCGTCCTGAACCATGTGATGCTGCACCAGAGCATTATCGGCCTTGAAGCCCGCAAACAGCTCGAAAAGGTCAGTCTCTATCCCGATATCGTCATCGGCTGTGCAGGTGGAGGCTCCAACTTTGCCGGTATCAGCTTCCCTTTCATCTGCGACAAAATCCATGGCCGTGAGGTTCAGATTATAGCAACAGAACCCGAAGCCTGCCCGACACTCACCAGAGGACCATACGTGTATGATAACGGAGATGAGGCAAAAATGACCCCACTGCTGGCCATGCACAGCCTTGGCCACGGCTTTATTCCTCCAGCTATTCATGCCGGGGGCTTGCGCTATCATGGCATGGCGCCGCTGGTGAGCCATGTCAAACAACTTGGACTGATTGAGGCCACTTCTATTCCTCAGACAGAGTGCTATGAAGCGGCACTCCTGTTTGCCCATACCGAAGGGTTCATCCCGGCTCCTGAAACCTCACATGCCATCGCACAGACCATCCGTGAAGCGAAAAAGGCAAAAGAGGAGGGCAAGGAGAAGGTGATTCTCATGAACTGGTCGGGCCATGGACTTATGGATCTTCAGGGTTATGATGCCTTCTTGTCAGGAAAAATCAGTGACTACCGACTACCCGAAGAGTTCCTGCAACGCTCACTTGCGGCAATCAAAGATAATCCGATTCCACCACAAGCATAAACGCAAACACCCCGTTACTCTTGATGCTTTGCAAAAAGGCACAGAGTAACGGGGAAAACACGAACCAAAAGCTCATCTGCGGCGAGTTCATGAAAGCTGAAATTCATTTACCAAACCTTTTCTTTATTTCTCCAAACACCTCCTCACCTGGAATCAGTCTTGCCTTTCCAGACTCAATATCCTTGCTTCTCCGTTCAACTTCTTCAGCCCAAAGCTTATCAACCTCAAGTTGAGTCGGCAAGTTAGCGCTGTGAAGAAGTTTATCAATTAAAATCAACCGGTCACCTGTTGGCAGATCCAAAGCCTGCTCATAAATTTTTTCTGTCATCTGCATAGTTGCCATTGGATACCTCCATGTTTCATATAATATACTGCAGATTGGCTTAAAAATGCACGGTTCCACGGGGATTGTGCGGTTATTTACCTTTTCCGATCACAATTGTACCCCCTAAAGCCTAAAACAGCAACGAGAATCCTTTATCCTTTCGCTTGAACTTTTTTATCTCGGCCTTGTAAAATTTAATCTGTTGACGACAAATAAAATCCCTGAATATGGAAATATCCTCAAGCTCTTCGGTTCTATTCAAGGCCTCAATATAGTCAGCTCTGTCCTCTGTGAATATTTTAATGAACGGTTCTTGATGATACATTTGAATGTAATTCATCATCAATCGTGATGTTCGCCCATTCCCGTCCCCAAAAGGATGAATATTGACCAGGTTATAATGGAGATCAGCAGAGAGTTTTAAAATCTCATGATCATAAACGTTATCGAGTCTTTGGTTAACATGATCAATCAGTGTAATCAACAGGCCCTCAACTTTTGAAAAATCAGGAAAATATTTTCTGTCGACATAGACTTGAGCCTTTCGAAAATCCCCCAATGAGGTATCAAATGTCCCTGACATTGTATTGACCACTCCACCAGTATTTTTCATCACAAGTCCCGCAACTTGTTGCAGTAACTCAATACTTATCTTTTGTTTTCTGCTTTGCAATCTCTTTAAGAAACAGAAATGCTGCATAATGGTCTTTAACCATGATATGGTCAGTCAATGGTTTGCCTTTTGCTGTAACACCATTCTCCAGCAATACTTTCGTATCATTCTCAGTTAACGAACAGCCTTCAATTTTGGTGGAATGATACACAATCGACATCATTGAAAACTTTTCATAATCAATGGCCTCCGATAATCCCGTTTCAAGATATTGCTTTTGTAATAGCTCTAATTCTTCCCAGATCATGCTTCTTCGTAATATTCTATCGTGGATATCAGCTCATCTTCTGCGTGATCATGGATGCTTAAATTCATTTACCAAACCGGATCTTTATTTTGGCAAACTACCCTTGCTTCGATTTCTGTGTGTCTTGCACTTTCACGAAACACAACTGCCGCAATGAGATGAATCGCACAATTGTGTGTTCGGCTCTTGGCTTGAGTGCTGCTAAATTCCATAGATGTACTTGCGAACATCTGAATTCAGCGGTGAGCGAAGCGAGTCCACTGCAATGCAGTGTCAGGCACCGGACACTCAGGCGCAGGAATAAATGGATGACCAGCGGCAATATGTTCAGCTTCTGACTTTTTCAAATCAGCATAGATGGCCTGCAAGTCATAGCCAAATTTGGCTGCATGGGCATCACGAATAGCTCTTACTTCATCTAAGATTTCGTCATTCAACATTTTCGTCTCCAAGTAGTTCTTCGGGGGTGCAAATGAACGGCAGCGATAAACCAATTTCTTCGAGGTGAGCAGCAATACCTCTTTGTATCTCGGGGTTTGCAATGTGCCGACAGTTCCACGTCAGAAGATAATCAACTCCATTGACGGTGGCAATTGCAATGTGGAGCGCATCTTCAGCCGCCTTGGCTGGAATAATCCCCTTCGCTACCAGCGAGTTGGCAATATCGAGTGCTTGTTCGGTTATCAAGATCAAGGGCACATCATTCAACACAGTCAGGCGCTTTTTTGCGGCATCGGGGTCACCAGCACCGCACTCACGTAAAACCGACTCAGAAACGACCAAGTCGTACTGGCTGCGGGTTTCCCACCAAGCTAATGTAATTTGTTGGTGAGCCGCTCCGAGAATGGTCTTGCTGGGCCGAGCCGTCAGGTAGCTGATGACGGATGTTTCGATGTAGACCTTACGTTTCATAATTCCCTGAAATCAAACAATCCCGGAAATAATCCCCAATACCTGTTGCCTGAAGATCGTAAAATGCTTTGCCTTCATTCAAATCGTCAACTGCTTCTTCCAATATGAAAACATCATTTATTTTCATTGGAGGCGACTCTTTTTGAGATCGGCGAGTGAGATGAATGTTGCGTACCCACTTGCAATTTTTTCTTTTCTTTCCTGAAGTATTTTTTCATGCCACTCAGGAGTTTCGACTGCATCATTTTCATATACAAGGCTATCCCAAAGCACCTCCATGGCTTGCAATCGTTCTGAAGTGCTCATTTTCCTCAATTCAGTAATGTTCATCCATCCAGTGCCTCCTTTTGTCAATTTCCAGCACGGAATAATTTTGCCACCGCATTTGCACCAGATATAAGTGTATAGCACTAACGCCTAGTTAACCTGCGTTTTGGCTGGGGGAAGCCTTGCGCATACAAGGGTCGTGACGGCCAAATAAGTCAGGTTGAACTATATGTTAAACGTCTTCGATTTCAAAAAAGTCAGTATCCACGGCTTTAACTTCGTAAGAATTCCTTGTTTGGACCCCAACACCATATTTGTACATCAAATCAACCAGTCGTACTCCGTCAAGAAGTATAATTTTGTGATGTGCATCTTTTGCCTTCTTTCGGGCGCTTTCCGCGAAGTCTGTCGTTGTAAAGAATATCCCCTTCGTTGTATCGCCACTCATTGCACCAATGAAGTTCCTAATGTCGGTTTCTTGTACTTTGTTTTCTGTAAAACGTTTTGCTTGGATGTAAATCTTTTCTAACCCCAACTTGTCTTCATTCATCACACCATCTATTCCACCATCGCGCGACTTTGAGGTTTCAACATATTCGCCATATCCCATTCTATTGAGCAATAT
>CAJEXL010000008.1 GCA_903994365.1 uncultured Chlorobiaceae bacterium | reverse complement strand
CTATACCTATCCATTCCAGGATAACACACGGCCTAATCATCCCTTCATCGTTCCAGTAACCTTTGAGCAAATCATAGAACTCTATGTTTTTGATCGAAAATTGAGGAGCATGGTGTTCGATGCCATGGAAAAAATTGAAATTGCCATGCGAACACAGATAATTCACCAATTCGCGATTCCATACGGCAGCCATTGGCAGTTAAACGAAACGCTTTTCAGGGATGTCAATCGGTTTAATAGCCAAATTCAATCTTTGCAAACAGAAATCAGCCGTTCCAACGAAACATTTATCGAGCATTACAAGAAGACCTATACCGAACCTGTTGATCCTCCATCATGGATGAGTCTTGAAGTGAGCGGTTTTGGCTTGTTATCTCAAATGTTCTGGAATCTGAAAAAAAGTCCCGAAAAAATCGCAGTGGTCAAGCATTTCGGACTAAACAATATCGAACTGCTCGAAAACTGGATGCTCTGCTTCAGTCATATCCGCAACACTTGCGCACATCACGGCCGGTTATGGAACCGCAGGTTGACAGCACATATCACCTTACCCAAAAAACCCTCGAACCAATTTATCCAAAACAGAAATATTTTGCCATACAAGCCCTACGCAGCGTTATGCTGTATGCAATACATCATGCAAAGTATCAGCCCTGACACCTCATTTAAAGATGGTCTCAAAGCACTTATGAAATCCTGCCCCCTTAAACAGGAAAAAGAGATGGGTTTCTCGGAAAATTGGCGATCAGACTCATTTTGGAAATGACACAGGAAAAGAGAGACTTCAGGAATTCGTTTGAGAGCGAAAAAAACTCCATCATCAGATAATTGATCCGGTCCGGTCGGGCGTTGCACTCCGCTCCGCTCCGTTTGCGCAGCCCAGCGGCAAACTGGCCACCATGCTCACCCCGACCACCCGCAAATGCAGTGCCGAGTACAGCCCTGCACTTGCTCACCTCAGCCGACCATCAGTGCAGTGAGAGCAACCCGCTCAACAGCGCCCGCCTGTCGCTCCATTCGCTTCACTTCGTTACGCTTTCATTCCGCTCCGTCGGGAGCGCTGTTCAGCGGAAAAGAAATCAGGTAGGCGCTTCGCTTCGCTCGCGCAGCCCTGCGGACGCGAAAGCCGACTGACACCGGTCCGCACTGTCCGCTGCCCCTCGCAGCGACAAGAAATGACCGGTAGCCGAACAACATTTCTTCCTCCATTCTTGTCACGCCTCGCCGCGTAAAACGGCGACGCCATGACAAGAATGAAGAATTTCGGAATGAAAAAAAGAAATCTTGAAATGCTCAACGCAATACCGAGGGTTCTCAGTACTGCACAGTATCAGACTGGCGCGAAAGCGGAGTGCCGCCTTCGCTCATGCACGCCCAGCCGCAGCAACCACCATGGCGCACTTGGGTCCAAGAGCGCCAAGAGAAAGCAAGCTTGCGCCCTGTGCTTCCGGCGTCCGTCACTTCCGCTCTGCGCAATCAGGCAGCGAATTGCACTGCCGCGCTCCAGCACCGTTCACCTCCAGCCAGGTGAGCGCGCAAATGAAGAAAAAATAGTGCAGCTCCGCCGCTGTGACGGCAAGGTTAAAGTCATTGGTTACTCTTCAAAACTCCTTGACCCGGTACGTGCCTGGTTTCTGTTATAAATCTTTTTTTTCGCACATTGAACCTATGAAACAATCACACCACACAAAAGGGAAGCTGGGCAGAAAGGCTCTGGCATTTTTCTACAGCTTTTTCCGAAAAAGCAGATATTTCAAAGGCAATTCTCAACAGTTTTTTCGCCTGAGCCTTGATTATCTGCTTGTTCAGCTTAATCTTAATCAGGATATCCCTTTTCTTCTTGTTGCGGTATGCGTTGGGCTTTTGACCGGTTATGTTGCAGTGGTATTTCATGATGCCATTGTGATGATCAGTACCATGATTTTTACTGATCTTCGAATATTTGGTAAAAATAGTGTCATCGACACTTACTGGATGGTTATTCTCCCCTTCATCCCCGCGCTTGGTGGCTTGCTGGTTGGTCTTTACAATGCGTTTGTGTTGAAAATGAGGCCTGGACATGGTCTTGCCTCAGTCATCAAAGCGGTTGCGCAGAATGATGGTATTATTAAACGCAACCTGTGGATTCATAAAAGTATAACATCGGTACTGAGTATTGGGTCAGGTGGGGGGGGCGGACGTGAGGCTCCAATTGTCCAGGTCGGCGCAGCCATTGGTTCAACGGTAGCACAGATGTTGCGATTTTCGCCAAACAAGACCCGTACACTGCTCGGTTGCGGGGCTGCTGCAGGCCTTGCAGCGGTATTTAATGCACCAATTGGCGGTGTCATGTTTGCTGTTGAAGTGCTGCTTGGGGACTTCAGCGTTAAAACATTCAGCCCCATTGTTATTGCTGCGGTCATCGGCACAGTTCTTTCAAGAAGTTTTCTGGGAAACTCTCCAACGTTTCAGGTTCCTGAATACGCTCTGGTGTCGAACACAGAGCTGCTCTTCTACTGTCTGCTTGGCATCCTCGCCGGTCTTTCAGCCGTGATGTTCATCAAGGTCTATTACGCCATCGAGGAGTGGTTCCAAAGAGTTGAAAAACGATGGAAAATACCTGTTTGGGCAATGCCGGCTATCGGCGGCCTCATGAGTGGCGTTATCTGTATCTGGCTTCCCGGTCTGTACGGATTTTCCTATGAAGCCATTAACCATGCGGTTCACGGAACTGAAAGCTGGGCCAACATGATTGGCATTTACCTCTTCAAACCGGTCGTTGCCGGTCTCAGTATCGGTTCGGGAGGGTCAGGCGGAATGTTTGCGCCAGCCATGAAAATGGGTGCAATGCTTGGGGGTATGTTCGGCAACATTGTCCATACGGTTTTTCCATCTATAACCGCCAGCTCGGGCGCTTATGCCCTTGTTGGCATGGGTGCATTGACGGCGGGCATCATGAGGGCGCCTTTAACCGTGATCCTTATTCTCTTTGAGGTAACCGGTCAATATGAGATTGTGCTGCCTATCATGTTTGCCGCCGTTACCTCGTCGATTATTGCCCGGCTTACCTACCGCCACAGTATGGAGAGCTACATTCTTGAAAAGGAGGGGGTCAGGCTGGGGTTTGGCATAGCTCTGTCAGTAGCGGAGCACATCAGTATTACCGACGTCATGAAAACAGATTATGTAAAATTCAGCGAGTCAGAAAGTGCGGCGACAATGATTGATGTTTTTTTCAATACACCAGAATCAAGCTTTCTGGTTACGGATGATCACGGCCTTTTTTCTGGAATTATCAGCCTTGACGAGATGAGAATTCTTCTCAAGGAAGATGTTCTTGTTGGATTGATTGCCGAGGACATTGTGAAAAAGGATCTCCCTGTCCTTTATAACACCTCAAAACTTGACGAAGCGCTGAAACTTTTTGAGATTTCAGATTATGATGTACTGCCGGTACTGGATACCAGAAACAACACCCTGCTGGGCGTGGTCCGTCAGGAAGAGGCTTTTGCCTATTATCGCAAGCAGCTCAATCTGTATGGAACAGATCAGTTTGAAGGCCAGAAACTATGACCGTTTTTCTGTAAAACACCTTCTTCTGGACTCAATGGAACCATTATTTTACCACATCGCAATTTTTAAGGTATTTTTAAGGGTCCCTTCAGACTCTTTTAAGCAACGGCGATTATCTTTCTCAAAAAGTTCGTAATGCCTGAATAATTCTGAACGATGTGGAAATCACTCCTTGTACAACGAACCATACCTCTTTCGGTATCATATCTGTTGCTGATTCTTGCTGGCATCGCTCTTGATAACATCCTTCATATTGCCCATCTTGTATGGGTTGGGCGATATCTTGGAATTGTGGGCACCATTTTTTTTGCGATATCTGCTGTCTATTCAGCCCGAAAAAGCAAGCTTATCAAGAGTGGATCGCTCAAATTTTTTCTCAAGCTTCACTGCCATTCAGGATGGATCGCCACTCTCATGATTATTGTTCATTCGGGAGTACATTTCAACGCCATTCTGCCCTGGGCAGCTACAGCATTAATGATGATTGTCACGGCAAGCGGCCATGTCGGGCAACACCTGGTTAAAAAACTTAAGGATGAGGCAAAGCTGAAAATGAAACAGCTTGGAATCGATCCCGGGAAGCAGGAAATGGCTGAGAATGAACAATACTGGGATAGCATGACGCTCAAAGCTCTTGAGCAATGGAGAGCGGTACACCGACCCCTGGTTGCTTTTTTAGTTGCATTGACGTCAGTCCATATTATTTCCATATTTTTCTTCTGGAACTGGAGGTAACTGTTGAAACCATTTCTTGTTTTTATTGCATCGGCCATCATCCTTGCTGCCCTTGCACTGGCATATCCCGATCTGCTTATTAACCCGGGCACACTGACGAGAGGCCATAAGGCACTCAAGAGAGATTGCCTTGCCTGCCATACACCATTCCAAAGCATATCATCAGTGCAGTGCATCAGTTGTCACAAACAAAGTGACATCGGTCTCAAAACGGTCGCTGGTGCCATGCTGAAAAACAGCAGCGGCAAGGTTCTTTTCCACAAAGGCCTTACCGACAACTCCTGTATCGACTGCCATACCGATCACAAAGGGAAATGGACCACAAAAGAGGTCAAGCCGTTCCGGCATGAATCGCTTGCACCTGCACTCAAGAATGACTGCATCACCTGTCACAGCAATCAAAAGCCTGCTGATACACTGCATCAATTTGCTCAAGGAAGTTGCGTGGAGTGCCATCGCACTACAAAGTGGAAACCGGCTACATTCGATCATAAGAATCTCGCGGCTTCAGATGCGAAAAAGTGTATCAGTTGCCACAAGGCTGAGAGACCAACCGATAAACTCCACCAGGGTGTCTCGACCAGTTGCGCTGAATGCCACCTCACCACAAAGTGGAAACCGGCTACCTTTGATCATAAGAATCTCGCCGCTTCAGATGCAAAAAAATGTATCAGTTGCCACAAGGCTGACAGACCAACCGATAAACTCCACCAGGGTGTCTCGACCAGTTGCGCTGAGTGCCACCTCACCACAAAGTGGAAACCGGCAACCTTTGACCATAAAAACCTTGCCGCTTCAGCGGGAAAAGCATGCATCAGTTGCCATAAGGCTGACAGACCAGCCGACAACCTCCATCAGAGCGTTTCAACCAGTTGCGCTGAGTGCCATCGCACCACGAAGTGGAAACCGGCAACCTTTGACCATAAAAACCTTGCCGCTTCAGCGGGAAAAGCATGCATCAGTTGCCACAAGGATGACAGACCAGCCGACAAGCTCCACCAGAGTGTCTCAAGCAGTTGCGCTGATTGCCATAGCACTACAAAGTGGAAACCGGCAACCTTTGATCATAAAAACCTTGCCGCTTCAGCGGGAAAAGCCTGTATCAGTTGCCACAAGGCTGAGAGGCCAGCCGACAAGCTCCACCAGAGTGTCTCAACCAGTTGCGCTGATTGCCATAGCACTACAAAGTGGAAACCGGCTACCTTTGATCATAAAAATCTCGCGGCTTCGGCAGGGAAAAGCTGCATCAGTTGCCACAAGGCTGATGAACCGGCCGACAATCTTCACCGGCAATCGCAGGCAAGCTGTGGAAGCTGCCATAGCACCAGCCGATGGAAACCGGCAACATTCGACCACAACCGATATTTCAGACTCGACAGCGATCACAGGGTAAGCTGCAAAACCTGTCACACGGACTCAGGTAACTACAAAAAGTATACCTGTTACAACTGTCATGAACACTCCGAAGCAGGGATGGCATACAAACATCGTAAAGAGGGAATCGCCAACTATCAGAATTGCGCAAAATGCCATCGTAATGGCGAAGCAGAGGAAAATGACGATTAGTTGAGCCAAGGGTAAATAAACATCCCGGCAGCAGAGTTTTGGAAAATTTAACCTCAACGAAAATAAAATGAGAGGAGATGCGTATATTCAGTTTGTCTAATAAGTTGGGTTGCTTATTTTGGTATAATCTGTGACGGTGTCTTTCTGATGTAATCAATATAACCTTTCCTTTTATGGCACAAGAAGAGAGCATACAAAAGCCTCAAACATCAATAACCCTTCCGGAACTTCCAGCGGGAGCTAAAGTGCTGATCCCGATTATTGGCATTCCTGTGGCTCTTCATGCCTTGACCGGGGCTGCAGTTGGCGCATTGACCTTCGCAGTTGGCGCATTGACCTTCACAGTCGGAGCCTTGTTCGTTGGGCTCAATAAAGGAAAAATGCCTAAATCTCCTGAGCAATCATCGCCCAAAAGCACTGTTGAATCTGAAACAACTGCATGAGGCACCAGGGCGCCAGCATCATTTTTTTCAATAGCCTCCATCAGGTTTTGCTGGTACTCAGGGATGACATTCCATCAATCTCATGCCCGGGAATGTGGGATTTACCGGGTGGGCATATTGAAGAGCTTGAGAGTGCCGAAGAGTGTATTGTGAGGGAGATGCTTGAAGAGATGGAAATCAACGTTGAGGGATGCAGGCTTTTCCGTATCTACGAATTTTCAGACAGAAGAGAGTACATCTTTATGCAACAGGCAGATTTTGAACCAGACAATATCGTTCTGCACGAAGGGCAGATGATCCGGTGGTTTTCCAAAGAAGAAGTCGCAAACACTGAACTTGCCTGCGGCTTCAACGAAGTTCTCGAAAACTACTTCGACAGCCTGCCAAAATAACAGCGGATCAAGTCATGACACTGTTACCTGAATTCCTTTACCGTATGGATTCGAGGAAGCGCTCGGCATCCACTGCAGCCATACATCCCGTTCCAACAGCCGTCACTGCCTGGCGATAAGAGTTATCCTGAACATCTCCGCAGGCAAAAACTCCAGGCACATTGGTCTCTGTTGACGATTTTTTGGTTTTAATGTAGCCATAGTCATCAAGATCAAGCTGATCCTTGAACAAACCAGAATTCGGCGCATGACCGATTCCAAGAAAAACACCATCGCAAAAGTGCTCGGAGAAAGCGCCCGTCACAACATTTTTCAATCTGATGCCGGTTACCTTCTTGCCATCACCAAGAATCTCATCAACCACCTCGTTGATCATCATGCTGATTTTTGGAGTTTTTCTGGTGCGAAGGGTCATAATTTTCGATGCCCTGAACTCTTCACGACGGTGCACAATAACCACTTCAGAAGCGAATTTTGTTAAAAAAAGAGCCTCTTCCATTGCCGTATCGCCACCACCAACAACAAAAACTTTGCAATCACGAAAGAAAAATCCGTCACAGGTTGCACAAGCAGAAACACCTTTACCACGATAACAATTTTCTGATTCGAGGCCAAGCCATTTGGCATTTGCTCCAGTTGCAACAATAAGGGTGTGGGTCAAAAATTCGCGACCATCCTCAAGCGAAAGAGAGAATGGACTTCTTGAAAGATCAACATCAGTCACACTGCCCCCGACAAACTCCGCTCCAAACTTTGCCGCCTGCTCACGCATCCTGGCCATCAGCTCAGGGCCACGGATTCCCTCCGGGAAACCCGGGAAATTCTCTATCTCCGTTGTAATCATAAGCTGGCCACCCGGCTGGATACCATCAATCACAAGGGGAGCGATATTTGCCCTTCCTGAATATATGGCTGCGGTATAACCAGCAGGACCAGTTCCCATGACAATAAGGTCGCGTACGTTTCTCTCCATGATGCTTTTGGGGGACGGGAATAAATAAAAAAAACCAGCCACCCATGATTAGTTTCCGGGGTAGCTGGCGTCGTTGCTCTCGCTTTATCAGCCGATATGTTCGTCGAGTTTTTTCGCGATCATGTTCTTTGGCATGGCGCCAAGCATCTGATCAACAACCTGGCCATTTTTGAAAACAAGCAGGGAGGGTATGCTTCTTATACCATACTGCGCAGCAGTGTTGGGGTTCTCATCAACATTGAGCTTTGCAATAACGGCACGTCCTTCGTAATCGTTGGCAAGCTCTTCGATAACAGGGCCGAGCATCATACATGGACCACACCATGCGGCCCAGAAATCAACCAGCGCGACCTTGTCTGAATCAAGTATCTCAGCCTTGAAATTCAGGTCTGTGGCCACAAGATATTTTCCACTCATTATGTTTTATGTACCAGTTTAGAATTAATAATTAGCGTTGGCATGTAATCACAGTCAATCACTACAGAAAGTAATAAAAATTTTCTTAAACAAAGCGGCCTATCCAGAAATACGCACATTGTCTGGCCCAAGAATCTCTTCAAGCTTTTCAATGGTAGCCTCATCCGGATCGACAGGGGTACTCCGGGCGAAAAGAGTGATTGTTTCAATGTTATCTCCCGACTGCGCCTTTACCTCAAACTCCACAGGAGTCCCTCCCTTGCTTGAATCAAAGATCTTCTTTACATGTCCAAGTTTTGCTATCTGAAGAGGATCATCAGCATCAATATTGAGAATAATTTTCTTGACAAGGTTATGCCTGACTTTCTTTATCGGTACGATCTCCCTGACAAGCAGCTTGAGCATACCACCACTTACCTCTCCCTCAGCAACAAGCATAAGCACCTCTTCCGGTTTAACAAGATGGCCATACTGTTCGTAAAGACTTGCAAAAACGGTAAAATCCGCCTTGCCAGTAAAATCCTCAATGCAACCGAAGAGCATCTGCTTTCCTTTCCGGTCCTGGTAGGGCTTCACCGAAACAATAACACCGATAACCTTGTACTGCTTGGCCGCAACAACCTCTTTTGAGTGAAGCTGAAGCGTAGCAAAGGCCTGCCAGTCGCGACGGTATGGCGAGAGTGGATGTCGGCTCAGATAAAAACCGACAAGTCTCTTTTCATGGAGGAGCTTTTCCGCTTCAGGCATCATCTCGACAGAATCCATATCAGGATAGTGTGACTCCTCAACTCCGTCACCATCCTCTGCCGAAAAAAAGCCACACTGACCCAGTGTCACCGAGCGGTTCTGCATCTGCCCGAACTTGATTGCCTTGTCAATATTGGCAACAAGCTTGGCGCGATGCATGTCAATTTCGTCAAATGCTCCGGAGAGAATCAGGCATTCAAGCGCCTTGCGATTCATAACCCGAAGATCGACCGATGCTGCCAGATCAAAAAGGTTGACAAAATCACGTTTTCGCCGCATCCTTGAGGTAACAACCGCTCTTGCTGCACCACCAACCTGCTTGATGGCGCTCAATCCTACCCGAATGTATGAACGGCCATCAGCATCCTCAACAGAAAAGAGCGCATCACTTTTATTGATCGACGGAGGAAGCGTTGCGATACCAAAACTCTTCGCCTCATCAGTCAAATGCTTCATCCGTTCAATATCACCAATTTCACTGTTCAAGACAGCCGTCACAAACTCAATCGTGTAGTGAGCCTTGAGGTACCCTGTCCAGTAGGCAAGCACTCCGTAAGCCGCAGAGTGGCTCTTGTTGAAACCATACCCCGCAAATTCGGCCATCAGTTCAAAAACCCGTGTGGCCAGCGTATCATGCACCCCCTGCTGAATAGCTCCCTGGACAAAATCGACCTTGTACTTCTCCATGATTTCAGGCTTCTTTTTACCCATCGCCTTGCGCAGATTATCCGCTTTGGCAAGAGAGAAGCCACCCATCACCTGTGAAATCTGCATCACCTGCTCCTGATAGACAATAACACCATAAGTCTCCTTCAGAATACCCTCAAGCATCGGGTGCATATAGTCGATCGACTCCCGCCCATGCTTCCGGTCAACAAAGAGATCGACCGCATTACGCCGCTCATCAATCCTCGCATTGAGAGCACCAGGACGGTAGAGTGCGCTCATGGCGATGATATCACCTATCTGGGTCGGCTGAAGGCGGGTCATGTAACTTTGCATACCGGAGGACTCAAACTGGAAAATACCGGCCATCTTGCCCTCCTGAAAAATCTTGAAGGTCTTGCGATCGGTCATTGGCACCTTTTCAAGCTCAATATCAAGGTTGTGCCGTCGTTTGATCATTTTGAGCGTCTCATCAATAACCGCAAGCGTTTCAAGACCGAGATAGTCAATCTTCAGCAACCCCGAGGTCTCAATCCAGTTTTTGTCGAACTGCGTAACAACCTGCTTCTCCTCACTGCCATCAGAGGCTTTGCCCTTCACCTGCTCCGGTGCATCAAGATCAAACTCATCGGCGAACTTGCGAACCTCAGTCTCAATCTTGTTGGAAACATAGAGCGGCACCTGCTCCTCAAGCGGACCATCAGTAATTACCACGGCCCCGGCATGCATGGAGACGTTCCTGGCGCGCCCCTCAAGAGCGCGGGCAGATACCATCAACTCCCGCAGTTCCGGAGTGCTTTCACCAAACTGTTTCAACTCTTTTGATTCGCTCAGCGCCTTTTCAAGGGTAATACCCGGCTTGACCGGAACCAGTTTTGCAAGTTTATCCACCAGATTGAGAGGAACCTCAAGCACCCGACCAGCATCACGAATGGCCGCCTTGGCACCAAATGTACCAATGGCAATAACCTTGGCAACACTCTCAGTACCATACTTTTCAACCGTATATTCGAGAACCTTCTGCTTGCCCACAGGGGTAAAATCAATATCGATATCGGGCATTGAAGAGCGCTCCGGGTTTAAAAAACGCTCAAAAAGAAGCTTGTACTTCAGCGGATCAATCCTGGTTATGCCGATAAGATAGGCAACAATACTCCCTGCCGCCGATCCCCTTCCTGGGCCAACCGAATAGCCAAGACGTCGTGATGCGGCAATAAGGTCACTGACAATAAGAAAGTAGGAGCTGAAACCCATCTTTTCAATTACCCCAAGTTCAAGTTCTATTCTCGCTTTCACCTCCTCAGGCGAAATACCTTCAGTTTCAGCACCAGCATACTTCTCCCTTGCACCCTCCCAGGTGAGATGGCGAAGGTATGCTCGCTCATTATCAAATCCCTCTGGAAGCGGGAAATGGGGCAGCACTGGCTCTTTATCACCAAAGTGGTAAGAGCACTTTTCAGCAATACGCACCGTATTCGTCAACTCCCGATGCTCATCACTGAAAAGAAGAGTCATCTCTTCAGAAGATTTCAGATAATGGTCACTCCCGGCAAGCGCAAGCAGATTCTGACTGGAAAGCTTCTCCTTGGTCCGGTTAGCGACCATTGCCCTGTAGCAGCCCGCATCCTTTCGCTCCAGATAGTGAACATTATTGGTGGCAACCAGCTCAATGGAAAATTTTTCCGCCAGGGCAATGGTCTGCTGGTTAAGCTTTTCATCCCAGGGTGTATTATGGCGCTGGAGCTCCAGATAGAAGTTATCGCCAAAAATCTCCTGATACCTGGCGGTGAATGTTTCAGCCTCCTCAATGGCACCGGCAAGCAGCGCCCGGCCTATTCTCCCCGAAGAGTAACCCGAAAGGCAAATAAGCCCGTCATGAAAGGTTTCAAGCAGACGGCTCTCAATATGCGGCATACCATTGACAAACCCCTCTTTTGCCGCTCTCGACAAGAGAATGCAAAGATTTTTGTATCCTGTTTCATTCTGGACAAGCACCACCAGCGAAGGAGAGAGAGGAACACGCCGACTCTGGTGGGCATCGGCTTCAAGCAACAGAAGCTCACTCCCGATAATAAGCCGCACACCTGCATTTTTCGCCTCACTGAAAAGCTCAGGCATATTGAACATTGCGCAATAATCCGTAACCGCAATACTCTCCATACGAAACTTCAGTGCGGCTGCAAACAACTCATGCGGAAAAATAGGACTGCTCTGCATCGAATAGTGCGTATGAGCATGTAAGTGTATAAAATCCATAATGATACAAAATATTCGTCATAGAAGAGCTGGTAAAGGATATTCCTCATCAACAAACAATGTGCCATCAATGAACAGATCATTTGCAACCCAAAATAGCACATTTTCGGGGAGAAATGTATCGATAATGTTACCCCTCTTTTATGGCGACAAAGCTTTTTTGTATATTACGGAAACAAGAATTTTCTCTCCACTCCACGTAATTAAATTGCTGTTAGAATTTTGGAGCAACATACCTACAATCAATGTCCGATCTGTGGCTACCCTCTCACCATGGACAACGCGATATGCCCCCGGTGCGGTAACGATATTTTTGAAGATGTCTCTTCGCTTGACCAGCAATCACCTGAATCTCATCATCATAACATAGAGGACAAAAAAGCTGAGTGGTACACTCGTTGCCTCACTGAAAAGCTCAATGTCAGTACGCACGACTCTACTCAACCTCTTTCAGAAAAAACCGATCATCAGGATAGTGTAAGGCAGTCATTCAATCGTACAGATGAACTTGAATACCTTCGCAATATTTCAAGGGAGGAGCTGCTGCGCGACAGCACTTCACGAAAAAAATGGTGGAATACCCTGACCTCTGACTGGAAAGATGTCGTTAAAACAACCCTGAAAATTGTCCGTGATCCTTCTGATCAGGAGTTGCTTGCCTTTTTTGAAACAACACATCTCCGCTGCGACAACAGAAGAGTACATAATCTGTTACCTGTGCGTCTCCTTGAAAAGCTGCAGCACCTCCGTTGCGATGAATCGCCTGTTGAAGATCTCGAACCATTGACGCATCTCAAAAAGCTGCAATACATTTACGCCTTCGACTGTGACTTTTCGTCGCTGGAACCGCTTCGAAACCTTACAAGTCTGAAACTTCTATGGGTCTCCAGCACTGAAATAAGCTCCCTTGAGCCAATCAGTCAGCTTGTCAATCTGGAGGAACTCTATTGTTCAGAAACCATGATAACTGATCTCTCCCCTTTGAAAAATCTTGCAAAGCTTCAAAAGCTCAGTTGCTATAAGACAGGAATATCTTCCCTTGAACCAATCGCACACCTTGAAAATCTCATTGAGCTTGGCATAAACAATTCTGGCATCCGCGATCTGGCTCCACTGGCAGGAATCAAGAGTCTGGAGTATATCCGATGCAACAAAACAGATGTCAACAGTATTGAGGGACTGAAATCGCTCTCCGAGCTGCGAGAATTGAGTATAGCAAACACGCCTCTTGAATCCATTGATGCTCTGAAGGAGCTGAATAACCTTGAAGAGCTGGATATTTCCAATACACTCGTCACCTCCATCGCCCCAATTATGCATCTGCAACAGCTTGAAAAAATTGAACTTTCAACCGGCAGAGTTCCTGATGAAGAGCTTGAGCGCTTTATTGAGCTCCATCCTGACTGCGAAGTAGTACTTAAACCATAACAACAAACCCCTTGATGCCGGATATTAACATTTTGGTTTGAAGTACATATTTATTATCATTGAGTGAGTCTTTTTTCGCGTCAACCAACACCGCAGCAGCAAAAAAAAGGAATAAAATCTGCGGCTCTTTTTACCACATTATTAACAATGGAGTAGCGCTCATGGCAAAAAAAGCTTTACTTGTTGGGGTTAATGATTATGCCCCTGTCGGTGCCGGTGGACCTGATCTGCGCGGATGCGTAAACGATGTCCGGGATATGGCGAACACTCTTTCTGTTCTTGGTATTGTACCATCGAGCCCGACAACAATGCGGATTCTGACTGATTCCCGGGCAACCAGGGCCAATATTATGGCTGGACTAAAGTGGCTGACAACCGGAGCAAAAGCTGGAGACGTACTGGTATTCTACTATTCCGGCCATGGCTCACAAATGATTGATGTTGATGGAGATGAACCGGATGGAAAGGATGAAACAATTTGTCCGCACGACTTTGCAACCGCTGGCATGATCAAGGATGACGATTTGCGCAAGGCATTTACCACTCTGCCTGCCGGGGTCAATCTCGATGTTATTCTCGACTCCTGCCATTCCGGGACCGGAACAAGAGAGTTAGCCGCTCTTGCATCTACTGATGAGAAGGTGAGTGTCAATTATCGGTTCGTCGAACCACCCATCGACTGGGGCTTCTTCCTTGATGCAAATCCGTCACTCCCTGTGCGCGGCATACTCAAGCCTAAAAAAGGAGAAAAAGACGTAAGCATTGCTGCAGGACTGAATCACGTCTTGTGGGCCGGATGCCGCGACAATCAGACCTCTGCCGAAACATCCATTGGAGGCGTTTACAGAGGAGTATTCACCTATAACTTCTGCAAAGTTTTAAGAGGGGCTGGTGTAACAATCACACGAAAAAGACTCGACAGTCAGATATCAACAGATATCAAAGCTATGGGCTACGCCCAAGTACCCCAGCTTGAAGGTACGGTAGCGTCTGTTGCTGAAAAGGTATTTACTTAGGTCCGGTCAACTGATAGCGGCGTGTCGGTGTTGGTAGAGTACCTACCGACACGCCTTCTCAGGGTTCAGTCAAAGAATGAGAGTTGCTCCTTTTTTATTCCTGAACTTTTTGTACGAAAAGCTCTGTACGCATTGATCAGTGCATTGGTTGAACTGTCATGCCCACTCACCGTTTCGCCCCCCTGAATTTCAGGAAAAATCACCTTTGCGAGTTGCTTGCCAAGCTCCACACCCCACTGGTCAAACGAATTGATCTCCCAGATAATACCCTGTACAAAGACTTTGTGCTCATACATGGCAATGAGACTTCCAAGAGTGAAAGGGTTAATCTCCTCAAGAAGAATGGTATTGGTAGGACGATTGCCAGGAAATACTTTATGTGGCAGCAACATGTTCAGCTCTGAAACACTACAACCGGATGCTTCAAGTTCTTTACGCACTTCTTGCTCGTTTTTACCTTTCATGAGCGCTTCGGTCTGTGCAAAACAGTTGGCAAGCAGTATGTCGTGATGCTCCCCTGCAGGGTTCTGTGTTTTGAGAGGCACAATAAAATCGGCAGGAATAACTTTCGGCCCTTGATGCAGAAGCTGGAAAAAGGCGTGCTGGGAGTTGGTACCTGGCTCACCCCAGATCACCGGCCCGGTTGCATAATCGACCGCAGAACCATCGTATGTGACCTGTTTACCATTACTCTCCATATCGAGCTGCTGAAGATAGGCAGGAAAACGGTGAAGATACTGGTCGTAGGGAATAACCGCATGAGATGAAGAGGCAAAGAAATTGTTGTACCAGATGCCGAGCAGCGCCAGAAGAACAGGAATATTGCCCTCAAGCGGCGTTTGACGGAAATGCTCATCCATCTCATGAGCGCCGTTGAGCAGCTCCTGGAAATGGTCAAAGCCGAGAAAAAGCGCAATAGAAAGACCGATAGATGACCAGAGAGAGTAGCGTCCCCCAACCCAATCCCAAAAACGGAACATGTTGGCCTCATCAATACCAAATTCAACAACCTTTGTGCGGTTCGTTGAAACTGCTACAAAATGTTTGGCGATATGCGACGCATCGGTGGCATGCTTTAAAAACCACTCACGGGCGCTCATCGCATTGGTGAGGGTCTCCTGAGTGGTAAACGTTTTAGATGCTACAATAAAAAGGGTGGTTTCGGGATTGAGCCTCTTTAACGTCTCGCTGATGTGCGTGCCATCTATATTGGAGACAAAATGAACCTGAAGCTGACCATGGGCAAAAGGACGAAGCGCTTCGGTCACCATATAAGGACCAAGGTCGGAACCTCCAATACCTATATTCACCACATCAGTCATGCGCTTGCCCGTGAAGCCCGTCCACGTTCCAGAAATAACTCTTTCACAACAATCCTTCATCTGGGCAAGCACATCGGCAATCTCCGTTGAAAGATCAAGCCCATCAATCTGCAACGTGTAGCCTGATGGCCTGCGTAGCGCAGTATGCAGCACCGACCTGTGCTCAGTAACGTTGATGCTCTCTCCGTCAAACATTGCGTCACGTTTTTTCTCCAGCCCGGCTTGACGTGCCAGCTCCAGCAGCAACTCCATGGTTTTCGGAGTAATCCGGTTTTTTGAATAGTCGAGCAATAACCCTTTCCACCGAATGGAGAAACGTTCAAAGCGTGCAGGCTCTTCAACAAAGAGTTCACTCATCTGCAGAGACTCTATCTCATGCTGATGAGTCTGAAGTTCGCGCCACAGGAGGCTTTTTGACAAATCCATGATAGTTTGATACCTGTTTTACCGTGTTAAACCGAACATACGAAGAACGACTGAATAATGTCAGTAGGGAATATAGCGCAAGATCAGGGTACAACCATCATCATCACACTCCAGAGCAACGCTTTCGACAATGCTTCGGATAATGAAGAGACCCCGACCTGATAACTTGAAAAGATGAAGAGGATTGATGGGATTTGGCTGTTCGTCAGGGTTGAACCCTTTGCCACAATCTCTCACGAAAGCCAACAAAGTATTGTCTGAGGTAATCAGCTTGCAGGATACGGTCAAATCCTCCTGCTCGCAATTGCCATGTTTTATAGCGTTAATAAAAGCCTCTTTCATAGACAATTGAAAAGATTCAATGAAAGGAGAGCTGTATCGTTCCCGTTCAGCAAACGATGCAATGAAGCCATGCAATGTTTCGTATTCCGAATATCTACCCGGCAACATAATATCAGACCGACCCATGATACAGACTTCATGTTCAAATGACGTTCAAGTAATTAGACTTTAATTTACACCGAAACAAGGAGAGAGCAAAAGTCAAGGCAGGGATTCACTTTTTATTAAAAAATAAGGCCAATAAATCTTAAAACCTTATTTCATTAAAAGATTTTTAAATTTTCAACGTTTATTTATATTTAATCTCATTTTTTTATTAAAAAAAGAGTTGTAGTTCTATTTCACATAATCAGACAAAGGGATTAAATACTATGAAAAAAACAGCAAAACTTCTCAGCCTCGCCGTAGCACTTTTGGCAGGATTTGGTGGCACAGCCCAGGCTGAAGGATTTAAAGTTGGCGCAGATGTGGTCAGCAGTTATGTATGGAGAGGTGGTGATTTGGGTGATTCACCGGCTATTCAGCCAGCTCTCTCCTATACTTTTCCTGGAAGTGGTATCATTGTTGGCGCATGGGGAACTTATGCAGTCAATGATGTTGGAGGAAACAAATACAACGAAACAGACCTTTATGCAACAGTGCCGGTTGGAGACTTCTGCCTGACCATAACCGATTATTATATCCCGGACACGGCAACGAAGCCAAACGCAAGAACGTTTGACTTCACCAATGACGGCCCGAACGTCATTGAACTGAGTGTTGCCTATGCAAAAAATAACCTCAGCCTGCTTGCCGCCATTAATGTTGCGGGTGACAAAGGCAATGCAGCAGCAGGAACAGATGGCACCGAAAATGCCAAGTACCTTGAAGCGGGTTACAAGTTCTACGATAAAGATGGCTATACCGCAAAGGCTGTTGTCGGCATAGGTGACGAGGATTACTATGGCGACCAGTATGAGGTCGGAAAAAATAGCAATATTGCCCTTGTCAACACCGGCATTTCAGTTTCAAAAGATCGCTATACCGCTTCTTACGTCTACAACCCTGACACAGAAAAATCGAGCCTTGTCTTTATGGCATCGTTCTAACCTGTTATGATTCAAATCGTTGAGCGTTGTAGCATGGGTTGAGCGATACAACGGACAATATCACAATAAAAAAGGAGACTGGTCAAAAAAACAGTCTCCTTTTTTATGAACAATAGCACGACAAATGCCACCCGTGAGTGCCGAGCTCCAGCTCGGCACTCACGGGTAGAGGTTCACCCATACTCACGAAATCACTTCAGAATAGACAGAGCCTCAGACCCTACAGATCAGCCTCGTAAATAACATACTCCTTGTATGGAGTCCCGCCAATCACCTTTGCGAGCTTGCTCATCGCCTCATTAGCCTTGAGTACCCAGCTCATCTCACTGGCATGAACTCCGTGTTTACCACCGTAATCGGCAATCTCGGCATTCATGATACTATCCACCCCCTTGTTGCGATACTCAGGCAGAACTCCCATCACGATGGTACGCACCATCGTAATGTTGCGACTGTACCAGAGATATTTCAGCAAGCCGATGGGCGAAAAAGGGTTGCCATCGACATGTTTGAGTGCCTGATTGACATCGGGAAGCGAAAGTGAAAAACCGACTGTACGCTTGTTACGATCCTCTACAAAATAGATGTAATTAGGATTTGCAAGAGGTTTGAGACTTTTGCCCAGAAAATTGAACTCCTTGTCGGTCATGGGCACAAAACCCCAGTTTTTCTCCCAGGCCTTGTTGTAGATCTCCCTCATACGCTCAACTTCGCGGTCAAAATCTTTCATGTTCATGGGACGTATCGTCAACCCTTCCCGCTTCTTGACATGCTCTGCTATACGACGCAGGCGCCCAATATCAATACTCTCCTGATCAATATACCAGGCAAGCAGCTCTTGGCCGATATGATGTCCACCCTTCAGAACAAGGTCGTTATAATAGGGAGGATTGTAAAGCATAAGAAAGACCGGCGGACTATCATATCCTCTGGTCAACATGCCGCACTGATCGTTCATGGATGGACTGACTGGCCCGCGCATTGCGGTAAGTCCTCTTTTTTTCAGCCATCCACCTGCTGCTTCAAAAAGAGCATTGGCAACCTTCTGGTCGTTGATACACTCAAAAAAACCCCAGAAGCCAACCTTGTCTTCATGCACCTCGTTGTGGCGACGGTTCTCGACAGCAGCAATAGTACCCGCCATAACGCCATCTTTCCAGGCGGTAAACAGTGCCAGATCGGCATGCTCATACAGGGGAAACAGCTCCGTGTCAAGCGTTTTCATGTAATCCTCAATAACCGGAGGAACCCAGTATTTGTTGAGTTCAGGATCTTTGCGATAGATCTGCCACGCAAAGGTTATAAACTCTCTCTTCTCTTTTTTGTTGCGTACCTGCCGTATCTCTAAAGCCATACTCTCCCCTTCACTTGACAAGATTATGCATAACTGCCGCCCCTTCGCGAAGCATACATTCAGTCTCCTCCCAGGCGAGACACTCATCGGTTATCGACACACCGTACATCAGTTTATCAGGATCTTCAGGAAATGGCTGGTTCCCACAATAGAGATTGCTCTCTATCATAACCCCGACGACACTCTTGTTGCCAGCCTCTTTCTGTTTCAGAATATGTTCCCATACCGTCAACTGCCGCTGATGTTTTTTTCCCGAATTGGCATGACTGCAATCGACAAGCAGCGATTGCTGCAAACCGGCCTTGCCAAGCAATAACTCGGCAGCGGCAATACTCTCCTCGTCATAATTGGGCTTGGGCCCGCCACGCAGCACAAGATGGCCAAACGGATTACCTTTGGTGGTAATAACGCTGCTATACCCTTCCTGGTCAATCCCGAGAAAACTGTGTGGATGCATGGCTGAACGAATCGCATCAACGGCCACTCCAAGGCGCCCATCGGTCGAATTTTTGAATCCAACAGGCATAGAGAGACCACTGGCCATCTGGCGGTGAGTCTGTGATTCAATCGTTCTTGCTCCTATCGCGGCCCAGCTCACCACATCAGCCAGATACTGGGGCGATATGGGATCAAGAAATTCCGTGGCAGCCGGGAGCCCCATCTCATTGATTTCAATAAGAAGCTTGCGCGCATGATAAATCCCGTGCTCAATATCGTAGGTATCATCGAGATGAGGATCGTTGATGAATCCCTTCCATCCTATAGTGGTGCGAGGCTTTTCAAAATAGACCCGCATCATGATACAGAGATCATGCTTCAGCTCGGTACGCAACCGGGAAAGCCTTCCCGCATACTCACGAGCCGCCTCCACATCATGGATAGAGCAAGGGCCTACAATCACCAGCAACCGGGAATCCTTGCCTGTCAAAATCTGTTCAACTTCACGTCGTCCGCCAGTAACCGTAGTGGCCACATGCTCATCCACCGGCAACATCCCCTTGAGCGCGCCTGGTGAAGGAAGCCGAATAATTCGTGAAACTCTTAAATCATGTAACTGTTCCATCCGTTTTACACCTCTAATAACGTCAAAAATAATATCTCCAAAATTACAGTGTACAAGATAAAAAAAACCATCACATATATATAGTACGGGCGAAATCACGCTCAAGCGCTGAAAACTGGATAAACCCCTTCACAAAGCGCAGAGCAGCAAAATTTCCTTATATTAACCCCGTGGACATAAAAATTGCAGGCAATTAAATCATCTCTACGAGAAATATGAATGTACTGATCACTGACGGCATTGATCCCCAATGCGGTCAAATCCTCACACAGAACGGTTTTGACGTCACTGAGCGACCAAAAATAAGCAAAGAAGAGCTCAAAGAGATCATCGGAAACTTTGACAAACTGATTGTCAGAAGCGCAACCAAGGTTACCGCTGAAATTCTGGAATGTGGCACAAAACTGAATCTGATAGGAAGAGCTGGAGCCGGAGTTGACAACATTGATCTTGAAGCGGCAACCCGTAAAGGCGTTATTGTGATGAATACCCCAGGGGGCAATACAGTTTCTGCTGCAGAGCACACCTGTGCCATGATGCTTGCAGCCGCACGTCGCATCCCGCAGGCAACAGCAGATCTGAAACAGGGCCACTGGAACAAGACAAAATTCAGTGGGGTAGAGCTTGAGGGTAAAACCCTCTCTATCATCGGCCTTGGCAAAATCGGTCGGGAAGTGGCATCCAGAATGCAGGCCTTCGGGATGAAAACCATCGCCTACGACCCGATGATCCCCGATGAATATGCTGCACAACTCAATATCGACCTCCTTCCCCTGCATGAGAATTTTATCAAGGCGGACTTCATCACCATTCACTCATCACTCAACGAATCAACCCGCAATCTCATCGCCAAAGAGACCTTTGAGCTGATGAAAGAGGGCGTTATCATCGTCAACTGCGCCAGAGGAGGCATCATTAATGAAGCCGACCTTGCTGAAGCCATTATATCAGGAAAAGTTGCCGCCGTTGCGCTTGATGTTTTTGAAAAAGAGCCAATCGACCCCGAAAACCCGCTGCTGAAACTCGAACAGGTCATTGCCACACCACACATTGCCGCATCAACCGCTGAAGCACAGCAAAAAGTGGCCATTCAGATTGCCGAACAGATTGTTGAATGGAAACGTACAGGAAAACTTGAGGGAGCTGTGAACGCATCAGCCGTCGAACTGGCTCAGGCTCCAGGCGTACAATCCTATCTCAACCTTGCCGAAAAACTCGGAGCAACACTCGCTCAGATGGCACCAGTTGATGCCCATAAAATGACTGTGAGAACCTCTGGCGAGTTCCTCCATAAATTCAATGAAGTTATCACTGCAGCGGCTCTCAAGGGGTTTCTTGATATCACTCAGTCAAAAGACACCAACTACATCAACGCATTCACGATGGCCAAAGAGTGCGGAATCAGCCTGAACCAGAAGTTTGAAAAGGAGAACCTCGACTATACCAACCTTATCCGCATTGAGCTTGAAAACGACACAGAAAAACGGATGATTGGCGGAACAGTCTTTGGGGACAAAGAGATACGTATTGTGATGATAGACCAGTTCCTTGTAGAGTTCAAGCCTGAAGGTAATATTATCATCTACAACAATGCTGACAAACCTGGTGTCATTGCCCATGTTACCCAGCTCCTGCTTCAGCACAACCTGAACGTCGCCTACGTGGCGCTCTCAAGGGATGAAGAAAAAAAGATGGCCATGACGGCAATTGTTGTCGATGGCGATGTAACTCCTGAACTGCTTGATGAGGTGAGAAGAGTCAACGGCGTTGATGTAGCCAGCCTTGTAACGCTCTGAACAACAAAACACCAAACAATAAAAAAACCTGCCCGTGAAGGCAGGTTTTTTTATTGCTTTACAATACACCTCTTTATCTGGGGGCTTTTTCGAAATCAATGCTCAGCCACTTGTCTTCATAGGAGGCACCTGTGGAATTCATCCCGGCAAGGAAAATTGGCAAAACAACAATTTTCTGATAATCACCGATACGAATGGTAAGATCATCACCAAGCTTGAGAATTTTCGGCTCAAGTCCCATATTCTCCATAAAGGGCAACCTCACGCGCACCTTGTAATGTCCATCAGAGACCTTTTTGATATTAATCGGGTTCTCGGTAAAAAAGACATCAAGAGGGTTCTTGTCTTCGTATACCCTCTCGCCGACTCGGCGAAGCATGGCAAGTCCAACAACCTCATCATCAAAGAGCGGCACTTCTGCAATTGGAATAGGAGCAAAAGCCTCCTCAATCTGCTCAATGTACTTCTGCTGAATAGCACGCCACTTCTGAAAGTAAGGATCAGGACTCTGATCGGGCATGACACGGTTAATAGTAATACGATCAACCGTAATACCATAAAGGTTGAGATAGGTCAAAGCGCGCATCGACTCCTTGATGACCATCTTTTCAGGGTTCATGACAAGGCGCATCGTCGTTTTGGAGCCATCTGCAAGCAGGTCAATAATACCCTCTGTTGAAGAGAAGAGGTTATCAACCTTTTCGAACACTTCTACAGGAGCAACAAAATCGTTTATCTTGTTAACTTTCTTGGCAAGAGGCCTTATCACCGGTTTCACCATGAATTTCTCTACATTGCGAATCATCTTGATAAACCATCCAAATGTTTCTGGCAGAGAGAGAAGGCGAAGCGTCTCACCCGTAGGAGCACAGTCAACGACAAGAAGATCATATTCATTCTGTTCATTATAGCGCTTGATATAGGAGAGCGAAAAGAGCTCCTCCATACCAGGCAAAACACCCATCTCTTCAGCATAGACACCCTCAATACCACGAGCCTCCATGATATGAGCAAAGTGCTCTCTGACGACATCCCAGTTCAGATTGAGATCACCGAAAACGCTGACCTCCTGACCCCAGAGATTTTCAGCAACTTTAATAGGCGAAGGCCCTAACTTGACGTCGAGCGAATCACCCAGACTGTGTGCCGGATCGGTAGACATAATCAGGGTCTTGTACCCCATATCCGCTGCCCGGATCGCCGTCGCCGCAGCGATTGAGGTTTTACCAACGCCACCCTTTCCGGTAAAAATGATATTACGCATACGTTTAATATTGCTCTTTTATAGAATTATTGAATCAACGCCGTTTTTATGTCTTCAAAGATAATAAATAATATCCTTTAATCGAACATGAAAACAATTCATATCAAAACCCCGCAGCTCCAATGCTTTTATCGTTTTCGTTTACGCGACGAACGAGCACTCTTCGCTTTTACCACCTTTGATTTTTTTGCCTTATAAAACTTCTTTGTTACAGAACGTTCTTGTTTTTCGCTCACCGTTTTTTCAATTTTGAGACGACTTCCCACCGCAGGCGCTCTTTTTCGGCCAAGACGATTCAATACTGAGAGACGCTCAACACTCATTCCGTACATGCTTGCAATAGAGGCAAAAGTCTCCCCTTTTTTTACCTTGTGGCGAGCTATCACCTTCCGCAGAGACTCAACACGTGAGTCGGCGGGAGCAGCCGCAGCGCCAAAAACAATTAACTTCTGTCCGGGAGTAATATCAGGATCTTTAAGGTTATTCCAGGCAATAAGCTGACTGATATAGGTACGATACAATCTCGCAATTGAACCAAGCGTCTCGCCCTCCACGACGACATGAATTTTCTCCGTTTTCCCATTGGAAGCCTGAAGGGCTGTTCCACCCTGAAGACTCCTTGCACGGGCAAGAAGCTCTTCGCGTTCAATCGTTTTTGCGGATTTGTACGCATAGATCTCCTGTTCCCGCTTCTGGAATGGAACAGTAAACTTTTTCGGAAGTCTGAGAATATTTGCCACACCAACTGTAGCAGGAATAATTCCAAGTTTATACTGCGGATTAAGGAACTGGAGATCGTTGGGAGGCACCCCTATGGTCTCAGATATCTGCTCAAACGACAAAAGACGGGAAGTACGCAACGTATCGACATCCTGATAGAGATAACCGGGCTCAACAGGCCGAATATTATGCTCGCTATAATAATTCATGATATAGTTGACCGCAATAAAAGCCGGAACATATCCTCTTGTTTCTGCTGGAAGGTAATCCCATATTGCCCAGTAATCCTTTACCCCGCCAGCTTTTCTTATCGCCTTATTGACATTACCGGGGCCACAATTATAGGCTGCAAGCGCAAGAAGCCAGTCTCCGTAAATATTGTGGAGATCTTTCAGATGTTTACTCGCCGCTATGGTTGCCTTATAGGGATCATACCGATCCTCAATAAATGAGGTGGATTCAAGTCCATACATTTTGCCAGTGCCATACATAAACTGCCACAATCCTTTCGCTCCAGCAGAAGAGACTGCTGTAGGATTGAGGGCAGACTCAACGATAGCCAGATACTTCATCTCAAGAGGAACATTTGCCCCGTCAAGCTGCTCCTCAAAAAGAGGAAAATAGAGTCTGCTCAATCCAAGAATTTTTGCCGTCATACTTCGCCGTTCAACGGCATAGGTTCTTATAAATCCCTTGACCTGGGCGTTATAGACAAAATGGATTGGCGTTTTGGTATTCAGTGATGCAATTCTTGCCGAATAAGTAGAATCATTATACTGCGGCACAAAACTCGCCGGAAACCCAAACTTGTTTATCTCTTTCGATGGGCCAGAAAAGTGTTCGTCCTTAAAATAGGTAGCATTGACAAGGCTGTCAAGCATATCGGAAACCGTAGATTTGCTGATCAGCCCTTTATCGACTGGCTGGATTGAAGGCTCAACAGCAAAAAGCGGCAGAGCCAACAACTGGAAAAAAAGCGCCGCAACCAACACTCTGAAGGTCTTATTATAGAGACTGATGTTCACAAGCCGCAATTTAATTAGAGAAGTAATTAACATAAAAACAGTTCCTGACTATTACAATAATCATTTGATTTTAAGATTAGTAACTTACCTTCCAGAGGAAAAGACCGGCTGGAGAGGCTGGATTTAACTGAAAGGTGACGAACCCCGTTTCAAGCATCCGGGTGAACTCGTCAACGGTGAGCAGACCCTTTCCCGCGCTTATCATCGCATCCACAAGATAGCGCACCATGCTTCTCAAAAACCGGTTCGCCGATATCTCAAAAACCATAAAACGACGTTCACGATACCATTCGCAGGAGTACACCGTGCAGATTCTGCCCGGATTATCCCGATCTTCCTTTGAAAAGGCTGAAAAATCGTGAACCCCTTCAAGCAATGACGCAATCTCACGCATAACGGCAAGATCAAGCGAACCATTCGAACAGCCCGCAAACCGACCATAAATGGCAGAGGGCCGCTCAAGAACAAAATAACGATATTGCCTCTTTTTCGCACTATGCCGGGCATGAAAATCGAGATCGACCTCAAGAGGATTGGACACCTGAATACTCTTTGGCAAAAGCGAGTTCAGCGAATGCACAATTCTTGATGGCTCCATCGACGAGTGCGTCACAAAGTTTACCGTCTGCTCCCGGGCATGAACCCCTTTATCGGTACGGCCTGCTGCAGCAAGAGAGATGGGCTCCTGTAAAATACGGCCAAGCGCCACTTCAATCTCCCCCTGTACCGTGATAATGCCGCGTGACTGCCTCTGCCAACCGGCAAAAGAGGTACCATCATATTCAACCGTCATCCGAATATTTTTCATCAGGGGAAGTTATTCTTTTCATAGAGTTACCTCTAATTTAGTACATTCCATTCTCAAAAAAAGTTATCTTTTGCCAGCATCCGTCATCCCGAAAAACAGAGTATCACGTTGCAAAAAAACCATCTTGAAACAGTTCTTCTGGCACTCAAATGCCTGCCCGCTCACGTCACAGAAAAGTCTTACAGGGTACCAACCTTGTGGAGCGGCAAATCAACCGGAGCAGAGGAGGTCAACCCCGCAATATATTTCAGTGAGATCATAGAGAAGATCCTCGGCAAGAGCTCTCTCAAAAAATCTTCGTCAAACTCTTCTGACTGGAGAGATGGCGCAGTCGTTTATAACCTCTTTATCCGCCTCACGACCGCTTTTGACCATAACGGTGATGGCACCATAAGCACTGAACCACTCGCATCCGGATTCAGGGAGACGGGCACACTGCTCAAAGCCATTGCACTCCTTCCCTATATAAAAAATCTTGGAGTCAATACTCTCTATCTGCTCCCTGTCACTGAAATTGGAACAGAGAGCAAAAAAGGCTCTCTTGGCTCACCCTATGCGATAAAGAATCCACGCAAACTTGATCCATTGCTCAGCGAACCAGCACTCGGAATTTCGGCAGAGGTTCTGCTCAAAGCTTTTGTTGAGGCGGCTCATCTCCTTGAGATGCACGTGGTTCTTGAATTTGTCTTCAGAACAACAGCAATTGACAGTAGTTGGATAAAAGATCATCCTAAGTGGTTTTACTGGCTGAAAGAGCATGAAACTCCCGGCACTTTTGGCCGTCCCCACTTTGATCAGGGTACACTGCGCAGAATTTATGAGCAGGTTGATCGCCATGAGATGCAGGCTCTTCCAGCACCGTCAAGCGAGTACCGTGACCAGTTTGTCTCACAACCGGTCAACGTGCACGAAGAGAATGGAAAGATTTTTGGCACAGTCGCAGAGGGAACTCGCTGTCATATAGCCAGCGCCTTCTCTGACTGGCCACCTGATGACCAGCAGCCAGCATGGAGCGATGTCACCTACCTTAAAATGCACAACCATGATGCGTTCAACTACATGGCCTACAACACCATCAGGATGTACGACAGCGCTCTCGACAACCCAGAAACCTTCAACAGCAGTTTATGGGATGAGATTGCCGATATCATCCCCTCATATCAGGAGGAGTTTCAGATTGATGGGGCCATGATTGACATGGGCCATGCTTTGCCAACACGGCTGAAACAGACGATAGTCCACAAGGCTCGTGAAAAAAGGGATGATTTTGCATTCTGGGATGAAAATTTCAACCCATCCCCCGAAATCCGTGAAGAGGGGTTCAATGCCGTCCTTGGCTCGTTACCATTTGTCATTCACGATATCGTCTTTATCAGGGGGCTCTTGAACCACCTGAACCGAACTGGTGTAGCTCTGCCATTTTTCGGAACAGGGGAGAATCACAACACCCCTCGCGTCTGCTTCCGTTATCCACGCCAGGAGGCTGGACGGAATTTCTCAACCTTTATCTTCACACTCAGCGCAGTACTGCCAGCCATACCATTCCTTCAGTCAGGCATGGAGCTCTGTGAATGGTATCCTGTTAACCTCGGACTCAATTTTACTGATGAAGATCGCGCTCTTTATCCACCCGAAAAACTGCCACTCTTCAGCGCCTTATGCTACGACTGGGAAAAGAGCAATGATCTGAAACCACTCAACAGCTATATTGCAAAAGTCCTGGCAATACGGGCTCACTACCTTGGCCTTCTCCTCTGTGGAGAGGTTGGCTCAATGACCATACCCTATACCAGCGAACCAGATCTTTTCGCGGTCAAAAGAGAATTCGGTAAACAGTCACTCCTCTTTGTCGGCAACAGCAACCTTTACGACCACAGAAGCGGCTTTCTTGAGTTCAGCATGGAGAGTTACGAGCTTTACGACCTGATCAGCGAACAAAAGTACGCAATCAAGGATTATCGGCTTGAAGTGAGTTGCAAACCGGGAGAATGTATGCTTTTTGAACTACCATAACCTTTCACTAACCAACCACAGTTACCTCTATGGCTATTCTCATTGTCGGCTCTCTTGCCTTTGATGATATCGAAACTCCTTTCGGACGTTCCGACAATACTCTTGGCGGCTCATCCACCTACATTGCCCTGTCGGCCAGCTACTTTACCGACAAGATACAAATGGTCGGAGTCGTCGGTTCTGACTTTGAACAGCAGCATTTTGACCTGCTCCACTCGCGAAGTATTGATACCAAAGGTGTGCAGAAAATCGAAGAGGGGAAAACATTCCGCTGGGCCGGACGCTATCATTACGACATGAACACCCGTGATACGCTCGACACCCAGTTGAACGTCTTTGCTGATTTCGACCCAGTGGTGCCCGAGCCATACCGCAATGCGGAATTCGTCTGCCTTGGCAACATCGACCCTGAACTCCAGCTCAAAGTGCTCGGCCAGATCAGTAAACCAAAACTGGTTATCCTCGACACCATGAACTTCTGGATTGAATCGAAACCGGATGAGCTAAAAAAAACTCTGCAAAATGTTGATATTTTCATACTCAACGACAGCGAGGCACGCCTCCTCAGCGGTGACCCCAACCTCGTCAAGTCAGCCAGGATCATCCGTGAAATGGGACCAAAGACGCTGATTATCAAAAAGGGAGAACACGGGGCACTGCTCTTCACCGATAACGGCATCTTTGTAGCACCTGCCTTTCCGCTTGAGTCGATTTACGACCCAACCGGTGCTGGCGACACCTTTGCAGGGGGCTTTATCGGCCACCTCTCCCGTTGTGAAAAAATCACTGATGTCGAAATGCGACGTGCTGTACTTTACGGCAGCGCCATGGCAAGCTTCTGCGTTGAAAAGTTCGGTACCGAAAAAATTGCAGCGCTCGACCTGCTGGAAATCGAAGATCGTTACCAGAGCTTCCGTGAACTTTCAAGAATCGACGAGTAACAGCAACCACTATGGAGCAGCTTAACATCCTCGACTACGGCTTCATTGTCGGCTACCTCCTGCTGACGCTTGGCATCGGCCTCTGGTTTTCAAGGCGCGCCTCGGAGAGTGTCGGAGAGTTTTTTCTTTCCGGACGCAAGCTCCCCTGGTGGATTGCAGGCACCGGTATGGTGGCCACAACCTTTGCCGCCGACACTCCGCTCGCTGTGGCAGGATTTGTGGCTAAAAACGGTATTGCCGGCAACTGGGTGTGGTGGACCTTTGTCTCGGGAGGGATGTTAACGGTCTTCTTTTTTGCCCGCCTCTGGCGGCGGGCTGAAATACTCACCGACCTGGAGTTTATTGAGCTACGCTACAGTGGCCCGGCGGCAAGATTTCTCCGGGGATTCAAGGCAATCTATTTCGGCCTCTTCATCAACGCCGTGATTATAGGGTGGGTCAACCTCGCCATGTTCAAAATTATACGGATCATGGTTCCTGAGTTAAACCCTGAGGTGACTATTGTAGCCCTCGTCCTGCTGACCACCTTCTATTCAGGCCTCTCAGGGCTATGGGGAGTCTCAATTACTGATGCGGTACAATTTGTCATCGCCATGACAGGTTGTATCATCCTTGCCGTTCTTGCAGTTCAGTCGCCCGCTGTGGTCTCTGCCGGAGGCCTCACCAAAGCTCTTCCTGCCTGGATGTTCGACTTCTTTCCAACCTTCACCTCCTCTTCATCGGGTAAAAGTGTCACCGGAGCAGTGGCACTCCCCTTTATCTCCTTTGCAGCCATGGCCTTTGTGCAGTGGTGGTCCTCCTGGTACCCTGGCTCGGAGCCAGGTGGTGGAGGCTACATCGCCCAGCGGATGATGAGCGCCAAAAATGAAAAACATTCGCTCCTTGCCACACTCTGGTTCACTGTAGCTCACTACTGTCTGAGGCCATGGCCATGGATTATCGTTGGTCTTGCCAGCCTCGTCATGTTTCCCGACCTGCCGATGAATCAGAAAGAAGATGGCTTCGTCTATGTTATGAAAGCAGTACTCCCCCCAGGACTGAAAGGGCTGCTAATAGCCGCCTTTCTCGCTGCCTACATGTCAACACTATCAACTCACCTCAACTGGGGGACGAGTTATCTGATCAACGACTTCTACAGACGATTTCTGAAAACCGACGGTAATGAAAAACACTATGTCGCCGCTTCAAAAATCACCACGTTTCTGACCGCAGCCTTTGCTCTCTACATCACCTTCTTTGTGCTTGAAACCATAACCGGCGCATGGGAGTTTATTATTCAGTGTGGCGCTGGCACAGGCTTTGTCCTCATTTTGCGCTGGTTCTGGTGGAGGCTGAATGCCTGGTCGGAGATCAGCTCCATGGTGGCACCCTTTATTGCTTTTTCATGGATACAACTCTTTACCTCCATCACCTTCCCCTTCTCAATTTTTATTATTGTAGCGTTTACTATAACAGTAACACTCATTGTCACCTTTCTCACACCTCCAACTGAGAATGCTCAATTGGAAAAATTTTACAGAATAACACGGGTAGGAGGTGTGCTGTGGAGAAAAGTCTCCAAAAACCTGCCGGATGTTGTCTCTGATTCCGGTTTTAGGATGCTCTTTGTCGACTGGGCGCTCGGTATCGTCATGATCTATACTATCCTTTTCGGTACTGGAAGAGTTATCTTCGGAGAGATGGGCGAGGGCATTCTCTTCCTTGGAGTGGGTATAGTTGCTGGCGGACTCATCTTTGCAGACCTGAACCGACGGGGCTGGAACAACCTGAAATAAGGCAATCACTATGGGTAAGCCTGCTCTGATACTTGCATCGCAGTCACCGAGGCGACGGGATATTCTTGCCATGACGCTTCTGCCCTTCGAAACCATTGCGGTAGAGACCAACGAGACCCTCAATCCCTTGCTTTCGATCGAAGAGAACGTTACTCACATCGCCTGGGAAAAAGCTCTCGCCGCATCGACTCTGCTGCGGGGAGAAAAGACAATTATTCTCGCTGCCGACACCGTCGTAACAAAAGGAAAAAATATTCTTGGAAAGCCGTCGGGGTTTGATGAGGGATTCTCGATGCTTAAAAGCCTCCAGAACAGGTCACACCATGTCTATACTGGTTTTGTTCTCCTCTCGGCGAACAAGAGCCACATTGAATGCGTGAGCACCACGGTAGAGCTTGAACCTATGTCAGATAGCGAAATAAAACGTTACCTGCTGTCGCAGAAGCCCTACGACAAAGCGGGAGCATACGGTATACAGGATCCACTGATGGCATGCCATATCAAACGCATTGAAGGGTGCTACTATAACGTTGTGGGACTGCCGCTCGCTTCTGTCTGGAAGGCTTTAAAGGCTTTCCTGTAAAAAATAGTATGGCGAAAGAGAGCAGAAGTATCAATTCAATAATCAGAGGCGCCTGAACATTTCCTACCGGGCGATTATCTCTTTATGACTTTGTAGAAAAAGAAATAACCCCATCCGTGCATTAAACCGAATGGGGTTACTCTGTACTCAGAAATAAAAAAATGAAGATATCAATTGAGTGAAATACCAAACATCGCTGAAGAGTATTTTGCAAAATCAGAGAGTGGGGCAAAGTAGAGGCCAAAGTAAATGGTCATGAACATCAGAACAGCCATCAGTACCTGGGCAAAGAGTCCTGGGTTCATATCCTTCTCATCCATCTGACGCGGCTCACGCAGATACATGTTCAACGGAATAAGCATGTAGTAATAAAGAGAAATAACACTCGTCATAATGCCGATAAAAGCAAGCCAGATATAGATGGAACCTTTGGCAATGAGTGCGGAAAAGATCATCAATTTACCGATAAAGCCCAGTGTCGGTGGAAGACCAACCAGAGAGACAAGGAAAACAGTGAGAGCTGCGCCTGCAAGAGGCATCTTTTTACCGAGCCCTCGATAGTCGTCAAGATTTTCGCTTCCGGTCTTGTTCGCAATAAGAATAACGACATAGAATGCACCGAAATTCATCAGAAAATAGGAGAGCAGGTAGAAAAGGGTCGCTTGGGTACCAAACTTGCCCATGACAATAATGCCGAGCAGGAGGTAGCCTGCATGGGCAATTGATGAATAGGCAAGCATTCGTTTGACGTTTTTCTGCCAAAGTGCTACAACGTTACCGTAGATCATGGAAGCAACTGAGAGTATCAGAAGCAGCGTAATCCAGTCATTACCGGTTTGAGAGGAGATTGTTGATGTGCCATGAGGTATTGCGATGTAGAAGAATCGCATAAGCAGGGCAAATCCTGCTGCCTTGGATGCAACCGAGAGATATGCTGTAATTGGTGTAGGCGCCCCTTCATAGACATCGGGAGTCCAGAAGTGGAAGGGAACAGCACCAATCTTGTAGCCGAAGCCGGCAATGACAAGCAACGATGCCATCATCAGCAGCAGTGAATGTGCATTACCATCAGCAGCGAGAGCTACACCGATTTTAATGAGGTTGGTTTCTGCAGTCAAACCATAAATAAGGGAAAAACCATAGACCATAAGGCCTGAAGAGACAGCACCATAGACGAGATATTTCAGCGCAGCTTCCGATGAACGTTGGTCGCGTTTGAAATAGCCTGTCAAAATATATGCGGTAAAGCTCACCAGCTCCATGGAGAGGAAGATCATCATAAGATCAGATGAAGAGGCCATCATGATCATGCCGATTACCATTGAAACAATAAGAGCATAATACTCACCCATACTTTTCACCTCCCTCTCGAACTGCTCGTCGGCCATCGTCACAATGACAGCAAGCATTCCTGAGAGTACCGAGAAGTACTTGAAGAAGAGAGCAAACTCATCAAGAACATACATTCCGAAGAAAATCTCTCCCATCTGCAGACTATGCTGCTGATAGATAAAGAAAAAGCTGCCAGCAAGCCCGACAAGGGTGGAGATGGCCAGCATCGTGTTTTTCCTGCCTTTTGCAACCAGATCAACAACGATAAGGAGCATAAAAAGCAGCGAAAGATAAATTTCAGGTATAAAAAATCCTACGCTCACTTTCAGACTTGCAATGATACCCTGAATTTCAGCACCTGATGGCAGCTCAAACATAATTCTCTTGTTTATTCTTTAATCCTCTGTCTCAGATTCAAATAGATCACAGTTGCGATAAAACTACCGGTGAAAGCACCTCTACAAGTTTATTGATACTTGATGTCAGCATCCCCAGAATCGGCATTGGATAGACACCAAGAACAATGGTGATGACAAGCAGTGGCACAAGCATGACAAGTTCACGTGCATCAAGATCAATCTTACCTTTCCAGTCATGGAAATGAATGTGTTCGTGCCCATCTTCGCCTGCAACAAGATCGTACGCCGCATCAGGTTTCCTCTGGCCAAGGAACATTCTCTGGAGCGACCAGAGCAGGTATGCTGCGCCAAAAACAATACCAAGCACTGAGACCATGGCAATGTAACGAGTGGTCACTGAGCTGAAGGCGCCGACAAAGACAAGCGCTTCGGAAATAAAGCCACTAAGTCCTGGAAGACCGAGTGAGGCAAACCATGCTACGGTAACAAATGCGGCATAATGCGGCATGTGTGATGCAAGACCACCAAACTTGTCAATCTGACGAGTATGAGCACGGTCGTAAATAACACCAACCAAAAGGAAGAGCATTGCGGTAATGGTGCCATGGTTAAACATCTGGTAGAGGGCGCCAACCATACCTTCACTGTTTCCGGCGGAAAGACCGAGGAGCACGTAACCCATATGGCTAATGGAGGAGTAGGCAACCATCTTCTTGAGATCCTGCTGTGCAAGGGCGCACATTGCTCCATAGATAATATTGATGGCACCGAAGATGCCAATCACATACATCCCTGCCTGAAACACTTCGGGGAAGATGGGAAAGTTGATACGAATCATTCCATAGGTGCCAAGCTTCAAAAGCACACCGGCAAGAATAACTGAAATAGGTGTCGGCGCTTCGACGTGGGCATCAGGCAACCAGGTGTGGAATGGGAACATCGGCACCTTGATGGCAAACCCAATGAAAAGAACTATAAATGAAACGTAACGCCACATCACATTATCCGGCCCGAGAATAGAGTCTTTAATGAAGTTGCTCTGGGTAGCCATGGCAACAAGGCTGAATGTGTGGTTGCCCGTAACAGGATCGGTGACACTGAAGTAGAGAGCGATCATCACCAGCAGCATGAAGACCGAGCCAAAGAGTGTGTAAAGAAAAAACTTGATGGCTGCATATTCACGGTTTGGACCACCCCATATACCAATAAGGAAGTACATAGGGAGAAGCATGACCTCCCAAAAGACATAGAAAAGGAAGAAATCCAGTGCTACAAAGCAACCCATCATGGCGGAAGCAAGCAGATTGTAAAGGATGAAGTACCCTTTAACCTGTTTCTGGATTGGCCAGCTCGACAAAATGCCAATTGCAGAGACAAGGGCGGTGAGAATAACCATGGTAACGGAGATTCCATCAACACCTACAAAATACTCGATGTTAAGAGGACCGAATCCGGCAAGATCAAGATTGATCCACGGAACCCTTTCGACGAACTGGAATGAGCCGAGAGGGCTGCCTCCAGGCCCTGCAGTAATTCCAGGGAGAGAGGGATTATAATCTCTCCAGATCAGAACCGAGAGCACTCCCTGGGCAAGGGCCGCAAGCAGTGAAACAATTCTGATTATCTGCTTTTGCGATGATGGCACGGCAAGAATAATCAGACCGGCGATGATAGGCAGAAAAACAATTAAACTCAGCATGTTCCGTATCTGTAAGTTTTCTGAATAAAGTTAAATCTCTCTTAATGGATCAGTCGTGTAAAATAAAAGACAAAGTAGCCAAAAACGACGAGAAGAAGCATAACGATATAGCTCTGTACCTTGCCCGTCTGTAATTTTCTCAACACCGCACCAGTGGTATTAACGGTAAATGCTGTAAAATTAACCGCGCCATCAACCACATGTTTATCGAAGCTGTTGTTAAGGAACGCAAACTTTTTCACCAAGGTTGCAACGCCATTAACCATACCATCAACAATATTAATGTCAAACCATGTAAATATCCTTGCCACTGACATGGAACCCTTGATGAAGGTAGCTTCATAAATCTCATCCCAGTACCACTTGTTGAGGGAGAAAAGATAGAGTGGTCTGAGAGCAAGCGCTGTCTTGTCGGGGTCAATAATACCGAAGACATAGACGATAAATGCCAGCCCTATTCCAAGCACAACCATCACACTTGAGATATAGATAGCAGTGTAGTGGGCGGCATGACCGGCATGAACAATTTCTGCCTGACGAGGGTCGGAATAGCTGTGGCCACCCTTGGCTTCGCCATGTGAACCTGCAGTGGCGGCAGAGACTCCATGTGTCGCTGGGGCCGCACCATGGCTGGCTGCTGCAGCTTCACCCTCTGTAGGCACCGGAACAACCACTGCTGCAAGATGTGGAGATGCTACTCCTGCACTCATGGATCCTATCTGGGGATTATCTGCCCCTACCACAGTGGCTGGAGTTGGAATCATCTTCATAAACCACCCTTTGGCACCATCAAGAGGATCGGGCGAATAGACAAAGAAGACCGAAAGTGTTGCAAGAATAACGAGTGGAGCGCGCATATTCCATGAAACCTCATGCACTCCATGCTCCTCGTGATGGTCGTCACTGTGCGCATCGTGGCTGCTGTGCGCATGGTGTCCGGCATGATGATCCTCTTCAACCGGTTTGAGATGGGTACGACTCTCCCCAAAAAAGACCAGCCAGATCTGACGTCCCATATAGAACGCAGTGAGCATGGCCGAGAAAAAGCCAAGCACAGGAATAAGATAGTAGATACCGCCTCCCTCAACATTGGCAAATCCAATGGCACCGGCAAGGATGGCATCTTTGCTGAGAAAGCCGCTGGTGAGTGGAAGACCGGCGAGAGCGAGCGTTGCAAGCGTAAAGGTTGCAAATGTCCATGGCATATTCTTGCGAAGACCACCCATCCAGCGCATATCCTGTTCATGATGCATGGCATGGATGATGGCACCTGAACCAAGAAAGAGACATGCCTTGAAGAATGCGTGCGTCACAAGGTGGAAGAGAGCTGCTGAGTAGGCGCCAACACCAAGGCCAAGCACCATGTAGCCAAGCTGCGAAACCGTTGAGTAGGCAAGAACCCGCTTGATATCGTGCTGGGTAATAGCAATGGTGGCGGCCATAAAGGCGGTAAAGGCACCAATAAAGGCGATCACATGAAGCGCATCGGGAGTAAGAATAATAAAAATTCTAGCAACAAAGTAAACACCGGCAGCGACCATGGTTGCGGCATGGATAAGCGCAGAGACTGGTGTCGGGCCCTCCATGGCATCCGGCAGCCAGACGTGAAGAGGAAACTGTGCCGATTTTCCGACACACCCCATAAAGAGGAGAATTCCAGCCGCTGTAAGCCATGCATTGGAGAGTGCGAACTTGCCGGCAGCAAGGTTTGCATAGATCTCTGCAAAGCTGAAGGTGTGAAATTGAGAGTAGAGAATAAGAATACCAAGCCACATGCCGATATCGCCAACTCGGTTGGCAAGAAAGGCCTTTTTCTGGGCATCGGCTGCACTCTGCTTCTCAAAGAAAAATCCAATCAGCAAATATGAGGAGAGTCCGACCAGTTCCCAGAAGATATAAATAGAGAAGAGGTTATCGGAAAGTACAATACCAAGCATGGAGAAGGTAAATATCCCAAGAAAGGCAAAGTAGCGTCCGTAATTTTTGTCGCCTGCCATGTACCCCGTCGAGTAGAGGTGGACAAGAAGACTGATAAGAGTAACCATCGCCAGCATGATGGAGGTGAGGTTGTCGATAACCACGCCCATCTTGATCTGAAGTGGACCGACACCGGGAACATTGCCGAGATCCATCCAGGTAAAGTCCCAAGCTATCCTGAAGGCTGGGTCATAAGCCCGAACAACTACCTGCCAGAATATATAAGCAGATATCGCAAATGCTGTTCCGAGAATCCCTACCCCCACAAAATCGCCCCTGCGCGGCAGTTTGCGATTAAAGAAAATAAGAATGACAAATGAGAGCAGCGGCAGCAGCAATACGACTATTGATAACTGAATTAAACTGTGCATGTTCTTTGTGATAGTTACACGAAAAAAATTAAAACTTCTTACTCTTTCAGGCTGTCAATACTTGAGACATCAACACTCTTGAATAGCTTGAAAATGTTGATGATAATAGCAAGTGCAATTGCCGCCTCGGCAGCGGCGATAACAATAATGAAGAGTGAAAACATCACACCCTCCATTCCTCCATTATATTTCGAGAATGCCAGAAAATTGAGGTTGGCGGCATTAAGAATAAGCTCAACACCCATCAGAATAACTATAGCATTTTTTCTGGTGACAACGGCAAAGAGACCGAAGCCCAGAAGAAAGGCTGATATGGTGAGATAATGGTTGAGTCCTATAGTTGTCAACTGTTCCATGATAGAGACGTTGTATTCGTTATTTGCCTGTTTTGTCGAAACGTGCCAGAAATGCTGCGCCAATAAGTGAGGCAAGAAGTAAAATTGAGACCATCTCGAATGGCAGCACATAACGAGACATGGTTTCAAACCCGATCCGCTCGACAATACTCCCTTGCAGTGGCTCCGCCGGAGTACGCCAGCCTTGCGTATTAAAAAAAGTGTAGAGCAACGTCCCTATCACCCCTGCAAAAATTACCAGTCCGGGTATGATGTTAAAGACTTCGCTTTTCTGCCCGGGATTCATAATGCTGTTGGTAAACATGACACCAAAAAGCAGCAGCACAAGAATACCACCGACATAGACAACAACCTGGGTAACGGCAATAAAGTCAGCGCTGAGGAAGACATAAAGTGCGGCAATACCAAAAAAGGTGAAGAGCAGCGAAAAGGCTGAATAGAGCACATTTCTGGTCAACACCACAAATGCGGCGGAAAAGACCGTCAGGGCTGCAAAGAGATAAAAGATGACCGTATAGGTTTGGTTACTCATAATGTGTAGTAGTATCAGTTTTCCTCTGCTTTTTTCTCTTTCTCTGCCTTCGCTTTCGCCTGAATCTCAGCAAGCTTGCGGCGTTTTGCCTCAGCTTCAAGACGGGTGAGGTTCCCGAAATGGTAGATGAAGTTATTACGGTCAAACTCGGAAAAGTCGGCAACCGGGGTGTGTGCAAGACACTCTGTCGGGCATACAGTGGTGCAGATGCCACAGGTCATGCACTTGGCAACGTCAATATCAAACACCGGAATCCAGAACTTCTTTTGCTGACCATCTTTGGTCTTTCCACATGAAGCCAGATCGTCCGTCGCAACCTTGATGGTCTCCATGATGATACAGCTTATCGGACAAGCCCTGACGCACTGGCCGCAACCAATACAATCGTCAATTTCGTTATAAAGACGATACCGCGCGTTGACCGGGGTGGGGATGGTCTCATGCGGATACTGAAGAGTGCAGAGCCCATCCACCTGACGGAAATAATCTACATCGTCAAGACCTGCATCGCCTTTGCGATGAACTGCATTGAAAAAATGCTTCAGGGTGATTGCCATACCAGTGGCGATGGTAACTGCACTGGTTTTTATATTCCCGAAATACTCACTCATAATCTGTACGTCATTACGGTTCCTGCATTGACTGTTAAATTTTTCTTCTCTCCCTTAAGGAACATAAATTTCCCAGATCGCTGTCAGTACAAAGCTGATAAAGGCGAATGGGGTCAATACTTTCCAGCAAAGGTACATCAACTGGTCAACCCTGAGGCGAGGCAATGTCCAGCGTAGCCACATCTGTATAAAGATAAAAAAGAAGCCTTTCATAATCATCCAGAAGGCGCCCCATACCGGGCCATTTGTCCAGTCATTCAAAGCAAATGAGCCGAGATTTGGAAGTGGTGAGTTCCAGCCGCCAAGAAAGACCACTGAGATAATGGCAGAGACCATAAACATGCTGCCGTATTCGGCCAAAAAAATCACCGCAAACTTCATACCTGAGTATTCTGTAAAGTATCCTGCCACCAACTCTGACTCCGCTTCGGGTATATCGAATGGCGCACGGTTTACCTCGGCAAGGGAGGCGATAAAGTAGATTAAAAATGGCAGCCAGGCAATTGGTGATTGAAAAAGGAAGAAGTGGGCAAAACCGTAAGCGCCTGATTGTAACACATTGATCTGCTGCATGTCGAGAGTGCCTGCCATCATGGCACCGCAGAGCAGGGCGATGGCAGCGGGAATTTCGTAACTGACAATCTGTGCAACGCTCCGGATAGCACCGTAAAGAGACCATTTATTGTTTGAGCCCCACCCGGCGGCAAGAATGCCTACAACTTCAATAGCCACAATAGCTATGGCGTAATAGAGACCAACATTAAGGCTTGCCCCTATAAAGGCTGGGCTGAAGGGTAGCACTGCGTAGGCAAGAAAAGAGCCGACAAAGAGTATTCCAGGGCCGATTACGAAAAGAAATTTGTCGGCTGATGTTGGAACAATATCCTCTTTCTGGATAAGTTTGAGAATATCTGCAAGTGTCTGAAGGATACCCCATTTACCAACCTCCATCGGACCGAGACGATCCTGCATGAATGCAGAGATCTTGCGCTCACCGTAGACCCCGTAGGTAAGAGAATAGAGCGCTATAAAGACAAGCGGAATGGCGGCAAGAATAATAAGACCAAGAGGCAGACCCAGAAGATTGAAGCCGACGAGTGCCTCAGACCAGGAATTGAGACCGTTACCCATAAGAAAAGGCATGCTGAATTGAGATAATGCAGTTGTGCTCATCGATCAACCTCCCCAAGCACAATATCGATACTGCCTATGATGGCGACGAGATCTGGTATAAGCTGACCTTTTGAGAGATCTTTCATAGCGGAAAGATTGACAAAGCATGATGACCGGGCCTTACAGCGTATCGGCTTGGTCGATTTACCATCACTTTCAATATAGAAACCGAGTTCACCGCGGGGATTCTCGGCGCGAGAGTAAACCTCTCCTGCTTTGGGACGGATACGCTTAGGAATGGCTGACCTTGAGTTAAACCCTTCCGATGATGGGATTTTGTCGATGCACTGCTCAATAATTTTAAGACTCTCTTCCATCTCAACCGCACGAACTATGTGGCGTGAAAGGCAGTCGCCTATAACAGAATGCTTTCCGTCGGGAACCACGACCTTGAAGTCAATTTCAGGATAAACTGAGTAGGGGTCGTTTCTTCTCAAATCCCACTTGACACCTGAACCACGAAGCATGGGGCCAGACCAACCGTAGTTAATGGCCACATCAGCAGGCATAATGCCTACACCATAGGTGCGTTTGACAAAGATTTCGTTTCCGGTAAGCAGCTCCTGCAGTTCAACCGCTTTTGGCCTGAAATAGGTGATAAACTCCCTCACTCTTTTCAGGAAGTCAGCGGGCACATCGCAGGCAAGACCGCCAATCCATATATAGTTATAGAGCATTCGCGCACCGGATGCCCACTCAAGAAGACCAAGAATTATCTCTCGATCACGGAAACAGAAGAGAAATGGGGTAAAGGCACCAAGATCAATTCCGTAGGTGCCGATAGCAACAAGATGCGATGCAATCCTGTTCAGCTCGGCCATAATAACTCGAATAAACTCTGCACGGCGCGGGATTTCGATATCAAGAAGCTTTTCTACGGCAAGGGCATAGGCAAATTCGCTGTTCATGCCAGCAAGATAATCAAGCCGGTCGGTATAAGGAACAACTGCAGGGTAATCGATATTCTCGCAACACTTCTCAAAACAGCGGTGGAGATAGCCGAGAACAGGTATGGCCTCTGTAATCACCTCTCCATCGGTAAGACACTCCAGCTTGAGCACCCCGTGAGTCGAAGGATGTTGTGGACCCATGGCAAGCACCATCTGCTCGGTGGCAAGATCTTTTTCAAGAATGACGAGCTTTTCGCTTATCCGGGTAACCCTGACAGAACCCTGTCCGACTGTATCTAATTCCTGCATACTATGAGCTGCTTTTACTATTTAAAACACTGTTAGTAGGGTACCTTTATCCCATGATACTTCTCCTGAACCTTGTAATCTTTCAGCAATGGATAACCTTCCCAGTCGTCGGGACAGAGAATTCTTTTCATCTCTGGATGACCTGTAAAGGTGATACCAAAAAGATCGTAAGCCTCTCTTTCATGCCAGTTTGCTGTATGCCAGACACAGGCGACGCTCGGTAGCGAACCATTCTTTCGGACACATTTCAGCTTGACGGCAATCTTATGATTGAGCAGGGCAAGTGACTCAAAATTACAAATAATGCCAACCTTCTCATCTGCGGGATAGTCAACGCCGGTGAGACATGCCATATAGTTAAACTTAAGCTTTGCATGATCACGCATAAACAGTGCTATCTCAACCCAGCGATCAGTATCAACCACCTCTAAAAAGGGCATGGTTTCATTGGCATTAAAGGCTGATACTGCGTCGCCAAATCTCTCCTGAATTATACTGTATGCTGCAGCGCTCTCCTGAACCGACTGCGATACCACCTTTCCTTCTTCCATCTGACAGTAAGCCTTATAAGTTAATCAAGCAAATGCAGCTTTTCGCTCCCGCTCCACAATAAACTTTGGATCCAGAGCCTTTTCGGCAAGCTTTTTCAGTGCATCCGCTCTGGATATACCGATCTGCTCCATCCTTATCAACTCTTGGACCTTCATGAGACCACCAATAAGCGCCTCAGGCCTCGGAGGACAACCCGGCACATAGACATCAACAGGAATAACACGATCCACACCCTTCAGTACATGGTAGCCATGTTCCCAGTAGGGTCCACCACAGTTGGAGCAACTCCCCATAGAGAGTACATATCGCGGCTCCGGCATCTGCTCATAGAGGCGAATAACCCTCTCAGCCATCTTCATGGTAACCGTGCCGGCAACAATCATAAGATCTGACTGGCGGGGTGATGAGCGGGGAAATATACCGAAGCGCTCAAGATCGTAATTGGAAGCGTTGGTGGCCATCATCTCAATGGCACAGCAGGCAAGACCAAAACCCATAGGCCAGAGTGATGAGAGACGTGCCCAGTTCAGGACATTGTCAACTGATGTCACCAGAACGTTGTGCCTTGTGATTGCGGCATCGAGTAAACCCATAACGATCTATTGAAGAGTGATTGATGGAGATTTTGTCGAGCTCGATTCCGGCATCTCTGGCATTTTAGGGATATTAGGTGTAGGCCTTACCCAGTCAAGATCACCTTTTACCCAGGCGTATGCGAGACCAAGAATAAGGATACCGGCAAATACAAGCGCCTCAATGAGAGCAAATGATCCAAGCTGCTTGAAGACTGTTGCCCATGGAAAAAGGAAAACAACTTCAACATCAAAAATGATAAAGATAAGCGCCACAACATAAAACCTGATGTTAAACTTCATCCATGCGCTGCCGATTGCCTCTTCTCCACATTCATAGGTCGAGTTCTTCGCTGGATTAGGCCTTTGCGGGCGCAGCATACGAGCGGTAAGAAACCCTCCGGCAACGAAAACTATGCCAAGAGCCAGGAAGACAAATACATTTCCAAAATTACTGAGCGTCTGATCCATGTCGTGCCAATTTGAGTTAATGCCGCCTTTGGCGGTTTTTCCTGCACTGCACTACCTTTCTGCACAGGTTGCCAAATATAAAAAAAAAATCCTTCCGGCACAGAAAAAAATAGCCTTTCAAAGAATCTGGCGTGCAATCATCCTCTCTCTATTGCCCTGTACGCCTGAAAAACTTCAGCAACAGGTAAACCACCACCAAGGTTATCAAACCTGTAACCGCCAGCGTCGATTGCCAGCCAATCAGCCCCGCAACAGGTTTGCCAACCGCCGCAGTAACAACCACTCCAATAATGGGTGTCCAGGCTATGCCAAGCAGATATGGCAAACCTCTCTTCATAAATCGCTTTCTCTTCTCTGCATCAGTAAAAAGTTTCATGGTACATCAAAAAATAGGGTTCTAATCTGTTCTGCCAAAGAGGCATCAAGCGTTTTGAGTATCTCATACTCTCGTTTCAGCCCTTTCATATCGCCCCTTGCCACATAATACATCGCCAGTTTACTGTGGGGTTCAACCTGATCAGGATCAAGCTCAAGCGCTTTTTCGAACGCCTCTTTTGCTTCTGAAAACTGTGCACGGTCAATATAGATATCTCCCAGCACAGTGTAGACTGGCGCATAGTTCGGGTCGATCTCCAGAGCCTGCTTAAGGGTTTTCAGGGCAGCATCCTCTTTGCCAAGCATGAACTGCACAAAACCAAGCTGCTTCCAGGCATGGAGCTGCGTGCGATCGATGGCGATACTCTTCAGCAGATCACAGGCCGCTTTCCGGTAGTCGGCGGTCGCGATATGGGTTACCGCTCGAGCATAAAGCATAACGGGATCGCGTGGCATGGCTACAATGCAGCGATTGAGCAGCTCTATCGCTTCACTTGTGCGCTGCTTTTCGAGAAGGGTCAGCGCCTCTTCATACTCGTTCCTTCCATTCGTGGTCTCTTGGAGCAGCACTGTTTCGCACTTATCTCTCTTTGTTTCCTTTGTGTCAGTTTCCATGATATATGATTACGGGCGGCGTTCAAGAGCTTGAAGCGCCACCTGAAGGTTGTTGAGCGCCTGGAGGCCATCAAGCACCTTGCCCGAAAGCCAACAGATAAATTCAGGGGTGTCGTTAATACAGCGCACATATTGGAAGAGCGGAAAAGCTGCCTTTTCCAGTTTTTTACATGAATCATATTCCGTTTCACTGTTATCGGCAAAAAAACCGTAAGGAAACATCACCACTCCGTCGTACCCTTCCGCTTTGAACTCCGCAAGGGCTTTTTCAATAGTCTCGGATGTCCACTCCCCTCCCCTTGAGTGGTTGATGCACCCTTGTCGTACCTGTGTAAAGATGTTCCCTGGGTGAGCCATGATGGTCTGTTTCATTGCGGTAAAAAATGCTATGGTCTCGACAAGGCCGGTGAAGAGGGGTGGTGGATTGCCTGCACGATCTTTCACCAGCGTGCCATGTATAACGAGCACCAGTCCTATTCTGCCTCCGCTTTTTTTTTTCCGTTGCAAAGGGGCGGCTATTTGCCCGAAGAGATAATTTGCATAGATGTTGTGGAGACGCTCGTCATTCCATAGCTTGCTGAGCACCCTCACCTGGCTAAAGCTGCTCTCTCCATAACTGTCAACCACCATCTGGCAGGCAACTCCACAGGAAAATGCTGATTCAACCGGGATCATCGGCACAACAACAACTCCGTCATAATAGCTCCGAAGTTGCTGCAGCTTCTCTTCAAGAGAGGGCAAAACAAAATAGTAGGCATCGGTGACATCAACCTCAATTGTTGATAAAAAAGGGCTCCTGCTCGCAGCAAGGGCTTCACTAAGCCTCTCTGTCTGGGCACGATTAACCGCAAGAAGAGATGATTGATAATGGTTGATTTTCCACTTGATATAATGTTTTGTTGAGCGGTAATCTGCTATAAAGTAGATGAGCGCTGCTGGAATGTGGACAATCTGACGGGTTACTGCCTTGAGAATTTTTCGTGAGCTTGGCCAGAGGTTCCTTATGGTAACATCCTCAACTTCGCCATAGGTGGTAACAATAACAGCATATTTTTTCCTGCTCACAGTCCCGTCCACCATGTTAACTCAGCAAAGGTAATGATAAAACCAACCACTCCTCCGACAAGGGTTTGCATGAAATTATGAGCCTTAAGGAGAATTCTTGACCACATCAGCAGCGGCACAAGAGGCAGCAGCCAAAAAGCGGTGGCACCAAACTGTACAAACAGTAGTGCTACCGAAGATGCCAGTGTAAAGAGATGAATACTGATCTTCCACTGGAGGGTGATCAGGAGGATAACGACCATATTGACCGCATTAAAAAGCAGAATTCCGGTCAAAAGCCTCGGTGCATCAAGCTGTTGCATAAACTCGTAACCAAGGGCGTTAACACCGACAAGAGCCAATAATGGAAGAAAACGTTGCTCCCTGAAGGTGATATTATAATCGGAAATCTTGCCTGTTTTTTTCAGCCCGGTAATAAGGAGCACAGGAGCAATGGTGCTGGCAAAAAAGAGCACCATCAGAAAGGAGATACTGTTCAAATCGTCGCCGAATCCGAGCATCACTATTGCTGCGTAAGCTGCTGGTGCAACAACTACAGGGCTGATGACCCACGATATAGTATCTGCAACACGGTGTAGATGAGACGACATAGGCTGAAAACTGTAGAAACCGGCATGAATTTATTAGTAGCGTGTTACTGTCTGTGTCATGTATAACATCATACGCCGCAAAACTTTTTCGAAAGATAGTTTTTATTAGAATAAAAACCACGTATATTATTGGCCTGAAATGCGAGAGTGGTGAAATTGGTATACACGCTAGTCTTAGGAACTAGTGCCGTGAGGCGTGAGGGTTCGATTCCCTTCTCTCGCACCGCTCGTAAGTATGCCAAAGTGGCGGAACTGGTAGACGCGCTGGACTCAAAATCCAGTGAGTGAATAACTCGTGTGGGTTCGATTCCCATCTTTGGTACTCTTCTCGGAAACATAGCAATCTCGTGGAGGCCTTTCGTCATGGACAGAATGTACTCACCCTGGCGTGAAGTGTACATGCAATCATTCAAGAATGACAAACCTGCGTCGAAAGAGGGAAAGTCTGTTTTTGCTGATATACCTCCTGAGGAGGATGAGAAGCGTTTTGTTCTCTATCGGGGAAAAAGATGTTTTATCATCATGAATCTTTATCCCTACAATTGCGGACATCTGATGGTTATCCCCTTTACCCAGACGGCTGAATTTTCAGAGCTTGACCAAGAGACCAAACTTGAGGTGATGGAACTGACTGATCTGTCGATCAGAGCACTTAAGCTTACCCTCAAACCTCAAGGGTTTAATGTCGGTGCAAATCTTGGTCGGGTTGCTGGTGGAAGTGTTGACAACCACATTCACTTTCATATCGTGCCTCGCTGGGAAGGGGACACTAATTTCATGCCAGTGCTTTCTGATGCCAAAGTCCTTAGTAATGATATGGCATCGACTTATAATAATCTCAAAAAAGCCTTTGCTGAGCTCACAGGGAAGGTAAAGCCGTAACATCTTTCCTTTCGACTCTATGGAAAGTCTCTCCTGCCCTGTCAGCAACTCACAAGAGTTCGTTCCATGGCTGACGGTTTCCGACCGTTTCGATGTTTCCCAAAAGATGCGCTGGAAGCTTGTTCAGTCATGCACCTCAGGTCTTGTCATACTCAATCCGCGTCCCGACAGCAGTGAAATTGCCTCTTATTACCAGAGCCCTCTCTATGATCCTTTTCTTCAGAATCGGAACATCGCTTCTCTGAAAGAGAGGGCTTATTTGGCGGCACGCTCTCTCCTGCTTCGCTACAGGGCTCGCCTTATTCTTGGCAGTTGTCTCAAGCCTGTCAAAACGCTTTCAGTCCTTGAAATCGGCTCTTCTACCGGTGATCTGCTGAACTTTTTTCATCGCAGTGGAGCGCAGCTCGCTCATCTGGCTGGCGTAGAGCCTGATAGTGCATCGGCAGCTCACGCCAGGGAGCACTTCGGGCTGACAATCTCTCCTTCGCTAAAGGGGTTGGAGGGAAAATTTGACCGTATTGTGTTGTGGCATACGCTTGAGCATATTCACGATCTCCATGCAACGCTTCGCGCTGTTACAGGGCTACTTGAGCCTGAGGGCTTGCTTGTTATAACGCTCCCCAACCCCGCTTGTGCTGGCGCCAACCATTATCGAGAGAACTGGATCGCTTATGATGCGCCACGTCATCTCTATCATTTTATGCCCGGGACCCTTGCAAAACTCCTTGAACCCCATGGGTTAAGCATCACGAGGCAGCATCCCTATTTTCCCGATGCTGTGTATAACAGTATTCATAGTGAAGAGCTTGCCTGCAGGGCGAATAGTCAGCCATTCAGTATCTGGCGCATGGCCAGCTCACTTTGCCGAGGCACCTTTGAGGCCGGAACGGGAATTCTCTGGCCTGGAGAGGGGGCTGGGGTGATTTATTTTGCCACCCTGCGCCCTAAGGCTTTTTCAAGTTGAACAGTAGCTGCGAGATTGTCGTAAACTGCCTGGAAATAGTTAGTTTTTGCTTTATTGAGCTGGAGTTCAGCATCGGTTAGCTCAAGGCGTGAACCTATCCCCTCTTTGAAGCGAAGGCGCGAAATATTGTAGCTTCGCTCTGCGACGCTGATAGTTTTAGACTGTACCTCTATTCTCTTTTGTGACTCCCTGTAATTCAGTACCCTTATCTCAATTTCTGCCCTGATAGCAGATTTAAGCTCATCATACCTGGTGCGGGTTTGCAGTTGTCCTATCCTTGCCTGTTCAACCTTGGCGCTGATTCGAAAACCGGTAAAAAGTGGCATGGTGAGCTGAAGGCCGACAGCCGATGATGCTGGCCATTTTGCATCAGAGTATGAGGTGCCATCATTAAATGCAGTTTGAGACTCAAGTTTGCCGAAAGCGCTGAGGATTGGAAAATGTTCAGCACGCGCGGCATTTACCTTTTCGCCTTCAGCCTGCACCTGATAGTCGAGCTGACGCAACTCCGGCCTTGAATCAATTGCTTCACGGTAAGCTGTAGCAACGTCGGCAGGATATGATGCAGAAGTGATCTCAAGCTTCCCGCCGAGCACCACACCGCTTTCAACCGGGATGCCCATAACGTTTTTCAGCCTGGTCATGGAGGTGGCCACCCGATTTTCTGCCTGCATCAGCTCCGGACGGAGATTTTCGACGGAGAGCCAGGCTTTAAGGGTATCTATATCGGCGACAACTCCCTGCCTGAACATGGCCCGTGTGTCTTTGCGTGATTGCTCCCACCTTGCCATGCTCTGCTCAATGAGTGTCAACTGCTCTTTTGCAATAAGGGCATCGAAGTATGCTATTTTTATGTCGGCAACCACGTTGGCCTCGGCTCCGCGATAGGCCTCTTCACTCATCTTGCGAACAATACTCGCTGCCTTTATACCAGCAAAAGCAGACCAGTCGAAGAGCGTCTGGCGAAGATCAATGGAGGCGCGCGCTGCGTTATCGGAGCTTGTTTCAAGAACTCCTGTCGGAAAACTCTGGTTTGGTGGCATCAGCAGAACTGATGGTTTCAGCGTTCGTGTATAGCTGCTGCTGGCTGAGATTTGCGGCAAAACCTCTGACCACGTCTCCCTGATTTTCTGCCCGGCCATATCACGATCGAGTCTGGCAATTTCAAGCGCCCGGCTCTTTTCAATCCCTATGCGCACAGCATCATCAAGGGTGAGTGGAGCGCTTGACAACACTGCGCCATGCAGGCGTGATGGCACGGTGAGCAAAAAGATAATAAAAATGAAACGCGCTACAGGCCTGATCAAGTTCATAAACGATCTCTCTTGTTGGAAAAAATCTGACTCCCGCCCCTGCGGTAACAGTATGGCTGGTTATAATATACGAAGAGCTTGCGGGTTTCATACAAGATCAGGAGATGTATCGTTCATTCCACAAGCGGGTGAGACGCTCTCTGATATACTTTTCACGCCCTTCATCTCCTGGACGATAATAGGCCTTTGGCTCAACTCCATCGGGAAAGTAGTGCTGTGTGATAAAATGATCAGGATAGCTGTGAGGATAACGATAGTCGGCGCCATACCCCTCGTTTTTCATGAGTTTGGTGGGAGCATTGCGCAAATGGAATGGAACACTCCTCTCCTGCATAGCTTTTGCATCACTCATCGCCTCGTTGATGCCCTGATAACTTGCGTTTGATTTTGGCGCAGAAGCCAGATAGGTGACGCCCTGAGCAAGATTGATGCGCGCCTCTGGCATGCCTATCATGGCAACGGCCTGAAAAACTGAGATTGCAAGGGTTATGGCGTAGGGATCAGCGTTGCCAATATCTTCGCTTGCAAAAATAACCATTCTCCGTGCAATAAATTTCGGATCTTCCCCTCCCTCTATCATACGGGCAAGCCAGAAAAGCGCTGCATCAGGATCGGAGCCCCGCATGGATTTGATAAAGGCGGAGATGGTGTCGTAATGGTTTTCACCCCCTTTGTCGTAGATGGGCGCTTTATGCTGCAGGGCAGCTTCAAAGTGCTCCCTCTTCAGCACTCTCCGGGCTGGATCGTTCGGGAGCAGTGAGATGGCCGCCTCCAACGCGTTCAGCGCCTTGCGGGCATCCCCTCCTGAAAACTGCAGGAGAAATTCGATGTCAGTTATCTCAACGGGATGTTCCCGGAAGAGAGCATCCTCTTTGAGCGCTCGCTGTATCACCGCTTCAATGTGGTCAGGAGTCAGTGGCTTGAGAATATAAACCTGCATCCGGCTCAGAAGTGCTCCGTTTACCTCAAAAGAGGGGTTTTCGGTGGTGGCTCCGATGAGGATAATAAGCCCCTGTTCAATGGCGTGAAGCAGTGTGTCTTGCTGTCCTTTATTGAAGCGGTGAATTTCGTCGATAAAGAGGATGCTTCGTTTGCCTTGGCGTCGAGCTTTTTCGGCATTGTCGAGTGCTTTACGGACATCCTTCACACCAGAATCAATGGCGGAGAGTTGCTCAAAATGGCAATTCAGTGATGCTGCACAGAGTACGGCAAGAGTGGTTTTGCCTGAACCAGGCGGGCCCCAGAAAATCATGGAGGGCATCTTTCCGCTGGCTATGAAGTTTCGAAGCGGCCCATTTAGGCCGACAAGATGCTCCTGCCCGGCAATATCATTGAGGCTATGTGGACGCACCCGTTCCGCAAGAGGCTGAAAAGAGTCTTTTGTTTCAAAAGTGGAGGAAAAGCCGAAAAGATCCGGCTGAATGTTGTCGTCGGGTATCATCAAAATCCATTCTGCTGAAGCCACTCTTCGGTGACTATTGACGTTATGTTGCCTGGTACTGAGGCTTTTACAAACTGGCGGGCCACATATTTACCGAGGATGTCGAACTCCAGGTTCACCCTGCTTCCTGTTTTGAGATTATTAATGGTGGTATGTGACAAGGTAAAGGGGATTATCGCTACAACAAAGAGCTCCGATTCAAGTTTGGCGACAGTGAGGCTGATGCCGTCGATAGTGATTGATCCGGCTGAAACGATGAGGTGGCTGAATTCTCCGGGAAAAGTTATCCAGAGCTCGCGGCTGGAACTAAGCTCCCTGATCTGCTGGATTGTGGCAGGACAATCAACATGGCCGAGCACAAAATGGCCACCGAGGCGGTCGATGGGACGAAGAGCCCGCTCAAGGTTCACCAGTGATCCGCTCTGAAGATCGCCAAGTGTTGTTTTGGTGAGCGTCTCTTCGACAGTATCAACATCGAACCACCCCTCTCCACGAGAAACAACGGTCTGGCAGACACCGTTGATACTGATGCTCTCATCTGTCGACAGATTGCTGAACTCTTCCGGGTTAGTGTATTGCACTCTGAGGCGGAGCGCACCCCGCCGCCGAGTCACCCCGCCTACCCGACCGACACTCTTGATTATTCCGGTAAACATTGTTGCGCCTTTCTATTTAACCAAAGCTCACACCCGGCCTCCACCAGTCGCTCCTCTGAAGGCTTATACTGGACAACTAATAGAGCACCCCATGATTATGTCTTAATATATAGCCATTACTTCCAGACCGCAAACCCATTTGACAGAGGAACTTTAAAAAATTGAAAATGCAAAAAAAGAGCCGACACTCATGGTCGGCTCTTTTTTAATGCAGAAGGTGGCCACTCCGGGAAAATACTTATGCGAGCACCTTGAGGGCAGCACTGTAATCTGGTTCCTGTACAATTTCAGGCACCTGTTCGGTATAGCGGACAATTCCGTCGGTATCGATAACAACAATGGCACGAGAGAGAAGCCCCTTGAGAGGACCGTTGGCAATGGTCACTCCGTAGTGAATCCCAAATTCCAGAGAGCGGAAGGTGGAGAGTGAAACGACGTTTTTAAGCCCCTCAACTTCGCAAAAACGACTGTGCGCAAAGGGAAGGTCAGCAGAGATGCAGAGAACAACGGTGTTGTCGAGCGATGATGCCTCCTGGTTAAAGCGTCTGACTGAAGCTGCGCATACTGGAGTATCAAGACTTGGGAAGATGTTGAGAACCATTCTCTTTCCTGCGAAATCAGCAGGCCCTGCCTCAGAGAGGTCGGTTTTAACAAGACAGAAAAAAGGTGCTTCGGAACCTTTAGCGGGAAGAGTCCCGACAGTGTCAAATTGATTGCCCTTCAGAGTGATCTGTGCCATAAAAAAAATGTTTACTATTTATTAAGGATTGTGTTGGTGAAATATATAGCCGAGCTTGCATGAGTTCTGCAAAAGTAAAATGATAACCATAAGTTGCGCGAATTGCATTCACATCATGCTTGCTTCCTCTGACTACGAGCCTTGGAGAAACTGAAGCGCCCTGAACCGAGAAAGAAAACAGAGAGCGACCCTGAGAGATAAAGAATTTGCAACTCAAGAGCATATCCACCATGTTCATTCAAAGAGAAGAGATCGTTGGAGTGAACGAGGTAAATCGCCATAACCATAACACAGCCCTGTGCCAACGCAGCGGGACGGGTATATATACCAAGAATGATGAGTAGTGGCGCAAGAAGCTCACCCGCAAGAATACCATGTGAGAGATATCCAGGCAACCTTGATTTAAGAAGCAAAGCCTCAACAAACCCATATCCATGCTGAAGATGGTTGATCCCATGAAAAAACATCAAAAGACCAAGGGGAACACGCAAAAATAACCTGCCAATATCACCATTGTAGACGAAGCGCTCAATCAGTGGATACCTTTTTTTTGAAAAACTTTTTGCCATTATTAACCAATGGTTTTGCTATCGCCAAGCCTGATTGTCTGGTGCCGTTAAAACCTCGATATACGCCTCCAACTGCATATCCAACCCAAAGAAGTGGGGCGCTTCGAAGCGCAAATTGATTGCTTCGTCCGGCATATTGATGCCAAGAGGGGCAAAAGCGCTCAGTGCATCACCTCCAAAGAGCTTTGGTGCAATAAACATAGTAATTTTATCAGCAAGTCCCGCACGAATAAACGAGGCTGAGAGTCGACTGCCTCCTTCGACCATCACTGAAAGGATGTTTCGGGTATGTAACTCCTGAAGCACCTGACGCAAGTCAAGTTCCCCTGCATGCTCATCAACAAAGAGTACAGTCACTCCCCTTTGATGAAAGGGCTCTACTTTGGGTGAGTGCTCCCAGGATGATGAAGCAAAGAGGATGGTCGATGCTTCGGTATCGAAAATTTTGGCTTCAGATGGAAGGCGGAGACGACGATCAAGAACGACACGAAGAGGATTTCGGCCAGCACAATGCCTGACGGTGAGGTGAGCGTCGTCAGCACTTACTGTGGCCTCACCAATAAGAACGGCATCGTAGATACTGCGAAGACGGTGCACTTCGCACCTTGACTTATCACCGGTAATCCAGTGGGAAGCACCAAGTGAGGTTGCTATTTTACCATCAAGGGTCTGTGCAAGTTTTATGGTCACAAAAGGAAGGCCTGTGGTATGACTTTTTATGAATGCCTCATTACTCTTCCGGCACTCAGTTTCGAGTACCCCTTCGGTAACAGTAACTCCTGCAGCCCTGAGTTTCGAAACTCCTTTTCCTGAAACTTCAGCAGAGGGATCACGGCAGCCGATGACGACGCGGGGGATACCCTTTTCGATGATAAGATCGCTGCATGGAGGAGTTTTGCCAAAATGAGCACAAGGTTCGAGCGTGACATAAAGCGTTGCATCCCGAAGCCTTTGCTCATCGGCAATGGTAGCAATAGCCTCAACTTCGGCATGCGGGCCACCAAAACGGTGATGGTAACCCTCTCCAATGATCTCTCCATTGCAGACAAGCACAGCGCCAACCAGAGGATTCGGACTCACTTGCCCGGCTCCAAGCAGTGCAAGCTCAAGGCTGCGTCTCATAAAAGAATCGTCATCACAGAGTAGCATTGTTAACCTTTACTGGTTAGCATTGATGGTTACCTGAAGCAACTGGATACCAGAAAGCTTGACTAGCTCTGCTATATGCTCAATTTTATAGGGCTTAGCGTAGTAGATGGTTTTTATTCCCACGTTGATGAGTACTTTGATACAGTGAATACAGGGACTGGCTGTAATGTAGATATCAGAATCCCTGATTGAAACGCCATGTTTTGCGGCCTGGGCAATAGCATTGATTTCAGCATGAATGGTGTTAACGCAGTTCTCTTCGATGGTGCCGTCAGGGTGTATACTTTTGTATATACGGCATGAACTGCCATTATCGTTGCAATGAGGCAGTCCTGAAGGGGCTCCATTATAACCAGTCGAAAGGATATTGTTATCACGAACAATTACCGCTCCGATATGACCGCGCGTACAAGTAGCCCTGCGGGATATGAGATGAGCCACACTCATAAAATATTCTTGCCAGCCCAGCCGTTCTTCACCGGGTAACACTTTTTCTGACCCTGAACAGCACGCTCCGCTCTCTTCCAACATCACATCCCTCTTTTATAATTGATATTATTGGATTTTCTGCTTCCCAAAATAGAGTGATTTGTCAACTTTGGAAAAAAAGTCCTGGTAGTATCGATCATCATCAATCTGATTAACACGCATCACCGCCCCTCTGTTATTAAGTAACTTGTATCTGAAGTTGATACGCACCCGTATCTGTTTTCCAAATTCACTGATATTAGCAGAAGCTTCAGTAATACTGTTTTTTTTATATTCCGGACGGTCAGTAAACGCTCTGGCAAAAAATGATTCAGTTGGATTTTCAACGTCAAGCTCTTTTTGGGCGGTCAAAAGCCCCAAATCCACATTAGCCTGCTGAACAATAAAACTATCATCCTGCAGGGTATTCATAACAGCTTTCATCACCAGTTTCATGTCGCTGACATCGTAGAGGCGCGTCTGCGATTCACGTACCTGCAGTTGGGTCTTTTGTACGACCGGCAATGAGGTTTCGCATGCACCAAGTGTAAGGGATGCCACCAGAAGTAATGCGGGTATCGGGGACTTCATGCTGTCTCCTTAAAATTTGCTGCTGTGGTATGAATAGTCGCTGACTACCCCTTTGGTAAATTTGATAATCACCGTGAGGGTTTTTTGTGATGACGAAACCGCTCCGGCATTTCGAGAACCAAGAAGTATTGAAAGAATTCCGTTGTTACCCGAGGAGTAGGCCGCTTCAGTAGCAATCCTGTCGTAAATCCAGCTCTCTTTTCCATCAAGGTCTCTGGCTGCGATATTGGGCGAGCCGAGCGCATCAGCAACAGCAGCCTGGGTCATCCCCTTGTGTATTTCTCTCTGGACTGCACCAGCGGTCAGGCCAGTAACGGATTGGGGAGGCAATTGTGCGGCATGGTCGGTTGCGCTCATACAGCCACAAAGAGATAGTGCTGTAAAAAAAGTTATAAAAGATGTTTTCATTGGTTCCGTATGTCCAATAATTATAAAAAATCAAAAGGAAACAATGCTCTTGACCTTTCAACAAAAACTTGAACGTTGAATAATCGTTACGTGGAGACTGACGTACAGAAGAAACAGTCAAGTGTAAGGTGGTAATCAGGGCTCTTCATGCAGCGTTAAGCTCTGTACATTAATTTATTTCTACCTGACCATTCTCAAACAATTTGTTTCTAACAATACTTATAAATGAATTCTACGCTCACCCCGGTTCGCTTGACAGGAAACGCTGCGAAAAGGCAGCAAGAACAGAGTAGCCACGGCGACAACACCCGTAGTCAAAAATACAAAATAATTTTTTATTCCAAGTCTTAATTCCTGGGGAGAGATGAAAGCCTGAAAACAATGCTGCACTTTGGCAGTCACACCAGCGTCAAAAGATCCCATGACGGTTGTGCCGACATTGCAGAAGGCAGCGACCGCAGCCATAAACAGGCTGCAGATGTCTTACAAACAATTGCTTTGTGAATTAAAGAAGCACGGCCGGAAAGCGGTGCTGAAAATAAAGGAGTAATGGTGTATTAAAAAAGAGTACCACAGACCAGATGCTCAGCACTCCATATACGAAATCTGGCAGATATTCACTCTCGATGTATTAATTTATGCACTTAATCAAAATCATCCTGCAAGAGCACAGACAAACTTAATAATGAATTTTTACTTTATGTTGGAACCAGTAAAAAACTATAAAGTTTTCTCTTTAGAGGAATTTTGTTTATTTCTAAAGCTTTAGTATTATTAAAAGTGAACAACCAAGAGGCGGAGCCATAAGGGAAAGGGTGGTGAGTGGCTTGGCAAGGGTGGGATCGATGAGCTATAGATGAGGGTGAGGGGGTTCTTTTTCACATCATGTGTGGTTACATGTGCGAGCAAGTTGAGTTATCAGAAAATTGCGCTGGCTTAGCAACATGACTAACTGGGAAAGGGACACAAGGCCGCGAATTTTAATACACCGCTAAATTCTGCGAAGAACAATGAAATCACGCAATACATTCTTTTTTATCGCAATGGCCGGGATAGCCGTTTTGACTGATCCTGTTATTACTCATGCCGTTACACACAAAAAAATAAAAACTCAGCAGACAAAAGCTCAAGTCAAGAATATTACATCAGTCAAGATTTCGATGGATTCATTCCGTGAAGGAGCTCTTGACAAGGAGGCAAGCCTTAAACTTGCTGTGTCCTGCTTTGCAGCCAAGCAGTATAATGATGGAGAGGAAGTGGTCGACACACTCCTTGAGTTATACCCAAATGATGAATTGATTCTGAACAAAGTTATTGATCTCTTTCTTTCGGCGCAAAATGCTGAGAAGACCCTTCCATTATTTGATCAGTTACTCAAAGTCGATCCCCAGAACACAGCGTTAACCACAAAGGCAGCAAGGGCCTATTCGTGGACAGGACGTTGGGAAACCGCGCTTAAACTTCTTGATAATGTTGTTAATACTGGCGATACCAGTGACGCTATCCAACGTGAGTATGCCGATGTGCTGTTCAACAATAAACAGTATGCAAAAGCGACAGCACGCTACCAGAAAATTTTCGAAGCCAATAAGCAGAAAGATTATGCTATTGCTTTCACCTATAAACTTGCGGGAGCAAAAGAGTATACAGAGGCAGGGAAACTGCTGAATTCTATTGAAAAGCAATATCCAAAGGATCCTTCAGTACTAGAAACAAAAGCAAATCTTGCATTGGGAAGACAGGACTTTTCAGAAGCTTTAAAGATATGTGAAGAGTTGATCAAACGCTCGCCAAAGAATCGTACAAATCAGACTGCGCTGTTGATAAAAGCTGAGATATCAAGCTGGGAAAAGGATTATGAGACCTCACTTACAAGTTATGACAGGTTGATTAAAAGGGACAATATTCAAAAAAACGATTTCTTTCAACTAAAAGCTTATCGTGAAAAAGGGCGTGTACTTGGCTGGATGGCAAAGTATGGACGTGCAACTGCGGTTTATGATGAAGCAATTCGGGCATATCCGCAAAACGAAGGGCTCAAGGCTGAAGCGGATGCCAAGAAAAATTACTATCGCAACTCATATCGACCGGCAGTCACTGCATATAAAAAGTGGCTTGCCATTGATCCAAACGAAGCTGAAGCTCTTTTTGATCTCGGTCAACTCTACATGCAAAATGCAAAATGGGGCGATGCAAGTCAAACGTATCATGAGATGCTGACGATGATGCCTGAACATCGACAGGCCGCACTGGCTAAACAAAAAATAAGCATTCTCTCCTCCATGAAGCTTCTGCAAAGCGGTGCTGAATACTTCAATGTAAAAAGTGAATGGAAGAGCATCAACTTCAGCTCTACTGGTTTCTATACATCTCTCTCCTATCCTTTTCAGGATAACCTATCAGGTTTTCTGCAATTGGAAAATAAGTCATTCCATTTTGAAGATTCCAAAGGAAGTATCGGACAGAATAATATAATGACGGGCATTGAATACCGAAACCTGCCAGATATTCTTGTTCGTGGGGCTTATGGCTATCACGCAAACTCTCAAAATGTTCAGAACAGCCATCTTGGATTTCTTGAAACCCAGAGCGAACCCTTGAACAATATTCACCTCGGGCTTGCGTTTCGCCGTGAAGAGGTCACTGATAACATAGACACGTTTCGTGACCACCTCCAGAGAAGTAGATGGCAAAGCCGATTGATCTATGATGGTTACCGAAACTGGAATGCTGGTCTGGATTACGATGTGGCGAACTATTCTGATGGAAACAGCAGCTCGACAACCGGTGGAGATTTGACCGCTCATCTTCTTTTTGGACAAAAACGCCTTAACCTTACCTATCGCCTGCAGAACTATGGATTCTCTGACGTATATAACCAACCTAAATATTGGACACCATCATCGTTCACAACCCATGCTTTGGGTCTCGAATTACGAAATTATTTTAATGACGAGCTTTTTCAGGGTGTCAATGAAACCTACTACACCACCTCCTACAAAATAATTGCTGAGCCTGAGAGTAATGTATCGCACCAAATTCGGGCTACATTATACCACGACTGGAGTAACCGCTTTTCTACATCGATTGAGGGACAGTACTCATGGGCAACGAAGGCATTCTACGAAGACAAGCTTCTTAAGACCGATATTCGGTGGTTTTTTTAAATTGTGCTCTTATAACTTCCACGAAATATGCGTGACAAGAAAAATTCCTGGTTTCTGATAGCACAGGTAGTTTTAATTCTGCTTCTGCTCACCATCTATATTGGTGTTAGGGTTTATTACATTGTAATTGCTCCGTTTACTACATTTGAACTGTTGTTCAGTTTGATGTTTTTCGTTGCAGAAACATTTATTCTGTTCCATTCGTTTTTCTTTTTCGTGGATGTTCTTCGTGAAAATTTACGACCAATCGTGCCGTTGCAGAAGAGCCCGGACAAAGATGCCTCTGTGGCAATTCTTATACCTGCCCGTCACGAATCAAAAGAGATTGTTGAAACAACACTTTTGACATGCAAAAATATTGCTTACGAGAACAAAAATGTTTATCTGCTTGATGATTCGACCATTGAAAGTTACAAGCGTGAAGCAAGGGAACTTTCAGAAAAATTAGGGGTAAACCTCTTTACCCGCAGTAACAATCGTGGTGCCAAGGCGGGCATGATCAATGAAGTATTAAAAACCTTATCTGAGAAATATGTTGCTATTTTCGATGCCGATCAGAACCCCATGCCAGTTTTTTTGAAAACGCTGGTACCTTTTCTTGAAGCCGACGAGCGCCTTGCCTTTGTACAAACACCACAGTTTTACTCCAATGGAGACAGTAGTACTGTTGCGATGATTGCCCATAATCAACAGGCAATATTTTACGAGTATATCTGCCTGGGTAAAACAATAAATAAAGCAATGTTCTGTTGCGGAACTAATGTCGTTTTCCGTCGAGCGGCTCTTAATGATGTTGGAAATTTTGATGAATCAACCGTCACTGAAGATATTGCAACCTCACTGAAGCTCCATACAAAAAATTGGAAATCGTTTTTTATACATAAAGCCTATACCTTTGGTATGGCGCCTGAAGATTTAGCAGCCTATTTTACGCAACAAAATCGCTGGGCATTAGGGACATCGCAGCTTTTCCGTAAATTAGTCAGAACCTTTTTCACTGATATAAAGTCACTACAACCAGAACAATGGCTTGAATATTTCATATCAACCACCTATTATTTTATCGGGATAGCATATTTTGTACTGATGGCAGGTCCAATCATGTATATCTTCCTTGATATCAACTCCTATAACATTGATTCATTTATATATTCGATAACATTTATTCCTTTTTTCATACTCTCAAACTCTGTTTTTTATGGCAGTATGGTAAAGAAGAAATATAAACTCAGCAATATGATCAAGGTACAGATGCTGACCGCTCTTTCCATGCCTGTGTATTTAAGCGCGTCGATAGTTGGAGTATTGAATATGAGCAAGAAAGGGTTTCAGGTTACACCTAAGGGCAATTCCAACAATGTTCCATGGAAAAGCCTATGGCCACAGTTGCTTCTTATATTTGTAGTATTTATAACGTTTACATGGGGCTCGGTGAGACTTTTTCTCAACGACGGTGTTCAGAGTATACTTGCAATAAATGTATTCTGGATGGGCTTTCAGCTTATTTTATTAAGTGGACTTTTTCATTTCAACAGAAAATGAAGCGGTTGGTATTGTTGCTTTCGATTTTAGTTTTTCCATTACTTACAATAAACTGTTCATTTATTCCTCAGAATTCTGAAGAAATTGCACAGGGTTCATGGTCACACTATAAACAGACATTTATTCAAGAGGGAAGGGTTTTTCGCCCAAAGAATAACAATGATACTGTATCAGAAGGCCAGGCATATGGAATGCTTCGCGCTGTGCTCATGAATGACCATAAAATATTTGATGAGTGCCTTGTTTGGACTGAAAATAAACTCTCTCGAAAAAAATCTGATGGCGACAGTTTGTTAGCCTGGCATTACGAAAACGGAACTGTTAGTGAGACGAAGGCAGCTTCAGATGCTGATATAGATTATGCCTATAGTCTTATTCTTGCTTACAGAAAATGGAATGACGAAAGCTATTTGATGCTTGCCAATGAAGTGCTAAAATCTATACTTGAACACGAAACAGCCGTCATCAACGATAAGCTTTATTTACTTCCATGGCCAAAGCAGAATAACAGCTCAAATGGATTTATCGCTCTGAACCCTTCTTACTATGCACCATCTCACTTTAAGCTTTTTTTTGAGATCAGTGGTGACAAGCGATGGCTTGAACTTGTAGATACGACTTACTATATTTTGGGCAGGCTTCTTGATATGCCAGGTGATTTAAAAGAGGGTCATTTAGTTCCTGACTGGATTACTGTAGACTCCAAAGGCAATCTAAGTCAACTACCAGGAAAACCAATTAGTTATGGATGGGATTCAGTAAGAATTCCATTAAGGATTGCCGCTGATTACTACTTGTATGGGGATAGCCGTGCACTGGATGTGCTTCGTTTGTTTTCAGCCTTTTTCGAAAAGGAGTACAGTAAAGAATCAACTGAGGATCCCTATGAGAATGCTCTATTCTACAGTGCGGCTTACGCAGCAACAGAAACTACGGGCTCACCTGTATCGGCAGCGATACTTAAACGACTGCGAAAATGTATTCGAAAAAACAACGAAGGATATTATTACAACGACAACGACGACTATTACATTAACAGCATCTCCTGGTTACCAGAATATTACAATACGATCAAAAAAACAGGTAAACTTCAACATGCACCACTCCGTTCAGAAAATATGCAGTAATCGATGATGGGTAATCCCCTTCTTCTAATAACTCAATGCCCCAATCAAAACTTTTATCGGGGAAAGTTGGTTGTAAGTCTTGATGCTCTGTGGTTTGAAAGAGTGTCGTGTCTGGAGTGGGGTTAGTGTTTACTTTTTTTCGGTAATTTTGTGCACCAGGTTTAAGTTTTTGGAGGAAATATGTCAGAAGAACAAGCAAGAGGCTTCATTGAAAAATTGAAAAGTGACGCAAAAGTGAGGGGAAGATTTCTTGCATTCATTGAGAGTGAGGGTTTTTCGTGTACATTAGAGGAATTCACCAATGCGAAGTGGGAAAATCTGATTGCCCTTCACTATTCAGAAAATTTACCTGATACCCCTAATCTACCTGCATCTGAACATTGGGTATGAAGGGGTGCATCGAAAAAAATTTCATCATAGAACCAAACGCTGCTTTATTAAAATTGCTGCTTTCTATGCACATTTCTGTGCTGGTGGCATGACAGCACCAGCGTGGCATGAAGCAGAATTTTTTCAGAGTGACGCTGAATTGAATTCATTTTCAATCCTTTTCACTGGCACGCAGTTTGGATTATGAAGAAAAATTCATATTTTTTGTCGGGTTCCTTAGCGTTATCCAAAATTTCCTCACTGTTTCGGCTCTGCCATTTTTTAAAGTATTTCAAACATGATTGAAAAAAAAGAATTACTCAAAAAGATAAGTGCAATTGAGCAAAGCGAGGAATCTGTTATTGCAATTTATTCAAATCATATCCAGAATGTACTGAGATATTCAACTCTTGATGAAAAAGTGCAGTCAAGAATTCTTACTATGTTGCAAAAGCTTGATGTGGATATGCAAACACAAAAATCCTACACAAAAGCACTTATTGAATCCATAGAAAAAAACTCAAAAGATGTTTATTAATAAGGATTTGCTCGATTTTTTTGCTTCTATGGCCGAGATAAAAAAGCAAAAAAGAGATGTTTTCAATACCCTTGCCGCTGACGTGGAAGATCCTGATATACGGGAAAGACTACTTCAAATAAGTAGAAACGAGCAAAAACACGTAGAGCAACTCATGCAAAGCATGGAGCTTGTTAATGGTGGCCCTTATCATGATTACAGCGCTCCTGCTCAACCTCAAAAACCGTCGCTTCCGCTTCAACTCCATCCAGTTGACGAAGAGGCTGCTAATCACGATTCCCAGGCGGACGCGAACGATTCTGCTTCACAGACACTGCTGCCAAGCATAAACGTCAGTGATGAGATACCTTTTAATAAAATTGAATCAGAAGCAGTTTTAACTGAAACTGAAACTATAGCTGAAGCTGAAACTGTCAATGAAGAGGTTTCCATGGATAGCGAGCACTCAGACTCTACTCCTAAGACATCCTTTGATACGGAGAGTATCCAAAACCCACAAGTAGCTCTGGTTTACCAGAATAGAAACCACTCCATTCAAGAGCAACACCACGACCCAGTAAGTCATCTTCAACCCCCTTCGCCGCAAATTATTTTCAACATGAACACTCCAAAACATCCGCTAGCTGAGGTCTTTGGCTTTACTACCAGCGACTTATCCTCCAAAGCACAACGGTACCGCTCAAACAGGCATTGTCCTTTCAATAACAGGGTTCCAAACTGTACCAATGAGCATCCCAAAAATCCTCTTGGAGTATGCAGTATTCTTCACGAAAACAAACCAGTGATAACATGCCCCGTTCGTTTTCGTGAAGAGTGGCTCATCACGGACGATGCTGCATCATTCTTTTTTAAAGAAGGGGTTCGTTGGAGCTCTTTGACAGAAGTCCAACTCACCGATGCATACGGCAAGTCTGCTGGCAATATTGATGTGGTCTTGGTCGCTTATGACGAAGCTGGCAAAATGGTAGATTTTGGAGCGATTGATATTCAAACCCCCTTCATCTCTGGCGACGTTCGAGATCCCTTCGACTTTTACATGAAGGATCCAAAGGCTAACTCCCTTATGGACTGGTCAGCACAATCGAACTATCCTCAGCCCGATTATGTTTCAGCCACAAGGCAGAGCCTTGTCCCTCAACTTATATTCAAGGGCTCTATTCTCAATTCCTGGAAAAAGAAAATGGCTGTCGCTATAGATCGGAGCTATTTCGAAACGCTTACGAATCTGGTCGCCGTTGAAAAAGAGGAAGCTGAGATAGCCTGGTTTATTTATGATCTTGAACCTGTAACCAGTGTAGAAAAAGAGCATTATGAACTCAGAAGAGCGAACGTTGTCTATACAAAATTCCAGCAGACACTTGCAGCCTTATCCGCTTCATATCCTGACAATATTGACCATTTTATGAAATTGCTTCCCGAGCTCGCTGACAGGTAATGAGTTGTTCTTAAAGCTTCATCTACTTAAATGGCAAAGAACCCTCCTGTTGATTCAAGGTTTCAACAGGAAGGTTCTTTGCATAGTAAATCTGCAACAGATCTCTCTGGAGAAGTGGATTTATTTTGCCATTAGAGCGATAAATTGCGTTATACGATCTACTTCATCCATCCCAAGCCTGAACTCAGCTGCGCCAACAACACCTTCAACCTGTGCCGCATTCCTGCCACCCACAATCGCGCCCGTCACTGCGGGATGGCGCAAAGTCCATGCAATAGCCACTTCACCGGCAGAACGTCCGTGCGGAGCACCGATCCGTTTAAGCAACTCGACCAGTTCAAGATTGGCGGAAAGACGAGGCTCCTGAAACTCCTTATTGTTCCTGCGCCAGTCATCCGGTGAAAAATTTACGGCCCGTTCCTGCGTCATTGCTCCGCTCAACATACCGGAGAGCATTGGAGAATAGACAATAACACCGATATTCTGCTCCATGCAGAACGGAAGAAGCGTCTCTTCAATCGCCGGACGAAGCATTGAATAGGGAGGCTGAAGGGTAGCAACCGGCGCAATCGGAATAATCCGGCGCAGTTGATCAACACTGAAATTAGAGACACCGATATGGCGTACCAGCCCCTCCTCCTTGAGGCGGGCCATCTCCTGCCAACCCTCTTCAAGGTCAGCTTCAGGGTTTGGCCAGTGAATCTGATAAAGATCAATGGCATCAACCTTGAGCCGCTTCAGGCTCCCTTCGCATTCACGCCTTATAGAATCAGCCTTGAGACTATTGCCCATCTGGCGGTGAGCATCCCATACCAGCGAACATTTGGTGAATATCCAGGGCCTCTCCTTCATCCCGGCAACAGCCTTCGCCACCAGCTCCTCCGAGTGGCCAAGCCCGTACACCGCTGCCGTATCAATCCAGTTTATTCCAAGTTCAACGGCTCGTTCAATGGCGCCAATCGCGTCACCATCATCCTGCGCTCCCCAGCCAAATTGCCAGTTATCACCCCCAATCGCCCAGCTTCCGAAGCCGACAGGGGTAATCTGCATATCTGTATTTCCAAGCTCTCTTTTCTGCATCATCGTTCCTTATGTTTACTATTGTTTTATTCCTCGATATCATTGCTGTATAATAAATCAGTACTCAAGATTTATGGTGATCATCCTGATCGCATTGTTACATTATGCTGCCACCGTTTTTTCATAAAATGGAGAGGGGATTCTCGGGTAGACTCGATAGACATGGCGGAAAATCTCCTCCGACCTCCCCTTCACCTCCTCTTCGGTATAGCTCTCAACCGGCAGACCTGTAGCCTCACTCCAGAGAAAATCATGGATTGCCGTACGCACCGCATCGCGGGTTGACTCCTTCTCCTGCCAGTGGTCGATCCTGAGCTTTTCACCCTTCAGGGTTTCAAGCAGCCCCTTTGCCACCTTTTTGATGCGGCCTCTCTCCTGCGGGGTCAGCTCCTGCTTCTTCAGAAGGTCAAAAATCGTAAGTGACTCCTCGTCAAGCCCTTCGCGCACGGCCCGGCTCTCCTCCTCATCAAGCTCCTGCACCAGACGCACCAGCTCTTCAAAGGTTTTCTCAATTGAGGGACGATCTTTCTCCCGGTTGTAAGCCTCAACAATATCCTCATAGTGGCGCTGAAAGTTGGTGCGAAGCGGGTTCCGCTCCATCAGTCGCCGCAGCTTGTTGTCAATTGCCTGACTGAGATTCTGGACGGCGCTGTGTTTGATACGACTGCGCTCAAACTCCAGGCGAAGCCGCTCGAAATTTATCTTGCTGATATCGAACGGCTCCGATGCTTCTGAAAGCTGTGAGGGTATCACCTCAATGGCCGCATCAACAAGATGGTGAAACTGCCGGATGATGTCGGTGATATCGGCCTGCTCCCGATCCTCCTGCAGGCTCCTGTAGACCATCGTGCTGGCATGATAATCGGCCCGCACTCCATTGACTCCCTCAATATTGATACAAGCCTTGAACTTTTTGAACAGCTCCCGGCACATCACCTCAAAACGCTTGCGGCTCTCATCGTTCTCGTTAACCGCCTCCTTGGCTGCAAGAATGGCGGCGTTACGCTCGAAACCGCTTTTGTTGATAATTTCGTCGAGAGAGGCGCCGCGCCCGACAAGGAACGAGCGGATAACCGTCAACGTTGCAACAAGATCAGCAAGCAGCTCCTCATTCGGTCTGGCAGGATCACTTTCGCCTCCGCCGCCCTCATGGCCATCGTCGCCCACTCCGGCAAAGGTGGCCAGCGCATGGCGCAGGTGGCGGAGAATGCCGCAATAGTCTACAATCAGACCGTTGTTTTTCCCCGCATTGACCCGGTTGGCCCGCGCAATGGCCTGCATCAGCGTATGCGCCTTGAGCGGCTTGTCGAGATAGATGGTTGCCAGGCTCGGAACATCAAAGCCGGTGAGCCACATTGCACAGACAAAGACGATACGAAAAGGGTGCTCCTCCTCCTTGAAGGCATCGTCGAGAGCCATCCGCTGCATGTTGCGAAAGCGTGGCTTCGTTTTCATGGAGTCCGGCAGCTCCATTCCCTCCTTGATGAGCCGCCGATGAGGCAGAATATCGAGATCCCACTTGCGGAACTTCTCCACCTCGCCCTGCTCCTCACTCACAACAACCGCCATGAGAGTTTCGCGCATCCAGGCAATCTTCCTTTGACGCTGAATCTCCTCCTGTTCATCAGCAAGCGCGGGCAATTCACGCTCCAGCTCCCCGATCCGCTCCTGCCAGTAAAACTCAATCAGCAGATACATGCGCACACAGGTGATCTTGTCGATACAGACCATCATCGCCTTGCCCGACTCCCAGCCGTTGGAATAGTGGTGCACAAAATCACGCGCAATCTGGTTGAGGCGCTTTTCAGCCGTTATGATGTGATAATCGCGCCGAAGAGCTTGCTCAAGCCGCTCGTTCACATTGATATCCTCAATCTCAAGGCTCTCCACCTTCTCGGCAATGCGCTCATTCAGGTCACCCAGCGCAATGCCAAGCTTCTCACCACGGGCATCATAGTAGATCGGCACCGTCGCCTTGTCGTCGACCGCCCGCTGAAAATCGTAGGTCGAAACATAGTCGCCAAAGACACGACGGGTAATCTCGTCATCCTTGAAGAGCGGCGTGCCGGTAAAGCCGATAAAACTGGCATTCGGCAGCGCATTGCGCATATTGAGCGCCAGCATCCCATACTGCGTCCGATGCGCCTCATCGGTGATGACAATAATGTCGTCCCTGCTTGTATAGCTCTCCTCCGGCTTCACCTCAAGATTGAACTTCTGAATCAGCGAAAAAACATACTTCTTGTGCTGCCCGAGCAAGTCGCAAAGGTGCTGCCCGCTGGAAGCTCGGCACGGATCGCGGTCACTGTCCACCACACCGCAACCGGCAAAGCTCTTGTAAATCTGTGTATCGAGATCGTCGCGGTCGGTAAGAATCAGAAAGGTGAAGTTGCCGCCAAGCTTGCGATGCACCTTGCGCGTAAAAAAGAGCATCGAATAGCTCTTCCCCGACCCCTGGGTATGCCAGAAGACGCCAAGCTTCCCCTTGCGCTCTCTGCGCTCCACAACTGCCTCAAGGGCACGGTTCACCCCGAGAAACTGATGGTTACGGGCAACAATCTTTTTTGCCTCGCCCGAAGAGTCATCAAAGGCGATAAAGTTCTCAAAGAGATCCATAACATTGCTCTTCTGGCACAAACCCCTGAGCAGCGTCTCCATCTCCACAACCCCCGGCTCACGCTCAGCAAGGCGCTTCCATTCATGAAAATGCTCCCACCGGCTCGTGATAGAACCAAGCTTTGCCTTGTGACCATTGCCAAAAACGAGAAGCGCGTTGTGGTGAAAGATATGCGGGATGGTATCGGTATAATCTTTGAAATTCTTCTCGTAGCCCGAGCGAATATCCTTGCCGATATTCTTGAACTCCATAAAGAGCAGCGGCAAACCGTTGACAAAGCCCACAATATCAGGACGACGCCGATAGAGGTCGCCCCGAATCCAGAGCTCCCGCACACAGAGAAAATGGTTGTTCAACGGCTCATCAAAGTCAAACACCCGCAACCGATGCTTCAGGCGCTCCCCCTTTTCATTCTGGAAGGTGACCAGCACCCCGTCGCGGAAGAGCGAATACTTCTCGCGGTTCGTCGCCAGCAGCGTCAGCGTCGCCATCGTCGCCATCGTCGCCACAACCTGCCGCAGCGCGTCATCATAAGCCGTGTCAGGCAACCCCGGATTCAGCTCAATCAGCTTCGCCCTGAGCGTGCGCGTCAGCACCACCTCCCGGTCATCTCTGCGCCCCAGGAGACTTTCAGAGCCAAAGTCCTCACGATTATGGGCATAGAGTGACTCCCAGCCCAGTTGCTGCTCCAAGTATTCTGCCGTCGTCTGCTGGACGAGGGAATCTTCAGTGTAGGGCGATGGGGTCACAGGCTCTGCCGTTTCAATGTCGCCACCATTTCAGTGACTATTATTTGCCGGGATGTTTGCCTCGAAATTAACGTATCTGACGGAATAAAGCATCATAGATTTATCGTTTAGACCGGGATTGCACCAATTCATCATGCGCTAGAAAAGAATAAAATACCTTTTGTCCTTTAAGAAAAAAACAATTATCCTTTGAGAAAACAATTTTCATAAAGGATGACCCGTGAACAATAAAGAAAGAGGCGAAAACATACGGCGCCAAATCGTCAGGGATGTCAGGCACCATCCTGCTGATATTTGTAAACATATTGCCAAAATATTCTCTATAACCCCTCAAGCGGTACATAGCCATATAAAACTCCTGGAAAAAGAGGGGCGCTTGAACTCTAACGGTTCGGGAAAGGGAAAAAAATATTTTTTGGGGGATGTAAGGGAGTACAAATCACTGTTTCAACTCGAAGATGAATTTACAGAAGATGACATCTGGAGGGATCACTATTCATTTATTGTTGATGGGTTGCCTGAAAACATTGTCGACATAAGTCAATATGGATTTACCGAAATGGTCAACAACGCCATTGATCATTCTGGCGGGCAACATGTTTCTATCTCCGCCATAAGAGACAAGGAAAAAATCATCATCATGGTGGCTGATGATGGAGAGGGCATTTTCAGGAAGATTCGGAGATTGTGTAACCTGAACGATGAGCGCCAGGCTCTCTTTGAATTATCTAAAGGAAAATTGACGACCGATCCAGATAATCATACAGGAGAAGGGATATTCTTTACTTCGCGTGTATTTGATGAGTTCCAAATCGATTCAACAGGTGTGAGTTTTCGCCATCATGATCAATCAGCATTTGATGTTATTCTGGAGGAAGAGTTTTCTAACAATAAATCTGGTACTGCGGTATATATGCTTGTCAAGCGAGATTCTACGCGTGATATCCAGACGGTTTTTGATGATTATGCAGGGCCGGATGAATTTCAGTTTAACAAAACAGTTATTCCTGTTCGGTTAGCGCAATACGAAAATGAAAAACTTGTCTCTCGATCCCAGGCGAAAAGGCTGTTGGCTCGTATAGAGAAGTTCAACCACGTCATTTTTGACTTTAACCGGGTGTCGGCTATCGGCCAAGCATTTGCCGACGAAATCTTTCGTGTTTATGCCAAAAATCATCCTGACATTGAGTTTTTGCCAGTAAATATGGAAGCAAACGTCGAGAAAATGGTCAAGAGGGCTCTTTCATCGAAGGGAACGAAAGAGATTGGGTGACGAGGTATTGACCATTTATTGACACTTTATTGACATTTTGACTTTATAAAATCCGTTCCGGTGCCTATGCGTATCAGGTTTCCATACCAGTATTTTCGTTCCGGTGACTGAACGCATTGGCTGGGAATGTATACCGCCTTATTGTGCTTCCGGTTCCATTTGGTCATAAGTGCATCATACCCCCAACAGCAGCCTCTTCACCTTCTCTGTTTATCAAAGTTATTCCGCCCGTTGCATCAATGATCTTTCCCTTGATCGAGTCAAACCCCTTAAGCACCATCTGAAGGTTTGTCAGCCGGTGATACTCGCACACCTTGTGAATTCCTCCAACATTGAACCGGTCTCCACGGTCAGATGCACCCATCATATCGGGGTAGCCGAATTTCCGTGTCGTATCTATCCTTTTTATAAAACGAAATCCATTTCTTTGGAGCCCCGTTTATAAGTCAACCGATAAAGATATTTTCACGATGATATTGCAGAAAGTCCTGCCTCGGCATAAAACGGTTAGGAAAAGACATTTTCACACCTTCAGTATCCCTGATAAGTTTAATAGTTTTGTTATCAAGAGCAAGTATTTCTTTCGATAGGACAACATGATATGATTCATCAATTGTAAGCAATCCAGAATCAAATGCTTTGTCATGTAGCGCATTAAGGCACAATCCATTCTGAGGATTAAGTCGATTTTTTGAATCTTTCGCCCACGGAACAATATGACTTGCTACCAAAAGTTTTTCAAGCGGCAGACCTGTAATGCAACATTTCGAGTTATAGGCAGCAAGAATCATTTTTCTGAAGAAATGTTGATTCACTCTTAATTTGACGATTGCCTCTTTTGTTTTTCCTTCGAGGATATTCTGGTTAAAAATATCCGCTTCAGATCCTCGTATTGCCGCCATCTTTTTTTCACTTTCGTATGCCATAGCTTCCCAATCCTCAAAGAATTCATCCCAAACTTCTTTATCGAGCCTGCTAACATTTGAAGCCCCTTTTCGATCAAGGGAAGGATCTATACTGGCAAAATTTGCTAATTTATAGCTAACAGAGCCAGGAGTTCTGCCCAGTAGCATTGCCAGCTCAATAATTTCAGGATTTCTGACATGTATTCGTCCAAAAGGAGTCTTGCAGTATAGATTTATCGCAAGAATCAACTCATTTCTTTCCCAAGGCTTCATAGTTCTTTTTTGCTAAGCTCACATTTTCCGTAGCACGATAACTGTAGGGCAATCCTTGTGAACTGGTCAAGCACCATTTTTCTGGGCATAACCTCTTTTTTCTCGACCCGATATACTCCTCTCTGACTGTAACCGGTGATATGAGCAATTTTGTCGATGGACAAACCCTCTTTTTGGCGCAACAATAAAAAGCTTTGGAAAGTATTCATGACAAGCGTCTTCACTGGAAATATTTTGACATTATGGCAGGTATATCCAATAACCCGACACAATCAAAAACTCAGGACTTCAAATTCAGTTCATTTTCGGAAGGAATCTTGCATGATCATTACGATTCAGTCCACGTCCTCCAGCTCAGACTCAATTTCTTTTATGGATGGCAAACTTCCTTTGAGATCATCAGGAAGAATTTCAACCAGTCTGGTCTCCCAATCAGCAACACCGATTGGAGCATTAAATCCACGCAGTGCATATTCGACGACCAACTTATCTTTGCTCTTGCACAGCAACAGTCCGATTGTCGGTTTGTCATCAGGATGGCGCATCAAGTCATCAACTGCAGAGAGGTATAAATTAAGTTGTCCAACAAATGCTGGATCAAAAGGCACCGCCTTCAGCTCGACCACCACAAAACAGCGGAGTTGTAAATGATAAAACAGCAGATCAATATAAAAATCACGATTGCCGACTTCCAGTAAAACCTGTTTACCAACAAACGCAAAACCCGCACCCAATTCAAGAAGAAAACGCTGGATATGGTCTACAAGTGCTTGCTCTACTTCACGCTCTTTGCGAGGGTCAGCCGTCCCGAGAAAATCGAACAAATAGGGATCTTTGAACACTTGTGCCGCCATATCCGAATCGGCTGGCGGCAATGCAATCGTAAAATTATTGACCGCAAAACCCTGTCGTTCATGCAGGCGGGTTTCAATCTGGATGGCAAGAATGTCGCGGCTCCACCCATGCTCAAGAGTCTTACCAGCGTACCAAAGCCTGGTTTTGGAATCTTTCAGCTTGTCAAGCAAAGCAAGATTGCTGCGCCAGGGAATTTGTGCAACGGTGCGTTGCACTATTTCCCTGTCAGGCCATGACTCAACAAACTTGCGCATATATTTCAGGTTACGGGGCGAAAACCCGGTCATATCCATGAAGGAAGTTTTCAGATCATAAGATAAACGATCAATAACTTTTGCACCCCACCCCTGTTTTTCCTGACGCTCCAAAATCACCTTGCCTATATCCCAGTAGAGAAGCACCATCGCTGCATTAGCAGAAAGCGTAACACGTAAACGCTCTGACTGTATCCGTTCCTTGATTCCTGCCAATACACCAAAATAATCAGCAGGAAGCTCATCTTTGGAGATCGGCACAGGAAACAGTGCATCATCCCGGCTCCGGCCTCTTGATTTTCGAAGATTCTCGGTGTTAATTTTCTTGTTCATATCCCCAACTCCTAAAAATTCCGCTTGATAGCAGCATTAAACACCACCGCTTCCGGTTTCAGGTAGATGGCGCTCTTGCCGGAAAAATCCTCCTTGGAGAGCGGACGGGTTTTGCCCCCGCGTGTAGGCAGGGCCGCTTCGAGCCCCTCCCGCACCGCCAGAAAGCGGCTGTAGGCATGGCGCAAAAAAATCAGCCCCATGACCGGTAAAAAGTACTCGTTGCTCGCATAGTTCGAATTCGCCCGCAACGTATCCGCCGCGTTCCAGAGGCGCTTTTCTATGGCTTCGATGTGTTCAAGTTGCGACAAGTGGAGTTCCTCTCTTCATTTCCGTTAAAAATCTCAAAAATTGAAGTTCAAAGTATAAAAGAATCTGATGTAAAGTGAGCGTCTATTCAACCTCACCCATCTGCTGCGACAACTGCTCACTGAACTTGCAAGATTCAACGTTACCAGTTGTTTGGCCAGCTCGTCAAGCAGTTTCGGCTGGTCAATAATCGCCGTTACAAAGCCTTTTTCAAGCTCTTCGTCACTTTTTGACGGCGGCGCGGAGTAGATAATATCATCATCCATGATCGGGCTCTTGTTGCTGGTTTGGGGATGCTGGGGTAATGCCGCAATTTACTTTTTATTTCACTTTTTTGGAGAGTTTGCTGATATTATCTGGACTGATTGATACATTTGAAAGGGGGTCACTTGAGTGGTAAGCAGGAGACAACGATGAACGTTGACAGGCAGATATCTTTATGGTTTCCTGTGAAGGTAATTTGATATCTTAATGATACATAAGGAATTACAAGCATGAGCGAAGTTGAGGAAATAGAGCGACGGGTTCAGAATTTATCCACGGAGGAGTTTGCGACATTTCGGGATTGGTTTCTTGAACTTGACAACGAGTCCTGGGACAAGCAGATTGCAACTGATTTTCGTGCAGGAAAATTTGAACGTTTGATTAGTAAGGCAAAAGAGGAATTTGCTCAGGGGAAAGCTCGCAAACTTTGAAGCACTATACTTCTTCAGACTTCTGGTTATTGTACCAGAATCTTCCTTTCGAAATAAGGGTACTTGCGGATAAAAATTACGATCTGCTTAAGGATAATCCTCGCCATCCCTCTTTGCAATTGAAACGAATTGACGAGCTATGGTCAGTGCGACCAGGCAAACGTTATCGTGCAATTGGAATTGATGCTTCTGGCGGGATTCAGTGGATCTGGATAGGCTCTCATGCAGACTATGACAAAATCATATCCTGACTCAACCCTATGAACACTGCTGTCAATAATGAAAAGGATCAGTGCGGTTGCAGTCACTGACGAGGTGATTTCCGCAACTCTTGATGACGGGCGGACAATCAGTGTCCCCTTGGCATGGTCATAGCGTTTAACCGAAAGCTCCGTGAAGCAGAGAAACAACTTTGTGATCATTGGTAACGGTATCGGCATTCACTGGCCCTGATATTGACGAGGATATCAGGGCAGAAGGGATGCTCTATGGAGTACCAGCACAGAGATCAAATTAATGAGTCTCATCCCCGTTGCCTTCTACGAGGAATTTCAACAGATACCCTCGGTTCATAAGCTTTCAACCCCTGATCTCCCGTCAAAATCTCTACAGCATAACCCATCTGAGAATAATATTCGGCAACATTTTTAATGGTGGCATCACCCAAAGAGAGCTTTTGCACAGCCAGTTCTGGCCATGAATCAGCAAGCAATTTCAGCTTTTCAGCCGACCATAATACTGTTTGATCAGAAAAGGCTGCCCACGGGGTTTGCTGTTCGGCACTTTTACGCATCAAATCGGCCAAAGCATCTCCCCGCTCCTTACGACTGTGCCGGGCATGGGCAATATGATTACCGGTCTCTATGATAGAGGCCAGAGGAAGAACAAAAGTGGTTGTTTTATCATGCATCCCTGCTTGAATTTTCTCACCCACCCGCTTTTTATTCCATCGATCATGATCCGGGCCGGAACCTTCCATTCCCGGCACATCAAGCCAGATACAGAGAATGCTGGTATCAATAATCAAGAGACGTTTCAATTGCACTCCTCCAGCCTGAGCGCTGACTCAATGCTGCCTTCAGTGGTCAAATGGCCAAGAGAGCCTCCTGCCATAAGCTTTGGTAATTGCCGGATATCTTCAAGCTGGGTGAGTTCACTGGCACCTGTGACATTATGACGATGAGCAACCGTAATAAACGGCACCATTCGTGCTCCAGCAGCATCCAGCAGTGCCGGGTTGTGGGTCGTAACAATAACATCAATACCACGCTCTTTGCCAAGAGCCCTGAGCATGGCTATCAGAATGTGCGCCCGCGAAGGATGCAGGCCATTATCAACCTCTTCGATGACCAGCAGGCTTCCAGATTCGCGAGTCAGAAGTGCGGTGACAATAGCCAGATAACGCAGAGTTCCGTCAGACATTCCGCGAGCATCAATTTCATGGGTTACCTGACCATCCCAGCCCTCTTCGCAGTAAAGCATGGCATCGGTACTGAACTTTCCAACAGGTTCTGTCCAGACTCTTTTTATGTCACGCTCCGGCAACTCTTTCAGATATTTTGTCAGTGTCTGTTCAACCTCTGCTTTGCGCAAAGGTTCCAATCCGGCCAACACCCCGGCAATATTTGACCCATCCGCCAGCAGTGTTTCTGAAAAGGGTGCGTAATCGCGGATATGACTGGGTATCGGATCAAAAACGAAGATACGCTGAAGCTGCAAGAGTACCTGTTTTGCACCATCTTGTACCTCCTTGCGCAAATTCATGGTTTCGGTTTGGCTGAGAATGATATGGGAGCGATTCAGATCAATACGACGCTTCCCTTTACCTCCAGCTTCTGTTGAAAAACAGGTTGGTATTCCGGGGCTGGAGGATTCCACTTGCCCTGTACTGAAAAGCATCTTTTCTTTCGGCCTTTTGCTCCTCTGGCTGTAGGTGAGTAGCGTTAACTCTTCGTTGAAAACCTCAGCTTTTGTGCCATTTACCTGTACCGTTACTTCATATCGATAATCCTGGTTTTTACCGAGCCCTTCAGCGACAAGCGCAAGTGTAAACTTTTTTTCAGGCTTGCGGCATACCCATTCCATCCCGCCCCGCAAGGCTGGCAGATTAGCATCACCGGCAATAGCCTGAAAGATGCCAACTCCTGAACTCACTCTGTTTAAAAAGAGCAGGGCATCAAGGGTATTGGATTTACCACTTGCATTGGCTCCGATAAGGATAGTCAACGGATCAATAAACAGTGTGGATTCCGAAAAACTTTTCCAGTTTTTGAGCTTTAGCTCTTTAATCATGACGCTTACAGTGTTACGAAGGAGAAGAAAAAATTCAAGCAGGCCCTGCTTCATCTTCAATTGTACACAATTACATCCTCTTAATCAAACTGCCGTTACTGAACTATTTCATTGCCGGAATTACCGGAGCCGCAAATAATCACCGGGCCTGTAATCTCTTCAAAGTTCGCATCCATCATCAGGCTTACAATACCTCCCTGTCAAGTCGTTCCTTGAGAAATATTTTCAACAGCGATTGATATGGTACGTCACGCTCATTTGCCAGCACCTTCAGCCGGTTCAGCATCGGTTCCGGCAGGCGGAGTGAAATGGTTTTCAGTGTAGGCTTCAGGTTCGGAAAAAGCACTGTTTCCGCTTTTTGCCAATCAACATAGTCTGTCGAGTCTTGAACTGACCAGAACGCCTGCTCTTCGGCTTCACTCCTGAATTCAGGAATCGGTATTCTCTTATTTTTCATAAATGTTCCGCTCCTGTTTGTCACGCTCTTCCATAAAATCATCAGTCACCTTTTGCTGTCTGAGGAAAAAGCTTTTCCAAGTTTGGCCGACAGGAGCAAGGAACCGCTCAGTACCCTTTACTCGAATACTGCCGAGCTTGGGGGTGCGGCGTTCCCCTGAAATAACTCATTGCTAATTCGTGGATTTGGATTGGATGCTCATGCTGCCATACATCCTACCAAAATGTAATTTTCATCATTTTCCCACAGATTTGTAGTTCTTTCTGCCAGTCATGATCCTCTGCAAGTAAATTATTCAGTCCCACGTTATAATAAAAACAGCTCCGCAGAAAAAATAAAACCCTTTAGCCATGCGGCTTTGAGGGAGCCAACTCCTTTTTTTTCAAAAAACTTTCTTTTCAAGCCAAAGCTTTGGCACGAATCTTGCGAAACAAATAGCATAAATATTTAGAGCAAAGATGAATAATGCCTGAATATTTGACGATAAAGGCAATGAAAACCTAAAAAAGGACTAACAATGAGAAAAGTAGCTATTTATGGAAAAGGTGGTATTGGCAAGTCAACCACAACACAAAACACGGTTGCCGGTCTTGCGGAGATGGGCAAAAAGGTGATGGTTATCGGGTGTGATCCTAAAGCTGACTCTACCCGTCTGCTTCTTGGCGGACTACAGCAGAAAACAGTGCTCGACACACTTCGCGAGGAGGGTGAAGAAGTTGAACTTGAAGATATCATCAAAGCCGGGTACAGAAACACCCGCTGCACCGAATCCGGTGGTCCAGAACCAGGTGTTGGTTGCGCAGGTCGCGGTATCATCACCTCGGTGAACCTCCTGGAACAGCTTGGAGCTTTCGATGATGAATGGGAACTCGACTATGTCTTCTACGATGTTCTCGGTGACGTTGTCTGCGGAGGATTCGCCATGCCGATCCGTGACGGAAAAGCAGAGGAGATCTACATCGTCTGTTCAGGTGAGATGATGGCCATGTACGCCGCAAACAACATCTGTAAAGGTATTCTGAAATATGCAGACGCAGGTGGAGTGAGGCTTGGTGGTCTTATCTGCAACAGCCGCAATGTTGACAACGAACTGCAGATGATTGAAGAGCTTGCGAAGAAAATCGGCACCCAGATGATTCACTTTGTGCCTCGCAACAACTTTGTTCAGCGTGCCGAGATCAACAGAAAGACAGTTATTGAGTATGACCCGACCCATGAACAGGCTGATGAGTACAGGGCTCTTGCCAGAAAAATTGATGAAAACAAGATGTTTGTCATTCCAAAGCCACTCGAAATTGAAGAGTTGGAAGCACTGCTTATTGAATTTGGTATCGCTAACTAAAACAACGGAGTACAGAAACATGTTAATGATCAGAACAATCGTCAGGCCAGAAAAGGTGTATGATGTCATGCAGGGATTGCTTGATGCAGGCTATCCATCTGTAACAAAAATCGCTGTGGTCGGACGCGGTAAACAACGCGGTCTCCGCGTCGGTGATGTGGTCTATGATGAAATTCCAAAAGAGATGTTGTTCACGGTGGTTCCAAATATCGACAAAGATTTTGCTATACGTGCAATTCTTGAGAATGCAAAATCGGGAGCAGAAGGGAAATTTGGTGATGGAAAGATCTTTGTTTCAGCCGTTGAAGAGGTTTACACCATAAGCACCGGCGAACGGGAAACGGATCCATTTCTTCCAGCAAAGGAGGCTTGAATGAAAGAGATTATTGCAGTCATAAGAATCAACAAAGTGAACGCGACCAAAAAAGCGCTTATCGATGCAGGGATTCCGGCTTTCACAGCCACCGGCAGAGTGATGGGACGCGGCAAAGGGCAGGTTCATTACGACATCCTCAGAGGCGCTGAAGCGGGTCATCCAGAGGCAATTGCACAACTCGGCAATTCACCAAGACTGGTTGCCAAGCGAATTCTGACGGTTGTCGTGCCTGATGAGTTATGCAAAACAGCAATTGATACCATTATCCAGACAAACCAGACCGGTAACCCGGGTGATGGCAAGATTTTTGTAACTCCGATTCTTGAAACTATCAGGGTAAGAACAGGTGAACAGGGCGATGTAGCGCTAAACTGAGGCAGAATACTAAAAAGGTGTAAACGGAGAAAGTTCAATGGAGGCGAACAAGATTATTCCAGATCCGGCCCAGGTCAGGGAGGAGCTGATACAAAAATACCCGGCAAAGGTGGCAAAAAAACGGTCGAAGTCCATTGTCATCAATGACCCGGAGACCATTCCCGAAGTGCAGGCCAACGTGCGTACCGTTCCTGGAATCATTACCCAGCGAGGCTGCTGTTATGCTGGTTGTAAGGGTGTGGTGCTTGGGCCTACACGCGATATTGTCAACATAGTGCACGGCCCAATCGGATGCAGTTTTTATGCCTGGTTGACCCGGCGTAACCAGACGAAGCCTGAGACGCTGATGGATGCAAACTACATCCCTTACTGTTTCTCAACTGATATGCAGGAGGAGAATATCGTTTTTGGCGGTGAGAAGAAGCTCAAAATTGCGATACAGGAGGCTTATGACCTCTTTCATCCAAAATCAATCGCAATATTTTCGACCTGTCCGGTTGGTCTGATTGGTGATGATGTTCACGCAGCAGCCAGAGAGATGAAGGAGAAGTTTGGAGACTGCAACGTTTTCGGCTTCAGTTGCGAAGGGTACAGGGGCGTGAGCCAGTCGGCTGGTCACCACATTGCCAACAACGGTGTTTTCAAGCACATGGTTGGCCGCGACAATACCCCGAGTGAAGGAAAGTTCAAGCTTAACCTGCTCGGCGAATATAACATCGGCGGTGATGCTTTTGAGATTGAGCGCATTTTCGAGAAGGTTGGCATCACACTGGTTGCATCTTTCAGCGGCAACTCAACAGTTGGAGCCATTGAAAATTCTCATACGGCAGACTTGAACGTGATCCTCTGCCACCGCTCAATCAACTACATGGGCGATATGATGGAGACGAAATATGGTATTCCATGGATGAAGATAAACTTTGTCGGCGCTGATTCAACAGCAAAGTCGCTCCGCAAAATAGGCGAATACTTTGGTGATGAGGAGTTGAAAGCACGTATTGAAGCCGTTATTGCTGAAGAGGCTCCAAAAGTGAAAGCAGTGATCAATGAGATTATGCCAAGGACCAAAGGGAAAACTGCCATGCTTTTTGTCGGTGGCTCTCGAGCCCATCACTACCAGGATCTCTTCGCAGAGCTTGGTATGACAACGGTTGCTGCGGGATATGAGTTTGCTCACCGCGACGATTACGAAGGGCGTGATGTGCTGCCTGGCATCAAGGTCGATGCTGACAGCAAAAACATTGAAGAGTTGAAGATAGTCGCCGATCCCGAGCTCTACAATCCGAGAAAAACGGAATCCGAGCTTGAAGCGCTGAAAGAGAAGGGGCTGGAGATCAACGGCTACGAAGGAATGATGAAACAGATGACCAAAAAGTCGCTGGTTGTTGATGACCTCAGCCACTACGAATCAGAAAAGCTGATTGAGATCTACAAGCCGGATATTTTCTGCGCTGGTATCAAGGAGAAATATGTGGTACAGAAGATGGGAATTCCGTTGAAGCAGCTTCACAGCTACGACTACGGCGGCCCTTACACTGGCTTTGAAGGAGCAATAAACTTCTACAAAGATATCGACAGGATGGTCAACAACCCCGTATGGAAGCTGATCAAGGCACCGTGGGAAACGGCAGGAAACGGGAAAGGTGCAGGACTTGCAGCCAGTTACGTGACACAGTAATAAGAGAAAACGGAGACTATTGAATTATGCTATTACGACACACATCAAAAGAGGTTAAAGTGCGCGAAGGGCTGACGATCAACCCGGCAAAGACCTGCCAGCCGATCGGCGCCATGTATGCTGCGCTCGGTATTCATGGCTGTCTACCTCACAGCCATGGTTCACAAGGGTGCTGCTCCTATCACAGGAGCACCCTTACCCGCCACTACAAAGAGCCTGTTATGGCGGCAACAAGTTCGTTTACCGAAGGAGCTTCGGTGTTCGGTGGCCAGGCGAACCTTCTTGCAGCCATCGACACCATTTTCGCGGTCTACGAGCCCGATATCATTGCGGTGCACTCAACCTGCCTCAGTGAAACTATCGGTGATGATTTGCAGCAGATGACAAAAAAGGCAAAAGATGACGGTAAAATTCCGGAAGGCAAGTATGTGATTTATGCCAGCACGCCAAGCTTTATCGGTTCGCACGTCACTGGTTACGCCAATATGGTAACTGGTATGGCGACACAATTTGCGGAGTCAACTGGTGTCAAAAAGAGCCAGTTCAACATTATCGCAGGATGGATGGAGCCTTCGGATATGCGCGAAATTAAACGCCTTGCAAAAGTGATGGGCATCAACATTGTGCTCTTTCCAGACACTTCAGACGTTCTTGATGCACCGCAGACGGGCAAACATGTTTTTTATCCGAAAGGCGGCACAACAGTGGATGAACTGAAGAGCAGCGGCGACAGCATCGCTTCACTGGCACTCGGAAGCGTCAGCGCTGAGCCTGCGGCAATCGCGCTTGAAAAGAAGTGTAAAGTGCCATTCGAAACGCTCGACATACCCATCGGTCTCAGTGCAACCGACCGCTTCATCATGGCAATCAGCAAGGTTGCCAGAGTATCGGTGCCTGAAGAGGTGACGACTGACAGAGGAAGACTGGTTGATGTGATGTGCGACATGGAGCAATATCTGCATGGTAAAAGGGTTGCGCTTTTTGGTGATCCGGATCAGCTTCTGCCACTCACCGAGTTCCTGCTCGACCTGAACATGAAGCCAGTACATATCGTCAGCGGCACGCCTGGCCAGCGGTTTGAGAAGCAGATGCGCCAGCTTCTTGACGAGAGGTCACCGGCAACAAACTTCAAGAGTGGGCTGCAGGCAGACATGTTCCTGCTTCACCAGTGGATGAAGAATGAACCAGTTGACCTTTTGATTGGAAACACTTACGGCAAGTATATGGCCCGTGATGAAGATATTCCATTCATCAGGTTCGGCTTCCCGATCCTTGATCGCATCGGCCACAGTTACTTCCCGAATATCGGGTACGGTGGCAGCCTGAGACTGCTCGAAAAGATTCTGAATGCCATCATGGATCGTCAGGATCGTGATGCGCTTGAGGAGAAGTTTGAGCTGGTGATGTAAGAGAAGATGAAGGATGAATGGTGAATGATGAATGATGAAAAATGGTGCACCTGCGGGGCGTGTAAAACAATTGGTTTTCAGCCCCGGAGGGGCAGCATAAGGGTAAAGGGAGAAGAGATCCCGCAACAATATTTTAAGGGTATGGCTATGGAACAGATTGGTATTCTTGAGGGAAGAGAGAGGCAGGTGCTGGAGAAAAATAGTGATGTAGCTCAGGCTGATATTGCCTGCGACACCTCCAGCCTTTCCGGATCGGTGAGCCAGCGTGCCTGCGTCTTCTGCGGTTCAAGGGTTGTACTTTACCCGGTAGCCGATGCCATTCATCTTGTTCACGGGCCTATCGGGTGTGCAGCATACACTTGGGACATTCGTGGAGCAGTCTCATCGGGCCCTGAGCTTCACCGCTTGAGTTTTTCAACCGACCTGCAGGAGATGGATGTTATATACGGCGGTGAAAAAAAGCTCTACAAGTCGCTGATTGAGCTGATTGAACAGTACAAGCCCAAAGCTGCCTTTATCTACTCAACCTGCATTGTCGGCCTTATCGGCGACGATATTGAGGCTGTCTGCAAAAAAGTGGCAAGAGAGACAGGAATCCCGGTACTTCCAGTCCACTCAGAAGGGTTCAAAGGCACCAAAAAAGATGGCTACAAAGCTGCCTGCCATGCTCTAATGAAGCTGATCGGGACAGGATCGACAGAGGATATCAGCAAATACAGCATCAACATTCTCGGTGAATTCAACCTTGCCGGTGAAGCGTGGATTATACGGCAATACTATGAAAAAATGGGCATTGAGGTTGTCGCGACACTGACTGGTGACGGACGTATCGATGCTGTCCGACGCGCTCATGGAGCAACACTCAACGTGGTACAGTGTTCAGGATCGATGACCTGGCTGGCCAAAGAGATGGAGGAGAAGTACGGGATTCCCTACATCCGCGTCTCATATTTCGGGATTGAGGATATGTCAAAATCGCTCTATGATGTCGCCGTCAAATTTCCTGACAGACCGGATATCATGGAAGCAGCAAAGCAAATTGTCAGTGAAGAGGTGAAAACGCTCTACCCTTCATTGCAGAAATTCAAAAAAGCACTGACAGGCAAAAAGGCTGCCATCTATGTTGGTGGCGCATTCAAAACCTTTTCACTCATCAAAGCGCTCCGTTCAATAGGAATGTCAGTTGTACTGGCAGGTTCACAGACCGGCAACCAGGATGATTATGCAAGACTCAAAGAGATGTGCGATGAGGGAACCGTGATTGTGGATGATTCCAACCCAGTCGAGCTCTCGAAATTTATCCTTGAAAAAGGGGCCGACCTGCTTATCGGCGGCGTCAAAGAGCGACCGATAGCCTTCAAGCTCGGTATTGGATTTTGTGATCATAACCATGAGAGAAAGATCCCTCTCGCCGGATTTATCGGCATGTACAATTTTGCACTGGAGGTCTATCAATCGGTCATGAGTCCGGTATGGCAGTTCGCTCCAAGAAAAGGAGGCTCACTATGAAACACGAACACGCAAAAACAGCAACCCAGAACGCCTGCAAACTTTGCAACCCTCTTGGTGCATGCCTCGCCTTCCGGGGAATAGAGAACTGCGTACCATTCCTGCACGGTTCCCAAGGGTGTGCAACCTATATACGACGTTATCTGATCAGCCACTATAAAGAGCCGATTGATATTGCATCATCAAACTTTCATGAAGAGAGCGCGGTTTTTGGCGGCAGCCATAACCTGAAAATCGGGCTGAAAAACGTCAGCGACCAGTACAAACCTGATGTTATTGGTGTAGCTACCACCTGCCTGAGCGAAACCATTGGAGACGATGTACCAATGATTCTGAGGGAGTATAAAAAAGAGTTCAAAAATGGCTCGCCCATGCCGATCATGATCCATGCCTCAACACCAAGCTATCAGGGCAGCCATATCGACGGGTTTCATGCCGCTGTCCACGCATCGGTGAAGGCACTGGCCGAAAAGATGCCACGACAGAAACTGATCAACCTCTTTCCGAACATGGTCTCGCCTGCCGACATGCGCTATCTCAAGGAGATACTTGGAGATTTTGGAGTGCCATACATGATGCTGCCCGACTATTCACAGACCATGGATGGCGGCCCATGGGCAGAATACCATCGCATTCCGCCGGGCGGCACACCTGCAAGCGCCATTACAACGGCGGCCAGTGCAATGGCAAGTATTGAGTTTGGTTCAACAATTGAAGCCTCAAAATCGGCAGCCGGATATCTGGATGTGATGTTTGGTGTCCCGGCCTGGCATCTTCCTCTGCCCATTGGCATCAAGGAAAGCGACAAATTTTTCAGCCTGCTCGAAACGTTGACTGAAGAAAAACGAGCTGAAAAGTATGAAGATGAGCGCCGCCGGCTTGTTGATGCCTATGCTGATGGCCATAAATATGTTTTTGACAAGAGAGTTATCATCTACGGTGAAGAGGATCTGGTCATTGGTATGACCGCCTTTCTGCGGGAGATCGGTATGGTACCTGTACTCTGCGCCTCGGGCGGCAAAAGCGGATTGCTGAAAAAACGGATTGAGGAACTTGTCCCTGACATGGATGAACTCGGTATCAAGGTACGTGAGGGAGTTGACTTTGTCGATATTGAGGATGAGGCAAAAATACTTCAGCCCGATTTTCTTGTCGGCAACAGCAAGGGCTATACCATGTCAAGAAAAAACAATATACCGCTGCTCCGGCTTGGCTTCCCGATTCACGATCGTTTTGGTGGACAACGGATGCACCACCTTGGCTACCGTGGTACCCAGGAACTCTTTGACCGGATCGTCAACACCGTTATCGAAGAGCGGCAGAATGCTTCATCAATCGGCTACACTTATATGTAAGGGAGGATATTATGACACTGAAAATAGCAAACCACCCCTGTTTCAACGATGCATCCCGACACAAGTTCGGGCGCATTCACCTCCCTGTTGCGCCGAAATGCAATATCCAGTGCAACTATTGCAGCCGTAAATTCGACTGCATGAACGAGAACCGGCCCGGAGTCACCAGCAAGGTGCTGTCACCAAAGCAGGCATTGTACTATCTCGATCAGGCGATGATACTCTCTCCGAACATTGCGGTAGTAGGCATTGCCGGCCCTGGAGATCCCTTTGCCAACCCGGATGAAACGATGGAGACGCTCCGGCTGGTTCGGGCAAAATATCCGGAGATGCTGCTCTGCCTCGCAACCAACGGGCTCGATCTGCTCCCGTATATTGATGAGCTTGCCCAGTTGCAGGTGAGCCATGTCACCATAACCATCAATGCAATTGACCCGGAGATAGGTGCCGAAATTTATGCCTGGGTAAGGTATAAGAAAAAAATGTACCGGGGTATTGATGCGGCAAAACTGCTGATCAAGAACCAGCTTGAGGCACTCAAGCGGCTGAAAGAGGTTGGTGTCACCGCCAAGGTCAACTCCATTATCATTCCAGGAGTGAACGATACGCACGTCATTGCCGTCGCTTCGAAAGTGGCTGAGCTGGGCGCCGACATTCTGAACTGTCTCCCCTACTACAACACCAGGGAGACTGTTTTTGAAAATATTGATGAACCCTCTCTGGAGATGGTGACCGAAATCCAGCAGGCGACAAGTGCATTTCTGCCGCAAATGAAACACTGTGCACGGTGTCGGGCAGATGCAGTGGGCATTATCGGCGAAATCAACACGGAGGAGATGATGCAGAAACTTGCAGAAGCAGCGGCAATGCCGAGCAACCCGACTGATTGTCGACCATATATTGCGGTCAGCAGCATCGAGGGCGTACTGATCAACCAGCATCTTGGCGAAGCCGATCGCTTTTTGATTTACGGCATGGATGACAACGGAGAGTGCATGTTGGTCGATTCGAGAACGGCTCCACCGGCTGGCGGGGGCAAGGAGCGCTGGGAAGCACTGGCGGACCTGCTGCACGATTGCCGTACGGTGCTGGTTAACGGCGCGGGTGATTCGCCAAAAAAAGTGCTCAACGCTCAAGGGGTTGAGGTACTTGTAATTGAAGGGGTTATCGAAGAGGCGGTGCATGGCCTCTTTACCGGACAGGATCTGAAGCACCTGATCAAGAGCAGCCAGATCCACGCCTGCGGCTCAAGCTGCTCAGGCACCGGCGGAGGATGCGGGTAGGGAGATGATGAATGTTGAATGATGAGTTTTGATTGAATTGTACGAAGCAGGGTACAAGATACCATCAGAATTAACTAATAATTATTAAAACAATTAAACGGGAAACAACCATGGACAAACCAAAACATCACATTCTGGTCTGCGCAAGCTTCAGGGCACAGGGCACACCACAGGGAATATGCCACAAAAAAGAGTCACTCAGCCTGATTCCCTACATTGAAAGCGAGCTCTCTGATCGCGGCATGAGCGACGTTACCGTCTCGGCCACAGGCTGCCTCAACCTCTGCGAGAAAGGGCCGGTTCTTGTGATCTACCCTGAAAGCTTCTGGTATGGCGAAATTGACAGCGAGGAGAAGATTGACGAAATTCTTGATGCTCTCGAAGAGGGCGAGGCTTGCGAAGCGCATTTGATTAACTGAGTGCTACGGTGTGCCGGATGCCCTGTTGGAAGATACAGGGTGTTTGGCATTGGGTAAAAAGCCGCTCAACCCTGCGCTCCAACAACTATCCTGGTATAACCTTCAACGCCGCACTGCCGTAAACAAAAGTGATGACTCTCCCTGACAAGTGCTCAACAAAAAGAAGATCAAGGGAGCTGCCCTCATAAGGCAACGCCAAGAACCATAAGCAATGTTACAACGGAAATGGCAACCCATGTCAAAATACCCTGTATCAATGGTGGCCAACCTACACTTTTCAGAACTTTCCATGATAAACCAGCGCCAATCAGAAACAATGTTAGCGTAAGACCAGCTTTGGCAGCAGGGACAACATCTCTGGTAAAGGGCTGAAGCTGAGGCAGATAGGTGTGAATAATCGTAGCTCCAACAAATAATGCGATAAACCATGGCGCCTTGATCTTGTAAGACTTCTGCTCCTTCTTTTTGAACATCATTGAGCTGACAAGTGCAAGAGGTATAATCCACAGTGAGCGTGCAAGCTTTACCGTGGTTGCAATTAGCAGCGATTCATGGCCGTATTTACTTGCAGCACCAACCACGGAGCTGGTATCATGAATTGCGATAGCCGACCATAATCCAAATTGATGTTGGGTCATGTGAAACAATTTTCCCACTTCAGGAAAAAGGAACAGAGCAACTGAATTGAGAATAAATACCGTTCCAAGCGCCACAGAGACTTGATTCTCCTCGGCATCAATCACAGGAGCAATTGCCGCAATCGCGCTACCTCCGCAAATGGCAGTGCCAGAGGAGATCAGATATGAGGTTTTTTTATCAACTTTGAGCAATTTTCCCAACAATGCACCAATCACCAGCGTTGCGGCAATCGAGAGAATCGTAAAGAGAAACCCGTCACTTCCAGCTTTGACTGCACTTTCGAAATTGATGCCAAAACCCAATCCAACAACGGATGCTTTCAGAAGGAGAGAGGTAACTTTATGATTAAAATTCAGGAATGGATGGCCAATAGACTGCGCCACAACCAATCCAAGAAGAAGGGCTAAAGGTGCTGAGGCCCAGGGAGTAAGACAAAAAACAGCAATCAAAAGAAAGGTGACCCCGCGTACTGTAAGAATTTTTTTGACATCAACACTTGAAGAGGCCTCTTTAGAATGTTCTCGCTCTTTTAACAGTTTCTCCCGTTTAGCCCGGGCATCAGCATAATCAGGTTTTACAGCTATTGCTCTATCATAACTTTTTAATGCCTCCTCATACCTGTGCAACTCCAATAAAACCGCCCCTCGCTGGTAATGGGCCTCAGCATAATCAGACTCTGACGCAACAGCTTTATCATAACTCTGCAAGGCCTCATCATAGCGTTTGAGATCAAAGAAAAGATTTCCCAAGTTAAAGTATACATCGGCATGCTCAGGTGTAGACTCAACAAACCTCTCACCACTTTGCAGGGGATCTTCACCTGGTTTCAGCTCCTGAAACGCATTATGACGATTGGAATAGATATCAAGATCATTGGGCTGAAGGGTAATGGCTTTGTTATAACAAAACAATGCCTCATCATACCTCTTCAATTGATGCAAGACTATCCCAAAACTGTTCAGTAAACTCTGATGAGAGGTATTAATTTTGATCGCCTTGTCAAATAACTCAATAGCATCAATGAAATTACTTTTTTGTACCGCAATTGCCGCCAAAAGCTGGCTCGCCTCGAAGTTTGCGGGTTCTGCTTGTAATATCCGTTTATAGAGAGCCTCTGCTTCTCCTAATTTTCCTTGCTGATGCAACGTCACCGCAGATTGCAACATATCCGTCGTTGAGACACCAGTTGCCTTGGAGAGATCTATGCCTTGAAGCTCACGGCCTCCCTTTGACGTACTTTTTTGCAAGGCAATGGTTGCTAAAAGCTGGAGTACTTCAAAGTGATTTGGTTGCAATTGCAATATCTGGTTATAGAGAGCTTCCGCCTCTTCCAGATGCCCTTGATGATGCAATCGTACAGCAGATTGCAACATATCGATCGTTGATACACTTACTGCCCTGGCGGAATCTGTGCTCTGGAGCTTACTGCTACTTGGTGTATTCTCTATACGAGACTTCATCGTTAATTATTCGTTGTTATCTGAAGTTCCGAAAATACTCTGTCATAGCAACAGACCGGTTCTTCTTAAAATTTAATGGTTTGAAGTAAAATCGGACTACTTCATCACACGATAGCGAGGTTCAGTTTACCACAAAAAAACAATATTCTGGCATGATAGATCAGGACGCTATGAAAGCCTCACGCCGATGCCTTGTACAACTGGATGTTGCTGTTTAGCCCCTCTGATGCAGCATTGGTTATTTTATGCTTGAAAGAGTGGAAGATGTTGTCTTTATGGCGAAAGTTCCAGCCCATTTTTTTGTTAACTCCTTACAGGCAATACTTTTAAGGCAAAATACGATAAAAATATAGCCACTAAATTATTTATTCGAAAAATGGTTTTTCTTACACTATAAAGCAGTATAGAATATCTTGGTATAGTCACAATGTCTATCGACACCAGCAAAACCACCATCAACGGTAAAACCTGTCATCGGTACCTCTTTCGTGAATCGAACCGTGAAGATGGCAAGGTCAAAAATCGCACTCTTGGCAAAATCAGCATGCTTTCCGGACAGACATTCAAACCAAGTCATCCTGAAATCAGGCCGGTTCATGTGCGAACAGAAGCCAGCACTCGTGGCCATGTTTTTGCCCTCATGCTTGCCTACAAAATTGAGCGACAGTTATCACAACTCTGGAAAAAATGCGGATGCACTGTGCCGGAAGGGAGCGATGAACGTATTCAGGGGTGCCTCCAACTGAGAGGGAATTTTTCAAGTTAAAAAGCACGCACAGCACGCACACGAAAGTAGTTGAACTTAATGTCGAAGTACTGGGAGCCGACACCAAAATACTGGTACCACGCGTAGTACGCATAGTCCTCGGAGGAGCTCCAGTAGAAGTAAGACGCAAAACCGCCAACTGCACGTTTATTGAGATAGAGCTTGTTCAACTCATCCTTACTCGGCAGGTACCAGTCGCTATAGCCGTTCAACACCAAATCATCACACAATTTCGCCGCATAGGAGCCCGCGCCTTGACTGGCAACAATCGCGGTTGTGTTTGCTGCACCAGTCCCTGTTTCTGTTCCGGTTGCGCCTGTCGTTATATAGCTTCCATTCCACCATAATGAGCCTGTGCTTTGATCGCCTGGGGCGGCAATCAAACCATGCGTTTGCCCTGCCACATACCCAGGGTCGACACTGACAAGAATATAGGCGATGATGCCACCGCCGTAATTGTCACCAATGGCAAGTGGCGCTTCGTCGACCGTTCCCGTCGCCGTAAACGTTATCGGTAAATTCGTCAGAGTCCCGCTCGTCGCCGTCAGCGTATTCGTCCCCGCCTTTGTGCCAAGCGTCCAACCGCCTACCGTTGCTACACCGCTGGCGTTCGTCGTCGCACTACCACCTGTCACTGAGCCCCCGCCTGTCGCCACCGCAAAGGCCACACTTACTCCACTGACCGGGTTGTTGTTGGCATCTTTCACAATAACGCTCGGCGCTGTACTCACCGCCGAACCTGCCACGGCTGATTGTGCATCGCCACCGTTCAAGGCTATCTGTGTTGCAACTCCCGCTGCATAGGTCACGGTAGCCTCTGTCTGTGAACCTGTGCCGCTCTTGACAGCGCCCCCCCCCCCAAGGGTCGCCACAAAAATACCACTGCCAGTTGCAACAGGGGCCGTTACAAGAGCGGTGTAAGTGCCATCATGGTTATCGGTAACAGCGCCAATACTGCCCATACCACTCAGTTTGGTGATAGTGACCGTTGCTCCTCCTGAACTCTGCCGGATGCCTTGAGGGTCTTTTTCTGTCACAGTCAGCGCCTGTGTGCTGATGCCATTTGCCGTGATAGTAGCCGCGCCGGGTGTCAGTGTCGAGAACGTCGCGCTCACCGGCTTTGCTTCTGTCACCGTGATACTTCTAATGGTCAGGGCTGGCAGAAGGCTTGTTATTGCCGCAAAAGCAAGGACGATAAACGCAATCACTTTTCCCATCAGGGTGTAACGGAGTGGTATCATGTCTACGTCAGTGGTTGTCTTTGGTTCTGTTGTTGTCGGGTTACTCGGTCGTTATAGTGACGTTATAGAATCCGGGTGTAAGTGTGCTGCCATCGGTCACGCTGATGATATAGGTGTCGCCTCCAGGGAGAGCCGCAGGGAACTTGTTGCCATGAAGAATAACCTGCATCGCAGTGGTTCCAACAAGCGACAGGTCACTGTATGGCAACCCATTACGAGTTATGCCGGTGATGGTCGGCGCTCCTGTACCGACGGTGATGAAAATGTCGCCTTCATGGTTGACGCTGACTCCTGGTGACAACCCTGCTTTATTGACCTTCAGCACGTTGCTGATAGCTGTTGTGTCAACTTTTGCAAGAAAGGATTGTGGCAACTGTGACGGGCGCATTGTGGCAGCGGCAAGCAAGGTCGAGCTGTCGTTGCTCTGGATGGGCTGCATACGGCTGGCAAGGGTGCCTTGTGGCTTTTTGCCGTCCGACAGGAAGAATTGGCAGGTCAGCATGGCCCCTCTGTTGTCGGCAATGCCGTGCTGGCCATTGTTTTGGTACATCGTGAGCTGCCATTTCCCAATCTGGGCTGAAAGGTCGATGCGGTTTTCTCCGGCCCCTGCCTTGTATCCTGCGCCAAGGGTCATGCCAGCAAGCGGTTCGCACAGCATGGTGACGTTGTAGTAAGCTGATCGGTTGGTCTCGCTGCTGCCATCAGCAAAGGGATAGCGAAGTTGTTCGTAACCTATGGAACCTTTGGTGACAATGTTTGGCCGCAGGGCAAGTTGTGCATCTGCTGAAGCGCCAAATAGACGGCCTTCGGAAAGCGAGAGGGGATCGCTGTAGATGGTATAATCGGTTGCCGACTCTACCTCGAAAAAGCGTGGGCCATCAGCACTGGAGAGTTGAGTTGCCCGTGCTCCCCATACAGAAAAGCCGACAGAATGAAAAGGGGTGGCAGCCTCTCTTTTTGAAATGATGTACTGGGTCGAAACAACGTAGCTGAATTGTTGGAGATCAATGGTTGCCTGGCCTGAAGGAAAAGTGAAGTCCTGGTTGCCCCAGAGGTAGCCGCCGGTTGCCTTGATGCGAAATCCTGAATCGGGAAGCTGCCACACGGTGTTCAGGAGAAGATCGTTACGGATGCTGCCGGTCAGGGTCAAGGAGGAGCCGACAGCAACGTTGCTGAATGGCAGTATTGCAAGCTCGGCTTTTCCTGCGATGCCAGCATTGCTGTTTTCTTGCTTGAGATACCCAAAGCCAAGGTTGATGCTGCCGATGGCTCTCTTGTCATGATACTGTAGTGAAGTGCCGCCAGGACTGACTCTTCCTGCGACCGCTCCATCAGCAAAGGCCACAAGGAGTGACGGCAGCAGGCCTTCAATGTTGGGCAGAAACTGCTGGTTCTGGAAGTCGCTGTTGTTTCCGACTCTCTGCATTCCCGAGGTTGTAAAGGCAAGGAGGCTGGCAACTGATCCGAACGAACCCGACAGGGGAAGCCGGTCGGATAATGCTTCAGCGGTCATGGATTTCGAGAACGCCTGAAGATAGCCGCTGGATGTTGAGGGGTTCTCTTGTGCGAAAAGCAAAGTGGCTGAGCCTTGCGGCAAAGCAGATGATAAGGCGACACCAAGACACGCGATCACCATTAATCGCGAACAATGCACTTTACTGAACAAAAAATCAGTATCCGGAATATATGGGTTCTGGATCAAAAGCTTTTGTGTTTTAGGCCACTATAAGACCAATCGAAACAACGAATTAACAAAATAAAGTCTTTTCTGAAAGATTTACCATAAAATTTATTGAAAATACTACCCTCATGCTGCCCCTCCGAGGGTTGAATTCAAGATATGGCACGGTCTCACCTGCTACAACACTCAGGATACTTTTTTTGCAAACATCGCGGAACTCTCTCCTAATGGATAAACCAAAACACCACATTCTGCTCTGCGCAAGTTTTCGGGCGCAGGGCACGCCACAGGAAATCTGCCACAAAAAGGAGTCGCTCAGCCTGATTCCCTACATCGAAAGCGAGCTTGCCGACTGCGGCATGACCGACGTAACCGTCTCGGCCACAGGATGCCTCAACCTCTGCGAGAAAGGGCCGGTTCTTGTGATCTACCCTGAAAACTTCTGGTATGGCGAAATTGACCGCGAAGATAAAATTGATGAAATACTTGACGCTCTCGAAGATGATCCGCCCCTTGCCCTTAAAACGGAATTATCATTCCATCAGTATTCATAAAGCTGAAACCCGACAGGGATAAGACACCACACCTTTACGGCTCTGCCATTCTGGATAGCCGGAGAATATGTTGACTCAATCACTGATTTCCAGCCCACTGTATCATATCCAAGAGACTCAGTAGGAATACGTTTCATGAAACCATAGCAGGAACAAGCATGCAAACCACTATCAGAGAGAGACCTTTCATGGAGTGATCAAAACAAACGTTATAACTTCAGGTATATATCGATAAGCAAAAGAAAAGGTCATTGGCTGACACTGAGTGTTTCTGACAACTTGTAGTGCACTTCACCAAAGAAATAAATTAATAAAAAATCAGTCATCAACCTTAAAAAATTAGCATTAATCGCTTTTTCGACAAATTTATTTCAATTATGTAAGATGTTTTTGTTTTATTAAATCAATTCCAGTATAATAAAAATCAATCGTAATATCATTAAATATATAACGGTAAAAAGCAAAAATATGAGAACGACAATGATTCACACCATGAAAAGGCTGCTCATCCTCTGTTGTGCACTGCTTGCAATGACAACATCGGCGATGGCAGGCGAATTGAACCTCTCGGTTGCGGCCAGCCTCAAGGAGGTTATCAACGAATTGAGTGCAAGTTACACAGCAAAGCATCCGGGCACTGTTTTTCTGAAAAACTTCGGCCCATCCGGAACACTTGCCGGTCAAATTGAAAACGGTGGCCCTGCCGACCTGTTTATTGCTGCCAATACGGAGTGGATGGATTATCTGAACAGTAAAAAGCTGGTGGATGCAGGCAGCATCAAGACCTTTACCTGGAACTCGCTTGTTTTTGCTGGCACAACCAGCAAGAAAATGTCGTCCATGAACGATCTGAAGAAATTGGACAAAATTGCCATCGGAAGTCCGAAAAGCGTCCCCGCTGGTGAGTATGCCATGGAGGCCATGACAAAAGCCGGAGTTGCCGCAAAACTTGCAGACAAGTTCATTATGGCCAAAGATGTTCGTGAATGCCTGATGTATGCCGAACTTGGTGAAGTCGATGGTGGTTTTATGTACAAGACCGATGCGTTGCAGGCCAAAAAAGCCAAACTGCTTTTTTCAGTCCCCCAGGAGCTCTATCCAAGAGTGCTCTATCCAATGGCACTGACCCTCAAGGCTGCACAAAACAGTGAAGCAAGATCATTCCTTGCTTATCTTCAGGGCGAAGAGGCCAAATCAGTGCTTGCGAAATACGGCTTCCTTCTTAAATAATAATGGCTTTATGAAGAGCAACAACCATGGAAATATCTTGACAAAATGCTTTTGACCCCGGAAGATATTACGGCAATCGGACTTTCGCTTCAGGTTGCACTGACAGCAACGCTAATCTCTTTGCCTTTCGGTTTTGCTACAGCCTGGTTGCTGGTCTTCAAAACCTTGCGGGGTAAAGTGGTTCTGGAAGTTCTTGTCAACCTGCCACTGACATTGCCGCCAGTGGTCATCGGCTATTTCCTGCTGCTGCTGCTCGGCAAAAACGGCTGGTTGGGCAAAGTGCTTGCCGAAACCGGAATCCAACTGATATTCACCTGGAAAGCCGCTGTTATCGCCTCTGCCGTCGTTGGTTTTCCTCTGCTGGTTCGATCGATTCGTCTTGGGATGGAGTCGATCGACCGGCAACTTCTTGATGCGTCAAGAAGCCTGGGGGCATCCTGGTATGACAGCCTGCTGACCATCATTCTACCGCTTTCGCTGAGAGGTGTCTTCTCCGGTTCATCGCTGATGTTTGCGCGAAGTCTCGGTGAATTCGGAGCCACCATCATTGTTGCCGGTAATATGCCAGGGAGAACACAAACCATTCCGCTGGCAATCTATGATTACACCAGCTCCCCGTCAAGCACCACAATGGCTCTCTCGCTCTGCCTGGTCTCGGTTGCTATCTCGGTTGCCGTGCTTCTGCTGCATGAAATGCTCGGCAAGCAACTTGACCGGAGTAGTGCGTTATG
>CAJEXL010000007.1 GCA_903994365.1 uncultured Chlorobiaceae bacterium | reverse complement strand
ATATTGAAGGCAAGATTCACTTCGTCGCCGGATGTGAGCGTTGTACGTAATGCAAGCATGTCGCCAATGCCATCACTGAAAAGCGTTCCAGCCTGGACTGAGCTGTCAATAATATTTTGAAGTCGCCCTGCAGCCTCCCCCTTAAAGCGAACAACAAGCGGATAATCAAGCATCAGAGCGTTAAATTCCTGCACAAGCCTCCGATAGACAAAAACAACCTGTTCTGAAAGAGCTGAAAAAAGAAGTCGTGACACTCCCTGCTGACGAAGCTTTTCGGCAAGATGGACAAGTACCCTTGAGGGAACCACTATGCCTGACTCGTTATGGAGAAAACATAACTCAACAGCAGCAAATCGCTCATTGCCAAGAAGCTGCAAAAAATCATTCTCAAGCCTTTCACCCTCAAGAATATCAAATCGAACCTTCGGCACTTTATCAAGCAATCTGGCAAAGTGCGAAATATCGCTTGTCGAAGCAACAACAAAACGGCCCGCATCACCCAGCCTGCAAAGTAGTTCATCAAGGGAGTCGAGATCTGCTTCACTGTTGATACGCACAGAAACTAACTCGGAACGGATAGCATCCCGCGACTTCTTTGGGGCAAGCCTCTGCACAATCTCTTCAAAAATTGCATCTTTCTCTGTGAGTGACGTGTGCACCTCAGTTTCAACTCTTGGTACATTATCCCCCCCTATCGAAAAACCTGCAAGGAGCATCTGGCTGGAAACCCTGCGCTGATAACTGAATGGATTAAATGGAGGCTGCTCATCAAACAAGCGGTTATGTTTGGCCTGCTTATTGCGACTCTCAATAATATGCCTCAGAGGAACATGCCCCCTGTCACCGTTAACAAGATGAAACTCATTATACTTTTTTACAATAGCGAACCCAACTGGCACCTCATTGACAGGATCTTCAGTGAGAGAAACCCTTATGGTATCGCCAAGCCCATCCTCAAGGAGTGCCCCGATACCCATCGCCGACTTGACTCGTCCTTCATCACCATCACCAGCCTCGGTCACCCCAAGATGCAAGGGATAAGCATAGCGAAGTTCAGCGTCAGCCTGCTGAACAAGCAATCGATATGCCTGAATCATGACTCGCACATTGGAGGATTTCATGGAAAAGAGAATCTCGTAATATCCCATTGTTTCACAGATCCTCGCAAACTCCAGAGCGGCTTCAACCATCCCTTCCGGCGAGTTGCCATAACGACTGACAATTCTGTCGGACAAAGAGCCATGATTGGTACCAATCCTCATGGATACCCCATACTGGCGCGCTTTTTCTACCAATGGGGCAAATTCAAGTCGAACATGTTCAATCTCCTTCAGATACTCCTCTTCAGAATATTCATTGTTTGAAAACTTCTGTGTATTGGCATAATTGCCAGGATTAATGCGGATATTTTCAACAAATTCAACTGCTTTGAGTGCCGCTCGTGCAGAAAAATGGATATCGGCGACAAGCGGGGTGTCAATCTTGTCGCGACGAAGCTGTTCCCGGATATTTTTGAGGTTTTCGGCATCCTTCTCGGTCGGTACCGTAAGCCTTATAATTTCACAACCCGCCTCATACAACCGTCGGCACTGCGCAACGGATGCTGAGGTATCAAGAGTGTGCGTGTTGGTCATGGACTCAACCCTTATCGGCTGATAACCTCCCAACGACAAAGAACCAAAAACCACTTCACGAGTTAAACGACGACGATACTGGTACATGGAATTGAAAAAACGGTTGGATAAAAATTACGGTTCTCTGATGATAAAGAGGGTTTCTCCTGGCTTGCGGAAATTATATCTCTCTCTCGCGGCCTTTTCAATACTGTCAGGCTCACGAGCGCGCAGGATTCGCTGTTCATTATCAAGCATCTTCTGTTGCTCACTTTTCTGCCGCTCAAGAAGAAAACGATACTCCGTTTCCATACGAATTCTTTTTACAACACCATAATCATCAAAAAGAAACCAAAGTACAATAAGAACAACAGCAACCCTGAAAAGAATCTGTTTTGGATTGGAATGAAGATACTCCCAGATGGTATCGAACTTGATTCGTTTGATAATCTTTTTCACGCCCCAAACACTTGAAATTAACAGAGTATTGCAAGATTAGCCACAGAGATGAAATGCAAAGGAACCCTGTACAAAAGGGTTCCCTGCAAAAGTTTTTTATACCCGGAAAGCCTTTTTCCCGGGATAACGGGCCTGATCACCAAGCTCCTCTTCAATACGAAGAAGTTCGTTGTACTTCGCCATACGGTCAGAACGCGACAGACTTCCAGTCTTGATCTGGCCTGCGTTCGTTGCCACAGCAATCTGGGCAATCGTGCTATCCTCGGTTTCACCACTGCGGTGGCTGATAACAGATGTATAACCATTGGTTTTAGCAAGTTCTATTGCCTGGAGCGTCTCGGTGAGCGTACCAATCTGGTTTACCTTGATCAGAATAGAGTTAGCCACGCCCTGCTCAATACCTTCGGCAAGTCTCTTGCTGTTGGTGACAAAAAGATCATCCCCGACAAGCTGCACCCTTGAGCCGATCTTGTCGGTCAAGAGCTTCCAGCCTGCCCAATCATCTTCAGCCATGCCGTCCTCTATTGAGATAATCGGATAGTTGGTCGCCCACTTTTCCCAGTATTCAGCCATTTCAAGAGAGGTAAGCTCCTGTTTAGAAGACTTCTTGAACACATAGCGTTTCTTTGCCGAGTCATAGAATTCGGAGCTGGCTGGGTCAAGGGCTATCATAACCTGAGCATCACCCAAACCACCCTTGTCAGTAGGTGAACCCGCTTTATATCCCGCTTTGCCAATAGCCTCAACCACCAGCTCAATAGCCTCTTCGTTGGAGCTCAGGTTAGGCGCAAAGCCGCCCTCATCACCAACCGCAGTACTCAAGCCTTTGCTTTTCAAAAGAGCTTTCAGTGCATGAAATATTTCAGCTCCACAACGAAGCGCATCCGAAAAAGTGTTAAACCCTGCTGGAACGATCATGAATTCCTGAAAATCCACCGTATTATCAGCATGGGCTCCACCATTGAGCACATTCATCATCGGTACAGGGAGTGTGTTGGCCATAGTTCCACCGATATAGCGGTAGAGAGGAAGACCGGTATACTCAGCACCCGCTTTGGCACATGCCATTGAGACTCCAAGCAGGGCATTTGCTCCAAGCCTGGATTTGTTAGGCGTTCCATCAAGGTCAAGCAGTACCTGATCAATCTCTTCCTGCTCAGTCACAAGCATACCCGTCAATGCGTCATTAATGACGGTATTGACATGCTCAACGGCCTTGAGCACTCCCTTGCCAAGATAGACACTGGCATCACCATCCCTCAGCTCAACAGCTTCATGAATTCCCGTAGATGCACCACTTGGTACAGCAGCGCGCCCAAATGAACTTTCCGTGTACACATCCACCTCTACCGTTGGATTTCCCCTTGAATCAAGGATCTGACGACCCAGAATTTTGCTGATAATAGGCATAACAAAATATATTTTTGGTTGTTACGTACTTTTTATGCGCAAAACAACTTACTCGCTGTCTGCGTTTGAAAGTCACTTGAAAATATATCTTTTTTTCCCGACCATTTCATTGTTACCGCTACAGCAAATCATACTTTTTTTTGTTTATTACTGATCATGCTGCTTTTGTGAAAAGAAAGAGCGGCATGCAATTTAGTTATCTGATAAAAACAGGAGTCATGCCATGCAAGCCGTACAACCGGATCAACTGCGAAACATTGTCATTACAGGCCATGCCGGAAGCGGCAAGACCATCCTTGCCGAATCACTTGCTCTCACCATGGGAGTGATTAGCAGACTTGGCACTATTGAAGAGGGGAACACAATATCTGATTACTCTCTGGATGAAATTGAAAGAAAACACAGTCTGAACACCAGCCTCATCAATGGATTCTGGAGTGATCATAAAATCAATATTATTGATACCCCTGGCCTGCTTGATTTTCATGGTGACGTGAAGTCGGCGATGCGCATTGCAGATACGGTAATGATTACAGTCAATGCGGCTGCCGGAGTTGAGGTCGGCACTGACACCGTCTGGGAATATACCCGGGAGTACTACAAACCAACGATGTTTGTCTTGACAAAACTTGATGCTGATCGAGCCAGCTTCAAAACCACCATTCAGGGACTTCAGGATCATTTTGGACATCTCGTAACACCGATACAGTTTCCTGCGGACGAGGGGCTTGGTCACCACACCCTCATTGATATCCTTCTGATGAAACAGTTAGAGTTCAGTCCGGATAAAGCTGGAGAAATGAGTGTTTCTGATATTCCTGATCTCTATCTTAAACGAGCGGAGGAGCTCCATCAGCAACTTGTAGAGGCTGTCGCAGAGACTGACGAAGAGTTGATGAACAAGTTTTTTGAAGGAGGAAGCCTCACAGAAGATGAACTGAGAGCAGGAATACAATCCGCACTTCTGACAAGAACATTTTTCCCTGTATTCTGTACCTCTCCACTGCACCTTATCGGAACAGAGAGATTACTCAACGCGGTTATCAACATCTGCCCCTCTCCGATTGAACGCGGTCCAGAACATGCGATCTGTACTGTAGATGAAACAAAAAGCCTTATTCAACCAAACCCCGACGGACCTACCCTGGCCTTTATCTTTAAAACAATGTCTGAACCCCGGGTCGGAGAGATTTCCTATCTCAGGGTTTATTCAGGACATATTGAAAGCGGTCATGAGCTGATTGATGTACAGACTGAGCAACTTCAAAAACTCGGTCAAATCTATACCATTCTTGGCCAAAAGAAAACGGCCGTTGAAAAGCTGCTCGCCGGAGATATTGGTATGGTTGTCAAACTGAAAGATGCGCATACCAATGATACTCTTGCCGACAAAGGAACAAGCTGCCGGATAAGTCCCATTATTTTTCCTGTACCAGTACTGGCAACAGCAATTGTTCCCGTAACCCAGGGGGATGAAGAAAAAATATCCGAGGGCCTCCACCATCTGCATGAAGAAGATCCGAGCTTTAGAATAGAGCACGATGTCGAGTTCAATCAGACAATCCTGAAAACGCTTGGTGAAACCCACCTTGATACCATTATCAGCAGACTACAGGTAAAATTCAATGTCAAGGTAGATATCGCTCCAATTAAAATACCTTACCGTGAAACTATTCGTCTACCATCTTCATCACAGGGCAAGTATAAAAAACAGTCCGGAGGCAAAGGGCAATACGGAGATGTCTGGATAAAGATCGAACCACTGGCACGCGATACCGGCTTTGAATTTGTGAGTGAAATAGTTGGCGGTGTCGTCCCTGCAAGATATCTGCCAGCAGTTGAAAAAGGGCTCAGAGAAGCAATAACCAATGGAATCCTTGCTGGCTATCCTGTCGTCGATCTCAAAGCTGTCGCCTATGACGGCTCCTATCACCCTGTAGACAGTTCCGAATTCGCCTTTAAAATTGCCGCAAGCATGGCGTTCAAGAGTGCCTTTGACAAGGCAAAGCCCTTCATCCTCGAGCCAGTCTACACGTTGAATGTCTATGCCCCTGAACATTATACTGGTGAAATTGTGGGTGATATTGCAAGTAAACGAGGTAAGATTCTTGGTATGGAGTCGGATGTACAGATGCAGATCATTCATGCGCATATTCCACAATCTGCGCTGACAGCATTCCATCATGCACTGACAAGGCTAACCCAGAGCCGAGCAAGATACTCTTATAGTTTCAGCCATTACGAGGAGGCACCTCCTGATATCGCACAGCAGATTATTGCACAAAAGAGAGGCTGATAACGGAGGAAGCGGCAAGGCAACAACGAAGGTTGCCTTGCCAGAGAGGGAGCTCCCCTTTCATAGAAAACCGAAAAAAGACTTTATGGTAAGCCACCAGACTATCCAGATCGCCTCACGAACATTCTTCTTGGTCATTTTCGATTTACCCACCGAGCGATCTACAAAAACAATTGGAATCTCCTTGATCGTAAACCCTTTTTTCCAGACTCTGAAATTCATCTCTATCTGAAATGAATAGCCCTGGGAATTTATACGGTCAAGATCTATCGCGCGCAATACTTCAGCCCTGAAACATTTAAAACCACTTGTCGGATCGTCAACAGGCATTCTTGTAATAATGCGAGTATAGATGCTGGCAATTTTTGAAAGAATCAACCTTCCAAGTGGCCAGTTAACGACATTCACCGTATTGTTCATGTAGCGTGAACCGATAAGCAGATCCACCCCGCTCATCATACCATCAAGAAAACGCTGCACATCCGCCGGGTCATGCGAATAGTCGGCATCCATCTCTGCGATATAGTGATAACCTCTCTGGAGCGCATACTTAAACCCGGTGATATACGCTGTACCAAGCCCCATTTTACAATCTCGTCCCATCAGGTATAGACCTCTTGTCGTTCCCTGGATTGAGCGAACAATATCGGCTGTGCCATCGGGAGAGTTGTCGTCAATGACAAGAATATCAATATGAGAGGAATAACGCCCTGAAAGTTCGCCCAGAAGCCGACCTATATTTTCGGCCTCGTTAAACGTAGGAATAATGACAAGAGTCTGAGCCAAGGGGGGGGGGGTTCGGCAAAGCGCTCTCGTTCATAAGGGTCAAGGAGCAAGTTATTTTGCTTCGGCATGGGCTATTGGAAATCATCAAAAAAAAAGCATCGCTCCCTTTGAAGCAATGCTTTTTTAGAATACTAAACGTGCATCGTCGACCTAACGCGCCTCTCTGTGAAATCTATGAAGAAATCTCAGATCGAAGTCGAGGCGTTCGGGAGGAGTATAGACATAATCAATTATCTCTCCATCAGGGTGTACCTCAATGAGCGCTCCTGAAGGACACTCATCCGCATTAAAACAGGCAGAGCAGGAGATACAGGCATCCTGATCAATGTAGGCCCTGAATCCACCTTCCTGAACATCCCCATAAAACTTGTATCCAATAGCCTGAACTTTTGGCGGACACTTGTCAAGACAGAGACCACAACCAACGCAAAGGTTTTCGATGATAAAATAGTGATCTTTCTCTCTTGGAGCCGCTTTTTTTAAGGGTGCTCCAGGGGCAGGCGGCGGCGCCGAGGGTGGAGCAGCTTTGGCCACAGGCGCTCCCTTCGAAGCAGGTGCGGCAGGCTTTTGGCCCGGAACCGGCTTTGCCCCAGCTACCGGCTTTGACGCAGCAACAGGAGCGGGTTTTGGTGCAGCTTTTACCTCTTTCTTAAATGGAAAAGCTGACTCTTGCGGAAGACCGCTTCTGCCGAGATTAACATTAATGGGCTCAAGACGAAGCTTGCCTCCCTGTTTCGGTGAAAGCTCTTTTGGTTTTGCCTTTACCTCCTGGTTGGCTGACGGATTGGGCGCTTTTGGTGAAGCAGGTGGCGACTTCGGTGCGGGAGGCACCTTGGCAGCAGGCTTTGACGATATATCTGGCTTTTGTACAGGATCGGCCATAAAAACCCTCCTCTTTAATTACAGTATGATAAACTTTAAATGCAAAGTATTTTTTCTTGAGAGGCACCAGGGCCTCTCAAGAAAAAACAGTGTCAAGCAATCAACTTCACCAGATAGTCAACAACCTGCGTCAACATAACCTGGCCTGACAAGGCGGCATCACCAACCTGGGGGGGCAATGGAGAGTCAGTCTGATAAAAGCCGTTGCCAATGAAAAGAAACACCAGCATGAAAACACCACCAAAATAAAGGAACGTACCAGCCATCTTCGAATCAGAAATCGTCAGTACCGGGAAGCGGAAATTAACATCACGGTTAAGGAATTTCTTTCCAAACCAGCGGATAGTCCTTGTCTGAATGTCAGCACCTTCAAGACGCGAACCACGATCCTCAAACCATACAGCAAAGCTGATAAACCACACAAGGTGACCAATCATCAGAATGGTTGAAAGATGTGAACTCGAGAAGATGGTCACAGTCTCTGTCCAGAAATAGTAGAAAATACCGGACGTATAGTGGTGAGCAAGATGGGCAACAGAATCCCATGCCTTTGCATCAGCAGCAGGCACACCATACATCATGGATGCAATCCATGCGCCATCAATATACCAGCAAACTGCAGAGAGACCCTTGATTCCCCACAACATCGCAAACCAAAGCTGATCCTGGATGGATACGCCGCATGTTCCGCCATAGACAGGGCCAAGACAAGGGAAAGAATAGGAGTTCTTCTTAAGGCCCAGATCGTCCCAAAGTGGTGACGTGTGCGAAAAGAAGGCGATACGTACCAAGGCAATCAACGAGAAAAGCGAACCTGCAACAATAACATGGACCATAACCCAGTCGTTGATACTTGGATCCCTGAACATCCACTGGAACATTGGAAGTGGTTTCAGCCAGTAGAACGACATCAAAATGTTGGTACCAAACAGATTCAGTTCACAAATAGTATTCCAAACGATAACAGCGTAGACTGAGAGCATGGTGGCAAAGCAGAGCGCCATAACCGTACCAAGAATCTTTACCTGTACCTCCTGATCACGACCCTTGGTAATAAAGACAGACTTGATCTGGCTGTAAAGACCATTGAGCTGAATTTTAAGGAGATACTGACCGCCATGATAGACACCTGCGAAGACATAGAGAACACCGCAGATGATATGATTGAAGGTTATGAGGTTAATGACGGTCCTGGACATTCCGAATGAAGCTCCATTCTTTGGAAGAATAGCAAAAGCCTCAAAATCGGCAAACTCCTTGGAACCTGAAATAATCCTGCCACCCTCCTGAACGAAATTATAGCTCACACGGTTGAACGGCTCACCATAAAGATAAAAGACCAGGTTGTCGAGCTCCTTGTAATAAGCAGCAAACGATGGCTGCTGGAAAGCAACAAATGCAACGCAGCCACATGCAATGCTGATATAACCCATTGCCGTGAGGTGAACCGAGAAGGCGGCCTTCATGTCATCATTCAGATGGGTTGCCGCATTCGGAGGATTGTTCCACCAGTAAATGCCACAAGCGAAGAAAATAACGGCCAGAACAAAAGACATGAATGTCTCGGAATTAATTGTCTGGAAGTCAGGAATCGGTGCAAAACCAAGCACAAACCACATCAAGAAACCCCAGCCAAGAAAAAGAAGTGACATATAAACAGCATGTGGTCCCAATGCTTCTCTGTAGCTCTTCGCACTTATTCCACTGAACGCCATATCACCAAACTTGCCGAGGAACCTGAAGTCACGGAAATTACCCGTACGTCCGGTAAAGGGGTTGGTGAGGTTGTGAGTCCAGTGACGCCATCCACCGAAAAGAAGAATCGAACCGGAAACAAAATGAAGGAGGGCCCAGCCAAGAAGATTGGATGCCGCAAACTCCAAATCCCCTGTCTTCGTGCTGTAGGTGTCGATACCAAGAGAGACCATCCTTGGCTTGATCGTCAAATAAAACCAGTTATCATGAAAACCCGGGACACCCCAAGGGAAGACCTGAATACCGGAGATGTAGTAGATTGCCATCAGAAAACCGAGAACACCAAGCAGTGCAAGATGAGCACCAACAACCTGCTCATCATCAATCTTTTCGGTATCAAAAATCTGGTACCACTTCGTTGAGCGAGTTTCTGTTCGCTGGAACAGGAACCTCCTCATTTTCGAAGCATCTTGCTCCTTGATAACAGATGGTGCGACCGCAGCGCCATTGCCCTTGGGAGAAGGAGCGTTCCCCTTGGGTGGTGGAACAGCGCCCTTTGGCTTGACTCCTGCCGGATTCACTTGTTCAGCCATAGCATCCTGCTCCTTGATAACAGATGGTGCGACCGCATCGCCATTGCCCTTGGGAGAAGGAGCGTTCCCCTTGGGTGGTGGGACAGTGCCCTTTGGCTTGACTCCTGCCGGATTCACTTGTTCAGCCATTGTATTCTCTCCTTTTTTTGAACATAATTCAGGTTGAAGAAACCAAAAAGAAAACTATTGCGCCACGTAAGCAATGCCATACAACCACAAGGTAAAGCAACTTCACCAAAAGAACCGATTTTTTCAGTATCTCCAGCGGATTGAACACGCATTACACATGATCACTACCTTCGAATCTATAGAAAAACAAAGTAACAATCAACTTGAGTAAAGTAATCTGTCAGGAAAACCACCTGATACAGTAGTGAACAAAATAAGAAAAATTATTTAATAATAAATTAATTTTACCCCCGCATTGATGCGCTATTGTTTTATAATACAGTATTAAAGCGCTTGAGGCACCTGTTTGTGCTCATTGTAGTCCAACATGATGCGACAAGAAGAACTCTCAAATCCCGAACACTTTACACCGCATGAAGATCAACTTCAGCAAACTCTCCGGAGCAGGAAATGACTTTATTGTTATTGATAACAGGAGTCGTTCGATTACGCTTTCATCGACGCAGATCAGGGAACTCTGCACAAGAAGAACGGGTATCGGTGCTGATGGACTGATTCTTGTTGAGCCATCCTCGCTGTATGACTTCAGCATGAACTTTCACAACGCCGATGGTTTTCATGGCTCAATGTGCGGAAACGGTGGACGATGTGCCGCCTGGTTCGCCTTCGTCTCTGGAATTCCCTCCATAAGGGCTAACAGCTATACTTTTGAAGCTAACGGCAACCGCTACGACGCATGGATTACCAGCAACGAAACCGTCAAGCTCCAGATGCTTGCGCCTCACGGGTTCAGAAATAACTTGAATATTGAGGGTTTTCTCTGCCACTCCGTCAATACCGGATCACCACATGCCATTATTTATGTTGATGATCTCCCCAACGTGATGGTGAACAAAATCGGACGCGCTATCAGACACAAAACAGAGATTTTTCCTGAAGGAACCAACGTGAACTTTATAGAGATCACCTCTCCGGACTCTCTCTCCATCCGCACCTTTGAACGCGGCGTTGAAGATGAAACACTCGCTTGCGGCACAGGAACAGTTGCCGCCGCCATTATGAGCCACCGCCTGGGCAAGATAAGCGGCACCACCGTTCAGGTAAACGTGAAAAGCGGGGATATTCTTCAGGTCCAGTTCAGTGAAAATATGGATGAGGTCTTCCTCACAGGCCCTGCTAAAATTATCTATGAGGGGAGCTTTACCATGACATGAACAATTGCATCCATTAAAAAAGTGCTCTGTAAAACTCAGTCAGGATTTTTCATCCTTGGCAACTGCCTTCGTACGACGGTTATAGATCTGTTGATCAGGCGATAGCGAAAAACACCAAATACTCCCGTGACAAGACCAATCGGAATACTGGCGAGGCCAACTGACCAGAACCAGCCGACCTGGGCGAAATGCATAATGGAAACTCCAGCAATAATCAGAGAAACCCCGGAACGCAGATAGGCAAGAAGAGTTCGTTCATTGGCTAAAATTGTGCGGTCGATCGCAAGCTCATCACGAAGGATTAATTCAGAGTTGTCAAATTTTGAGTAGGGTGATGGTGCCATGAGAAATTATTAATAATCATTACAAAAAGATTCAGAAGCTGAGTTGGTGCTCCTCTCTCACCCGAATTTAGCCGCAACAAAAAAGTTAACTTTTGAGGTGTTTATACCATTAAATAGACAAAAACTTTTCACACCAAACCGTTGTTATAGAGAGCAGGATTTGTCCAGTTGTCGGAAGGTGTGATTTTTTTCGTATTATCTTTTGATGCGGTGTGTTTTTCTTTATCAATCATACAATCAATCAGCTATGGAAAAGTGGGTTTGTGTGCCTTGTGGCTACGTTTATGATCCCGAAATCGGTGATCCCGACGGTGGAGTAGCGCCAGGAACTTCATTTGAAGATATTCCTGATGAGTGGGTTTGCCCTGTCTGCGGAGTGGACAAATCATCATTTGAACCGGAGTAAATAAAAATATTTGTCGACAGGTTGGCTCAAGAGAGAGAAATCATTCGACAATATATTTTCAGGGAGATGGCAACGGCATCTCCCTGCTGCGGTATGGTGCCCGTTCAGGGCACTCCGTTGTGATCCTTCCCTTCTGTAACTTCAGAGGGATTTTTACTATCCTTTCCGTCTTTTATGGTGTTTTCACCATCCTTGCCTTTGGCTCCGCTACTATCCGCTGAGATTGCCTGCTCCAGCAGATAGTCAGGCACCCCTATTACAACCGAATCCACAGCGGTAGTATCTGAAATTGATTCCATAATCACCTCTTTGTAATCAGGGATGACAATACCGCGCTTCCGCATAATGGCATAGATAAGAGTGGAACGATTGCGAACATAGCGGGAGGTACCTGTTGGAGAGAAGAGAATCGGGTTAGGAAGTATGGCTGCAAGTTTTGATGCCTGCTCGGCCGAAAGTTGAGCCGGGCTGACACCATAGTAGTGACGGGCTGCCTGACCGATGCCAAAAATACCATCACCCCATTCAGCCACATTCACATAGAGTTCAAGGATGCGTCGTTTGGAGAGTGCTTTTTCAAGTCTCCAGGTAAGAATAGCCTCCTTGACTTTGCGCACCGGATTTTTCGACGGAGAGAGATAAAGATTTTTGGCAAGCTGCTGGCTGATGGTACTGCCACCCATCTTGAACTTTTTCGCAAGGATGTTTTTTTCAAGTGCCCGTTCCATCGCCTTGTAATCAAACCCCTCATGCTGCCAGAACTTGTCGTCCTCAGCAATCAAAACCGCCTTGATGAGGTTCTGTGAAACCTTGCGCAGCGAGACCCACTTTTGATCTATTTCTTTATCGTAGAGCCCATTCTGCCGCCACTCGACCTCGCGGTACTCCATAAAAGCGGTTTTTGCCGGATTTTCATCAACAAGCCGCTCGACATCCGGGTAAAAAAAGTAGCGCCCTATATCGCCCACGAAGAGTAACGACAGAATAATAAAAATTACTCTGAGAGGCTTTTTATGTTTGGCTCGCGCCTTGGACACAATGCTATAGGAAAAGAGGGTGATGCTAAAACGCGAACCGCTCAGAGAAAAGTGCCCTCGGGCAGACTCGAACCGCCGACCTACAGTTTAGGAAACTGTTGCTCTATCCACTGAGCTACAAGGGCAAAAATGCTGTGCAATGATGCAACTGAATGTAATGAAAAGAAAACTTTTTTTCAATATTCCGGAGATACCCATCCACTAATCTCAGCCAAACCGCTTGGTAGACTCCCCGGGGAAACAAAACAGCCTGACACCTTACATTTACTTGTTTTTTTACCGATAAAATAGCTATTTTCAGGTTAAATTTATGGTTATAAATTTAACCTTTTTCTGAATTGTACGGATATCATTCTGAAACTGATCAGAATGTACGGGTGACAATAATTTTCGTTCTCTTCCAAAAAATTCAAATCAATGGAGTCTCGTATGAAAAAAATGTTGGCTGTTGTCTCTTTGGCACTCACAATGCCTCTCGTCGCTGAAGGGGTAGAATTCCAGACACCTGGCTCGGTGGGTATTGGTGGTGCAGGTGTAGCCCGAAATAACGGAGCATTAACCTCATACTGGAACCCTGCTGGCGCGGCATTCAGCAAATCCACCCTTGCCGTCAATGCTGGCGCTGGATTTGGCATACGAGCAAGTGATGGTCTGACAGAAAATATTGATCTTCTTTCAACGATTGATTTTGACAATGTCAAAGACTTCAATACCACATCGGCAGGTGCCAAGGAAGTCGGTGATGTGGTAAAAACACTCTCTATTCTTAATGACATCAAAACCCGTCAGGGAAATATTGCCATAAATGTTATTGCGCCGGTAAGCTTTTCCATTAAAAACATCTCATTCGGCATTTATGGCGGAATGGAAGGCTATGTTCAGCCAGTAGCTGACATGGATAATATTCGTCCAAACACAGAAGTAGCCGGTACAACTCTTACTGTTACGGATTTAGTTACTGCCGCAGCAGCCACGACCGCCTATACAACACCCGTATATTTTTCACAGGCACAATTTGACGCATTAACTTCAGCACACTCTGATAAATTAGCCAGTGCTATTGATACGCAGTTGAAAGACAGCGGAATTGACCCGGCAACTGCATTTTCGACAATAAATGCAACCTTTCCTCAACTTACTGGTGCTAACACCAATACGCTGAATAAAAATACCACCAGCGTTATGACCAAAGCATTCCAGTATATCGAAATTCCTTTATCGTACGGTCATCCCTTTGATATTGGTAAAAAAGGTAAACTTGGCCTTGGTATTACAGGCAAGGTAATTAAAGGCACGGTCTATCAGAATGAGGTATTACTGGTCAACGGGCAAGATAATGTTGACGCAAAAGATATCATCAACGATATCACCGAAAACAAAAAAAGCTCTTCGGCAATCGGTATTGACATCGGTGCCCTGTACAAATATGAGAATTGGCTCAACATCGGTCTTGTAGCCAAAAACATCAACTCTCCTAAATTTGAGGCTCCAGACTATTTCACTCCTAAGTACAATACATCCACAGACAAAATAGAATTATCGGAAAGAGTCGCTGGCAGCGCTGTTGAGCTGAAACCACAGATTCGTACCGGTGTTGCCATTGAGCCAGTCGGATGGATGACCCTGGCAGCCGATCTTGATTTATCAGAGAATGATACTGTCGCTCCAGGTTCTGTCGTGGGAAGTTCAATCAAAAGCAGAAACTTTGGTGGCGGTTTTGAGGTAAAACCTGCATCGTGGCTGAAAGTGCGTGGCGGAGCTTACAAAAATCTTGCCCAATCAAATGGCAGCGTCTTAACTGCTGGCTTCAAGCTCTTTTTGCTTGATGTTGATGGCGCCATGGCCACCAATACCTTTACCATTGATGGCAACGAGCTTCCGAGAGAGGTAAAAGTTAATGCCTCCATGAGTTTCTCCTTCTGATTCATTCGTCGATGGATTCTTCACAAAAGCCCCTGCTTTCAAAATTGGCAGGGGCTTTTGTTTTGCCCTGAACAGCAAAAAGAGGTACCCCGGACAATGAAATACCCCTGCAAGATGAGTGAAGCCGAAAATGGAAGGCCAGTTATTTTCTCCCGAACATCTTGTCAAGCTGGTCAAGGGAGAGCTTTATAATGACCGGCCTGCCGTGCGGGCAGGAGTAGGGCTCACGGGTAGCAAAGAGATTGTCAATCAGTGAACGCATCTCTTCAAGCGAGAGTCTTTGACCTGCCATGATGGCATTTCGGCACGAGTACGACTTTGCCAGATTGTCGCGCTTGTCAAGCTTCAGCTTTGAGGCATTCTCCTGAAATTCGGCAATCATATCCTGTAAAATCGTCACCTCAGTACCCGGCTTCACATCCTGGGGAACCCCTTCGATCATGATGGTTTTATTGCCAAACAACCGCAGATTAAAGCCAAGCCGGTAGAGATCGTCACGAATCTCCTCAAACAGCTCGTACTCCCAGGAACGAAACTCCACTTTCTGGGGAAAAAGCAACTGCTGGGAATTCGGGACACTCTGGTTCATGACATCGACAGCACGTTCATACAGCACCCGTTCATGCGCCACGTGCTGATCAATAATCATCAAGCCGGTCTTGATCTGGCAAATCAGGTACTTATTGTGCAACTGCCATATTTTCGGTTCTGAATCTTTCGGATTTGGAACAACGTCATCTTCATAGATTGGAGAGAGCAGCACAGAGGCCAACTGTTCACTCCCATCCCGCAACTCACGCTCCAGGGCAACGAATCCCGTTGAGGGCTCGGCATTTGGAGATATTTCAGGCTGATGCCATGGCGACACCCTTGGCGCAACGGGTTCAGGATAAGAACCTTCGCGATAATTTCGATAAAGATCATCCGTCGTCGAAAGACGATGCGGAATATCAGGAAAAGAAAATTTCCGGGAGGGCGATGGCTGAAAAGAGCCCAAGAGGGATGATTCGTTCTCTGTAACCACCATGTCAGGAGAAAAATCGTGCAACTGGATAGTCCGCTTTATAACCGGATAAAACATGTTACGCACATTGCGCTCATCATCAAACTTGATCTCAAGCTTTGCCGGATGCACGTTCACGTCAATGCGAGAGGGATCAATCGAAAGAAAAAGGAGCACAAAGGGGGTCTGACGTTCGACAAGCAGATCACCATAGGCCTGCTGCACCGCCTGTGAAAGCATCCGGTTCTGAACAAGCCGACGATTGACAAAAAAATATTGATCAAGTTTCCGTCGTTTCTGCATGGCTGGCTTACCAAGAAATCCCTTGATTGAGAGGTAATCATTCTCGTCGGAGAGTTCAATCATACTTGCCGCAAAATCATCCCCATAAAAAACATTAAGCCGTTCCGGAATATTCGGGCTCTTGAGATGAAAAAGCTCCTCATCGTCACTGTACATACTCCACTCAATTTCCGGATATGCCAAAGCAAACGATTTGGCAATTTCATAAATATGGCTGTACTCGGTTGCATTGGATTTCAGGAATTTACGACGCGCCGGCACATTGAAAAAGAGGTTTCTGACGCTGATTGTCGTCCCCTGCTCTCCCTGCACCTCTGACTCCCCGGCAAGAACTCCGCCCTCGTACCGGAGTTTGAGCCCAAGCCTCTCTTGTGCTGTACGGGTTTTCAGTTCGAAATGCGAGATAGAAGAGATACTTGCAAGCGCCTCCCCCCTGAAGCCAAGACTTTGCAGAGAATCAAGATCACCAACACCAGTAATTTTACTGGTTGCAAAACGCTCCACACTCAGAAGCGCATCCTCCCGCACCATTCCGGCACCATTATCAACAATCCTGATAAGCTCTTTCCCTGCATCTTTGATGGATAGCGTTATCTTGCTGGCACCAGCATCAATGGAGTTTTCAAGCAACTCTTTGACAACCGAAGCCGGACGCTGCACAACTTCGCCGGCAGAAATTTTATTCGCAACGGTATCTGGTAATCTTGCAATTCTGGCCATAAGATCTCTGAAGAACGATTTTTTTTTGATATAAGGTCACATACACTAAAATCTCAGCAAGAATTTCCCCGCAGGCACTGCCACAGCTCCCGAAGAGCCGCTTCGCTGAACCGAAGCTTGTTCTGTTCACGATCGCCATGCATAAAAAGTGTTCTGGAAATCACCTCGGCTGATTTTCTTTTGGCTACTCCCAGACAAACCATACCAACCGGCTTTTCCGGAGAACCTCCCGAGGGCCCGGCGATACCTGTTGTTGCTACCGCAAAATCAGAGCCACTTGTTTCAAGACATCCAATGGCCATAGCCCGGGCAACCTCTTCGCTGACCGCTCCGAAGCTCTCAATGGTCTCCGCTGGCACACCAAGGTTTCTCTCTTTTGCCTGGTTGCTGTACACCACAAAACCCTGCAAAAAATATGAGGACGCACCCGGAATATCAGTCAGTCGGCTGGCCAGCAGACCACCAGTACACGATTCAGCAACAGCAACAGTCAACCCTTGTGCGGAGAGCATCGTCCCGACAGTCTCTTCAAGAGTGACCTCCCTTGTCGCATAAATGAATGGTTCAGCCTTTCTGGCAACCCTCTCAACAACAGTACGGTTATCACGATCAACCGCCTCTTGATCCCGACCGAAAGTACTGATCATCAAACTGACACCTGCGGTATGAGGCAAATAAGCAAGCGTTGTACCCTCCGGCAGACAATCTTCAATATCCGCAAGCATCTCTGCAAGCCTCGACTCACCGATACCAACCGTTTTTATCGGAGTGTGACGAATGGCTCTATCTGAAAGCGCTGCAAAATGCGGAATAACCGTGAGATCCATCATCGCCTTCATTTCGGATGGAACACCGGGCATCAACACCAGAGAGTGGTGGTGAAACTGCTCTCCACATGAAATAATCATCCCAGCGGCACTCCCCCGTGTATTTGGAATAACCTGGGAACCCTCTATCACCATAGCCTGATCCCGGAGTGATGACGACACCTCCAATCCGTATTTTTTTATCCGAACCACAAGATTCTGGTATGCCTCCTCATTGAGCTTCATCCCTCTGCCAAGAAGCTGTTGTACAGCTTTTTTGGTACGGTCATCCCTGGTCGGGCCAAGCCCGCCTGTAACAAGCACAATATCTGCCCGGTGAAGCGCCTCCTCCAGCACAGAGAGCATCTCATCTTCAAGATCCGCACAAGCAACAACTCTTTGAACAGGTATACCTATTCGGCCAAGAGCACTTGAGATAAAAGCAGCATTGGTATTCACCCGCTGGCCTTTAAGCAGTTCGTCCCCGATTGATACAATTTCGGCTCGCATAAATGGTTCTCCTCAAACCAGATAACTTGCAATGCGCAGGATATCAGCAAAAACGCCGCCTGCCGTCACCTCTCCACCAGCGCCAGGCCCTCGTACAACAAGAGGAGTTGCCCGATAGCGCTCTGTGGTAAAGACCACCATATTTTCAGACCCCTGAAGCCCGGCAATGGGGCTTGCAAGTGGAAGTCTTTTAATCCCGATACTTGCCACTCCATCCCTGATCTCTCCTGCGTAGGCAATGGTCATACCCTCTTTTGCTGCCTTCGCTCTCTCATCGGCATACCAGTCATCAAGAGTTGACAAACGAACAAGAAACTCAGAAACCGGCATCTCACCACGATACTCCTCTGGGACAAGACTCTCGCACGCAACATCGCTGTACTCAAGCTTGAAGCCCAGTTCACGGCCAAGAATAAGGAACTTGCGTGCGAAATCAGCTCCCGAAAGATCATCACGCGGATCAGGCTCAGTATATCCAGCCTCCTGGGCACGACGAACGATCTCGCTGAATTTGCCACCTTGACGCAGTTCATTGAAAATAAAGCTCAAGGTTCCAGAAAGAACACCTTCAATACTGATAATCTTGTCGCCGCTGTTTTTCAGATCATTCAGGGTGTTAATTATCGGCAAACCTGCCCCCACATTGGTTTCGTAGAGAAAACGGGCATTGCTTTTCCGTTGAGCATCCCTGATACTCTGGTAAAGAGGCCAAGGAGCGGCCATACCGAGCTTGTTGGCCGTTACAACGGAAATATTGGCAAGCAGCAAATCAGGATAACTTGCGGCGACTGTGGCGCTTGCAGTACAATCCACAAAAATGGTATTGTGAAGATTTCTCTTCCTGATAAGCTCAATATAGCCATCAATGCCCTGGTGCTCTACCCTCAGAGCAAGAGATGCTTGCCAATTTTCAAGATCAATACCGTTATCATCCATGGCAATCTTGCGAGTATTTGCCATGCCACAGACCACAACATCAAGATCATTATCCATCTGCAGGTTAACGCGATGGGCACTGATCTGCCCAATCAGGCTTTTTGCGATTGTTCCGGTGCCAGCAATAAAAAGATGCACCTTGCGCTGCGACAAAAAGAAGGACTCATGAATGCAATTCAGAGCCTTATCCTCATCATGGCAGTCGACCACGAAGGAGATATTCATCTCATTGGCACCCTGGGCAACGGCTATAACATTGATTCCATTTTTGCCAAGCGTTTCAAATAACTGAGCTGAAACTCCAGGATGGCCCGACATGTTATTGCCAACAATCGCAATCATCGACAGGTTACGCCGAATCAGCAGAGGATCTATCTGACGAGCTTCAATTTCAAGAGCAAATATCCCTTCCAGTACTTTTTTCGCTTTTGCTGCCTGGGAAGGATTGACGGCAAGAGTAATCGACTGTTCAGAGGATGCCTGGGATATAAAGATAATATTGATCCTGTGCTGCGCCAGGCAACTGAACAGCCTTGAAGCAATGCCAGGAACACCAACCATACCACTGCCCGACATATTCAGAAGGACAACGTTGTTGATTGAGGAAAGAGCTGTTACTGGCAGCGTGCGGCTTCTCTCCGCTGGTGTTGCAAGTTCAATGCGCGTTCCTTTAGCCTCAGGATTAAAGGAATTTTTAATCAGCAGAGGAATACCCGCCTTCATGGCAGACTGAACGGCAAGCGGATGAAGAACTTTGGCTCCTGCATGAGAGAGTTCCATCGCCTCCGAACAGGTAATGAAGGGCAAAATCCTGGCATCACGAACCCGTTTGGGATCAGCGCTGAAAAAGCCGTCAACATCGCTCCATATACAGATTTCTGAAGCTCCAAGCGCCGCACCAAGAAGAGATGCGGTATAATCGGAACCTCCTCGGCCCAGCGTTGTTACCGTACCGTCGGGGGCGGCTGCAATAAATCCGGTCACCACCGGCACACCCTCAAAAAACTCAAGACGCTTTTTAATCCGAAGTTCGGAGGCGGAGGTGTTGACCCTGGCATCAGCATAATTAGCATCAGTGACAATCAACTCCCGTGCATCGAGAAAGAATGACTGCATCTGCTGCTCCTGCAAACAAGAGCTTACAATCCTGGCAGAGAGACGCTCCCCAAAACTCAGGATAACCGCCAAACTTTTTTCAGAAAGCTCTCTCAGCAAAAAAACGCCCTGTACAATATTATGAAGATCAGAAAGATCAGAACGCATCACCGCAGTGACTTCGCCAAGAGAGTCCCGGGAAAAAAGCTCATCGGCCAACAAGAAATGCTGATGATCAAGCTCATCAAGTATCGTACGATAACTGCTGTCACCACAACACGCCTTTGTGGCTGATTCAAGCAAAAGATCGGTAACACGATGAATGGCTGAAACTACCACAATAAGCTTGCCCTCCTCAACAGCAGCAGCAATAATATCCGCAACCTTTCTGATCCGTCCAGCCGACCCCAAAGAGGTACCTCCAAACTTGTATATCTTCATGCTTCCGCCCATACATTCATTGTAATGTGAAAAGAGACTGAACCACCAGCTTGTTGAATATAAATCATTTCCAGAATGAGTTGCATACCACCCGACTCCAGTTGCGATATTGTGCAAAAAAAAAGCGCCCCTGCGGGCGCTTTGGATGTCATAAGGTCATGATCTTGATCAGCTACTCAGTGCCTCCGCACCTGCAACAATTTCACTGAGCTCAGTGGTAATTGCCGCCTGCCGTGCACGGTTGTAACTGATGTTGAGCCCGCGAAGCAGCTCCTTGGCATTTTCTGTAGCCGAATCCATTGCAGACATGCGGGCCGCCTGCTCTGCAGCATTCGACTCAAGCATCATTCTCCACACCTGGGTATTAAGATGCTTTGGCACCAGCACATCAATGATCGCCGCAGGTGATGGCTCATAAATGTAATCACTGCTGCTCTCCTTGACAGAAGATGTCTCAGGAGAGATAGGGAGAATCACCTCTGCTTTCAGATTTGGAGCAAGCACCGACTTGAATTCATTGTAAACAACAACAACCCTGTCAACCTCACCACGAAGATACATGCCAGAGGCTGTATCAGCAATCTCTTTTGCCGTACTGAAATCAAGGTGCTGAAAAACAGCCAGATACCCCTTGGTAATCTTGTAATCTCTTTTTCTGAAAAAATCAAATCCTCGGGAACCAGCACAGATCAGGCTCACACCTCCCTTTCCATAAATAGCAGCATAATCCTCATGAATGAGTTTATACGCCAGCTTTATGGCATTGGTATTAAACGCGCCACAGAGCCCCCTGTCGGCAGTGACAAGAATAACAAGAACATTGTTGATCTCGGAACGACCTGAAAGCAAGGGGTTACGCGAAGTATCTACCTTCAGTGAGAGTGAACCAAGCATATCCTTAAGCTTCGCAGCATAGGGGCGAGCCATAACAGCCCTCTCCTGCGCCCTTCTCAGCTTTGCAGCGGCCACCATCTTCATTGCCTTGGTTACCTGCTGCGTAGATTTTACCCCTTTGATTCGTACACGTATATCCTTTAATGTAGGCATGTATTACGGGACTGTTAATAAATTGCTTGAAAACCTGTCAACTCTCTTACGCCTTGTTTTTCTGCTTGAATGCATCAACAAACTTCACGGCAATATCCTTGAGTTTGGCGGCAGCATCAGCCTCCAGTGTACCGCTCTCAAGAATCTTCGTGAGAATATCATTGTGCTTGATCTCAAGCATGCCAAGGAACTCCTCCTCAAACTTGCGAAGTAAACGAACCTCAACAGAATCAAGCAAGCCTTGTGTTCCAAGGAAAATAATGGCAACCTGTTTTTCAACCGGCATAGGAACATACTGACCCTGCTTGAGAATCTCTACAAGCCTGGCACCTCTGTCGAGCTGCGCCTTGGTGGTTTTATCAAGATCAGAACCAAATTTCGAGAAGGCTTCAAGTTCACGGAACTGCGCCAGGTCGAGACGCAGGGTACCAGCAACCTTTTTCATGGCCTTGATCTGCGCAGCGCCACCGACGCGGGAAACCGAAATACCAACGTTGATAGCAGGCCTCTGGCCGGAGTTGAAGAGGTTTGATTCAAGAAAAATCTGACCGTCGGTGATTGAAATCACGTTCGTAGGAATATATGCCGAAACGTCACCCGCCTGGGTTTCAATAACCGGCAGTGCGGTAAGACTTCCACCAGCCTTGATCAACGGCCTCAGAGCATCAGGAAGATCGTTCATTTTCTTTGCCACCTCAATATCATCGGTGATTTTCGCAGCTCTTTCAAGCAGACGGGAGTGCAAGTAAAACACATCACCAGGATATGCCTCACGTCCCGGTGGACGGCGAAGCAACAGAGAGACCTGACGATAGGCAACAGCCTGTTTTGAAAGATCATCATAAACCACCAGGGCGTGACGACCCGTATCGCGGAAAAATTCACCAAGAGTAGCGCCGGCAAACGGTGCTATAAACTGAAGAGGTGCGGGATCGGATGCCGTGGCCGAAATAACGGTGGTATACGACATCGCGTCATATTTTTCGAGAGTATTGACAACCTGCGCAACCGTTGATCCCTTCAGACCAATTGCCACATAAATACAGAAGACGCCTTTGCCTTTCTGGTTGATAATGGTATCAATTGCAACAGCAGTCTTTCCTGTCTGACGATCACCAATGATAAGCTCGCGCTGTCCGCGACCAACCGGAATCATGGAGTCGATAGCCTTGAGGCCTGTCTGCAGCGGTTCATGTACCGATTTACGATAGATAACACCTGGTGCCCTGCGCTCAAGAGGAAGACGGATATGTGTTTCAATCGAACCCTTGCCATCAATAGGCTCACCGAGTGGATTGATGACCCTGCCAAGCATAGCCTCGCCAACAGGAATAGAGGCAAGAATACCACTTCTTTTAACCGTATCACCCTCTTTTACAAGATTGGATTCACCAAACAATACAGCGCCGACATTGTCCTCCTCAAGGTTTAAAGCCATACCCATCACATTGTTGGGAAACTCAAGAAGTTCGCCTGCAGCAACCTTCGATAAACCATAAACACGAGCAATACCGTCACCAACCTGCAGCACTGTTCCCACATCATAAACTTCCGCTTCTGACTCAAAACCGGCAAGCTGCTTGCGAAGTATGGATGAAACCTCATCAGGCCTGACTGTTGTAGACATATCTTATTCCGCTTGGTTATTTGTTAAGAAAAGAGAAAGATTCTGCTTACCTTATTTCGGAGGTCGGGACGACCACCATACCAAAAGATAAAACCTGAATTTAATGAAAAGCTTTTAGTTATTCAAATTCCTTTCTCCTTATTTGAATTAGCTATCCTTTCATTAAATTTAGAAGCATTATCAGTCAATACACATACAGGAATTTTGCCCGAAAAAAACAGTATGAAGAGTGTCAGAGGATTCGCTTCAGCCACCGTCGGCAATGTTGCCTGCGGTTTTGATGTGCTCGGATTTGCTATTACCGAACCTGGTGATGAGGTAATACTCACACTTTCCGATACCAAAAACTCCGGATCGCCGGTCTCCATTACGAGCATCAGCGGGGACGACGGAGCATTGCCCCTGGATCCCAAAAAAAACACATCAAGCTTTGTTGTCCTGAAGTTCCTTGAGTATATCCGCGCCCACAAACAGATTGATTTTGCAGGTCACATCTCGCTTGAGCTTGTCAAACACCTGCCACTCAGCAGCGGAATGGGGAGCAGCGCCGCAAGCGCCGCTGCCGCACTTATCGCCGCAAACGAACTATTTGGAAATCCTTGTTCGAAAATGGAGCTTGTCCACTTCGCTATTGAAGGAGAGAGAGTTGCATGCGGATCAGCTCATGCCGATAATGCAGCACCAGCGATTCTCGGCAATTTCGTCTTGATACGAAGCTATACTCCACTTGATCTCATCACAATTCCGTCACCCGAACACCTCTACTGCTCACTGGTACATCCTCATACAGAGTTACGCACAGCTTATGCACGTTCCGTGTTACCCCAGGAGATTTCTCTTAAAACGGCAACCCAGCAATGGGGTAACGTGGGAGCACTGATAACCGGCCTGCTCACCTCCGACTATGATCTTATCGGACGCTCTCTGGTTGACGTTATTGCAGAACCAAAACGCGCCCCGTTAATTCCCGGTTTTTTTGAAGTTAAACAGGCAGCAATTGATACCGGGGCTCTTGGATGCAGTATTGCTGGTTCAGGCCCTTCGGTTTTTGCCTTTTCCTCCTCTGAAAAGACAGCTATTCAGGTTGGAAGTGCCATGAAGGAGGCGTTCATGCACTCGAAAGCTCACCTCGAATCAGATGTATGGGTTACCCCCATCTGCAAGGAAGGGGCACGAATACTCTCATAACCATCAACAGAGAACTCCTCGACACATGATCTATTTCAGTACCAATAAATCATCTATACCTGTCTCGCTGAAAAAAGCCACCCTTGAAGGACTTGCACCGGATGGCGGCCTCTACATTCCCTCTGAAATTCCCCGTTTTTCGCCTGACGAGATCAAGCTCCTTGAAGGCGCAAGCTTCAACAACATCGCTTTTGCCATTGCAAAAAAGTTTATCGGGAGTGATATCTCCCCCGATGAGCTCAGCGACATGATCGACAACTGCTACACCTTTGAGACTCCGATTGTGCAGCTCAACAGCAACACCTTTATTGAAGAGCTTTTCTGCGGGCCGACACTTGCCTTCAAGGATTACGGAGCGCGTTTTCTTGCCCGCCTGACTGGTTTTTTTGCCGCCGAAGAGCAGAGGCTGATTACCGTATTGGTGGCAACTTCGGGAGATACAGGAAGCGCTGTTGCCTATGGATTTCAGGGAATTACCAACACCAGAGTAGTCCTGCTTTACCCATCAGGAAAAGTGAGCCCTCTTCAGGAACAGCAACTCACCACAGCAGGGAACAACGTTTACGCCCTTGAAGTTGAGGGCAATTTCGACGACTGCCAGCGCATGGTAAAAGAGGCTTTTGTCGATCCATCACTGAACAAATCGCTGACGCTTACCTCGGCCAACTCCATCAATATATCAAGACTGATTCCTCAATCATTCTATTATGCCTGGGCATGCCTGCAACTCAAGGAGATCTACGGCTTCAACAACCCGCTCTTTGCTGTACCCAGCGGCAACTACGGAAACCTCACCGCCGGAATCCTTGCAAAAAGGATGGGCTTTCCAATTGGCCACTTTATTGCAGCATCAAACGCCAACGACAGCGTCACCCGCTATATCGACGACGGACGCTACGACCCACACCCGACCATTACAACGCTTTCAACGGCAATGGATGTTGGCAACCCAAGCAATTTTGCTCGATTGAGATATTTTTACAACAACGATCATGCTGCAATGGGCAGGGAGATTACCGGCATTGCGGTTTCGGATGAAGAGACAAGAGCGACCATTCGCTCTGTCTATGAACGCTTCGACTATATCATGGAGCCACATACCGCCGTTGCATACCATGCGCTAGAACGGTACCGATCAACGGAAGGGGCTGCTGAACGTGCAGGTATTGTTCTGTCAACAGCCCACCCGGTAAAATTTCTTGAAGCAATAGAGAAGACTCTCGACAAAAAAATTGAGATTCCCTCAAATCTTCAGGAGCTGATGGAAAAAAAGAAGAGTGCCACCTTGATCAGTTCGGAGTATAAAGAGCTCGCCTCTTTTCTTAATGGACTCGATCAGTAACCCTGTGTAAGCGTGTGGAATGAACTTCAGAACACTGATTTTTCTCTTTATCAGCATCCCGATAATGTTTTTCGGGATACTGTATGCTCTGTTACTCAACATCTTCGACCCTACCGGCAACAGCTTCCATAAAATTGCCGCCTGGTGGGGTCGGCTCAGCGCCAGGCTTTTTGGGATAACCATCGAAGTTATCGGGGAGGAGAATTACAGCTCCGATCAACACTATCTCGTCATCAGCAACCATGCCGGCATGGCCGACATACCTCTGCTGCTCGGCACCATGAAGCTCAGCCTCCGATTTATGGCAAAAGAGGAGCTTGGTAAAATACCGCTGTTTGGCCGGGTTCTGAGGCAATCTGGCTATGTCATGATAAAACGGGGACAAAACCGGGAGGCACTGAACAGCCTTTTTGCAGCAACGGAGGTACTGAAAAGTGGTCATTCCCTTCACATTTTTCCTGAAGGCACCCGATCGGCAACCGGAGAGCTGCTCCCGTTCAAGCGCGGCGCATTCCGCGTTGCACAAAAAGGGGGCGCACCGGTACTACCCGTCACCATCATCGGCAGCCATCTGATCACCCCAAAAAAAAGTCTTAAAATCAACAAAGGGACAATCAAGGTGATCATCGACAAGCCCATTGAGCCATCATCGTTCAACAGCATTGAGGAGCTGATGGCCGCCTGCTCCGAAGTAATCACAACCAATTTCAACCGTTACCGCAACAACTAAATCTGCCGGTAAAGGTTCACCATTTCAATGGCAGTCATGGCGGCATCAAACCCCTTGTTGCCAGCTTTTGTCCCTGCCCGCTCAATCGCCTGTTCAAGGTTTTCAGTGGTGAGTACTCCAAAAGCAATCGGCACCCCGGTATCGAGAGCGACCTGGGCAATTCCTTTGGTCGCTTCAGCGGCAATAACATCAAAATGGGGTGTAGAGCCTCTGATAATGGCACCAAGTGTCACAATGGCATCATACCTGCCGCTGAGCGCCACCTTTTTCGCCACCATCGGTAGTTCAAAAGCTCCGGGGCAACGGTAAACAGTAATATCCTTCTCCGATCCACCATGGCGGAGAATACAGTCAATGGCACCCTCAACAAGCTTCTGTCCAATAAAATCATTGAAGCGCGAAACAACCAGCGCAAACCTTGCATCCGCCGCGCCAAGGGCTCCTTCAATCTGCTTAACCTGCATAGAAATAATCGTTTTGAGTTATTTTACGAACTTTTAACAATAGCCAAGCATCCGCTCGACGAGATCAATAAGAACATGACCGATCGTAATATGGCACTCCTGAACGCGGTCAGCGGAACCTGAATGTGGCACAATAATTTCAAGATCAGCCACACCGTTCAACACTCCACCATCACCACCAAGCAGTGCAAATGTTTTCATACCCTGCCGTCTGGCACCTGCAAGCGCATTGACAATACTTTGACTGTTGCCACTGGTGGAAAGCCCTACAAGAATATCCCCTTGACGCCCGTAAGCCTCAACAAGGCGGGCAAAAACCGCATCATAACCAAGATCATTGGCACCTGCCGTCAAAGCAGAAGTATCGGTAGAGAGTGCAATTGCCGGAAGCGCAGGACGATCAACACTGCTGCGATACCGAATAGTCAGCTCAGTAGCGAGATGTTGAGCATCTGCCGCACTGCCGCCATTACCACAGAAGAGCACCTTGCCACCCTCCTCAAACGTCTCGGCCATCATACGTGCCATAGCAACAATAACGTCACTGTTCCGCCGTGCCACACTCTCCTTGAGGCGAGCGCTGTAGAGCATAACATCAAGCACCACCTCCTCATAACGAGTGCGGTCAGTCAGCCCATCGGAACACCTGCATTGCTTTGACATAGAAAAATGTTTTAATAAACAATGTTGACTAAACTTGGCAATATAAAGAAAAATCTGAAGGCGAAACGCACACTCTTTACCTCAGCACAGAACAATTACTTTGGGGCAGCCGTTCGCACTTGACAATATCCTGCTCTTTCAGTTACCCAAGGGCATAACAAAGAGTTTAAAATCTGCAGGGACTGTAATTTTGTCCATTCTACCTTTTTTTCATTACTTTCGCTTACGATGCCATCGGAGTGCAGAGAGAGTGACTCCGCAACAGATTTGTACACCATTTGATCCATTTCCACCTTTATGAGATTAGCCGTTAATATTGATCATATCGCCACGTTACGAAACGCCAGAGGCGAGCAGGAGCCTGACCCCATCACAGCGGCGCTGGTTGCTGAGCAGTGCGGTGCCGCAGGCATTGTCTGCCACCTGCGCGAAGATCGCCGCCACATCAAGGACAACGATCTGTCAAGACTCCGTCAAGCGGTTACCACCAAACTCGACCTTGAAATGGCCATGACCACGGAGTTGCAACAAATTGCCCTGAAAACAAGGCCGGAGCTTATCACCCTTGTCCCAGAAAAACGTGAGGAGCTTACCACTGAAGGGGGTTTTGACATTACACGCCATTTTGCTGTACTGGCGGAATTTTTGAAACCATTCAAGCCCGCAGGAGTAGAGGTAAGTCTCTTTATTGAGCCCGACAAAAATGCTATTGATCTTTCGGCTGAAGCTGGTGCCGATATTGTAGAACTGCACACCGGACTCTATGCGCTGAAACAGGGTGATGAAAGGGTGCTGGAGCTGACCAGAATCCGCGAAGCAGCGGCGTACGCAAGAGGCCTCGGGCTGAAGGTGGTCGCAGGCCACGGGCTTGACTACCGCAACATAGCGCCATTCAGGGAAATCACCGATATTGAGGAGGTGAGCATCGGCCATGCCATTATTGCCCGTGCCGTCATTACTGGCCTTGAGGAGGCTGTCAAAGAGATGCTCCGAATCATCAAGTAACCACATCCCATGAGCGACACCGACAACTACCAGATTGCCATCATCCTTGCCACCGGCAACCACGACAAAGTGAGAGAACTTCGACCGCTGCTTGAAAAGGTCTCGCCTCTTTTCAACGTTTTTGCGCTTCATGAGCTTGGCGTTGAAGTTGAGGTTGAAGAGAGCGAAAAAACGCTGGAGGGAAACGCTCTTCTCAAAGCAAGGGCTATTTTTGACCTGCTTTCCGAACGCTTTCCTTTCATGATTGCGCTCGCAGACGACACCGGGCTTGAAGTTGATGCGCTCAATGGCGCTCCGGGTCTCTATTCCGCACGATATGCACCGATGCCGGAAGGCCAAAGACCAACCTATGAGGCCAATGTCAACCACCTGCTCTACTCCCTGCGCGGTATAAAAAACCGGAGCGCCCGATTCAGAAGTGTTATTGCCATGAAAGGAGCTCTTCCTTCGCCTCAGGGTTCACTCCTGTTTGAAAAAATTGCGGATGGAGTTGTTCATGGCACCATAACAATTGAACCACAAGGAGATGGAGGCTTTGGCTATGATCCTGTCTTCATGGTCGATTCTATGGGGAAAACTTACGCTGAGATGAGCCAGTCTAAAAAAAACAGCCTCAGCCACCGCGCCCTCGCCGTCAGGAAGGCCATCGTCGCCCTGCAGGAAATTCTTGAAACACACAACATTTTGCCAACCGACAACAACAAATTCGCATGACCCTCATTGAAGCAGTTCTTCTCGGTATCGTTCAGGGCTTGACGGAATTTCTGCCGGTCAGCAGTTCAGCGCATCTCAGAATTATTCCGGCTCTTGCTGGCTGGGAAGATCCGGGGGCACCATTTACCGCCATTGTACAGATCGGAACACTTTTCGCAGTCCTCTTCTATTTCCGAAAAGATATTGTTGTCATTGGCAAAGGCGTTCTTGAGGGAATTGTAAAACGCAAGCCCTTCGGTACTGCTGAGGCAAAAATGGGGTGGATGATTGCGGCAGGAACCCTCCCAATTGTCATATTCGGCCTGTTGTTCAAATCAGAGATTGAAACAAGCCTCCGATCGCTCTACTGGGTCAGCGGCGCACTTATTGGTCTGGCCATCATCCTCTCTCTTGCTGAACAAAAAATAAAAAAAAGGCTGCAAAAGGGGCAGTCACTCAATTCAATGGCGGATATTGGCTGGAAAGAGGCACTGCTGATCGGTCTTGCGCAAAGCATCGCTCTCATACCAGGCTCCTCACGCTCGGGAGTAACCATAACCGGTGGACTTTTACTGAATCTTTCCCGTGAAGCCGCAGCCCGCTTTTCATTTCTGCTCTCGCTCCCTTCGGTATTTGCCGCTGCAATGCTGCAGCTCTACAAGACTTGGGGAAGTATCACCGCCTCTCCTGACAACACAACAACTATCATAGTGGCAACGTTTACCGCAGGTTTTGTCGGTTACGCATCAATCGCCTTCCTTCTCAACTACCTCAAAGAGCACACAACAACCATCTTTATTGTCTACCGGCTGTTGGCGGGAGCGACCATTCTTTACCTCGTTTTTACAGGATTGCTGCAACCATAAGCAAAAACAGCACAAGGCAACTATTTTATCGGAAAAATAATTCCGTTTTCTGAGAAGCAGCCGGAAAAAATTTCTTATAATATGAGAGTACTAAATTAACTATTTAATCATTCAGCCGTGCCGTACAGCTTTTCAAGCGTAGGGTATAATGGCTTTGAAAAAGCAGACTTACACATACATACGAAATGTTCCGACGGAATCTTTACTCCCGAAGAAATTGTTGAAAAAGCAGCAGTTGCCGGGTTAAAGGCCATCAGCATTACTGACCATGATTCTGTTTTAGGTATTGACAAAGCAAAGCCATTAGCCTTTGAGAGGGGTATTGAGCTTATTCCTGGTGTAGAGATGAGCTCGACCTACAAGGGATATGATATTCATGTCCTTGGATATTTTTTTGATTATCAGCATTCTGAGCTGAAAGGGTATCTTGACCACTGCCGCCACCTGCGTACCGAAAGGGCTGAACGCATGGTGAGTAAACTCGCTAAAATGGGAGTTAAAATTGGTATTGAACAGATCATTGTCAAAGCTCAGAATGGAAGTGTTGGACGCCCCCATATTGCAGCAGTGCTTCAGGATGTTGGCTATGTAAAAAGCTTCAGCGAGGCGTTCAGCAAATACCTTGGTGCACATAGTCCGGCGTACGTTAAAAGCATAGAGACACATCCTGCGGATGTCATAAGCCTCATCAACAAGGCCTCTGGTCTCTCTTTTCTTGCACATCCAGCCCAGAATGTCTCCGATGAGACACTGAAACAGTTGATCACCTTCGGGCTTGACGGAATTGAAATAGTACACCCTTCTCATGACACCTACAGGCAAAACTATTACCGTGAGATTGCCAATGAGTATTTTCTGCTCTTTTCGGGAGGTTCCGACTATCATGGCATGAGAGAACGAGATGACGATCTCTTCGGCAAGGTCACCATACCCTGCGAGTGGGTCGCTAAAATGAAAAGCAGACTTTTGCACGCATGAAAACTCTACAATCTCCCTCTGGTGCCATAGCGTTTACTCGAGCCCTGCAGGAGAAACTTCTTTTGGAGATGAAGGTTTTTTTCTTCACCATGCAGGAGTTTTTCTGGTTTTCGGTCAGGGCCTTTGTCGCTATCCCCAAGGCAAAGCAATATTGGCGAGATGTTCTTGATCAGGCCAAGATATGCGGTGTCGACTCGCTGCCCATTGTACTGGTGAGCGCAGTCTCTATCGGCGCTCTTCTTGCCATTGAGGTGGGCAACCTGCTTGAAGATTTCGGGGCAAAAACCATGCTGGGACGCTCGACAGCGCTGTCGGTGATCCGTGAACTTGGGCCGCTGCTTATGGGTCTCATGCTCTCTGCTCGATTTGGATCAAGAAACGGCGCAGAGCTTGGTGCCATGCAGATATCGGAACAAATTGACGCACTTCGCGCTTTCGGTACAGACCCTATTGCAAAACTTGTCACTCCCCGGCTGGTCGCAGCACTCATCATGTTTTTGCCATTAACCGCCTTCTCTGACTTTGCTGGCTTGCAAAGCGCAGCATACATGGCCGAGCACTATCACCGGCTTGATCCTGGAATATTCTGGAATGCTGTCTATCCGCGACTTGTCGCCAAGGACTTTGTCGTCGGGTTTCTCAAGGCTCCCGTTTTTGCAATGATTATAACGCTTGTCAGTTGCTTTAACGGTTTTTCGGCAAGGGGAGGAACATCCGGTGTCGGACGATCAACCATCAAGGGCATTGTTGTTTCATCAGGGCTTGTGCTGATTGCCAATTTCTACGTATCAAAGATAGTACTGGAAAACATGTAAACGAATGATTGAACTACGACAGGTCGGTTTGAAATATGGCGAAAGAGAGATTCTCAAAAACGTCTCTCTGACCATCAAGGATAACACCATCAAGGCAATCCTTGGACCAAGTGGTGTAGGAAAAAGCACCATTCTCAAACTGATGCTTGGCCTTATAAAACCAAACAACGGGCAAGTCATTGTTGATGGAACAGACATCACCAACATGAACGAGACCAGCCTTTACGCGATTCGGCGAAAAATGGGCATGGTGTTTCAGGGAAATGCGCTTTTCGATTCAATGACCATAAGCCAGAATCTTGGATTTTTTCTTCGGGAAAACATGAAACTCCCGGAAGAAGAGATAAGCCGCAGAGTTGCTGAACAGATACAGTTCGCCGGACTCGAAGGCTATGAAGAGCAGCTTCCGGAGAGCTTGAGTGGAGGAATGCGCCGCAGGGTCGCCATTGGACGAGCAATGATCTTCAAGCCGCACATGATCCTCTTTGATGAACCAACAGCAGGACTTGATCCTGTCAGCTCAAAAAAAATCCTTTCGCTCATCAGCTCGCTTCGAAAGAACAACAACCTTGGCGCAGTTATTGTTACCCATATCATTGACGATGTCTTCAATGTTGCCGACTCTGTTGCTGTGCTCTACAAAGGCGAAATTATTTTCGACGATGTGACCGAAAAGCTTCATGAGGCTGACCATCCGTTTATATGTTCGATTCTTTCTGACAAAATTCTTGAATTATAACCCTCACTTAATACCATTTACCTGTATGAAAAATCCGAACGCTTTGAAATGGAGCGATCTGAAAACTGGAATATTTTTCATTTTCGGCATCGGTTTTGCCGCCTGGCTCGGACTGGTCATCGGGAAAAATACCAACCTCTTCTCCAGCACAACGACGGTAAAAATACTTTCGAGAGATGTTCAAGGCCTTGCAGAGAACAACTTTGTCTCCGTCTCCGGTAAAAAAATAGGCACGGTCTCAAAAATGAGCTTTGTCAGAAGCCATGACTCACTCTTTGTTGTTGCTGATCTCAAACTGAAAGAGGAGTATGCGCCCCTCGTCACAAAAGATGCCAAAGCCACCATTAAATCTCTCGGCGTATTGGGCGACAAATATATTGACATTGTAACAGGAAAAGGGCCTGCCGTTAAAGAGGGTGATTTTATCCCCCTTGCAACGGAAACCGGCATGGCAAATCTCACCGCAAGCGCCAATAAAGCCTTCGACAAAATCAACGAGCTGCTTGATCATTTGAACAACGGCAAGGGGATGGCCGGCAAGCTTCTCACCGACGAGCAGATGGGAAAAGAGCTTGCCGAAACCGTCACCAGCCTGAAAAACACATCCGCCGAGCTTTCAACGATCTCAAAGAAAGCATCACGTGGCGAGGGGCTCCTTCCCAAGCTTCTCAATGACAAGTCAATGGCCAAAAACACCACGGAAACCCTTGAAAAGCTTAACCAGACGGCATCAAAAACTGAATCGCTGATAAACAAACTAAACAATGAAAAGGGCACACTGGGGCAGCTCTCCTCCAATCCCGCGCTCTATAATAACCTGTCGCGAACACTCTCGTCACTGGATTCCCTGCTCGTCGATCTCAAATCGCACCCGAAGCGCTATGTCAAGTTCTCACTCTTTTAAAGGGTGACTGCCATGCAACTGCTCCACTGTGCTCTTGTATCGCTCTTACTCTGTATCGGGTTAACCATTGCTGTGCAAGACGATGCACTTGCATACAATTTCAGGCCACTTGAGACGGCTGTTGAAAAGGCCGTAAAGGACTCTGTCTTCCCCGGGGCAAGTGTGGCTGTGCTCTACAAAGGCAAGGTTGTTTTTCACAAAGCCTTCGGCAGAATGACCTACGCTCTCGACAGTGCTCCCGTTGATACAACAACCATCTACGACCTTGCTTCGCTGACAAAAGCTGTCGCCACAACCACCATTGTCATGCAGCTTGTTGAGCGGGATTCTCTCTCCCTCCAGGCACCAGTAGCTACCTACCTTCCGGATTTTGGAAAAAACGGCAAGGAAAATATCACCATCGAGCATCTGCTGCGCCATACCTCCGGCTTGAGAGCCCACTCTTTTTTTGCCAAAAGGTGTGCCACACCCGCAGCCCTTTTCAACGCCATTGACGCTGACACCCTGCTCTCTGCGCCAGGCACCACAACCCTCTACAGCGATCCTGGATTCATGATCCTCGGGAGAATCGTTGAAACCATCACACGCAAATCTCTTGCATCAAACTTCCAGGAGCGCTTTGCCAGGCCACTTCGGATGAGAGCGACCATGTTCACTCCACCACCATCACTGTTATGGAAAATTGCCCCTGTGGACAATGATACCCTCTGGCCATTCACTTCCCACCGTCCACTGGTCAACGACCAGAATGCGGCGCTTCTTGGCGGAGTTGCAGGACATGCCGGACTGTACTCCACAACAGGCGATCTTCTCCGCATGACAGCGATGCTGATGCGTGGCGGAGCCATGGATAACCACCGATATGTCCAGAAATCGACACTCAAAAAATTTCTCTCCCGAAGCAACTCTCCAAGGGCATTGGGATGGGATCTGCGCTCACCTGATGGCCACTCTTCAGCGGGAGACTATTTTTCAAACACCTCCTACGGTCATCTCGGCTTCACCGGAACAAGCCTGTGGATTGATCCGGAAAAAGAGCTTGCGGTTATTCTCCTCAGCAACAGGGTCTATCCCTCAGTGGAGAACATCAGAATCCGCAAATTCCGCCCGCAGCTCCATAACACCGTTGCACAATGCCTTGGCTTGCAACTCAGGCAAACAGACCTTCCATTGGCACAATAGGAAGGGGCGTTGGCTCCAGCGACTCTTGCCTGAAAATAGCATTGGCAGCCATGCGTCCGGTGAAGGCTGCTGCCTCCATCAAAAAGACTGGAGCATCAACCTTTACCCAGTCTCCGGCCAGAAAAAGATTTAAAAACGGGGTTTCAAGACCAGGCCGATGAGCGTGATCACCCGGAGCCCAGCGTGAAAAGTTTGACTGTTGCATGAAGAGCTCATGCAGGATCTTCGCTTTCCGGGTCTCGGGAAACATGGCATGGAGCTCTTGCAGCATCGTCGCCTTAATCTCCTCTTCAGGACGAATCTCTTTTGGAGCAATAGCATAGGCATGCAATTCAACAACTGCCCCACCATGCTTTTTAGCCCATGAAATATAGGGCTCCTGAAACTGTGAATAGAGCGATATTGAATCGGTATAGGTATAACCCGAAACCGTGTAGAAGGGGAAATCGACCGGCTCAATTGGTCGATCTATCCAAAGTCGGTACACAGCATAAGGATCCGACTCTCCAAGCGATGCAATATTCGACTCAAACCCGGGCTGGTTTAATCCAGAAGCTTTTATAAAACTGCGGGTACCCCTGACATCAGTGGCAACCACACAATAATCACAGGGAAGCAGTTCACCATCATAAACACCAATCGCGCCATCGTGGCGCACAACAAGGCTCTTCCCCTCCTGCATAACGGCAAGCTTTGCCAGTGGCGCTTTGGGTGGTCCACTCACTGGAGTGCCAGAGGCATCATAACGACCTGCATGGCAAGGACAGTGGAAACCGCCCGTAAGAGCATCGGGGGTAACAGGGCAACCTATATGGGTACAACGACCATCGAACGCGAGATATCCTCGACCCTTCCGCCCCACCATCACCGGCACTCCATCATCAGTAACAAACGCCGCAAAGCCCTCTTCGGGAACTGCCGATGCGTCAATGCGGAGTATGAGGGCACGGCCCCTCTCCTGGGTATCCACAACAACTCCGGAGACCTTTCCTCCTTCGACCGTCATACTTCTCGCCATAGTTCCCTTCCGGATCGTCACCCCAAGTTGCTTCAGCTTGCTTTCAAGAGGATTGATGAGCGCCGTCATACAATCACGATTGGTTATTGTAAAGGCCAGCCCCTCCGGACTCCCCATAAAATAGAAATGGAAATAGCGTAATGCCTCTGCTGCCGACAACACCTCCATACGGTTCATCGTCGCATCAGCAAAAGGGTGGAGCACCGTATCAACAAAGGCAGGCAAGGTATTCCCCTGACGGCAATAGCTCATAAAGTCAATCGAATCATACCTGGAGAAGCTCTTTTTGTACTCATACCGGAAAAGCTCACCAGCCGAAGTGAGCCCACTGGAATGTTTCAGAAAGGCACCGATATCAAGCCTGCGGGACTGAGCAAGAATTGAGAGGACGTTGAAGGGAAAGAACTTCGACACCTGGCCAAATATCTCTTCAGGAGAGTTTTTAAAAATGACTGGATATCCGGGAGAAGCCAAAAAAACATCCTGCCGTATACCAGCAGATGCAAAGATCTCTTTGAGATTGTAATACTGCTCAAAAAAACCATGAAACCCATGCTCAACCGGAAACCGCTCACCAAGAGCGTCAATATCCCAGCCGGTCAGCTTCCCGCCAAGGGCAGCAGAAGACTCCACCAGCGTCACCTCAAAACCTCGACTGGCCAGTTCGAGAGAGGAGCTTATCCCCGCAAGACCACCACCAACCACCACCACTTTTTTTGTTCCCTGAAGTCTCAGCCTCACGTCCGGTTCAGCTCCACCCTGCTGATAAAACTCTTTTCTCGGCTGGTAATATCCAACAAGCCCTGCCGTAGCGACACCAATACCCGCACCTGTGCGCAACAGCAATTTTTTTATAAACGTACGTCGTTCCATAAAAGAGCAAAGAGCATTAACCCGCCGGAAACAGAGATTGAGAACTTCAGCCCCATTTTAACGATAATAAGCTGGCGAAGCAACCTTTCCGCAATAAACCTGTCGTCCCGACAAGCTTTAGTTCACCCAAGGTTTATCCCTTTTTTCTAAATTCCCTTTACCCATCAACTCAACGCATCCAAAAAGCCGCACGATACCATGAGTAACAACTCCGCCGATCTGGCAAAGAACATCAAGAAAGCGGCTGCAAAACTGGGATTTGCGGCCATTGGTTTTTCAGCTCCTGTACCACAACCACTTGCCATCCAGCGTGCAACTGCCATGGTTCATGAGCAGCGGCATGGTGAAATGCATTTCCTGGAGACAAGGATGGAAGAGCGAGCTGATCCCTCACTGCTGCTTCCCGGTTTGCGGACGATCATTTCGACCGCAATCAGCTATAACTATCCTCTCAAACGTCAGCCGGGTTTCCCGAAAATTTCCAAATATGCGCTCATTGACGACTACCATAGGGTTGTCAGGTCAAAACTTGAAGCGCTCCTTGCTGAAATTGAGATACTGGTAGCCGAACCTCTTCACGCACGGATAACGGTTGACAGCTCTCCCCTTCTTGAAAAAAACTGGGCAGAGGAGGCGGGCATTGGAAAAACCGGGAAAAACACCCTTCTGAAGGTACCCTCTGCTGGCACCTATCTCTTTCTTGGAGAGATACTTCTTGACAGGGAGATACCTTCATCAAAATTTACTCTCCCCAACTACTGTGGAAGTTGCGGTGATTGCCTGGCTCACTGCCCTACGGGCGCACTGATGGAACCAGGCAAGATAGATGCTTCGAAATGTATCTCCTACCTGACGATAGAGCTGAAACGGGAATTTACGGAAAAAGAGGGTGCCATGATTGGCGACTGGATGTTCGGGTGCGACCTCTGCCAGGAGGTTTGTCCCTATAACCAGCAGACAAGTATCACCGCCTCCAGGGCATTCATGGTGCGGAAAGAGCTTGTGAACATTTCGACGGAGAGTGTACTGAACATCACCAGGTCAGGATTTCGGGCGCTCTTTTATGGAACACCGATTTTCCGCATCGGGCTTCGACGCCTGAAACGCAATGCTCGTGCAGTGGCAAAGAATTCAGCAAGAGAAAAAAATATATAACTGAGGGAACTGTTGCGTTTTGCTTCCATTGTTGAGAGTCGTCTCTCTTCCCAACTTGCTATGAGGCGGGATGAGAGACGGCTGCTCATGGAGAGGAGCTACCTTATCAATGCTTGAAATGCCTCATGCCGGTGAAGACCATGGCAAGGTTATTGGCATCGGCAGCCTCAATCACATCGTTATCGCGGATGGAGCCACCGGGCTGAATAACCGCCGTCACGCCAGCTTCAGCAGCGGCGAGAAGACCATCGGCAAAGGGGAAAAAGGCATCTGAAGCCACAACTGATCCATGCAGGTCAAGCCCCACTTCCGAAGCTTTCCAGCGTGCGATTTTCGAAGAGTCAACACGCGACATCTGACCAGCGCCAACACCGAAGGTTTGACGATTTTTCACATAAAGAATGGTATTCGACTTGATATGCTTGCAGATTTTCCATGCAAACATCAAGTCAGCAATCTCCTCCCCGGTCGGCTGCCGCTTGGTGACGACGGTGAGATCCTCTTTGGCAACAATTTTGCTGTCGCGCTCCTGAACAAGCATGCCAAATGGTGTAGACTTGAACTCCCAGCCACCTTTGGGCAGAACATTGGTCTGCCGCACAAGCCTGCGATCTTTTTTCTTCATCAGCATCTCAAGCACGCCCTCTTCAAAGGCCGGAGCGATGAGGATTTCAGTAAAGATCTCATTAACCGCCATTGCTGCTTCCATATCAAGAGGACGGTTAAAGGCGATAATGCCTCCAAAAGGAGCCTGGGTATCGGTGGAAAAAGCGCGGCGATAGGCCTCAACAAGTGTTGGCGCCTGAGCGACGCCACACGGATTGGTGTGTTTGATAATGACCACGGTCGGCTCTTCATTACGGAACTCCTCAATCAGGGAGACTGCCGCGGCAATGTCGAGCATGTTGTTGTAGGAGAGCTCCTTGCCATGCAGTTTTTCAAAAAAGTCTTCAAATGAGCGGGTTCCGTTGGCATCGGTCAAGCGGTAGAGGCCTGCGCTCTGGTGAGGATTCTCACCATAACGCATATCAAGCTCTCTTTCGAGCGTGACCGTCATGGAGGCCGCCGCACTACTCTGCCCGACAGCTCCATTCAGATACGTTGCAATAGCGCGGTCATAACGGGAGGTAAGTTCAAAGACCTTCAAGGCAAGCGTGAGACGGGTCGCCCGTTTGGTGGCACCGTTATTCTCCCGCATCTCCTGCAGCACCAGCGCATAATCGGCACTGTCGGTGACAACCGTTACCGACTCATTATTCTTTGCCGCGCTCCGCAGCATCGAAGGACCACCGATATCAATATTCTCTATAGCATCCTCAAAGGTTACATCCGGTTTGGCTACGGTTGCCTCAAAGGGATAGAGGTTCACCACAACCATATCAATAAAGCTGATACCATTTTCCGTCGCCTGCATCACATGATCGGCATTCTCCCTCACAGCAAGCAGTCCCCCATGTATTTTTGGGTGGAGCGTTTTAACCCTTCCATCCATGATTTCCGGAAACCCGGTGATGGTTGAAATAGAGGCCGCGCTGACACCTGCATCCTGAAGCGACTTCAGGGTTCCCCCTGTTGAAAAAATTTCAACGCCGAGGCGAGAAAGCTCCCGGCAGAAATCCACAATACCGGTTTTATCAGATACAGAGACCAGCGCCCGCTTGATGACAGGATGAGACATTATGCAGAAAGTTAATTTATGGTTGTGTGGCTGTGCATGAAGGCGAAAGGTAATAAATAATCCCCAATTATTGTTTTACTGCCTTGGCAATAAATCCACCGATACCCATACATGAAAAGTTTTGCACAAGTGCAACTGCAAGACTGAGAAGTGACAATGGTATTTGCAGAATAATACAGTTAAAGATCAAGGTGGTGATAGCAACGCCATACAAATGAGCGTTTCCGTACCTGTGAAATCTGAGCAACGAGCTAAAAATTTCCGAGCAAGCGGTCATACACATCGTGATGCCCTATCCAAAACCAGAGAATGACTTCTGCCTCGAGTATACCCATCGCTCAATAGCCTTTACCAATGCGAACGGAATAAACTGGCTTTTGCTTACCAACGCTCTTGAAATAGAGTCCATGAGCTTGAGGATTGATCTGCCATAACTCATAAGCTCTATCTGCACACGATGCGGCACCTCTTCCGGTAATGCCTCATAGAGCTTCCAGAACTGTGAAGTCGTGACGGATTTCATCCTGGCTCAATACCACCTTTATGATTGAATACCATTGGCTTTGTCCTGCCTGCTTGATGTTCTGCCAATGCTTCACCAGCCATTTTTTCCAATAATGACTGTGCGTTGTCCGTTGCCATCAGTGCATACCAATGCTCATTATCTGCATCTATCTCCTGGATACCTTCTTCCTTGATGAGATTTTCACTCAAAATCTGAGCTTCCAGAAACCGGGCAAAATCAACCAGTTGCTCTACCCGATTGGATGGCAAGAAGCGTGCAATGTTGATCAAAATTCGTTCGTTGTCTTTATGCGCGACCGCATTCATAACCTTTTCCCGATGCATATAACTGATTACTACTAAAAGATACGTAAAAGGCACAAGTTTTGCGTTTCAAAGAATGCGAAAAAGAGAGTAAAAAATACCCTCTGTCAAAGAATAAAAAACATGATACGCCAATTACTCAGCACATTCCACTATTACCACGATGATTGACACTGCGTAACAGCATTATTCAGTATCTCATAATTATCCGATTGATGACGCATATTGAATCAATGGGTCCTCAACTCTTATTGACTTTTCATAAAGCACTCCCGGATCCAAATCCAGACATTCATAAGGATCAAAATTCCCCTTGACATCCCATGCCAATGTATTATTCAGAACAGTACAGCTCTCTGCAAATATTTTCTTGTCCTTCAGTACCCTGAAAACGCCATGCTCAAGAATTTCTGTAGCATCATATAGCTTGATTTCACCATGAGCGAAGTACAGATATACCTTATAATCATCGGTTGGGAGTACCTGAATAATGGTATGCACCATAGCTCACCTCATTGTAATGGATTTATTGTTATCAATTTTCCATGAGTTTCTGCAAGATGACAATTATAGAGCAACTCATCTTTATGCAACTCACACCAAGCCAGCACAAGTTTCAATTGTTTGAAAGGTAACGCCCCTTTCAATATTACAACGTTATTGACATCTACTTCTGCATGTAATCCATTGTATTCAGCATGAAAACGTGGTGGATTGTGCTCTTGCCAATACATATTAATTTTTATCCCAAAAAACTCACTTATTAACGGCATAAGTACCTCTCTTTGTATTTTCCAAGCCACGCAGTATATGCTCTGGAAACTAAGGAAAAATCCACATCGTTAAAAATAATGGGGTGGGCAAGACTTACGGGAAAGGTACGGATAATTCCACCAATACTATGAAAAATGAGAACTGAAACGGAGAAATGGAGACCACATCAAGCAAGAGCACGCCCCTGAGAGAAATCCTCGAAAAACCAAAAAACTTGGAAATGGATCGAACTTATAATAAAATCAGGAAATAAGACCATGACCAATATGACAATCAACAAAACCCGCATCGCAGTCTTCTGCTCCGGCAGCGGCAGCAATTTTAAGGCGCTCTTTGAGGCGATCAGCAAGAGGCTGCTACAAGCGGAGATAGCTCTCTGCCTGTCGAACCGCGCCCGGTGCGGAGCCATGGAGTTTGCAGAACAGAACGGCATTGCAACGGCACATATCACCGAAAAACAGTTCGCCTCCTTTGACGAGTTTGCTGTGGCAATGGTTGAACGCCTGAAAGAGCATCAGATCGATATTATTCTTCTGGCCGGTTATATGCGCAAAGTGCCGGAGGCGGTTGTCGCGGCATTTCCGGACAGAATGCTCAACATCCATCCTGCTCTTCTGCCGAAATTCGGTGGTGAGGGGATGTATGGCATACATGTTCATACCGCTGTGCTTGAGGCAGGTGAAGCCAAAACGGGAGCGACAGTGCATTTTGTCAATGAGGAGTATGACAAAGGAGAGATTCTGCTTCAGCGAACCGTGCCGGTTTTGCCAGATGATACACCGGAGACTCTTGCCGCGAGGGTACTGGAATGCGAACATGCGCTTTATCCTGATGCTCTGGAAAAGCTGCTTACCTTGCAGAGATCATGAGCGCCAACACTCTCGCGATCAGCGAAATTTTTCACTCCATTCAGGGAGAGGGATCCTTTGCTGGCTGGCCCTGCGCCTTCATTCGGCTTGCGGGCTGCGGCCACGGCTGTGCGGGTTGCGACACCGCCTATGCTGAAGAGAAGGGAGTCGAGCTTGAGAGAGAGGAGATTATGCAGAGAGCACTCACTTTTCAGGCCCCCTTTATCGAAATCACCGGAGGCGAACCACTGCTGCAGCCAGCAGTTTACCCGCTGATGACACAACTCTGCGATCTCAATCAGAAAGTACTGCTTGAAACAGGAGGATTTATCTCTGTCGAAAAGGTTGATAAACGGGTCCATAAAATTATTGATATCAAACCCCCATCATCCGGAGTGGCACAACACAACAATCCCGATAACATCCGCCTTGCGCTTGAAGCGGAACCTTCCCGCCGCCACTCATTTGAATTCAAAATCGTTATTGCAGGAAAAGAGGATTATGAGTGGGCGACATCGCTTCTGCATGAACATCGCTTGACCGAATCGTTCACCATCATGATGGGAGTCGCATTCGGCAAACTTGATCCTGCCGAACTTGCCGAATGGATGCTCCGCGACCGCCTCCGGGCAAGACTCCAGCTCCAACTCCATAAATACCTCTGGGATCCCTCAAGAAGAGGCGTATAGTTTGGCTTTGCCCCCTCTACTCCTTACCTTTCCTCTCTCTGTTTCCTTTTGCTCATTATCTCTTGTCCATTGTCAACGATCAACTGTCAACTTTCAATCGTCGTTCCGCTCTTCAATGAACGGGAATCGCTTCCTGAGCTGCTCGAGCAACTTTATACCGCCATGGGCGAAAAGGAGTTGCACGCCCTCTTTCAGAAGCCGTTTGCGTTTGAAATTATCATGGTTGACGATGGCTCCACCGACGATTCATCTACCCTGATCGGCAGCATGATTCCCTCAAGGCCAGAGCTTCGCCTCATCTCCTTTCAGAGAAATTTCGGAAAAACCGCCGCACTCTCCGCAGGGTTCATGGCAGCCACGGGCAACTATGTCTGCACCATTGATGCCGACATGCAGGATGACCCCTATGCCATAAAGGAGATGATCAAAAAGCTGCAAGAGGGGTATGATCTGGTCAGTGGATGGAAACAGCACCGCAAGGATCCACTCTCCAAAACAATTCCTTCAAAGCTTTTCAATGGCGTAACCCGTCTTTTTAGCGGCATCACCATTCACGACTTCAACTGCGGCCTGAAGGTGTACCGCAAAGAGGTGACCCGTCGGCTTGAGCTGCATGGCGACATGCACCGCTACATTCCGGTACTCGCCCAGTGGATGGGGTTCAGGATTACCGAACTGCCGGTGAAGCACCACGCCAGAAAATTCGGCACAACCAAATATGGTGCTTCAAGGTTTTTTTCAGGACTGCTCGATTTCCTTTCGGTGCTCTTCATCACACGATATCTTCGCCGCCCGATGCATTTTTTTGGCATGGCTGGCCTCACAAGCTTTCTCTTTGGCTTTCTCATCAGCCTCTATGTCACTCTCGATAAAATTCTGCTCAATAAACCAGTGAGCAACCGCCCGATTCTTTTTCTCGGCATTCTGCTGCTTATTCTTGGCGTCCAGCTTTTTTCGACTGGCCTGCTTGGAGAGATGCTCTCTACATCATCCACTAAAGGCAGCCCTTTTACCGTTCGCGAAACGATGAACCTTACCGACGGACAGGCAAAAAATTTCAATACAACCGATTAACTGTAATTCTCTTATGAAACGGGTTGGAGCACATGTCAGTACCGGCGGAGGAGTTGAAAATGCCCCGCTTCATGCCGCAGCCATCGGGGCAAAAGCATTTGCACTCTTTACAAAAAATCAGCGACAGTGGAAAGCCCCAAAGCTGACAACCTCATCAATTGATGCATTCCAGAAAAATTGCAGCGATGGCGGATTCAAACCTGAACACATCCTGCCTCACGACAGCTATCTCATCAACCTCGGCAGTCCTGACCCCGACAAGCTCCATCGTGCACGCGAAGCTTTTGTGGAAGAGATGCAGCGAGTAGAGGAGCTTGGGCTGCTTATGCTGAATTTTCATCCGGGCAGTCATCTGAAAGAGATTGCTGAGGATAAGTGCCTGCAACTGATTGCTGAATCAATCAATATCTCGCTCAATGCCACCAAGGGGGTGACGGCCGTCATTGAAAACACCGCCGGACAGGGCAGCAATCTTGGTAACCAGTTTGAACAACTGGCCTTTCTGATTGAGCGGATTGAAGATAAAACAAGAGTCGGGATATGCCTCGACACCTGCCACCTCTTCGCCAGCGGTTACGATTTACAAACCACCGAAGCCGCAGAGTTCACCTTCAATGAGTTCAACCGGATTGTGGGACTCAACTACCTCCGGGGAATGCACCTCAACGATGCCATGCAGCCACTCGGCAGCCGAGTTGACCGCCATGCAAGCATTGGGAAAGGAACAATTGGAATGGAGGTATTCTCATACATCATGCACAACCCTGCCTGTGAAGAGATTCCGCTGATCCTTGAAACTCCCGACTCCGATGCCTGGAGTTCAGAGATCAGCCTTCTCTACTCACTTGAGGGGTAGCTGGTGATTACCGTTTCGAAGCAGCCCTGAGATATTTGCTCACCGAGAGTGCGCTGCCGAAAATACCGAGGCAGAGACCAAGCACAACCGTTGCTGGATAGACAAGCAGCGCGGAAGATTGTACCACTTGATAAAGAGTTGGCTCATAGGTGAAAAGCAGTTGATCAAACAGCAGATAAACCGCTCCGGCTGCGAGCGCTCCAGCAAGCAATCCCTGAATCGCCCCCTCGATAATATAAGGAGCCCCTATAAACCAGGCCGTTGCACCGACCAGACGCATGGTTCTGATCTTCTCTTTCCGCGAATACATGGCAAGCCGAATGGTGTAGCCAATCAGTACAATAGTGGCAACTGAAATCAAAATACCAATGGCTCCGGTGACCAACGTAAACAACCGCGCATTCTGCTCAACCTGGCCAAGAAATGTCTGATTATACCGAATATCAACATCCTGAGTGATGGCACGTATCTCCGGAACAATTTGCTCAAGACGTTCCGGGCTCGCATAGTCAGGCAGAAACTTCAGCTTGATCGACCTCGGCAGCGGGTTTGAGCCCAGAATCCTGACAATATCCTCTCCAAAGTCATGCGTAAAGGTTCGCGCCGCCTCATCCCTGGTAACATAAACAGCCTCCCGCACCCCCTCAAAACTTTTAAGGTGCGCTGTCATATTCATCGCATCGGGATCAGAGATTGATTCACCGAGAAAAACCTCAAGCTCAACCCTGCTCCGAATCTCCTGGATAACATCCATAAAACTGAGAGATACCGTGCTAAAGAGAGCAAGGAGCACAAGAGCGAAAAAACTTATTGTAACGGTAATAGCGGCTGGTAATTTTGCCCGCCCAATACTTGAAAAACCTTCCTTGATAACAAACAACAAAGACATAACAGCTTATTTTGCATTAATAACAGCTTCCATCCGAAAGAAACGACAAAAGTAGTTGGAAAAACAACTTTTTTTTCTTTTAATTAGTCCTCTGGACACGGGGCTATAGCTCAGTTGGTAGAGCATTTGCATGGCATGCAAAGGGTCAGGAGTTCGAGTCTCCTTAGCTCCACAGATAAAAAAGCACATTGCGATGATGTGCTTTTTTTATTTCCAGCCTCACAACGACAACCCATACTCTTCAAGCACGCTTTCGGCCCACCTTTGCAATCAAAAAAATAAAGCCAACAATCAGTGATGCTGCTATACCTGCTGCAACATTAAAAAGTGCGGCAAGCAAAATAACCGGCAGGGTAAAAGTCACCGCAAGACCAAGAAAGTTCGAGCTGCCAAGAAAGGTCAACGCCGTAAGGGCGGTAAAGAAAAAACTGGTTGCAAGACTTCCGGCAAAAGAGATAAAGATCTTCTCCCCCTTTCCTTCCGAAATATTCTGCCACCGCTGAATCTGTTTTCTGTTTCCAGGGTCAAGGGCTCCCCTGACGGCCATGGCAACAAACGCAAAGAGAATAAGCACCACAACCTGAATGCCATAAACACTCCACATTTCTTTGTCTGAAGGGTGAAAAGTACCCTCTCCCAGCCTGACCGAGGAGAGTTGCAACATGAAAATCGATGTCCAGTAAAACACCGTTCCCCAAAGAAGAGTTACCAATACCCATATCGCCACACCAGGCGGTTTCGGATTTTTTGCCATCTTGTACTCTCACATTAATATTTTTTAAATGCTTACATTGGCAATATAAAAAAATAGCTGTCAGAGCAGAATGCACCTGAACACCGGTGCCAGGCACAGCGGTAAACACATCATCTCTACACACGTCATGTTAGCAAAACGAATCATCCCCTGTCTTGATGTGCGAGACGGAAGAGTTGTAAAAGGAATAAACTTTGAGGGGTTGAGGGATGCGGGTTCCATCCTCGAACAGGCGAGATTTTATAATAATGAACTGGCTGACGAGCTTGTTTTTCTTGATATTTCAGCATCACTTGAATCCCGCAAAACAACGCTTGAGGAGGTGCTGAAGGTCTCAGGGGAAGTCTTTATCCCCCTCACGGTGGGGGGCGGCATCAGCTCCGTTGAACGGGCGAAGGAGGTTTTTCTGCACGGTGCTGACAAGGTGTCTGTCAATACTGCCGCCGTCAATGACCCCTCTCTGATTACCCGCATTGCCGAAAAGTACGGTTCACAGGCCGTTGTAGTTGCCATTGACATCAAGAAAATAGGAAACGACTACATGGTGCATACCCATTCGGGGAAAAAAACAACCCCTTATGAAGCAATTGAATGGGCACACAAGGTGCAGGAACTTGGCGCTGGAGAAATTCTCCTGACCAGCATGGATCGTGATGGTACCAAAGAGGGGTACGATAACGAAATTCTCCGCAGAGTCTCAACCTCCGTCCATATTCCGGTGATTGCATCCGGAGGCGCCGGTAATCTGGAGCACCTCTATGAAGGGTTTACCAAAGGTTGCGCTGACGCAGCACTCGCCGCATCAATTTTTCACTTCCGGCAACACTCAATTCTTGAAGCAAAAGAGTACCTCAGGGAAAGAGGTATTGCTGTGCGATTTTGAGTGCCTCTCACCAACCATACCGCGCCATCACCCTCGCTCATTCATCAGGGAGTGACGAATATCGGCCAGCTCTTTGAGCCGTTCTTCACTCGCCGAGGGATAGGACAAGCCAAGCTCGGTCAACGTATGAACGATGATCTGCGACACAATCAATCGGGCATTCTGTTTGTCATCTGCCGGAACAACATACCACGGCGCATGTTTGGTGCTTGTCGCTCTGAAACAGGCCTCATAGGCTTGCATATAGTGCTTCCAGTACTTTCTCTCCTTAATATCGGCAACACTGAATTTCCAGTTTTTCTCCGGCGCATCAATGCGAGCCAGAAACCGTTTCCGTTGCTCCTCTCTTGAGAGGTGAAGAAAAAATTTAATAATTCTGGTTCCATTTCGGTAAAGGTGGTTTTCCATTGCAACAATCGACTGATAACGCTCTTCCCAGACTTTTTTCCCGTTAATCAATCGATCCGGCACACCCTGCATGGCCAGTATTTCAGGATGCACGCGAACAATAAGCACCTCTTCGTAATAGGAGCGGTTAAAGATACCGATACGACCACGCTCAGGAAGACAACGGTTGCTCCTCCAGAGAAAGTCATGATCAAGCTCTTCAGCAGAGGGATGCTTGAAACTGAAGACCTGGCACCCCTGCGGATTGATACCGGACATCACATGCCGGATAATACCATCCTTGCCAGCAGCATCCATCGCCTGAAAAATCAGTAACAGAGCATAACGGTTGTCAGCATAGTGAACCTGCTGCAGTTTACTCAACTGCTCCACATGGTCAGCAAGCATCTCCCTGTACTCTTGTTTGGAGCTATACACCAAATCGACAAGTGTCGGGCAGCCAGCAAGATCTACCTCTTCACCTTCACGAATCCGCAGAGCATCATGGTCAAAACGCATCGTTCATCATGTTGCATAAGTGGTGTTAATCACCTATAAATTTAAGTAAATTTTAAGCTTCATCTCAGGCTTCTTTAAGAATCGCCATGCTACATTGTAAGCAGTATAAAACGAATAATGACATTGAAAAATACTTAGATTTAATTTTAATAACATCGCGATACTATGAACAGTTCAATCAAATCATGGGCAACCCCCCTTGCGGTGGGAGCATTTACTATTTCCGCAGTCACTGGCATCCTCATTTTCTTTGATATTGAAATCGGGCTGGTTGAACCAATACACAAATGGCTGAGCTGGCTTCTTGTCTGCGGTGTCGCTCTCCACGTCTTCTCGAACTGGAAACAATTTACCTCCTATTTCTCAAAAAAAACTGCCATCGGAATTATTGGAGCAGCGCTCTTCATCACAATTGCTTCAGTACTGCCTCTTTCCGGTGAAGATGAGGAAAAAGAGAATCCGGCCAAGATGGCGGCATACGCTCTTGCATCATCCTCAATTGAAACTGTTGCACTGGTTGTGAAAACCACACCGACGGCTCTGGTTGAACAACTCGGAAAAAAGGGAATTGTGGTCAATGATCCATCAGCAACTGTTGAACAGATCGCAAAAAGCAATGGAAAAGAGGCAAAAGAGGTTCTTGGCGATATCTTGGCCAGCACCAAGAGTACAGCAAAAGAGGATGATAAAGATTAACATTCAACACGCAAACGCATGAGACTTCTCATTATTGAAGATGAGCCAGGAATAGCCGGTTTTCTGAAAGATGGACTTGAAGAGGAGTACTTTGCTGTAGATCTCGCTTATGATGGAAAAAGCGGACTGGATATGGCTCTGACCAACGACTATGATCTGCTCATCGTTGACTGGATGATTCCCGCATTAAGCGGTATTGAGGTTTGCCGGCAGGTGCGCAAAGCTGGCAGCCTGGTACCAATTCTCTTTCTCACTGCAAAAGATACCCTTGAAGATGTGGTCTTCGGCCTGGATGCCGGAGCAAATGATTACATAAAAAAACCCTTTGAGTTTGAAGAGTTGCTGGCACGCATCAGAGTACAGCTCAGAGCAAAAAACAAGGCTGATGACTCGTTAAGCGCAGGAAGCGTCAGCGTCAACCCTACAACCCATCAGGTCTTCGCCGGTTTAAATGAAATAACCCTGACTCCCAAAGAATTTGCCCTGCTGGAATATCTGATTCGAAACAAAGACCGTGTCTGCACCAGGAGCCGCATCATTGAACATGTCTGGGATATCCATTTTGACTCAGACACCTCGGTGATTGATGTCTATATCACCTTTTTGCGCCGTAAACTTGAAGCGGCTGGTTGTGGAAATCTTATCCAGACAATCCGTGGCGTTGGCTATATCGTTCGTGAACCCGAAGTGGCATGAAGAGATCTCCTTTTCAATGGCTGTCAGTGATGAGTTTGCGAAACCGGATAGCATTTTACTATACCATAGCAACTGCATTTTTAATCGCCATAGTATTTACCACCATTTACTTTATGGTGGAAAAAATTGTCTACAAGCAATTTGACGATGAAATTAAAAAAGAGATTGCTGAAATCTTTTCCGAATCAAATATATCTCCGAATAATTTTAAGGGATTTGAGAGCTTCAAGGATAATATTGATGATGACGGAGGTGACAACGAAAATGAGCAAAAACAGACAAAAAAAAAGTTAAAGGTTGATACTGAGTTTATTCAACTGGTTAACAATAACGGCGAAGTCATTAATAAATCGGTAAGCCTCTCATGGTGCGTGCTTTCATTTAATCGCAACCAGCCTGGCACCTCATACTTTAACAGCAATTTTGGGGGTACCATGGTACGCCAGGCACAGGTACCACTTATCAACCCGAATGGCCTCATTGAGGGATATCTCATTATTGCCGTTCCCCTCAAAAACTCACTCATCGTCCTGCACGACCTGCGAGACATTTTTCTCTTTTCATTTCCCGTTATACTTCTTCCGCTTTTTCTTCTCACACGCTCAATTGCAATTAAAAGCATCAGCCCAATAGAAAAGGTTATTGCAACGGCTGAAAAAATGTCGCAGAGTAACCTTGACCAAAGAATCCAGTTACCTTTCCATCATGACGAGTTATATCGTCTGGCGGCAACCATTAATGCCCTGTTCGACAGAATGCAGGATGCCTTTCAGCGTGAAAAACATTTCACCGCCGATGCTTCGCACGAACTGAAAACGCCGCTGGCGGTGGTCAAGGGCACCCTTGAAGTGCTGATACGCAAACCCCGGGAACGAGAGCATTATGAAACAAAAATTCAGTTCTGCCTCAAAGAGCTGAATCGCATGGCCCGTCTGATCGACCAGTTATTGATGCTCGCCCGCTACGAGAGTAACAAGATGACACCTCACATTGTGGAGGCAGCCCTCTTGCCACTTCTTGAAAATGTGGTAGAAAGAATTATTCCGACCGCACAGGCAAAAAACATTGCAATAACTGTCAATCATGCAGACAACGCGCACATTGTGGCTGATCCGGGAATGCTTGAGATGATGTTCGAAAATATTCTATCGAACGCCATCAAGTACTCTTTATACGGCTCATCAATAGCAATTGAGGTTAAATGCAAAGAAGATAACGTTATCTGCAGCATCAGCGACCAGGGAATCGGAATTCCTGAAGAGAAGCTGAACGCCATCTTTGAAAGATTTTATCGGGTCGATGAATCAAGAAGTTCCAGCACTGGAGGCCTTGGGCTTGGGCTCTCAATTGTCAAAAAACTTGCTGGCCTTCAGCAGATAAGAGTAACAGTAACAAGCGAAACAAACCAGGGAACAACAGTTACACTCACCTGCCAAGCAGCTCATAACGGCTGCTAAAACAACACTCTTCGCCTTACCGCATCACCCAATAGGGCTCACCGTTGTGCTCAACACGACTGAAACGACCAGTAGCGAACAATGTCTGCATGACATCATCCACCTTCGTGCTCTCTGCGGCAAAACGGTCAGCAATAGCCTTCTGCAACTCTCGCTGCTGCACAGGATGGCGGGAGACAATGGCGGTAATAGCCTCAAGCAGGTCGGGAGCACTGCGCAGATCCATGTTGCCTTTAAGCGGGTTGACAACCATTGCAACCTCCGACAGGATAGCTATAGCCTGTTCAAGACGCTCATCTGATGGAAGTCTGATCTCCTGTTCCGGAGCGGGCCTGGTTGGCAGTACAAGATGCACCATATCTGGATTGATCTGCTGAAGCACTCTTGCGAGATCATGAAGAGCTTCATCGCTGTCGTTGATACCGCCAAGCAGCATTACCTCAATCCAGAGCATCCCTTGATACTCATGGCGAAAAGCCACAAGCCCGTCAACATGCTGCTGAAACGTCAATCCCGAGGCTGGCCGATCAATCTTGTTATGGAGCGCCTCCGACCCGGCATTAAGCGACGGGAGCACGGCATCTGCCTGAAGCAGCTCCTCACGAACTTCAGGAAGATAAAGAAGCGATCCGTTGGTAATCACCGCGACGGGAACGGTGGTGAGCTTTTTCACTTGAGCAATAAGCCAGCCAATTCCCTTGTAAAGCATGGTTTCACCCGAACCGACAAAGGTGATCCAGTCGAGATTCCTGTTGACCTTCAATGCCTGCCCAATCTCCTCCAGAATATCTTCACGGGGAAAAAACTCCTGTCGCTCGGTAACAAAGCTCCTTGTCTTGCCCAACTGGCAGTAGAGACAGTTCCATGTGCAACTTTTGGGAGGAAGCAGGTCGACTCCAAGCGATTGGCCGAGCCGTTTTGAGGATATCGGACCAAAAACATATTTCATACAATCACTCATTATGGGCAAGAGCAAGCTCCGCCATTTTTGCCTCACTTTCAGCCTCAAAGGCTTCCTTTGAAATGTGCGAAATCATGAGGCTTGCAATGGTAAATGCCAAAATTTCCATCACAAAAATAGCCACATAAGCCCATACGTACTCTCCTGTAAAGTAATAGACCAGATCAATAATAACACCTGCACCAAGATGGCCAATAAAAATGGCAAGGCTCTGCGCCGTCCCCCAGAGACCAATATAAACGCCACTGCGCCCCGCCGTCATCGACATCATCATGGAGATATTGGCAACACTTGATGCGCCAAGGCCGACTCCTGTCACCACCAGAGCAATGCGCAGGAACTGAACATCACGAATAAAGGCTGCGACAATCAGCAAACCGAACCCGATAATACAAAAAATATTACCAATGAGGGCTCCTCGTTTCTGACCAATCCGGCTGAGGAGAAATCCGGTAATGAGCATGAAAATAAGCTGTGTGCCACCCATGGTCGGCCTGAACAGTTTTGTCGTTGTGCCAACCGACATACCAAAAACATGGGCACCAAAAGGATCCATCACAATTTCATTGGCAAAGAGCGCAAAAATCGAAATAAAGATATATGAAGCAAACAACAGGGTTTTTGGCGATGAAGAGAGAAGCTGGATTGATTGCGAAAATGAGAGGGAGTGCTTGCTCTTCCCCTCTTTAACTTCAGCATTGCGCTGCTCAACGCCAACCACGGAAACAAGGCCGATACCAAGCGCCGCAAGACCTCCGATTTCAGCCACCGTTATCAGGCGCTCAGGGGTAAAGACATCAAGAAAGGAGCCGACAATACGGGTGGAAACAATGGTCGTGAGCACCATCAGCGTCCAGCTCGCACCGGTCACCTTGCCAATATTTTCCTCTCCAACCGTATCGGCCAGCAAGGCATAATAGGCGGTTGTGGCAACCTGAAGACCAAAGCCGAAAACAAGAAAAATAATCGAAAGCTTCAGAAGCCCGATATCCCGCATCATGGCGGGGAGCAGTTCGGAAAAGGTAATTCCTCCAACCCTCACCTCATAAGCTGCGCCCGGAGCCAGCATGAAAGAGAAGACACAGCAGAGAAGACCAAGCAGAATGTAAGGAGTGCGCTTCAGACCGAAAATCTGCGACCGATCCGAAAGGTTGCCCACCCAGACCTTGACACCGAAAATAGCCAGCAACTCCTTGAGACTGATCAAACCAAAAACAATGGTCGCAGAGATGCGAAGCTCGGTGGTCATGACCCGGTTGAGGGTATCGAGCAGAAAGCCGAGCATGATACCGAAACCCATCTGGAAAAGGGAGAGGCGGATCAGGTTGATTCTCTTCATAACAGCAATAATATGGTTAGTCCCGGTCTACATCTTTGTATGCTACACAACATGGCCGGAAATATAACAAAAAAGCAATGATCAATCCCGGAGGTTATCCTCTCCTCCACCTGAAATCATTGCAAGCGAATTATCGCGTCTACAATAATTTTTATCTGAAAAAAAGTTGCACTGATTTATCCGTTTTATTACATAGATATATAGTTGCTTATATAGTATAATTACGTTTCGCCGTCGATTGTACAACTCGCACGCACCACTCCACCTTGACAGTTACTACCACTTTATTGTGGCATTATAGCGGCCTTTCCGAGAATTACCAAGGATGAGAAAAAGCATCTAAATTGGCACCTGTTTCACCAGAAATGTAACAAGCAAATATAGTTATGGATCATAAGCTGTCTCGCCGTGATTTCAGTAAGCTGCTCCTTGCAGGCACAGCAAGCTCTGCTTTGGGGATGATCGCTCCCTCATTGCCAGCATTTGCCGCGTCAAACCGTGTGGTGATTATTGGAGGAGGATTCGGTGGTGCTACGGCTACAAAATATCTCCGGAAGCTTGATCCATCTCTTTCGATTACTCTTGTGGAGCCAAAAACGGTTTTTCATACCTGCCCTGTCAGCAACTGGGTGATTACAGGCTTGAAAACCATACCCGATATCACACAGAGCTACACCGCGCTGAAAAACAGGTATCGGGTAAACGTTATCACGGATAGTGCGGTGGCTATTAATCCCTCAGCAGGAACAGTCAAACTGAAAAGCGGAAAAACACTACACTACGATCGACTTATTGTCTCACCCGGAATAGATTTCAGATGGGATGCGATTCAAGGGTTTTGATGGACCGTTTGATCAGGTGATCTGCGATGCCCTGCGGGTGCGCAATAATGCACAGATTTCGCTCTCCCCTGGCTTCCGATGGGGAAGCACTGTTCTTCCTGGAGAGGCCATTACCATGGAGCATGTACTTGAGCAGACCTGTATGACCTATCCTGAAACATATAAAAGGGATATGAGCGGTATGGAGATCAAAAACATTCTTGAAGATGTAGCCGATAATCTCTTCAATCCCGACCCTTACTATCAGCAGGGTGGTGACATGGTGCGTGTGGGCGGTATGTCGTACCAAATTGATCCGGCAGCGGCTATGGGGCAACGCATTGATGAAATGCGGCTTGAAAATGGCGAACTTGTCGATGCCTCGAAAAAGTATCGCGTCGCTGGATGGGCTACGGTTGGAGCACAATCGACCGGTGAACCGATCTGGGATACAGTCGCGGCACACCTCCAGGAGATTAAAACTGTTGAGATAAAAAAACTCAACGTACCGGTTATGAAAAATGGAACAACTAATCCAGGTCTCGATTTTTCTTGAGAGCCACATTATTCGATGCCCTTTTTACATGAATTTATAACGCATTTGCACGATGAACACCATACTGCGAGCATTTTTTACAACAGCTTCGATAGCAACACTCTTTGCAGCAACTCCTGTCCACGTTGCGGCAAAACCGGCTGAAATCACAGCGGTTAACAGTGTGGCCGCACCGAAGTTTTCTGCCCTGACCATACAGGGCGCTCAACTCTCCAGCAAAAAACTTGCGGGGAAGGGCTATATCGTTAATTTTTTTGGAACCTGGTGTCCTTTCTGCCGCAAGGAGATTCCTGAAATGGTTGCCCTGCAGAAGCAGTATGAGAAGATGGGATTTACCTTTATCGGTATGGCATATAAGGATAATGAAAAATCCATGCCTGATTTTATCTGGGAACACAGCATCAATTATCCGATAATCATGGCAGACAAGAAAATTATCGAGAGTTTCAGCCCTCACGTCTCAGGCGGAGTCTCTTCGGTTCCGCTGCTTTTTGCTGTAGGTCGAAATGGAAAGCTTCTCTCGGTGGTGCACGGTGCCCAAAGCGGGGATGAATTCGAAAAGATTATTTTGCAGACACTGCAACGTCCCGCAAAGCCGTGAATGAATCACGAAAACCAGGTCAGGGGAGCAACCATGCTTACGGCTGACTCCCCCCGGAGAAGAGCTTGAGACCAATAACCCCCGCCAGAATCAGCAAAAGACAGAGAATCCGAGCAAGATCACGTGGTTCATCAAACAAAATTATGCCAAAGATGGCTACACCAGTGGCGCCAATACCTGTCCAGACGGCATAAGCTGTACCAACCGGTATGGTTTTCATTGCTAGAGAGAGAAGCCAGAAGCTGGCGGCCATAGCAGCAGCCGTCAACATCGAAGGCATGGGACGGGTAAAGCCTTCGGTGTATTTTATGCCTACCGCCCAACAGCACTCCAGACAACCGGCAATAATCAGATAAATCCATGAGATGGACATCGGCCATTAAATTTTAACCCAGCGGTGAAGTTTGTGCGATTTGCTGCCCGCCTGCAAGACTTTCTGGATCATGAGGCCGTCGGGAAAACCTGCTGCATCATGCAGGGTTCTCTCTTTGTTTTTGAGGGCTTTGACTATCCGGTGAGCAAGAAAGGCGAAGCCAACGGCAAAAATGCCATGCACGGCAAGTGATGACTGTCTGATTTTTTCCTGCAAAACCAGTTCGTCCCATGCAAGCATCGGCTCAATCAGCTTCCAGCGAGGAGCATCAATGAGGCTGCGTCCCCCCTTGGCATTGTCGTTATCAACTTCCCAAAGCCTTCCTGCGCCATCAAGCCTTATGGTTTTGAGGCTGCCTACCACCTCATAGGAAAACCAGGTGTAGGCACCAACCGTAGTAACATGCATCAAAGAGGAGCTGCCAAGGGCGACGGATGAGGGGCCAAACTTCATCATCATGGCGAAATGGTCATCCGCAGTAACGGTACGAGGCTGCCCTGATGCATCTGGGCGCAGGGGAATACTGATTCCGAGGTTGCACGAAACCTCCGAAATCTCTCCAACCAGAAAACGATTCATATCAACCAGATGAGAGCCAATTGCTCCAAGGGCCCCACCACCTTTTTCAGCATCGCACCACCATGACCAGGGCATATCAGGCCTGTTGCGGCTGGCAAGATTGACCACCGCACGCACTTCATACACTTTGCCTATCTCACCGCCATCTATCATCTGTTTCATGCAGCGTACTCCAGGATGAAACCGAAGCTGATGGTCAATAAGGGCAAAACCCGGAGCCGTGGAGGCAACATTAACCATAGAGGTTGCATCCGCGACATTGAGCGCAAAGGGCTTTTCACAAAGCACGCTTTTGCCGCTTTCAAGAACGGCATTCACCATCTCCGTATGCAGATACGTCGGTGTGGTGACACAAACAAGGTCGAGGTCGCACTGCAAGAGGTCGCGCCAGTCGGCAAAACCCTGGCTGATATCAAACATCTTCATAAACTTCTGACGGTGCAGCTCAGTGGGACTTGCAACGGCTGAAAGTTCAACATTTTCCATCAGTGAAAAGGCTGGCGCCTGTGCCACCTTTGCCCAGCCACTGCCGATAAAGCCTATTTTTATCTTTTTTGTCATAGAGTGGACATAAAAAAAGGGCGGCCAACAGATCACCCTTTATACGTTGAAAAGTCCCTGTCAGATGCTCGATTGCGCCTTTGCGAGGCGGGCTTTTTCAATATAGGTCTTCTGAATATCACGCGACACATTGTAGGCCTTCGAGAGGCTGTCGGAACTCCAGAGCCTTGCATCGAAGGCCATACAGATATTTCTCAGGAACGGAATACCTACCTCGGTAACACGAACACTTTTGTCGCCAAGAACAACCAGTCCATCATTCTCCATATCTTCCAGACGGTAGAGTGCGATATCAAGCTCTTCAGTATAGAGCTTGGGATCTGCCCATGAGGTCTCCTGTTTGCACATCAGGTTGAGAATGTGACGACGAAGCACAAGATCCTCGTCAGTGAGAAGATGGCCGCGATGCAAAGGGAAGCGACCTTCATTAACCACCCTTACATAGTCAATATCGTCACGTTCGTTCTGGGCAAAAGCATACCAGGTATCGCTTATGGAGGATGCGCCAAGCGCCAGCATCATCTGTGTAGTGTTTTCCGTATAACCCATGAAGTTACGATGCAATGTCCCGTTTTTCGCCGCAATATAGAGAGCGTCTCCTTCTATGGCAAAATGGTCCATACCAATCTCATGGTAACCGATGGATTCAAGCATGGCGCTGCCTTTATCGTAAAGCTCCTGTTTGGCATCGCCAACCGGCAGATCCTCCTCCTTGAACTTTCTCTGCCCTTCGTACATGTGCGGGTTATGGCCATAAGCATAAAAGGCGAGACGATCAGGCTTCAACACCATAACCTTTTGAATGGTATCGGTAATGGTGGCCATCGTCTGCTTTGGCAAACCATAGACAAGGTCAAAATTGATTGAGGTAAAGCCGATTTCACGGGCAAGATCGATCTTCTCCTTGACCAGCTCAAAAGACTGAAGACGGTTGATCTCCTGCTGTACAACCGGATCAAAATCCTGAATACCAAAACTCATGCGGCGGAAACCGACACTGTAGAGCGCTTCAAGGTGCTCCTTTGATGTTGACTTGGGATTGGTCTCAAAGCTGAACATATAATTGTCCATCTTGTTGACATTTTTGCAAATACCATCAATAAGGCGAATCAGGTTTTCAGGGCTGAAAAAAGTTGGTGTTCCACCTCCGATATGCAGCTCCTTCACATTGAGCCTGCCGGGAAAAACATCGGTGTACATCTGCCACTCTTTGAGCAACGCTTCAATATAGGGTGTTTCGTAGGAGTGATCCTGAGTGCGGTGAGCATTACAGCCACAAAAATAACAATGGTTCTCACAGTAGGGAATATGAATGTACAGGCTGATTCCGGTGGTCTCGTTACTGTCGTTGAAACCTTTGACCATTGCCTCTTTCCACTGCTCCTGGGTAACACCATCGGTGCTCCATGAGGGAATAGTCGGATAACTGGTATAACGGGGACCGGGATTGCTGTATTTTACTGCGAGATTGGTTGCCATTGTTATCTTTCCTCTGCAAGGATTATTTGTTTAAATTGGTTCTCGTAAAAATACATAAAACTCGGGAATTTCATAAATCATTAGCCAACACCCTGCGTTAACTCATTGTTTCCAGAGTGTCACGCCCTGTGCTATTAATTTTCAAGCCGTTCACAAACAATTAATCAGAAAGTGCCCTTATATGAAGCAGAAAAAAGATAATAACAGACCGGTAGTCGGCATCCTGATGGGTTCTGACTCTGATTTTGACATCATGAAAGAGGCATCAGAACTCCTTGATGAATTTAACCTCGTCTCTGAAATATCAGTTATTTCAGCACACCGCACTCCGCAAGACCTTGAACAGTATGCCTCTTCGGCCATTGAACGCGGCCTGAAGGTAATTATTGCCGGAGCTGGCGGAGCTGCACACCTTCCCGGCGTAACGGCTGCCATGACAGTACTGCCGGTTATCGGAGTGCCGATTTTCAGCAAAAAACTCAACGGGCAGGACTCGCTCTACTCTATCGTGCAGATGCCTGCGGGTATTCCGGTAGCCACCGTCGGAATCGACAATGCCCGCAACGCCGCACTGCTTGCGGTGCAGATTCTTGCTCTTTCGGATGAAGCGCTCATGGCGGCCCTGCTTGAATTCCGCCAAAAACTTGCCGAAGCGTCCCGCCAGAAAACCGGAAGAATCCGTGAAAAGCTCCATGCAAAAAGCTGAATTCTGGATAGAGAGTCTCCGGCTTGTGCCGCATCCTGAAGGCGGCTTTTACCGTGAAATTTGGCGGAGTGTCGGGTCGTACCCCTTTGATGAGAACAGCAATTTCAAAGGGGCTCGCTCCTGGGCAACCTCAATCTACTACCTGCTCAGAGGCAATGACTGTTCAAAACTGCACAGGATTCATTCAGATGAACTCTGGCTTTACCATGCAGGCACTCCTCTGACGGTACATGTTTTTCCAGAAACTGGCGAGCCTTCCAGTTTTACCCTCGGAATAGAGCCGCATAAAGGGCAGGTGCTCCAGGAAACCGCCCCCGCTGAAAGCTGGTTCGGTGCCTGTTGCGAAGAGCCGAAGCCCGAGAGCTATACCCTCGTGAGCTGCGTCGTAGCGCCTGGCTTTGATTTCAGGGACTTTGCTTTTGCCAACAAAAATGAGTTGCTGAACAAGTTTCCAAAACACGCGGCAACCATTGAGCATCTCACCTGATTTGAACACTAAATCATGGAAAGGTTCGGAGAATTCCCTCTTTTTTATACTTTAGTCCACATAATGCCTGAATCGGCGTAAAAATATTTCAAGTTGTATCTTAACAAAAGGTAGCACTAAAGATGAAAAAGAGGGTTGTAATTGTTGGCGGTGGATTTGCAGGGCTTAATGCCGCCAGAGTTCTTGGCAACAAACCAGATATTGAGATTACTCTCATTGACAGGAAGAACTACCACCTCTTTCAGCCACTGCTCTATCAGGTTGCGATGGCTGCGCTTGGTGAAGGCGATATTGCGGCTCCTCTGCGGAATATGCTGGCAAACTATAGCAATATCACGGTCTTCAAGGGGGTGGTTGAGCGAGTTGATGTTGAGAATAAAACAGTTATCACTGATTTCGACACCATACCCTACGACTACCTTATTCTGGCTTGCGGCGTTCAGCATCACTATTTTGGTCACAATGAATGGGAGGAGTTTGCTCCCGGCCTTAAAACCCTTGCCCAGGCAAAAGAGATTCGCCGTCGGGTGATGGAGGCCTATGAGCGGGCTGAGCGAACAACAGATTTTGTTGAGCGGAAAAAACTGCTCACCTTTGTCATTGTCGGTGGTGGCCCGACCGGTGTGGAACTGGCCGGATCAATTGGAGAGATGAGTCGCTATACACTCTCAAAATTTTACCGGCATATTGACCCAAAACTGACCCGCATCTTTATCGTTGAAGCTGCTCCACGCATCCTCGGCTCTTTTTCTCCAGATCTTGCAAGCAAGGCTACACGATCACTTGAAAAGCTTGGTGTACAGGTCTGGACAAGCAGCATGGTCAGCAACGTTGATGCCGACGGGGTACAAATAGGCAATGAGCGCATTGAGGCGGCAACAGTACTGTGGGCAGCCGGTATTACCGCCGTCGGAATTGGTAAAGACATGGATGGCGTGGAGACTGACCAAATCGGACGAATCATTGTCAGCGAAGATCTCAGCATTCCTGGTCATCCTGAGATATTTACAGGCGGAGACCTTGCTCACTTTGTGTCGAAAAACGGCAAGCCTTTGCCGGGGCTTGCTCCCGTAGCGTTGCAGCAGGGAAGAGCCATTGGAAAAAATATTCTGCTCGATCTCAAATCGAAAGCAAGAAAAGTGTTCAGGTATCGGGATAAAGGCCAGATGGCCACCATCGGCAAAAACAAGGCAATCGTTGAGTTTGGCAACATAAAATTTGACGGTATTTTTGCCTGGTTTACCTGGTTGCTGGTACATATCTATTTTCTGACAAGCTTCCGTCATCGGGTTTTTGTGCTGATGCAATGGGGATGGTCATATTTCACCTTCAGTTATGGGGCGAGACTGATTGTCAACCGGGAGTGGAGATTTTATTCCGATAAAAAATGTTAAAAAGAAGCTCCGCATCACTGCTTACCGGCTTGTTACCCGGCCTGATGTTTGTCGGCATTGCGCTGTATCTTCTTTTTTCCCCTGATACGGCCCCGGCCGCAGCAAGAGATGATATCAGGCAGTATGCCATGCTGACTGGCGCCTACGGGATATGGCGGGTTGTTCGCTTCTCAATGGCGCTGCGAGAGTCGCAATCATTATAACTCAATAATATTTAACGGTTAGAGCATACCATGACACCACTACCCGTCACCATGGAGAGTGAACAGCAACTTTTTTTTCATAATTATGCACGGCTTCCTCTTGCCATTACGCATGGCGAAGGGGTCTGGCTCGTCAGTGATGACGGCACCCGATATCTCGACATGATTGCGGGCATTGGCGTCAATGCGCTCGGCTATGGCGACAAGCGGCTTGCCACTGCCATAAGCGCACAGGCGACAAAACTGATCCACGCATCCAACCTCTTCATGATGCGACCGCAGTTTGAGCTGGCTGAAAAGCTGCTTACGCTCTCCGGACTCTCCAAAGTCTTCTTTGCCAACAGCGGCACGGAAGCCATAGAAGCCGCCATCAAAATGTCAAGAAAATGGGCTGGCCGGTTTGGCAATCCCGAGAAAAAAGAGGTGCTCTCGCTGAGCAACTGCTTTCATGGCCGCACTTATGGAGCCATGTCGCTGACGGCAAAACCACAATATGTTAACGGCTTTGAGCCGCTCCTGGCGGGAACCGGTATGATAAACTTCAATCATATCTGCGATCTTGAAGAGAAGGTTTCCGACAACACTGCCGCTGTATTTATTGAAGTGGTACAGGGAGAGGGTGGCATTCACCGGATTTCACAACCATTTATTGACCGGTTAAAAGAGCTTCGTGAGCAATACAACTTTCTGATTGTTGCTGATGACATTCAGGCTGGTTGCGGAAGAACCGGAACATTTTTCAGCTATACGCAGGTGAATGCCGAGCCCGATCTGGTCTGCCTTGCCAAACCACTTGGCGGCGGTCTCCCCTTGTCCGCCGTTATCGGCAGTGAAAAAGTGGCCGACGTTCTAAGCTATGGCAGCCATGGCACCACCTTTGGCGGCAACCCTGTGGCGTGTGCGGCAGGTCTTGCCATGATCAATGCCATCCACGAAGACAACCTGATGGAAAACGCTGAAACAGTTGGCAACTACATCTATGACGAGATGCGGAAGCTGGCAGCAAAACATCCACAGATTGTCGACATTCGTCAATATGGCCTGATGATTGGCATTACGGTCGACAAAGAGGCCAAATATTATGCGGGCAAGGCGCTGCAGAAGCATGTCCTTGTCAACGCCACCAGCGTCAACGTTATCCGGCTTCTTCCTCCCCTGACCATCAGCCGCGAAGAGGCTCAACACTGTATCACAACACTTGATGAAATCCTTACCGAAGAAACAGCCGAAAAAAACTGCTGAAAAAGCAATGCCCCTCGAGCCAGTCAATTATATCATGATTGCGCTGGGGGTGCTTGTTATCGCACTAAGCTACTGGGGCATGTACCTCGAACGAGCTGTTAACGGAGTTTTTGCTCTTTTTGTCAGCCCGGTCACTCTGATTGGCTCATACCTCTGGATTGTCTTCGCTGTACTCTACCGGCCAAAGAGAGAGAAACAAGAGCCGGGTTAATCGATCTGGAACCGGATAGGGATGGTAAACCACACTTTGATGGGGCTGCCGTTCTGAATCCCCGGGTAGTATCGTGACTCCATCACCGACTTTAGTGCAACGGCATCAAACACTTCACAATCGGCAGGAATCCGTTTCATCACCTTTGCCTTGATAGGACGACCATTTTCTCCAATGAGCACGCTGACAAATACCTTGCCTGTAATGCCGGCAATTCTTGCCATCTCAGGGTAAAGCGGTTTTTTCTGCTCAAGAAAGCCCGGCATTTTTTCACAGGCCACAAACATTGGCACCTCATCACCAGAACCAGCAACTCCACCTCCTGAATTTGCGGCAGGAGTCTGGGTAACCTGAGTCTGTGTTGCCTCCCGCAGCTCTTTCTGCGTTGCAATCGTCTGCTGAACTGGTGCCTCCTCCTGGGTAACCTGTTTGACTTTACCAACACTTGCCGGAACAGGCGCTGATGAGGCTGCAGGAGCTGAAGGAGATAAAGGAGCTGATGGTTTTACTGGTACTGGCTCTGGCAAATCAAGTGGTGGCGGCGGTGGAAGCTGCGTCACATTGGTCACAACTTCATAACAGACGATATTCGGCTCATCTTTCCTGAACAGCCCTGTCAAGAGCGTTATCGAGTTCCAGTTGGCTGCAACCAGCCAGAAAAGCCCAAGAAAGACAATAGCAGTAATAACGCCGTAAGTGAGAAAAAGATGCGCCTGTCGGCGGAGGACAAGATTACCATAAGGCAATTGCCGTAAACGATCAGTATCCAGAAACTCATCACCCAAAGGCCATGATATGGATTTTTTCTTCACTACTCTCTTATGTAGTTCTTCCAGTTTTGACGACACCTGAAAAGACTCCTTCGCTGATTCCAGCCTTAAATAGCTCTTTTAATTTCGAGTGCATCCTGCTCAGTATAATCATCAAGAGTGAACCGTTCAATCTTCATAAGGTTCAGCTCATCAATAATATCAACGAGATGACGATACCTGGCTTTTTCGCTGATTTTAACAACAATAACCAGCTTCCTGTTCGAAGCATCCTGCTGCTTTAAAAGCTGACGAAGCTCACCGCTCAATGCCGACTGAGGGGTATCTCCAGAGTCGTACAGGGGAACTCTTCTTGGCGCTGCGCCTCCAAGAGAGCAATAGGCCATAGAGTCATCCGCAATCCTCAAGGTCAGAACATTGCTCTCCACAACCTTCACCTCCATTTTTTCCGGGGGAGTATTGATCTCCATGGTATTGGATTTTGAGAAGGTGGTGGTCAGCATAAAAAAGGTCAGCAAAAGGAACGCTACATCGACCATTGGCGTCATGTCGAGATGAAAACCGATCCGTTTCGATCGCTTTCTTCCCTTTTTTTTACCACCCCGTCTGCTTGGCGAATCAACAATCCCCATCAGCGCACCTCCTTCTCAAGAACGGTAACGAGATTAAAGGTGAGCAGGTTTGCTTTTTTATAGACTTTGATAACCTTGTTCACCGCTTCAAAGCTGGCATCGGCATCCGCCTTGATCACTGGTCGCAACTTCTGGTTTGCAAAACGGGCCATCACCACAAACTTGTCCAGCTCCTCCTGATCAACCCGAAAATTTTCGGCAAGTTTGAAATGCTTCAGGGAGTCAGCAACTGCAGTTGAGGAGAGACCTGCTGACTGAAGTTTAACCTTTACCACACTGTTGAAAATTTTTTCCCGTGACTGCTGCGAAGAGACTCCCATCATAAAGGTGTTGTCGCCACCAACCGTCACGGTCAAAACATCCGATTCAGGCAATTTGAGCTGCGAATGAGATGATGGCAAATCAATCCTTACCATTTCAGGAGGACGAAACTTTGTGGTAAGCATAAAAAATGTCAGGAGAAGAAATGCCACATCTACCATTGGGGTCATATCTATCCTGAAACCAACCCGCTTAGCCTTTATTCTCGACATCAGCAATCAGATTTACCGGTTCCAAGAGTGTGGATGATATAGAAGGCTGCTTCATCAATCATATAGGTGAACCGGTCAACCCTGCTGGTGAAAACGTTATAGGCAACAATGCCGATAATACCCCCAAAAATACCGAGGGCTGTATTGAAAAGCGCTTCCGAAATACCAAGCGAGAGTTGCACTGCATCCGGGGCGCCACTTGTCGCCATTGCAGCAAATGCACGAATCATGCCGAGGGTTGTTCCAAGAAGTCCAACCATGGTGGAAATTGAGGCAATAGTAGATATAGCCACCAGATTATTCTCAAGCAGTGGCATCTCCATGATGGTAGCCTCCTCAACAGCCTTCTCCATCTCACTGATCTTCTTCTCACGATCGGTCACATTAAACTCGGAAAGTTTTTTGTAACGATCAAGCACGGCACGAAGCACGGCGGCAAGCGAACTTTGATGGGCATCACACTGCGCAATAGCCTTGTCTATAGCACCGTTTTCAATATCCTGCTTGAGGTTTTTCACAAACTCCGGAATATTTCCCTTGCCTGCGGCCTTGTTCAATGCAATAATCCGCTCTACCGTATAGGCGATAACCATAAGAATAAGCGCCATCAGAACCGATACCACAGGTCCACCTTTCCACACGGCATAAAAGATCGACTCCGGGGCGGTCGTGCCCATCCACACATAAAAGCCAAGAGAAACTGCGTAGGTAACGACAATAAGAAGAGCAGTAAAATAACTCTGTTTCATAGACTTCTCGATGATTTAGATTATCGCTGAACAGCGAAGCGTTATGAACCACACTGTAATTTGCTATACTGTGCCTGCAATCATTGAAAATCACCGCGATCCTCTGCCTGTAAACGAAATGAAGCGAATACAGGCAAGCTCTCAACACCTCAAAAAAGAGGGTAACGCATGACAAAGCAATAACAGCGATACTATCAGCTTATTAATTTAGTAAATAGGGTTGTTATTTTTCAACAGTAATTGCTCCAATCGTTGTAACGAAAGAAAAAAGAGTCATGTTTGGTGCCAGCAATATCACAACAAAGGGAAGACAGATAATCCCTCCTGCAACCATTGATGAAATCCGGCAAGCCGCAGACATTGTCGATATTATCTCGGATTATGTTGCCCTCCAGCCATCTGGTCGCAACTATAAGGCGCTCTCCCCCTTTACTGCGGAGAAGACTCCTTCATTTATCGTATCGCCCGACAAGCAACTCTACAAGTGTTTCTCAACCGGGAAAGGTGGAAATGTTTTTTCATTTGTCATGGAGATGGAAAAGCTTCCCTTTCTCGAAGCGCTTGAGCTGGTTGCAAAGCGAACAGGTATTGATATCAGCCAGTTTACCAAAAAAAAAGCTCCTCAATCGGCGCATGAAGAGAGCCTGACCGAGATACTCCGCTGGGCAGCCAGACTTTATCACGACACTCTGGAACGCGAAGCGGGTAAAAGAGGGCTAACCTATCTCGCCTCCGAACGAGCCCTTTCTGAAAAAATCATCCAGACATTTGGCATTGGCTATGCGCCGGAAGGATGGGATTATCTCTTTACGGAGGCAAAACGGGCAGGGATTGCACAGGAGCGTCTGGTTGACCTCGGACTGATAACCGCCAATAAACAAAAAAACTCCTGCTACGATACCTTCCGTAACAGGGTAATCTTCCCCATTTTTTCCGTTGGCGGCCAGGTGGTGGGCTTTGGAGGTCGAACATTACAAACCGATGCTCAAACACCGAAATACCTGAATTCATCAGAGAGCAAGATTTTTGAAAAATCAAAACTGCTTTATGGACTTCACGCTGCCAAAAATGAGATCAGACGGCTTGAAACAGCCATCCTTGTTGAAGGGTATATGGATGTTCTTGCTCTTCACCAGGCAGGCATGACCAATGCTGTAGCATCATGCGGCACATCACTGACACGCTATCAGGCAAAGGTTCTGCACCACTATACCAAACGGGTATTGTTCATGTATGACGCTGATCGTGCTGGCCAAAAATCAATGATAAGCGGTATCGATATGCTTCTGTCTGAAAATGTCACTCCCTATGTGATTATTTTACCAGAAGGTGACGATCCGGATAGTTTTGTTCGCCGTGAAGGACGAGAGAATTTTTTCGAATTTGCCGAAAAAAACATGCTCTCGTTTCAGGACTTTCAACTCCGCTTTTTCATGGAATCGGGAGATTTTGCACAACCTGATCTGAAATCGAGAGCGATACGGGCGATGGCGCACACCATTGCGCTGATCCCTGACCGAATCCGTCGCGAACTCTATCTTCAGGAGTTATCTAAAAAACTCTCTCTCACTCTGCAAGCTCTCCAGGAGTTGCTCGAAAAAGAGGAGGATGCAACCGAAAAAAAAAGGGTGTCGTTCGAAAGCCGTCAGGAAGTTCAAGCAGTGCGCAAAGCTGCCCCAAATCTCTCTGTACTGGAAAAAACATTTCTGAAAGCGCTGCTTGAAAGTACCAGCTATGGCAATGCCGTGCTGGAATTTGCGGCATCACACGAAGAGATGCTTGAACTGCCACACCCGGAAGCACAGGCCATATTCACTCACCTGATCAATCGCTACCGCAATATTGCAGAGCATCCTGAAGAACGAATCGACATTGCATCCGAAATAAGTTCGTTCAGTAATCCTGAATCAAGGGATCTTGCCTCTGGCCTGTTAATTGACCCGCCTGTCAGTCATAAATGGCTTGAGCAGTCCGATGTCCACGCCGATAATGCCAAGCGCTGCCTTGCCATGTTCCTTGATGCGTTCAAAAACCTTATTCTGGAACCATTACTCATCCAGAAAAATATACTGACTGAACAGATAAGAGTAGAGAACGATACGGAGCGGGAAATTGAGCTTTCACGGGAAAAAATCATCCTTGACAAAAAAATCAGGGCAACCAGCCTGGAGCTTAAAAAGATGATCGTGACCATTCTGGAAAAGAGTTAGCCCTCTCCCTGCCAAAAACAGGGCAGGGAGATGAGTAAACAACCAGATATCTCGGTTACACGCTGTATCCTTCGACAGGATTATTCATGCAGAGCACCCGTATCTCCTCCCTTACAGCCTGGCAGATGTTATCACTATCCGGCTTTTCCGCAGAGGAGATCACCCTGTCAATCAACTCTGCAATCGTTCTACTCTCACTCTCTTTCATGCCTCTTGTCGTCATGGCAGGAGTTCCAATACGAATACCGCTGGTGACAAAAGGAGATTTGTCATCAAAAGGCACCATGTTCTTGTTCACCGTAATCCCTGCACCGTGCAGAAGATTTTCGGCCACCTTGCCTGTAATATTTTTGTTACGTAAATCAAGAAGCATAAGATGGTTTTTCGTGCCACCACTAACAATATTGTAATCAAGCTCTATAAATCTCTCAGCCATAACCGCCGCATTTTTGATAACCTGGCCAGCGTACTCCCTGAATGATGGCTGCAATGCTTCTCCAAACGCCACAGCCTTTCCGGCAATGATGTGCATCAGTGGGCCTCCCTGAATGCCAGGCATAACCTCGGCATCCATCACCTCCGACATCATTTTAAGGCGGGAACCACTTTTGGTTTTGATGGTAATACCCATGGGGTTCTCAAAATCGGAGCCCATCATAATCATGCCACCCCTTGGCCCGCGAAGGGTCTTGTGGGTTGTGGTGGTAACAAAATGGCAATGCGGAATAGGATTACCCAGAAAACCGGCAGCAATCAACCCCGCTGGATGAGCGATATCAGCCATCAAAAACGCACCAACCTTGTCAGCAATCACCCTGAATGCCTTTACGTCAAACCCCTGTGAATAGGCACTTGCACCGCAGATAATCAGTTTCGGACGAACTTGCAGGGCAAGCTCCTCAACCTTGTTCATGTCAATACAGCCGCTCTTGGGATCAACACCGTAAGAGTGTGCATCAAACATCTGACCGGAAAAATTAACGGAGCTGCCATGAGTCAGATGCCCTCCATGGGAGAGATCAAGACCCATGATGGTGTCTCCAGGCTTTAAAACGGCAAAGAGCACTGCCATATTGGCACTTGAACCGGAGTGTGGCTGAACATTAACGTAGTCGCAACCGAAGAGCTGTTTTGCCCTGTCACGAGCAAGGTTTTCAGCCACATCAACGCATTCACAACCGCCATAATAGCGCTTTCCGGGATAGCCCTCGGCATATTTGTTGGTCATCACCGACCCGCAGGCCTGCATGACTGCACGGCTGGTGAAATTTTCCGAAGCAATAAGCTCAAGTGTTTCGGTCTGACGCCTCGTCTCATTGGCAATTGCCTCAAAGATCTCTTTATCCTGCCTCTGAAGAATGTCGGTATCCATCGTCTTTCAGCCCTTTTCCTGACGGAAGTTTACAAGTTTGAAATTGTACTTTCAATAGAATGGCTTGCGGTGCCACAAGAGCAGCCGATCATATGGCCAAGCTTGTCGCGTTTTGTATCGAGATAACTCTTGTTCATCGGATTGGGAGCAATTTCGAGTGAGAGCCTCTCAACAATTTCGAGGCCATACCCCTCAAGCCCAACCACTTTCTTCGGATTATTAGTCAAAAGCCTCATTTTTTTTACCCCAAGATCTTTGAGAATCTGGGCACCAATGCCGTAGTCGCGAAGATCGGCTTTGAATCCAAGCTTTTCATTGGCCTCAACCGTATCGAACCCCTCATCCTGAAGATTATAGGCTTTCAGTTTGTTGATCAGACCGATGCCACGCCCCTCCTGCATGAGATAGATTAACACGCCTCGACCCTCTTTCTCTATCATGGTGAGAGCTGAGGCAAGCTGGTTGCCACAATCGCAACGCAGCGATGCAAACGTATCACCAGTAGCACACTGCGAGTGAACTCTGACAAGCACCGGTTCATCCGTAGTCACATCCCCTTTCACGAAGGCGATATGGTTATGCTGGTCGGTGAATGATTCGTAGGCTATAAGCCTGAACTCCCCATAAGCCGTGGGAAGTCTTGATTCAACCGCCCGTTGCACAAGCTTGTTGCGCTTCATCTGGTAGGCAACAAGCTCTTTGATCGTAATAAGCTTCAGCCCAAATTTCGCCTTGAGCTTGATCAGTTCAGGAAGCCGGGCCATACTTCCATCATCATTGAGAATTTCACAGAGCAATCCAACCGGGGTACATCCAGCAAGCCGGGCAAGATCAACGGCTGCTTCAGTATGTCCTACACGCCTGAGAACGCCACCATCCATAGCCCTGAGAGGGAAAATATGGCCCGGACGAGAGAAATCATCCGCCTGCGTTGAGAGGTCACCAAGCATCTTGATCGTCATGGTACGGTCATAAACAGAGATCCCCGTAGTAACACCCTCGGCTATCGCATCAACCGATACCGTAAAATTGGTCTCATGCTGTGAGGTATTCCTCTGCACCATCGGATCAAGCTGCAACTCTTTCGCCCTGGCCATCGTTACCGCCACACAAAGAAGACCTCTCGCCTCCCTGGTGATAAAATTTATCATCTCTGTTGTGACCCGGTCTGCAGCTCCAATAAAATCACCCTCATCTTCACGATCCTCGTCATCAATCACCATAACAAGCTTCCCTTGACGGATATCTTCAAGAGCTTCGTCAATAGAGTCAAAAATCTTTTTATGCATACATGTTGATTACACCTTTTTGCAAACCAGAAAGTACACGAACAGGAGGGTAATGTAAAAAAATCCTTACCCAATTTCGAGAGGGCAAAAAAAGAAGAGTGTTAACTCCCAACATTGCGTTTTATGATATATGAGTAACTGATATGCAGGTGCTATCTTGACAAAAAATGAAGCAAATAACATGAAAAAAGAGCCATCTATCCTTACATAGCCAATTACCCCAAAACTGTCGAAACCCTGAGAAAGAACGAACCATCAAAGTTACTGATCAACTGATCATTCATACCCGTTTATCTATTCACCTCGAAGATACTTAGCTGCTTAGGTGTCACACTTTTTTTCGGAACACTTGACTTCACAGCTCTTGAATGTCCCGTCTCTTATCTCGTCGATTGAGGCGCTATTGACATAGGGCGATACACCCTTTTTCTCACAGTGTTCTGCGCTGTTGCTTAACTTGCAATACACACAATCGGTACTGACTATGAAGATTGTTAACTACCGTAAACAGCAATTATCAGCGATCACCAAACGACTACGTATTTTTTAAGAATGGATTTGCAGGAATTTGCAGGAATTTGCAGGTTGTGCATGAATCGACTTCAACGTATTATTATTTTTGTGACGGAATTAAGTCAGCAGCCCTATAAAAATAAAGGTGTCACAGATTGCAAAGATAATTTTTTCCTCCATTTCGGATCAATGGGAGTAAATGTTTTCTGAATCAATACCAGTACCAACGTTTGATCTCCTTACGTTGCAATATCCGAACAAAGTGTGGAGGATATTTTATTATGTCAAATGATCTTGCAAAAAAGGTAATCACTGAAAAGCTCAAATCTGATGCCAGTCTTCGTGACAGTGTAGCAAATTTCATCCTGTACCGGGGATTTTCGTCCAACTTTGAAGATCTAAAGAGCGTCAGTCAGGAGATACCAGCACAAAAGCATAATGGTGGCGAATATTGCGATAAAATTAGTGGTTTTTACTCCTATTTATCAAGCCGAAATGGGCTAGGATATCCATTTGAAGGCACACTGCAAGGATATGAGTATTGGGTCGGATAATGGTGAAAACAGGAGTATATCTTTATAAAAAAAGTCGATAAAGCCATAAAACAGTAGCAATTATGTCAAAAGAACAAAGTAGCAACACACCGAACTAACCGGTGGATACGCGTGCAGAACAGATCAGCGGGGTAGCCTGCCCGCTGATACGATATCCAGACAAGTTCTCTGGATATTTCAAACGGCTTTGTCATACTGACTTACTTGGCGAGAAGCTCTTCTGCAAAGTTGAACCCTACACCAAACACAGTTTTTATAGGAGACAAACCATCAAGGTCTATTTTCTGGCGCAGGCGGTGAACCAATGACTCAAGTGCTCGCTTGCCGTATTCGTTATACTCATAATCGAGAATACTCATTATCTCCTTACGGGTAATATTTTTATGGCTATTCGAAATAAAACAATTCATAAATTCAAACTCTTTTGAGGTGAGCTTGATCATCTTGTCATCCGGATTATAAAGAGACCACTCGACACGATCAAGCAGCCACGGCCTTTTATTCTTTACCGATACAAATTTGCCTTCACTTGCCAGTAGTTGCTGCTGAGGAGCTTGCTGAACGATGTCACACCGTCTTAAAAGATTACTGATTGAAGCTGAAAGCTCCCGGAAATCGACCGGTTTCACAAGGTATATATCGGCTCCGGAGTTGTAGCTAGCAAGTTTGTCTTCAATCGTTGCATGTCCGGTTAACATGATAATCCGCAAATCCGTATTGTTTCGTAAGTATTCGCAGAGTGCAATTCCACTCTGGTCAGGCAAGCCGATATCGAGAATTGCAACCTGATAAGAGTATATTGCAAGATTCTGATAGAACTCCAACGCTGAACCAACTCCCGTCACCTCATATCCAATAAACGTCAGATATTTCACTATACAGTTACGAATAGGCAAGTCATCCTCTGCAACGATCACCCTGCCAGTTACAGGCGCTTGTGGATTGCTTACAACCATGAGTGAAAATTTAGGAGCATAAAGTACACCACCCGATTCAGAGTGAATTTTATTGATAATGCAATATAAAAAAAATTAGTACTTCCCTCTCATCAGCGTATCTTTATCGAAGTCAATCCGATACAGCCGTACAGCCGTCAGATCCATAAGAGTATCCGCCAAAGTCGAATCCGTTATCACATCGTTGTCCCTCACTGCCTGATCCCAGGCAAGAAAGAGCAACGGTGTGAGCAAAAAAACTAAGATGCCGAATTCGATGCGGCATGGTTGCCGGGCAACAACTCATTTATAGCTACAACCATATCTGTCAGCTTCACTGGCTTTTTCAGAAATTGGCTTATGCCATAACAATGGCCAATCATCGCGGGATCAATATCCTTTCCATAACCAGTCATCAGGATAACCGGTATCTTGGCTTCGGTTTTGTGCAATTCTTCGGCAAGCTCGATTCCGGTCATTTCAGGCATAGTCAGGTCGGTAATGAGAAGGTCAAATTTTGCAGGATTCTGCGTGAACAGTTCTACTGCCTGCAGCGGAGAGGTTAGCGCCTGTACTGTAAAACCAATTTTGATAATCATTTTCGTCATCACTCGGAGCAAAGCTGGATCGTCATCAACCAAGAGTATGCACCCGGATCCCTTCCCCGAAATCTCTTTAATCGTGGTTGTTACAATCTGATCATTAACGACCGGAAGATACACGCGGAATGTGCTTCCTTTTCCCAACTGTGTCTCAACGCAAATCTTCCCCTTTAAATTTGAGATTATGCTATGAACAACGGAAAGTCCAAGCCCAGTCCCTTTATTAACCGATTTTGTAGTAAAAAAAGGCTCAAATATACGTTCCATGGTAGCATCATCCATCCCTGTTCCGCTATCTGAAATATTCATCTGTAAATAGGTTTCTCCCTGAAGATCAAGATGCTGTTTTTGGAGGTCAGTACGAGGAGTAACCTCTTTGAGCTCAATTGTCAGCAATTCCCCAAATTCTTCCATTGCCTGAAATGCATTGGTGCAAAGATTGACAATCACCTGATGAATTTGTGATGAATCGGCGAGAATGTTCCTGCAACTCTTGTCGATATGCTGTTCAATCGTGATCGTAGCTGGTATTGAGGGACGGAGAAGCTTCAGCGCTTCAGCAAGAACAGCTTCAACACTGACGATAGTCGGCGTACCCTCCTGAGCCCTGCTGAAGAGAAGAATTTGTGAAACAAGGCTCTGGGCACGCATAACGGCCTGACCGATTTCACTGAAATATTCATATTGTGTTTCTTCTACTGCCAGCTCTAACATCCCAAGTTCAGCATAGCCAAGAATAGGAGTCAGGATGTTGTTAAGATCATGCGCAATACCGCCAGCAAGGATTCCAATAGTTTCAATACGCTGTGATTTACGCAGATGTGATTCTAATTTCTGTTTTTTCTCTTCCTCCCTTGTTCGCTCAGTAATATCAAGAACTATTCCTAAATAAAGAGACACCTTGCCTTCGGAATCTTTAACCGAATTCCCTTTGGACATCAACCAACGGACGTTTCCATCAGCATCACGAGTTCGCCATATACTGTTGAATTCAACACCTGTTTGTACTGCTTCTCTGACGGCTTGCTCAACCTTCGCCCTATCTTCGGGAATAATGGTGTTTAGCCAGTTTTCAAGTGAAGGTTCACAACTATGCGGTTCGAGTCCATAGAGCCGCCATAATTCATCTGACCAAATATTGGTATTTCCGCTGGGCTCAATCTCCCATATTCCTGTATTGGTAGCCGCCATAATAAGACGAATCCCTTTATTACCCGCAAGAAGCGCCTCCTGAAACTCCTTACGCTCAGTAATATCATTAATAATGGAATAAAGCAGAGATCTCCCTGCGAGTGTAATAGGAGCGCTGAAAACTTCGACATCGCGGGCTGAACCATCAGCCAGGCAATGGCGAAAGGTAAAACAATTTTGTTTTTCGTGGAGGGCCAGCTCCATTTCTGATTTTATCTCTTGCTCCGTCAACATGTTGATCTGACTGATTTTCATCTGGCAAAGTTCTGCCTGCTCCCAGCCATAGAATGTTTCTGCTGCTGGATTGGCATCAATAATCATACCATCCTTCGGATCAATGATCAGCATCACAGTTTTTTTGTTCTGAAACAAACTCCGATAACGAGCCTCACTTTGACGCTGCTCATCTTCAGCAAGTTCCCGTGCATTACGATTTCGTAACATCGCAATACCATACGCCAGAGTATCAGCCAGATTCGCAAGAAGTTTCGTCTCCTCGGCATTGAAGGCATCCAAAACAGGAGAATAAATAGATAATACTCCAAACACCTTGTCGTCAGCTTTCAGCGGCAAACTCTGAGCGGAAGCATAACCTCGCTTTTTTGCCTCATGACACCACAACTCAAATTCCGGGTCTAATAAGATGTTTTTGCTAGAGCATGGCTTGCCAGTACGAATTGCACGTCCTGCTGGACTTCGCCAACGTCCAATATCTGCCCAGGAGATCATAAGCATTTCGAGATAACCATCCTCGAAACCGGCTTGAGCAACCGGGCGGACACTTTTTTCAGTATCATTTTCAGCATAACCAACCCACGCCATACGATATCCACCGACCTCAACAACAATGCTGCAAATATCACGCAATAATTCCATTTCATTATCAGCATGAAGAAGTGCCTGATTGCAATTGCTGATCGCCAGAAGTGCACGGTTCAACTTGAGAAGTTCATCCTCCCCCTGCTTTCGGTCAGTGATATCAACAACAGTACCAACCATACGAATAACGTTGCCGCCTTTTTCATGTTCTACAATATTACATCTACTTTCTATCCAACGAATCGTACCATTCTTCGAGATCATCCTGCAGGTGATGATCGACATCTCTTTTTTATCCTGAAAAAAATCTTGTGTCGTCAGGAAAAATTTATGATGATCATCGGGATGAATAATCATTTTCATAAATGCGGTGTCGAATTCCGTAGTATCCGAAGAGTAACCGGTAAATTCGCAAAACCATGGACTCAGGTAGACCCGATCTGTAGCCAGATTCCACTCCCAATACCCCTCATTTGAAGTACTTAAAATCAGTTTCAGTCTCTCCGTATCTGTATTCATATTTACTATCACTATCCGACATTATTATTTCGATATCCCGCAGCAATGTTTCAGATCCAAAAAATATACCTTCCAAATATAATCAGTTGCTCCTGACATAAAACCGGGATAGACTTGACCAATATGGTTATATATACTCAATCTGCTTGAGTTTGATCGACTCACGCTCAGCCTCCACAGCACTCTTTTCGCGCTCGCAGTCTATCTGGATTATATAGCTCAGTTTAGCAAGCCGTAACCAGATAATCTTGCGATGGGTCTCTCTTAGCCCCAATTCAGCTTGGGGTCAAAACCAAGCCTCTTGACAAAATTGGCAAGAAGAACTCACCCGGGTGCCGGGGCACCATCACACCGTGAGTATCTCAACATCCTCGGTGGTAAAGCTGCGTTTTGTGGGAATAACTGTTTTATGAAAGAAGAGTGTTGACAAACAAACAGCAACTTTGAGAAGCATGGGCATTTTTGTATAATGCACCTGTTTTTATATCAAGGGGTGAATCGTTACCTTGATGCACAGTTCTATATGCTCCATCCTGAAGCTTTTTAAATTCTAGTGAGATTGCATGACCATTCAAGCTTCCGACCTGACGCAGGAGGTTATTGACCTTACCCATAAATTTCCTGCAGACCGACTGCTGCAAGCCAAGCAAAACGGTTTTTCCGATTTTCAGCTTGCCAATATTTTCAATACCACAGAGCCCTCCATACGAGCTCTCAGGAAGCATTACGGCATTGAGTCTGTCTTCAAAACCGTCGATACCTGCGCTGCAGAGTTTGATGCCAAGACACCCTACCACTACTCCACTTATGAGGAGGAGAACGAATCAGTCTCATCTGACCGAAAAAAGGTAATTATTCTTGGTGGCGGCCCCAATCGAATCGGCCAGGGCATTGAGTTTGACTACTGTTGTGTCCAGGCGGTCTTTGCACTGAAAGAGGCGGGCTATGAGACCATCATGGTCAACTGTAACCCCGAAACTGTTTCGACCGACTACGATATTGCCGACAAGCTCTACTTTGAACCACTCACCTTTGAAGACACCATTCGCATCATAGAGCACGAAAAGCCTCTTGGTGTTATTGTCAGTTTTGGAGGTCAGACACCACTCAAGCTCTCGACCAAACTGCACGAGGCTGGTGTCACCATCCTCGGCACCTCATCAAAGGGAATTGATCTGGCTGAAGACCGGAAGAAATTCGGTGCCCTTCTCGAACAGCTCGACATCCCGCATCCAGCTTATGGTACAGCAATAAGCCTTGAAGAGGCGAAGGAGATAACGCGCAGAATTGGCTACCCGGCACTGGTCAGACCAAGTTACGTGCTTGGTGGACGTGCCATGAAAATTGTCTACAGCGACGATTCACTGAAAGAGTATATCGATCAGGCGCTCTTTATTACCGAAAAATATCCTCTGCTGATTGACCGTTTTCTTGAAACTGCTGTGGAATTCGACATTGATGCCATAGCCGACACCACAGACTGCGTCATCAGCGGCATTATGCAGCATGTGGAGGCCGCAGGCATACACAGCGGTGACTCAACCTCTATTCTTCCCTATTATAATATAAACCAGACGGTGATTGCCACGATGAAGGCTTATACCAAAACTCTTGCCGAAAATTTGAAGGTAGTGGGGCTGATGAATGTTCAATACGCCGTACAGAATGAGAGCGTCTACGTCATTGAGGTCAATCCAAGAGCAAGCAGAACGGTACCTTTTGTGGGCAAGGCAACCGCCATCCCGGTCGTTAAAATAGCGACACGAGTGATGCTTGGCGAAAAACTCAGCGACCTGCGCAAAGAGTACGATCTGAAAGATTGCGATGAACTGGGTATGAAGCACCTGGCCATCAAGGAGCCGGTCTTCCCCTTCTCCAAATTTGCCAAATCAGGTGTCTATCTGGGTCCGGAAATGCGCTCAACCGGAGAGGCGATGAGCCTTGCCGACGAGTTTCCTGAAGCATTTGCAAAGGCATATCAGGCCGCAAACATGCAACTTCCCCTCTCCGGTGTCGTCTTTATCAGCGTCAATGACCAGGACAAAAACCAGCGAATTCTTGCCATAGCAAAGGCGCTCTTCCGCATGGACTTTGATCTTGTCGCAACAGCAGGCACTCATGAATTTCTGACAGAAAACGGTATAGAGTGCAAAAAGGTCTTTAAAGTCGGGGAGCCGGGGCGCCCAAACATCTTTGATATTATAAAGCACGGCAAAATCAACTTTGTTATCAACACCCCGAGAGGCGAAAAAGCGCTGCACGACGAAGAGGCTATTGGAGCAGCATCAGTATTGAGCAACGTTCCGTTTGTGACCACCATCGAAGCGGCTGAGGCATCTGTACAGGCTATTGACTGTATACGCCATCAGGAGTTCGGCGTCAAAAGTCTTCAGGAGTATGCCTCATACCGGAACAAAAACTGAGACAAGAGCCTCTTGCGCTTGAGTAATAGAACAGAAGCAACAGCACATTCAACATTATTTGACCATGCCCGAAAAACTTCAGAAACATCTTGACGAGTCAATACTCCTTGAATTGAACCTTGCCAGACTCTATACGCTCTTTAATGACTGTTTTGCTGAAGATGAGGATTTCTGGTGGGATCTGGCAATGGAGGAGCAGGGGCACGCATCCCTGTTTCAGCAGGAGAAAAAAGAGCCTCAGCAAAAAGAGTTCTTTCCGGATAATCTGCTGGCCAAGGATCTGCAATCCCTTATTGATACCAATACAAAAATTACAGCGCTGATCGCCACCTATACAGCTACGCCACCATCAAGAGCTGAAGCATTCAAAACCGCGCATGCTCTGGAAATGGCGGCTGGCGAGTCCCATTTCCAGCAATTCCTCGACAGCCCCACAAACTCTTATTCTGCAAATATTTTTAAACAACTGAATCAGGAAGACCGCGATCACGCCACTCGAATCCAGCAATACATGCTGAAAAACAACATCAAGTAAAGAGTTGTTCAGGGTAGCGTTATAAACTGTTGTTCAAAACTGCCCTCTTTTCCTATAAGTAATTCACTGTAACGCCGGGGAGAGTAACGAAAACTCCCGCCATTGATAAAGGTTATTCCATCCACGGAATAGGACTGGAAACGGTGAAAATGGCCGTGCAACACCAGTTTTGCCTTAATAGCCTTCATCGCTGACAAAAATTCCTCACGGTTTTTCAACTCCATCGTCCAGTCGAATGCCTGGTCGATGAGTGAATCTGTACCGTAGACCCTGTAGGCGTGATGGCAGAGGCCGATAACAAAACACTCTTTCAGTGAAGCAAGAACATGGTCAAGACCCAAAGCTCGCAACTGCCCGGAGGTAATGGAGCCCCTGGCGCCAAGAGGATTATCGGCAGGATACCATGGATAAACGGAATTCAGCGCTGTAACAGCAATCCTCACTGATGGGAAATTAATAATTTTCACAAAGGGAAATGCTTTATTGCCACCCTCTTCACCGGTTATCAACTCCTGAAAAAAAAGAGAAAAATCTGTCAACTTACGATCAAAGGCTCTCTTTCTGAGCAAAGGCAACGGGTTCAGTGCATTATAAAAACGCATCTCCTCCTCAAGATTGATGACATCATGATTTCCTGCAATAACAGTGCTCTTTTCCCAGTGATAAAGTCCGTGCGCCGCCAATTTTTCTTTTACAATACGCCAGTCGCCTTGGTCAGCATTATTGCTAAGATCTCCTGATATAACAAGATGATCAACCCCTGCGGCATTAAAATGATCAAAGAGACGATCAAGAGCCTCAAGCTGGCGCAGATCCTGTTCACCGGAAAAATGAAGATCCGATATATGCGCTATTTTCACACTTTCTGCAATCAATTTTATAAGAGTTGCGGTTTTCAATTCTAAAACAGATACATTAAGCACTCTTTATTATTAACACGCATTAAATTACAACGCCGCCAAAGCCCTTGATACCTCAAGATACGACCTGTCATTCTGACTGCGCGGCACCAATGCAATCATTATACTGATCAACTATGCAAAAAAAAATAATTGCGCTTAAAGAACTGACAAGAAATCTCTGGTGGTCCTGGGATACCGAAGCAAAACAGATTTTTGAAGAACTCTCTCCCCTCCTCTGGCAAAGGAATAATCACAATCCGGTCACACTTCTTCAGCATATATCTGATGATGAGCTGCTATCACGTTGTCGCTGTGAATATGGGGAAAAAATAGACAGGGTCTATGCGCGTTTCACAGCCTACCTCAACAATAAAGATACCTGGGCGGCAAAACATGCACCTGAACTTGTAAATAATCCAGTCGCCTATTTCAGTGCAGAGTTTGGCATTCATGAAAGTGTAAGAATATATTCTGGCGGACTCGGTGTTCTTGCCGGAGACCACCTGAAATCGGCCAGTGATCTTGGCATCAACTTTACAGGCATAACCCTGTTTTACAAAGAGGGCTATTTCCGCCAATACCTGAACCACGACGGATGGCAGATGGAGGACTACCCTCTGCAGGATCCCGAAACTCTTCCCATAGAAAAGGTGACCGATTCGGATGGCAATGACCTTATCGTCACGGTCAATATAGCACAGAGCGAAGTCCATGCGCAAGCCTGGCTGCTGAAGGTCGGACGGGCTAAACTTTACCTGCTCGACACCAATATTGCGGCCAACGAACCTCACTATCGCGATATCTGCTGCCGAGTCTATGGCGGTGACCAGAATATGCGCATCAACCAGGAGATTTTTCTTGGTATAGGCGGCGCAAAACTGCTCGACAAGCTTGGTGTGAAGCCCGCAGTCTACCACATGAATGAAGGGCACTCCGCATTTCTGACCCTTGAGCTGCTTGCCTCGGAGTTAGCCAAAGGTCTCTCAAATCAAGAGGCCATGGAGAACGTCCGGGCTCGCTGCGTCTTCACCACGCACACACCAGTGCCTGCCGGTCACGACCGATTCTCCAGAGAGATGATGCACTACACCTTCGACAAATATCTTTCAACAATAGGCCTGGAGTTTGATGAGCTGATGATGCTCGGATCTGAAGACCGGAACAATATCTACGGACTCTTCACCATGACTGTTCTCGCCCTTAATCTGTCACGTTCGGCAAACGGTGTATCAAAACTGCATGGAGAGGTCTCACGAACCATGTGGCAGCACCTCTATCCGGAAAAAACTGTTGATGAGGTTCCGATTGGCCATATCACCAACGGTGTACACGCCAGCAGTTGGACTTGTGGTTATACCGGCCGTTTCTGGCAGAAAAATGGAGTAACAGTTGATGAATTATGCCTTTCACGCGAATCCGCAGAGGCTGTTCTGGCAAGAATCACTGACGAAGACCTCTGGTCATTACGCTACAGCCTGAAACGCAATCTTATCGATTATATCGACCGCTACCTGGGGAATCAGCTTTTCCATCAGCATATCAACTCATACTACAGCGACTATAACACCTTAAGATCGCCAAAAAACACCTTCTCTCCTGATGTGCTTACCATAGGATTTGCAAGACGTTTCGCCACCTACAAGCGTGCTCCGCTAATTTTCAGGGATCTTGCCCGCCTTGACAGGATTATCAATAATCCAAAAATGCCGATGCAGATTGTCTTTGCAGGAAAAGCCCATCCGCATGACGATGCCGGAAAAGATTATATACGCCAGATCGTCCACCACTCACGCCGTCCGGAGTTCAATGGCAGGGTTATTTTCCTTGAAAACTACAACCTTGGCGTTGCAAAGCGGATGGTTTCAGGTGTAGATGTATGGCTGAACACTCCGGTAAGACCAATGGAGGCCAGTGGCACATCAGGAGAAAAAACTGTTCTGCACGGCGGACTGAATTTTAGTGTTCTTGATGGCTGGTGGCCTGAAGCCTATAACGGTGATAACGGCTTTTCAATTGCTAACGGCGAATCCTTTGAGAACCATGAGGAGCAGGATAGTTTCGATGCGGAAAAGATGTACACCACTCTGGAGACTCAGCTCATCCCGTCATATTACGAACGCAATGAGCAGGGCATTCCTCTGCAATGGATCAATAAAATACGGAATGCCATTGCTACAATAGCACCGGAATACAACACTCATCGAATGGTCAGGGACTATGCAACCAAGTACTATTTGAGCAAATAAGAGAGCTGAACATCAGAATTGTATGCCTTTTCTCTTCATGGCTGGCTTGTGCCAGCCATGAAGAGAGTTGCTTTTATCCCGGTCAAGCACAGCAACATCATGAGCCAACACAGTACACCCTACCCCGCAACCGTCGCAACAGTATCTCTTGGACGTGGACTTGAACTGAAATCACCAGTACTCCTTGCTTCAGGCACCGTCTCTTATGGAGAAGAGCTTAGTAAGCTTTGCGATTTTTCCAGGATCGGTGGTCTTGTAACAAAAGCTATCTCCCTCGAACCAAGAACCGGTAATCCTCCGCAACGCATTGCAGAAACCCCCTCGGGGATGATCAATGCTATCGGACTGGCAAATGTAGGTGTTGAACGCTTCATTGCGGAAAAAGTACCGTTTCTTCGAACGCTTGACACTGCGGTCATTGTCAATATTGCTGGCCGATCAATCGATGACTACTGTGAGGTCGTATCAAGGCTTGATGGCATCGAAGGCCTTGGCGCTTATGAAATCAACCTCTCCTGCCCAAACGTCAAGGGAGAGTGCATGATTATGGGGGTAAACAAGGAGGCTACCTTTGAAATCGTCTCTGAACTGCGCCGGATAACCAACCGGCATCTTATGATCAAGCTGACACCTAACGTCACCTCCATCAGCTCAATCGCTCTTGCCGCCGAAGAGGCTGGTGCCGACTCCCTCTCCCTTATCAATACAGTCGTCGGCATGGCTGTCAACCATAAAACCCGAAGGCCTCTGTTAAAAAATATCACAGGAGGACTCTCCGGGCCCGCCATCAAGCCGATTGCACTTGCAAAGGTTTGGGAAGTCTATAATGCTGTAAAAATTCCGATTATCGGTATGGGTGGCATTGCTGGATTCGAGGATGCCATGGAGTTTTTTCTTGCCGGATCGCGTGCGATACAAATCGGCACCATGAACTTCGTCTATCCTGACATCAGTGAAAAGATAGCCACCGCCATTGAAGAGTATTTTGCGGCTCCAGGAGCAACACCCTTGAAAGAGTACTGCGGCAGCTTGATCACCGGTTAACTTTTTCGTCCACATCCCCGTCTGTTCACCAGATATTTCCGTGAGCGCTTTCCGCCAATTTTCAGGCCTGGACGTCGATATTCACGAACAAGACGACTGCGCGAAAGAAAAGAGGTGCCGGTCAGAAAGGAGAAAATCCTTGATTCAGTCTCCCTGATATCAACATCCGAGGGGCCAATATCAGAAAGCAGTTTGACAATAATCGGAGCACATTCAAAGACAATAAAAAGCAGGGTGATAAAGTAAACTGCATCGGCTGAAGAGCGGCTCACATCATTGGCCGCGTGAGTCAACTCACCCAACGCCCAGTTACGGTCAGCAAAACCAGCATTTGATGCTTTTTCATTAAGTGCCTGATCAGTCAGCATCATCTGATTATTAATCCCCTCAGCAGACTTCTGCCGGTTCATATACTCCTGCTGCCCGGCAAGCTGCCCGGCAAGAAAATCAAGCCGTGTCTGCTTGGCCGATAGAACAAGCTCCTTGTTCTTGGCATAGGTTCCATACCCCTCTTTGCCTGAAGTCGTTGATGTACGCGCACCAAAAACCTCCGCTTTCAGCTCTTCACGCAAGCGGTTTACCTCGCTGCTCAGGGTATCATACTCTCTCTGGTACGCAGTAATCTGGCCAAGCTCCTGCGCATATTTCTCCTTGAATGAGTGCTGAACCTTCACAATACGATGCTGTTGCTCCGACAAGTAGCGGTTCCGAAGCTGTTCACGAATTTCCTTGTCAAATATTTTCAGTTCAAGAGGACGGACAATAACAACCGCAATAAGAACAGCAAAAATCAGCCGGGGAGAGGCTTGAACGACCTGTTTCATCACTTTGGAGCTCTTTTTTATACTTGAAACGATATAGCGGTCCAGATTAAAAATCGCAACGCCCCAGATCATCCCAAAAATAAATGCCCACAACCCGGCAAAAGTACTGCCGGAAAAAACGAAATAGAGGGCATAGCCACCAGACAATCCCGCAAAAAGCGCTGTAAAAAAAATTGTTGCGCCGATACCCAGATATTTACTGTGCTCTGTCGAGTACTTTTCAATCACGGAGACCGGAGTTCCGGAACAAATCCAGAAAAAACGCTGAAGTATAGAAAAGGTCATAGGTTCTCTGTTATTACCACTCTTCCAAGTTCACGTATGCAACAATTCCAACTGGCAGGAAGTTAGCTCTTTTTTAATATTTTTCATCGGTACGCGATGCAACCGGCTCTGAATATTCACAATATATACTATCTTTGATGCCCTGCACCTGTAACCCTTAAACCTCTACACTCATGCGTATTGGAATTGGTATTGATGTACATCCTTTTGCCAAAGGCAGAAAACTCGTCATAGGAGGCGTCCACATCCCCGGACACGATGGACTCGACGGCCATAGCGATGCCGATGTCCTGCTTCATGCAATCAGTGACGCACTTCTTGGCGCTGCCGCACTTGGAGACATTGGTTTGCACTTTCCAAATACGAGCCCGGAGTTCAAGGATATTGACAGCATGATTCTGCTCAAACAGGTTGGCAAGTTGCTCGAAAAAAATGGCTACCAGACCGTCAATATTGATGCGATGCTACTGCTTGAAGCGCCAAAAATTGCACCATACATCACAGAGATGCGTAAAAATATTGCACGCTGTCTTGGGGTCGAGGCTGGGGCTGTCTCAGTCAAGGCTACCACGAATGAAAAACTGGGCTACATTGGACGGGAGGAGGGAGCGGCCGCACATGCAGTCTGCATTATCCGTGCCTTCTAACCACCAACTTCGCCCCTGAGAATACTGACAGGCACATAGCGAGCCGCTTTTCTTGCCGGACTCCAGGAGGAGATGACCGCAATCAGAATACCGAAACCAATGACAATAAGATGAGTTTCAGGTATTTCAATGATGTTGATCCGATCAGTTTTGAGTACACCTGCCGTACTGGCTTCAAAACGGATGGTATCAACAAAATGACATATTATATGCCCCAGCGGACTACCAACAAGCACCCCGAAAATTCCGATCATCAGCCCTTCGAGCATAAAAATCCTCGTGATACTTCCTCTTTGCATGCCCATTGAGCGCATAATGGCAATATCCTTGACCTTCTGGAGGATCACCGTGGTCATAACGGATGAAACACCAAGACCTGCCACAATAAAAACAAACCCCACCAGCACCAGCGTAATGAGCCCATTACGGTTGTAAAACTCTATAACGTTTCTATTGGTCTCATCCCAGCTCTCGCTTTTGTAGCCACTGAGAGCCTGCGCCCGCTCGGCAGTTTGACGCGCGCGTTCAACGTGTGCCGTTCTCAAACCAATACCGCTCACCGAGTTTAAGGCCATCCCCTCCATTCTCTGGGCAAGGGAGAGGTTGACGTAAGCTTCTCGCTCATCCTTTGCATTAAAGCCGCTGCTGAAGCGACCAACGACAGTAACAGGAAACTCCTCACTGTTTTTTGTCACAAGCACAATCCTGCCACGATACCCAACCGCAAGTTTTTTTGCCAGAAGATCGCCAACCAGAATTCCATTTGGGGTTGCAGCCAGTTCATCAAGAGCATTTGGTTCGAGGAGATTTTTTTTCAGACCGGCAATTTCAGCCTCAAGAGAAGGAATGACGCCGCGAGCCACACAAGGAGTAAAGCGGGTTTTATTTCGTCCAATCACTTTGCTGAGCACAAATGGAGAGATGCTCTGAAGCTCTTCAACTGGCTCAATTCGCTTGACGACCTCAGCATAATTCTTGATAACCTCCTGTTCATCAAGAGTGATATTTTTGGTCACCATCGCAATCCGTACCCCTGATTGCCCCTCAAGATTATCAGGCACCAGTGGAACAACCCTTTCGGCGCTAATCACCACATGAGGCGCAGTATCAATGACTTTTGCAATAACATTCGATGACGAACCGCGAGCGACAGAAATTGTTGTCACCAGCATGGCAGAGCCAACAGCCACACCAAGCGCGGTAAGAACAGTCTGACGTTTCCTCTCCCTGAGATGCACAAAAGCAATCCTCGCCTGATCACGGTAATTCATAAAAAAAAGTGAGGTTCAGTCATATCCTGACATAATTCATTGTTATTAAATATTGAGCTGAATCGTTGAAAAATCACACAAAAAACCTATCTTGAGTGCATGAAAATTGAAAAATAATATTGTTACAAGTAAAGAAATTCAGCTATTAATTACTAACCTGAGCATGGAGAGGAGAGAATATTTGTGAAAAAAATAGGTATTTTAACCAGTGGTGGAGATTGTGGTGGGCTTAATGCGGTACTGAAAGGTGCGGCACTGATGGCTTTGGCTAAAGATCTTGAACTGTATGTCATCCCCAACGGCTACGCAGGATTGTACAACCTTGTTGATCAGACAAGTATGGTGCATCTTGACCAGGCCAGGCTCGACAAGTTTGACGCAAGTTTTGCCGGATCAGAGGCAGGTCATTCGAGAGTTAAAATCAAGGCGATAAGCAATCCTGAAAAGTACAACCGCATCAAGGCGGGTATGAAAAAATTTGGCCTTGACGCACTCATTATCAGCGGTGGCGACGATTCAGGCAGCGTCATGGTCGATTTGAACCAGCAGGGAATTCAGTGTATTCATGCGCCAAAAACCATGGATCTCGACCTGCAAACCTACTCCGTAGGCGCTGACTCAACCATCAATCGCATCGCACAGTTTGTTCACGACCTGAAAACAACCGGTAAAACGCACAACAGGGTTCTGGTGACGGAGGTATTTGGTCGTTATGCTGGCCATACTGCCTTCCGTAGCGGCATTGCTGCTGAAGCAGACTGTATCCTCATGCCTGAAATTCCTGCTGACTGGGACATTGTTTACCAGCACCTGGTTGAACGCTTTACCCGCAGAATCAGGGAAAACGACGTTCATAGCGGCACCTATACTATCGTTGTGGCTGAGGGGCTGAAAAATGCTGACGGAAGCGATATCGTTGACGAATCTGCCGGGATTGACGCATTCGGTCATAAAAAACTTGCCGGAGCCGGAAAATTTACCTGCCAGCAGATCCAGAAAAGAATGAAGGCCGATCCAGCTATGCCTCTCTTCATGAAAGAGACCGGCATGTTCGTTGAGGGAATTTACGAAATTCCAGAGGTACGTGAAGTCCATCCTGGCCACCTTGTCCGATCAGGCAGCTCTTCAGCTTATGATATAAATTTTGGCTTTGAAGCGGGTGCTGCAGCAGTACTGCTCCTGCTCGACGGAAAAACCGGCGTTACCATATCAAAGGTCAAAGGACGCAAGATTGAGTTTATTGAATCAAGCAAAGCTATTATGCAACGCCATGTCGATCTCGACCATGTCGCCATGTACGAGTCTCTTGGTATTTGCTTTGGTCGTAGCGCCGACCTCTATGAACCGATTATGCGTGAAGTGGATGGCGTTTACGAAAGAATCTACTGACCTGTACAATTACTGTGAACAGAAAAACCCCGTGTTGTGTCGCGGGGTTTTTTATATTTTTAGGTTTACTTCTGGTAAAGTACCAATAACACCCAACGCCTGAACCATGAACAAGTCTGCAAAAATCTGGATGAACGGTGAGCTGATTGACTGGATTGACGCAAAAATTCACATTCTGTCGCATGTAGTCCACTACGGCTCATCAACCTTTGAAGGAATTCGCTGTTATGAAACCCTTAAAGGCTCAGCGGTTCTCTTTCTGGACGAACATATCAAGCGACTCAGAGACTCGTCAAAAATATACCGTATTGAGATTCCGTACTCTGAAAATGAGCTGAAAGAGGCCATTATCAGCACCATTAAGGCAAACGACTTCAAAGCCTGTTACGTCCGCCCGCTGGTTTATCGCGGACAGGGCGCTCTGGGTGTCAACCCGCACAGAGCATCCATCGAAGTTGCCATCGCCACATGGGAGTGGGGCGCATACCTGGGAGAGGATGTGCTTGAAACTGGTGTTGACGTCCGAGTCTCTTCATGGGCCAGACCAGCACCAAACACACTGCCATCATGGGCAAAAGCGGGCGGCAACTACCTGAGCTCACAGCTCATCAAAATGGAAGCCCTGATGGACGACTATGCCGAAGGAGTTGCTCTTGATGTCAACGGCTACGTCTCCGAAGGCAGTGGCGAAAATATTTTTGTGATCCGTGACGGCATTCTCTACACCCCCATGTCGGGGCAGTCAATACTTCCTGGTTTCACCCGATACGCGATTATGCACATAGCGAACAAACTTGGTTATGAAGTTCGTGAAACCCTGATTCCCCGTGAAGCGCTTTATGTTTCGGACGAGGTTTTTCTGACTGGTACTGCCGCAGAGATTACTCCGGTAAGAAGCATCGACAAATACCCGATCGGCAACGAAAAACGCGGACCGATTACCGAAATCCTGCAAAGGGAGTATCTGAAAATTGTCCAGAGCGGAGAGGATCCGTATAACTGGCTAACCTTTATCTGAACAGAGCAAGGCGGGCATGAGCTGGAAAAATATTATCGGCCAACAACAGCAGATTCACGTGCTGCAAAAAGCACTTGAAACAGGACGCTTTGCTCATGCCTACCTTTTTACCGGCCCTGAAGGATCGGGGAAAGAGTCTGTCGCATTTGAAATCGCATCACTCCTCAACTGCCGCAATTCGGGTCAAAACAATCAGGCTGGCTCATGCGGCACTTGTCCGGACTGCATGCAGATCGGCTCGTTCATGCACCCGAACATCGAGTATCTCTTTCCTGTAGAATCGGCCCTGCTTGATCCTGGAGACTCGGCAAAAAAAGAGAACAAGCGCTTTACCGAAGCCAAAGAACGGTACGATGCTCTGCTCGAAAAAAAACAACAAAACCCCTATTTCGCTCCTGCCATGGAGCGATCCATGGGCATTCTTACCGAACAGATCATCACCCTTCAGCATAAAGCGCTGTTTATGCCAAACGAGGGAAGCAAAAAGCTCTTCATTATTTCACAAGCCGAAAGGTTGCACCCCTCGGCGGCAAACAAGCTTCTGAAGCTGCTCGAAGAGCCACCGGCACACGTGGTATTTATTCTTGTTTCATCACGCCCGGAGACGCTGCTCCCCACCATCCGGTCGCGATGCCAGGTACTCAGATTTTCTCGGGTCACTTCTAAGGAGCTGCGACTCTGGCTGCAAACAAACCGGCCTGAAATAGTTGATCCCGAACTGAGCTTTATTGTAAGCTTTTCGCGAGGGAACCTCCGGCTGGCATGGGAGCTCATCAACAATCGTAGTGAAAATCCTTCAGAAACAGCAACCATTCTCCTCCGAAACCAGGCGCTCGACTTCCTGCGTCACCTCCTCACGCCCAGCCGCTTCCACGAAGCGATCATCTCGTGTGAACAGAACGCCAAAAATCTTTCGCGCAGCGACCTGACTCTTTTTCTCGCTGCTCTCCTGCTCTTCTTCCAGGATGCCAACCATCGCAGGATCAATCCTGATTTTCAGGAGCTGAACAACCCTGACATAAGCGATGCGGTGAACCGCTTTGCCAAAAACTTCCCCAACACCGATTTCTTCCAGATTTCTACAATCGCTGAAGATGCAATCCGCGCTATCGAACGCAACGCCAATCCACTCCTTGTCATGGCATCGTTTACTGCGGAGATCAAGGCACTGCTGCTGCGGGCGTGAAAGGGTGATGACGCTGTCAGGATTTTGACGAATTTCCCAATGCCGTCGCGGCATCAATCCACCCCAAATAAGCGGGCAACCCGGCCGTAATCGGCAACATAATGATTTCCGGCACATCGTAGGGGTGGCACTCCTGAATATGGGCTTCAAGATCGCGATAACAAGCTTTGGTGGTTTTGATGTACAGGGCAACTTCACCCTCTTTCTGCAGCTTGCCTTCCCAGATAAAAAAGCTGCGGATATCAGCCATCTGGACACAGGCTGCCAGGCGGTCGTTGAGAATACTTTCCGCAAGATTTTCGGCGGCCTCCCGATTGGGTACGGTGGTGATCACCATACAATAGTGGGTCATTCTCTTCTGGATAGTAAAGTTACAGCTCAATAAGCTCTTTGGTAAACTGTTGCAGAGGAGTCGCTCCATGATGGCCCATAACAACAGTATCCTCAATGCGTACCCCAAATTTACCTGACAGATAGATACCCGGTTCAATGGTAAAAACCATATTCTCCCGCAGTTCATGCTCCCCTTTTGAACTGATGCGAGGCTCTTCATGCACATCAAGCCCGACACCATGACCGAGACCATGGCCAAACTCCTCGGAGTAACCGTGTTCAGAAATGTATTGGCGAACCACAGCATCAAGATCTTTTGCAACCATACCGCATTGCGCTGAAGCAAGACCAAGCTCCTGCGCCTCTTTCACTATATGGTAGAGTTCACGTGCCTCGCCTGAAATTTTGCCAAGCCCGACCGTACGGGTCTGATCGGAAGCGTATCCTTCAACGACGCAGCCAGTATCAATCACAATCAGCTCACCGGTTTTAAAGTGGGCTGATGATGGCCGTGCATGCGGCATGGCAGAGCGGACACCAGCAGCTACAATAGGCTCAAAAGAATCCCTCTCCGCACCCAGTTTTTTATGCTGCCAGGTAATTTCTGCTGCAATATCAAGCTCCGTTACTGATGGTGAAATCATGGAAAGCACACCTTCAAGCACTCGCTCGCTTATCTCTGCGGCACAACGCATTTTCGTGAGTTCAATCCCGTTTTTAACCATGCGGAACTCATCAAAAAAAGAGTCAACCGGTATCACACGCTGTTTGCCATGAAGCAGCTCTATAAAGCGGCTTGCCTCATGCCAGGTGACCTTGTCAGATTGCAGAGCAACGATTTCACCAAGAGGATATCGCCCGGAACCAAGCTCAGCCGTAAAGCCGTCAACGGCAATAACCGTTTCAGCCACCGCAACCTCACAAGCAGCCTGCTCCTGATAGCGAAAATCGGTAAAAAGCCAACTTTTTTCTGGCGTCACAAGCAGCCTTGCACTCGATCCACTGAAACCCGTCAACCAGCGGATAACGGAGAGGTCGGTAATAATACAGGCATCAAGAGCCAGGCTCATCATCTTCCTCAACACCATCTCCAGTGACTCTGTTTGGTACAGAGAAATTTTTTTACCATCCATAAGTCTGCTCAAAGTTTAGAAAAGAGGGGAAGAGCGTGCAGTTCAGCGCTATCAATTCTTTTTATTAATTTACATTTACGAATATTTACAATCATTTGCCAACCGACAATATCCATGCCACAAAAAAAATTGCTTCAAAAGCTGCTTGCAGGAGAGCATTTTTCACAGGAAGAGATGAGATTCTGCATGAACAGCATTATGGATGGTGAATTTTCGGAAGCTGTAATTGCGACCCTTCTTGCCCTCCAGCAGAAAAACGGGATTACCCCGGTGGAAACTGCCGGTGCCTACTACAGTCTTATGGAAAAAGCCAATACCATAGAGCTGGACGACAATGCGGTTGATACCTGCGGAACAGGTGGAGATCATGCCGGCACCTACAATATCTCTACAACTGCATCCATTATTGCCAACAGCGCCGGTGTCCCCATTGCCAAACATGGAAACCGTTCGGTCACGAGCAGTTGCGGGAGCGCCGATGTCCTTGAAGCACTTGGCTTTACTATTGATTTGCCACCAGAAGCGACAAAAAAGCTGTTTCAGCAGACAGGATTTGCCTTTCTCTTTGCACCGCTTTACCACCCTTCGATGAAAAGAGTGGCCAATATCCGCAGAGAGCTTGGCATAAGAACTATCTTTAACATTCTGGGCCCGCTGATTAATCCGGCAAAAACAAAACGACAACTTGTCGGAGTTTTCAATCAGGAGCTGATGGAACTCTACGCTGAAGTCTTTATCCGGACAGGAGCCAACCACGCACTGATTGTTCACTCCATGACTGAAGAGGGTATCGCCCTCGACGAACCAAGCCTCAACGGCCCAACCCATATTATTGAAGTTCAGAATGGAGAGGTAACACGACAGACCGTCTATCCTGAAGATTTCGGACTGACGCGACACCCCCTGTCGGACATTCAGGGTGGCAAAAGAGAAGAGAACGCACTCATTATCACAAAGATACTCAACGGAAGCGCTCCTGCAGCACACATGGACGCAGCCCTCTTTACCTCCGCCATGGCCTGTTATGTCTCAGGAAAAGCTGCGAGCATTGAAACAGGCTTTATCATGGCAAAAGAGGCTCTGGAGAGCGGCCACTCGGAGAGAACATTTCATCACATCCTGCAAGTGAATGCTGAACTCACAGAACAACAGAGCCATTCTGTCAACTAAATCCTTATCTTTTTATCAAAAAACTTGTATACTGTCTGCTTTGTTTTTAAGCCGGATCGAGAACAACCATAACCTATGAACGGACGAGACACTCATCATCCTGAAAAGCAGCCGAGCATAGCCGAAAAGCTTCGCTTGTCAGGAGTGAGCGATTCCCGGCAGAAAGAGATCCAGCAGGCCCTTGAAAATGTCAACAGGCCAGGATTCAGGATTGAACCCTCTGCTATTGTTCCTCTCATGAAACCAGTCACATGGTTTCCCCCAATGTGGGCTTTTGCCTGCGGTGTGGTATCAACAGGTGTCAGTGTTACCGACAATTGGTCTATTCTCCTTCGCGGCATTCTCCTGGCAGGGCCACTGATGTGTGCCATGTCGCAGACCATGAACGACTACTTCGACCGCGAGGTTGATGCCATTAATGAGCCCGAGCGCCCAATTCCGGCAGGCAAAATATCCAAATCAGCCAGTTGGTTGATCACCTTCGGCCTGATCGTTACAGGGTTCCTTGTCGCATTCTCCATTCACCCCTATGTGGTCGCAATTGCGTTTGTCGGGGTGCTCATGTCGCACGCCTATTCCGGCCCACCAGTTCGGGCAAAAAGAAACGGCTGGTTCGGCAATCTTATTGTAGGCCTTGCCTACGAAGGAGTGGCATGGCTGACGGGCAGCTTTGCTATTACCCAGGGCATTCCTTCAACCGAAACCATAGCGCTTGCCATTATTTTTTCGCTCGGCGCTCATGGCATTATGACGCTGAACGACTTCAAATCAATTGTTGGCGACAATATCCGCAAAGTGGCCTCAATCCCTGTACAACTCGGCGAAAAGAGGGCGGCAATTCTTGCCTCGATCATCATGGATGTTGCCCAGCTTGCCGCTATTGCCATTCTCGTTGCCAAAGGAGCCACAACAACAACCATCATCGCACTCCTGCTGCTTGTCGCCCAACTACCCATGCAAAAAATCCTGATTGCACAACCAAAAGAGAGAGCCGTCTGGTACAACGCATTCGGCACGCTGCTCTACGTTCTATCGATGATGGTTTGTGCCGTCGGCATCCGACCCTGACACGATACTTTTTCAAGTTTAGAAAACTATTGTTATATTCCGTTTCGTTTTTTTAACACCAATTGATTGCGCCATGTCCAAAGTTTGTTTACTGACCGGTAAAAGACCTCTCTACGGCAACACGGTATCTCATGCCAATAACCATGTCCGCACCCGTTTTGAGCCAAACCTCCACACCAAAAGAGTCTGGATAGAAGAGGAAAAACGGTTTGTAAAGGTGAAGCTTTCTGCAAAAGCCTTGAAGATTATCGCCAAAACCGGTACTGCTGAGCTCGCCAAACTGTTGAAATAAGGGGCGACCTCAACGATTATAAAAAAGTTTTCACTATCTTGTAAGAGCTCAACCACGCAAGGTTGAGCTTTTTTTGTCGATGGAAAAAAAAGTAACCATTTACACTGACGGTGCTTGCAGCGGCAACCCCGGACCAGGTGGCTGGGGGGCATTGATGATGTACGGCTCTTCAACTCGTGAAATATCGGGATATTCTCCAGCCACGACCAATAATCGCATGGAGCTCAGCGCCGCGATAGAGGCGCTGGAGGCACTGAAAGAGCCATGCCAGGTTGATCTGTACAGCGATTCGAGCTACCTCGTCAACGCCATCAACAACGGATGGCTGAAGCGCTGGACGCTCAACAACTGGCAGACGGCAGCAAAAAAAAGTGTCGAAAATATTGATCTGTGGCAAAAAATCCTGAAGTTGCTTAAACTGCATGAGATAAAGTTCCACAAGGTAAAAGGTCACAGCGACAACCCGTACAACAACCGTTGCGACACTCTGGCACGTGATGCCATCAAAAGAAAATCATAATCAGTTGAGGTATGCAGGGGACTCCCGAATCTGAAGCAACACCCGCAAGAGGTGAAAAGCGATCCCTGAAAAAAGGGGCAGGGCTGCTCCTCTCCATCAGCGCCACCGTCACGGTCATTTTTTTGCTGACAGCTCTCTGGGTCAACTGGACGAAACCAAGGCTTCAGCCAGAACCGCTGAGTCCAGAGCTCAGAACAATGGTCGATCGAATCCCGGGAACATCCGACGCACTTATCTATGTTGGCCTTAAAGATATTCGTGAGAGCCGCTTGTGGACAGAGATCATCCCCGATTCCCTGAAAAAAGCGCCACTCTTTCAGCCGGAAGGACGACTGAATGAGATTCTGAAAATATCGAAGATCAACCCATCCCTTGATATTGATACCCTTTTGATCAGTTTCAAACGCCATGGATACAAAGAGCAGAACTTTCTCGGTATTGCATCGGGCTCGTTTTCAGAAAAGCTTCCGCCATCGCTCCTCAAAAGCATCAGCAGCAGCACAGAGAACATCGGAAACCATCCATGCTACGCCCTCGACAGCACACTCTGGCTCTGCACCCTCGGACCAAGACAGATTGCCCTGAGTAATAACAAAAAAATGCTTGAAGAGTTCCTCATCCCAACAGGAAGCTTCTTGAAACGCGACTCTCTTTCCGTTGCACTGATTGACAAAGCCATCTACAAATCGCACCTCTGGTTTGCTCTTCCCTCCGCAGCATGGACCTCCGGAGCCCTGCAAAGCCTCACCTCGACCAACCAGGGGATAAAGTCAATGGGTAATCTGAACCGCATCCAGAATCTTGCTCTCTCAGTAAAATTCAAGGATGGCATAGAGGGGCAGAGCGAATGGGGATATAGCACCAATCAGGCTGCCTATTTTGCGTCAACCTTCCTCTGGGGCGCTATCAAGCTCTCTGGACTGAGCGGCAACAAAACCACGGAACAAACCAAAGAGCTGCTCGACCGAATCAAGATTCAGCAAAACCTCAAATCGGTCATCATTCATACAGAGCTTCCTCTCGAAATTTTTCAGGCGGCCAAACAGAAAAAGTAGCAATAACGACTGCCCGGGACAAGTGGCAGAGATTAGGACAACCTCTTACACCTCTCCCATATCCCGTAAAAAAAAGAGCGAGCCACCTTTCCAGAGCACCCGCAATTGGCCACCGGCCATCACCATCTTTCCCTGATGCGTCTTCAGTAAATCGACCAGTTTCTGAAGCATCCGTGCATCAACCGGAGCATCCATATCGCGCAACGCCCTCTTGAAAAGCTCTTTCTGCTCAAAGACGCTCAACCGCTTCAGAGCCAGCACATCAAGCTTGCCATCAGAGAGAGAGAGCCCCGGTGTCCGTCCACAGAGAGCTTCAAAATAGAGTTCAAGAAACTCTTCAAGCTCCCCCGCCTGTTCCGACAATCTCCGGAGCGACGGCAACAGCTTGTGCGGAAAGCGCTCCTCAATCAGCGGAATAACAAGATTTCTGATAAAATTCCTGTCATAATCGTTGGCGATATTACTGGCATCCATCCGGCTGGCAATCCCCTTTTCAGCTAGATATGCCGCAATTTCAGCCTTGTGGAGCAAAAGCATCGGGCGGATGATTTTACCGTTACGAGCGCGAATACCTCGCAGTCCGGGAAGCGAGACTCCCCTGAAAAGATTGAAAAGAATTGTCTCTGCATTATCATTGACATGGTGACCGGTGGCAACCGTTGTGTATCCCTGCTGCTCCATCACCTGATCAAAAAAAGTGTACCGCAAGATTCTGGCCGTCTCCTCAACAGACTTTTTCCACGCTGCGGCATAACGCAAGGTGTCGAAGCGCTCAACAAAACAGGCCAATCCACTTGTGAGAGCAGACTCCCGCACAAAACATTCATCGGCATCACTCTCACTGCCGCGAAGCTGAAAGTTGCAGTGGGCTATTGCCAGTTCACAATGCAGAAGAGGCTTGACCGAAGTGAAAAACGCAAGCAGAGCCATTGAATCAGGGCCACCGGAAACAGCAAGAAGAACCTTGTCGCCCTGGCCGACCAACCGCCTTGCCCTCACCTCGCCAAGAAACTTTTTTTCCAACGCATTCATCATAATCTGGAGATGGGAGAGAGAGTCTGAACCAAAATCAAAAAAAATCGAAAAAACATTTCATAGTTCACCTAAGTACAAGATAAATAATTATTATAGGGAGCAATTCGCCTATCGTCATCAAAAAGAGACAGAAAGATGTTGACCTCCTATGGCTACAGTACCCTGATAAAAGTCTTGATTCTCTCCATGATACTTAGCGCCACAGCACTGTTATTTCCCTTATGGGCAACAACAATAATACTGCTGGCAGTCGGCACCACCATCCTCTTCACGCTCTATTTTTTTCGGGACCCAAAACGTACACCACCAGAGGAACAACGGGTTATTCTTGCCCCGGCCGACGGTAAAATTCTTCTTGTGCAGCCCTATAGCAAGAGTAGTTCTTCCAACCCGCCAACACTGGTAAGTATTTTCATGTCACCCTTCAACGTTCACGTCAACCGCATACCGATCAGCGGAAAAGTGACCCATCTGCGCTACTGCCCCGGAACATTTCTGATGGCTTTTGACAATAAGAGCATGGAGAGCAACGAAAGAATGGAGATCGGTATCGACAACGGAGAGATAGAGGTACAATTCAGTCAGGTCTCCGGATTTCTTGCAAGAAGAATCGTCTGCTCCCTGCGAAGCGGGGAGATGGTCAAAATCGGCAAGCGCTTTGGCATGATCAAGTTTGGATCAAGAGTCGATCTCATCCTGCCACCATCAGCGAAAGTGGCAATAGAGCCAGGGCAGATAACCCGGGCAGGCGAAACTGTTCTTGCCCGTTACTGAGAAGAGAGCCCTTCGTCGGTGAAAAAAGTTGTTTCAGGAACACAGATTGCGTATATATTCAGCACAAGCTCATCACAATAACATAATCGGAGAGAGGCCTATGTTCGGATTAGGTGGACAGGAACTCGTTCTTATTCTGCTGATCATTCTGCTGCTGTTCGGTGCGAAAAAGCTTCCTGAACTTGCCAGAGGATTGGGCAAAGGGATGAAAGAGTTTAAAAAAGCCCAAACTGAGATAGAGGAAGAGTTCTCTAAAGCTACCGATGAAGCACCAAAAAAAGAGAAATCGCCCTCATCGACTCAAGCATAACGTCTGGAACACCCGGCCATGCTATGCAGCCTTTACATCAAAAATTTTGCGCTGATCCAGGAGTTGACGGTTGCGTTCAACCCTGGATTAACGATTATCACCGGCGAGACCGGCGCAGGTAAATCTATTCTTGTCGGAGCCCTCAACCTTGTTCTCGGAGAGAGGGCCAGCAGCGATCTGGTGCGGTCAGGCACAACCAAAGCCGTCATAGAGGCAACCCTCAACAATCGACACTCCGAAAAAATTGAGCATTTGCTGAGCGCGGCAAAAATTGACACCGCGACCGAACTCATTCTTCGCAGAGAGCTCTCATCCAGCGGACAATCACGCTGCTTCATCAACGACACACCCTGCACAGCCTCCCTTCTCAAACATGTCGGAGAGGAGCTGATTGACCTGCACGGCCAGCATGATCACCAACTCTTGCTGCACGCCGACACCCATGAAACACTGCTTGATGAGTTCGCTTTGGCAACAGAGGAGGTGGCTGCCTACAAAACAACCCGATCATCACTGCAGGGACTTTTGCAGCAGTTACGTTCACTGAACAATGAGGCAGCCACCATCCGCGACAAAAAAGAGATGCTCAATTTCCAGTTACACGAGCTCAACAGCGTGGAGCTGAAAAGTGACGAAAATGAGAGCATTGAGACAGAAATTACCCTCCTCGAAAATGCTGAAACTCTCTTCACGCTCAGCACTGCCCTGAACGAGCTTCTCTACGAGAGCGACCACTCCATCTATTCCAGCATCACTGCGGCGCTGCACACTCTCGAAAAACTTGCTGCCATCGACAAGCGCTTCGATATTCACGTCGAGGAGACTCGCACCGCAACCAGCATTGTCGATGAGCTCTCCCGCTTCACCCGCAGCTATGCCTCTGACATTGATTTTAACCCATCGCGACTTGATACCTTGCGGGAGCGGCAGCTCCAGCTCCAGCGCCTCTGTAAAAAGTACCAGCGCTCGCTTGCCGAGCTGATTGAGCTGAAAAACGAGCTTGAGGCAAAGAGCGCTCTCGAAGAGAATCTCGAAGAGGAGCTCAGCCGTATTGGCGAAAAAATTACGATCAAAAAAGCCGAACTCTCTCATCGCGCCACAGTACTGAGCAACAAGCGACAGGAAGCTGCCATGCGCCTCGAAAGAGCCATTCAGGAGCAGTTGGCAAAGCTCGGCATACCACACGCCACCTTCATTATCAGCATCGCACACGAAGCGCATAAAGAGGGCGACATTTCGATTAATGGCACTACATTTACCGCTTTTCCTGGCGGTTATGACAAGATTGAGTTCCTGATCTCCACCAATCCCGGAGAAAAGCCGAAACCCCTGGTCAAGGTGGCATCCGGCGGAGAAATTTCACGCGTCATGCTCGCCATGAAGAGTGCACTGGCTGAGTCAGCAAAGTTACCAATCCTCATTTTCGATGAGATTGATACCGGCATCAGTGGACGAGTTGCCGAAGCTGTCGGCAAAAGTCTGCGGAAACTCTCACGCCTTCACCAGATCATCGCCATTACCCACCTGCCGCAGATTGCTGCCATGGCCGACCTGCACCTCAGTGTCAAAAAGTCTCTCCAGAACAACAGAACTGTGACCGAGGTGACCCCTCTCGACCAGCATAGTCGCCTGCATGCCATTGCCAGCCTCATCAGCGGAGAGCAGATGTCAGCCTCGTCGCTCACTTTGGCAGCAGAGCTGGTTGAGGCCGCTCGGGAGTGACCTGTTTTGTTTGGCCATTGGATTACCACTCTAAGCAACTGAAGATACTGAGTACTGATATGCAAAAATTAACCACCAATGGAGTAAAGTGGCTCAAGGGCTTTCACCTGATTGCCGTCGGCTGCTGGGTGGGAGGGGCAGTTTCCCTGATATCACTCTATTTTTTGAAGGCAGGTATTACTGATGGCCGCGTGCTGTACGGAATAAACCAGAGCCTTCATCATGTTGATATGTCGATTGTTGTGGTTCCCGGTGCAATCGGCTCCCTGCTCACCGGTCTTGCATACTCATTATTCACGAATTGGGGCTTCTTCAAGCACAACTGGCTCACCTTCAAGTGGATTGTTACCGTGATGGCCATTGTGTTCGGTACATTTTTTCTTGGCCCATGGGAATCCACCATGATGGAGATCTCCGGAAAACTTGGCATGGAGGCACTCGGTGATGCCACCTACCAATACAACCAAAGCATGAATCTCTGGTTTGGGGCTCTTCAAGTCATGATACTGATGATCACGATATTTGTCTCCATTCTGAAACCATGGAAAGCAAAAAAGGGGGCAGAAAAACGATAGCATAATATTGTTTTCGTTACGCCGCCGACCTCCGATACAGATGCTTCTGAAACGCAATAAAGGTTGAGAGAATCTTCTCCGTGCAGCCAAGATGGGCGGTGGCATCCGAAAGCGCATGATATTTGAGTTGCAGCAGATGCGGCAGCTTCTCCTGATCGAGCTCTCCAACACCGCTCTCAATGTATTTGGCAAGGACAAACTCCACAAACTCTCGCTGCCTGTCTTCCAGGCCTTCATAAATGCTCTCTTGTGCTTCGGCCACCCTCGCTGCGCGGGTGACTGGTGGTTTGGCAAAAGAGACAAATTCAAGCACATCAAAGAGGTCACTTTTTTCAGCATTGATCAGCTTCTGGATTGACTCAAGCTCCCCTTTTCCGTAACCAGCCTCGTCCAGCCTGGCAAGCAGCGCTTTGCGTGTCTGGGGATTCGACCACAACTCCCTCAACTCCTCCTCGTTTTTGAAGTACTCCGGCAACAGCAAGCCGAACATCCCCTGCATGAACTCCTGCGCGGAGATCACCCTGCCATCAGCACTCCAGAACGACGAGGCAATGGTGTGCTGTATTTCACGCTCCTTGCCGTCGCTCAGCTTTATCTTCAGCTTTTGGCGAGGCTCGGCGGGAGGTTGTTTCGTTTCCGGCTGATAAGGCTCAGGCTCTTCCCTTCCGATTTGAGAGTCAGTCTCGCTTATGGTGCTCTGCTCAACCGGCTCACCATCCCACTCAACATCCTGAAAGTGGTGGCATGCATCAACAAAGTCGTAGATGGTAAAGTACTCCTTGCCGTCAAAAAGGCGGGTGCCGCGCCCGATGATCTGCTTGAACTCAATAATCGTTTTGATCTGGCGGAGGAGAACAATGTTGCGGATATTTCGCGCATCAACACCGGTCGAGAGTTTCTGCGAGGTGGTCAGAATGGTCGGGATAGTCTTTTCGTTGTCCTTAAAATCCCGCAGTGACTGCTCACCCAACTCTCCATCATTGGCCGTCACCCGCACACAATAACCAGTGTCGGAATTACGTTTGTACTGATTGATCAAATCACGCACCAGCGCCGCATGAGCCTGATTGGCACAGAAAACAATCGTCTTTTCGTTCTGGTTGATTTCAGAGAGCAAAATCTGCACCCGTTTGGCTTCACGCTCCCTGATTTCAATGAGGTTATTGAAGTCAGGTTCGGTATAGAGCCGCCCCTGCTCCACCTCCCCCTCTATGACCTGATCATCAGAGGTGTAAATATAATCATCGAGGGTGGTCTTGATACGTTTGACCTTGAAGGGGGTGAGAAAGCCGTCGTTAATCCCCTCCTTGAGCGAATAGATAAAGACCGGATCACCGAAATAGTGGTAGGTATCGACGTTATCACTCCGTTTTGGTGTGGCGGTAAGGCCAATCTGCACTGCCGGAGCAAAATAGTCAAGAATACCGCGCCAGTTCCCTTCGTTATTGGCACCGCCACGGTGGCACTCGTCAATGATAATCAAGTCAAAATAGTCGGGTGGATAGTCACCAAAGCAGGGGGTGCCATCCTTGCCGGTCATAAAGGTCTGAAAGATGGTAAAAAAGATACTGCCATTGGTTGGCACGCGCCCGTTCCTGCGAATCTCATCGGGCTTGATACGGGCCAGCGCATCGGCAAAAGGGAGAAAAGGCGTTGAAGGCCTGGTTGGCGAGAATGTTCCGGTCAGCCAGAAAGAGCACCCTCGGCCTCCGCTTGCCGTCGCGGTTGAGGTTCCATCGGCTCTGAAACAGCTTCCAGACAATCTGGAAGGCAATGAATGTTTTGCCGGTGCCGGTGGCAAGCGTCAGCAAAATTCGCTGCTTCCCCAGGGCTATAGCTTCCAGCGCCTTGTTGGCCGCGAGCTCCTGATAGTAGCGTACCGTTTTTGTGCCGCCAATCTCCTCAAAGGGAACGCGGTTGAAACGCTCTTCCCACCGGTTCGGCACCGCAAAGGTCTTCTGCCAAAGCTCGTCAGGCGAAGGAAAAGCATCTATCAAACCCTCCGCGCCGCTGGTCATGCAGATCTGGTAAATCTCGCGACCATTGGTGGCAAACGTGGTTGCAAGCTGAAGCTTTTCGGCATAGTTCTTGGCCTGCGCCACCCCTTCGCCCACCTCAAGGTCACTTCTTTTAGCCTCAATAACTGCCAGCTTTCGGCCATGATAAACCAGCACGTAATCAGCCATCAGCGAGGAACCCCGAATACCACCAGCCTGAATTCGGCCAGCAGTAATAGGGTACTCCCGCTGCACTTTGGTGCCAGCAACAACTCCCCAGCCACTTGCTTTCAGTTGCGGGTCAATCAGCTCCGCTCTCGTTTCCGCTTCGTTCATTGGATCACAAATCCTTTTTCACTTCAGTGGTACCTTCTGTTTCGCTTTGACAAGAGAGTTGTCAAGCGCACTCACCCTTGGGAACGATGCGCTTTTCATGAGCTCTGATTGTTAATGGTTCAAGAAGATTTCCTGCAAAAAACTATTTGAACACCACGTTTGAGCGTTTGATAAATTCTATAAAATTTATGCACGGAAGCGTCAAAGGCCTGCATAATAACTCTCCAAACTATGCAAATCTTTGATTTTAATGCTATCGAGATAATTACTTGCCTTGGCCAATGTAATATGACGATCACTCAAGGCATCCAGCACTGTTCGCACGTATGTATCACCGAACACATGCCTTGGCTCACGGTGACGATACTGACGGTTTCCGCCATCTTTGAGCGAAACAATCACTGTTGAACACCATTGCCGGTAAGCGCTATAGTCACGTTGAGGTAAACGACCTGCATCCAGTAAACGACGCAAAATAACTTCGCAACTTACACCCCATGCCCTGCATTGCCGATCCAGCCACTCATCGTATTGAGAGACCTCATCAGGACGTTCTCCATCATTGATCATGGCAAGAAAAGCATCCGGCACCAGCAGATGACCAGCAAACGAATTGGCATCACGCTCCCTGCCCTGGTGAGAGTATAAATCATGCTCATCATCAATTGAACTGGCTTTGTGCAGAAGCAAATGGCCTAATTCGTGCATCAGCGTAAATGTTTGCCGCTGCTCAGAAGCCTGTTTTTTGATAAAAATCACCGGACAAACCGGATCGTACAGAGTAAACCCAAGAATCGGATTTTCTTTAGGAATCTGCCACTTCCCGCTATAGCCATTGCTTCGAAAGACCAGAACCCCCTTCGCCTCCAAGGCCGAACGGTAAGAGTCAAAATCATTGGTGTCAAGCAAGCCTGACCAGTTGCGTACGGCGTGTGCGGCTTCTGGCAGGGTCATACCTTGCAGGTCAGGCGGAGTAAAACGAACCCGATCAGACTCATCCATATCTTCAAGCAAGCCGAGGTAAACTTCACGCTGTTTCTCAACCCGCTCAATCAATTTTTTAAGGGTTGGAGTCACCTCAGGTTTCTGGTTGGTCAGTGTACGAAACTGCGCAGTGTGCACCTGTGCCTCATCGACCGGGCCCTCTTCCAGAAAAAAAAGCACTCCACGACCAAAATAGTCTGCCACCTTGCGCAACTGGTTGAAGGTCATGCCATCTTCACCTGCCATCACCAGCTCAATGCTGCGCGGGGCAATACCCAGTTCAGAGGCAAGCTCGCCCGGTGTCATACCATAATCGGCACAGCTCCAGAGTATGCGTTCCGGATTTATAGAGTGAATACGTTCCATCACTGAGTTGAAGACAAAAAAATCTGTTGAAATTTCATTACGTTAAAATACAAAATTTTCTCTTACCACCTTTTGCACAAGGAGAACCAATGACAACAGCAGAGCAAATATACAGGGTGGTGAAAGAGCTTCCTGAACCTATGCGTCAAGAGGTGCTGGATTTTGTGGATTTTTTGAAGCAGAAAACAATCCCCGACGAACCACAATCAGGAAATCTTGCTATCCGTATTCATAATCGCTTTAACGGGTTGGATGCAGATAATCTTCCTGTCCCGCCACGTCAGTTATCGCGCAATACAGACGACTATTTTGACAACCCACAGGTCATGGAAGCTATTGAGCGTGGCAGAGGAGATATCAAGGCAGGGAGAGTGACAACAATCACTGACCCCAATAATATATGGGAGAGTGTGTTGCCGTAATCGTTCAAACAGAGAGCCGGTTTTGTTGCTTCATGCTCACAACTCTCCCGTGAATGCTTGGTGCAGGATAGATTTTTTCAGCGCATTGAGTGCAGCCACCTTTTTCTGATAAATCGCTTCAAGACGATTGCATTCGACCAACAAATGGTCAAGCCTTTCAACAATTTCATACTGAGTAGTAAGCGAAGGTACATTAATCGAAAAATCACGGAGATAACCCAGACCAACAAATTTTTGTGTCGTACCTTTGGCCTCGTTCATCATTTTAGAAATGACCCATTCAGACGACAAATAATACTTCAAAAAAGCGCCACACTGCCCATAAGGGATCTTGAACAATGCAACATTTTTAATAGCAAAATTTGGTTCTATGGTGACAAGTGTGGGATTACCAATGGTACCAATCATAGCCAGTAGTACGTCACCCTTATTGACCGCACTCCGTACATTGATCTTCTTATAGTCTTCTTCACTTATTAACCTGACATCATCAAAGGAAAGTCCGTTTCGCTTCAGATTCTTTGACGTGACCAGCGGATAACCGCTCACCTGATATTGTGGAGAATCATGTGTACCATCACGAACATCATAAATTTCTCCAAGCCGCCCCTCCACCCACCCATCACCACGCTGGGAGAAAACAGCATTCAGATACGAGTCAAAAAGCGCACGGGCATTTTTTATATTCTTTTCAGCGTTCGCTTTGGCAGTGGCAATCGCCGCGAATGCTTCATCGAGCAGAGCGACGATGCGCTGCTGTTCGAGAAGTGGGGGAAAAGGGATTATAACTTCTTTAAGTTTGCTTCCAGACAACTCTTTAAAGGTCGCCCCTGTTCCGAGCAAGTTCAGCAGATCGACAATACTAACGCAATAATAATACAGAAACTTGTAATTGAGATTCTTGGCCGGAATCAAACCTTTACAGCCCTGATTCGTCGCCATCGGATCAGTATTGATAACCAGATGCCCGATTGGAGCACGTGAAGAAAGAATCACTGAGTAAGGAGGCAACATTCTTGCAGAGCTGTTGCGAAGACCCAAGTCCGTAATCTTTCGTTCAGTATCCCCTACGAAGGGGCTTTGACGTTTACCCATCTCGGCTGGAGTAATCCACAAATGCCGACCATCCCAATATTCATTAACTTCTGTTTTAGGAGTGCCTCCGTTTATGACTTCGCACACATCCCCTAGCCTCTTCATTTCCCATCCCGCCTTCATTCCCTTCCCTCCCCCACATCCCACAACCGAAGCCGTTCAGCGATAGCGTCAGGACTTGGTAGATCATCGCGATACGCCTCGGGAAGTTCTGGCACAACGGTGTAAGTTGCCACACCGATTGGGCGACTTGCGGTGCGCAGGGCATATTCAACCACAGTCTTGTTTTTGTCGCGACAGATAATGATACCGATTGGAGCATTTTCACCCTCCATGCGCTCCTGCTGGTCAAGCGCTTCAAGGTAAAACTCCATCTTGCCTTTGTGCTCTGGCCGAAATGGGAGGCTCCTTTACCTTTATTGGCAATCAGCACCGTTTGGAGGTTGGCGGGCAGGAGTACTTTATTGACCTGCTGCTTTTTCACCGTCGCCTGCGTTGCCTTGTTGCCATAGAGCTTAAAATCGGAGCATTTCAGCCGGAGCACAAAGGCAAGATGGAGT
>CAJEXL010000006.1 GCA_903994365.1 uncultured Chlorobiaceae bacterium | reverse complement strand
GTCCTACCCTACAGAAGAGCTATGATAACTTATAAATTAACAAATGAATACAATGAATCGATCTTTCAGTTGGCGGGTATTTACCAGTTTCGGGCTATTTCTCTCTTTTCTCATGATTCTCGTTTCTGGAGTGATTCTCTTTATTTTTCCTCCCAGAGCTCCCGGCGTTTTATGGCAATTGTGCGGACTGAGCAAACCAGCATGGCAAAACCAGCATATTATTTATGGATTCGCCTTTTCCATACTCTCTCTCTGTCACCTCTTTTTTATCAACTGGAAAGCCTTTTTCTCTTATGTGCAGAGCAAAACAAAAGAGGGGCTACAGAATCCCAGGGAGCTTCTTGTCATTGCAGCACTCTTTCTCTTGTTCGGTTTTGGCACCTACTTCAAAATCCAGCCATTTTCCGGAATTCTGGAGATTGGGAAAAGCATTTCCAATTCTTGGGAAAATAAAGGTACACAGGTGCCAGATAAACGGGTTGATCTCTCTGGAGACTCACAACAACTGGCTTTTGCTGAAATAACTCCGGAAAAAGACTTGCGGGCAGATGATTTCTATGGTTATTCCGAGAGAGAAGATGGAGGAGAAAGACATCATGGACATGGCGATACAAGAGAGCTGCACCACAGAACAGATGGCGGCAGGGTATCACCAGCAGAGGCGCAGCTTGTGGTACGCCTGCAACCAGTTGAGGCCAGAGCTGTTACCGCATCAACCATAAGTGTCAATAATAACGGCAACCAAAGCAACGATGCGCAGGCGCCGGATGATGAACTGCACCGCCGGACAAGTGCAAGTTGTGCATCATGCTCACAATACCAGTCGTTGGTAAGCAGGATCTACTCCACGACTCTTTTCAGAAAATTCCTTACAGCGTCAATAAAGGCTTCTGGTTGTTCCTCTTGCGGCAGGTGCCCGCAATCGGGAACAACCACCAGCTCAGCGTTTGGAAGTTCCCGGGCAAGCCGGAAGCTCTCTTCAGTTTTGACCGTCAGATCGTATTCGCCAGTAATGACCAGTGACGGCAGCGACATGGTTTTCAGTTGTTTATCCAGCCTGAGGTGATGAGTTTCAAGAAAAAGCTCCCAGAATGTTCTCGACCAGTCGCCAACCATCAGGTCATTGCGAAATACGGCCAGAACATCATCGCCAAGCCGCTCCTTGTTATGCCAGAAACCCCGAATATTTTTATCGTACAGTTTGGTGATCAAAAACTTCATCAACCGAGAGAAGAGAGGTGTCAGGGCTTTCATGGCAGGCTTCATGAGCGCTGGCACCTCGCTGGTGGCATAGCCGCTGTAAATCATTGCTCCGGCAAGTACCAGACCTTCAACATGCTGAGGAGAGCGCAGAGCAGTGAGCAGCGCCAGAGTGCCGCCGGTTGAATTGCCCACCAGCACAGCTTTCCTGAAGCCGAGTTTTTTTATCAGTGCAATAACCAGGTCGCTCTGGGCTTCAGGAGTGTAACTGACTCCGGTTTCCTTGGGCAGGGGGCGTGAGGTGAGGCCAAATGCTGGTCGGTCGAAGGCAAGAACCGTTGTGGTTTCTGCCAGCTTATCGAAGACATTTCGCCACGACCGGATACTCAGAAAACTGCCGTGCAACAGTACAACGAGTGGTTCGCCGCTACCGGCCATCCGGTAATGAACATTGAATCCATTTACCTCAATGAAACACCCACCCTCCCGCATGTCGTCTGGTTTGATGTTGGTTGATTCAGCGATTTTTGGGGGTAAGGTGATCTGATGATTATTTCTGGCGAAAACTTGAGTCATCGTTCCGTGTATTTGTTCGTAAAAAAGTACGACCTCATGGTAATAATCTAACGTTTTTAAGCATAAGCTCTCTTCCTGAGCGAGAGGATTTTTTGCGCCAGCCTTCATCTCAAGAAGCAAAGCACCTTCAAAAGATTTGTGGATGCCATCATCCTGCACTGAAAGAGGCTTTACCGTAAATTCGCTGCTAAAAAACAGCGTATAATATTTCCCTATTTTGGCCCCGGCAAGGTTGCCAGATCAGTCGTGTAAAAGTCCAGCACCTGATCGGAATGTATTCGGAAAAGACAGCATGGCTCTGGATAGTGACATTCTGCATTCAGCAACGCCCGAAGCATCCATTCGATAAAGTGGGTTGAGTCGCCATCTCTATCAGCTTCAGCCAAGAGCTGATAATAGTCTGCTTGCCTCCTGGTGCTCACTGTTTAAGCAGATAGATATGCCAACATCGGCTGTCAATGGCTAAGGATCAGTGTTTGCTCAAATAATTCATAATAGAAGAGGATAATTTTTCTTGTTGTTTTCCCTTAGCCTTGCAGCCGTAGTGGAAGCTCAAGGCCGTTCGCTTCGAGGAGTTCTCTGTTGCTGAGGATTTCCCTTGTTGCTCCATGGGCGGTTATTCTTCCTTCTGCCATGATATAGACACGGTTACAGGTGTCCCAGATAAAATCAAGGTCATGCGAGACTGTTATTTTTGTCGATTGCAGAGTGTTGACGAGGTTGATCAGTTTTCGTCTGTTTCGGGGGTCGAGGTCCGATGTTGGTTCATCCATAACCAGGATGGGTGGCTGCATCACCAGTACTGCGGCAAATGCGGCAAACCTTTTCTGCCCCTGGGAAAGGTGAGAGGGGGGCTTGTCTCGCAGCTCCCAGAGTCCAAGATTTCTGAGAAGCTGTTCCGCTGCACCATCAACATCCTCTCTCTTCATGCCCAGGTTGAGCGGACCAAATAGCACATCATCATATAAACGTGCCGTAAAAAGCTGGTCGTCAGGGTTCTGAAAAACCAGTCCGACCTGCTGGCGGATTGTTTCGATATTCTTTTTGTTGATCGCAAGGCCCCCAATGCTGATTTTTCCATCATCTGGCAGAAAATAGCCATTCAGATGGTTGAGGAGGGTCGATTTCCCTGCTCCGTTAGCCCCCACGATGCCTGCCGATTCACCGGCAAGAATGGTCAGTGAAAGATTGTCAAGCGCTTTGGTGCCATCAGGGTAGAAAAAGCTTACCTCTTTTGCAATGATCAAAGGGAATCCTCCGGTTTCAGTGAATAAATACTATCCGCACCGCCAGAAAGCTGAGAAATGAGAAAACCAGGGTTGCAATGTCCACTTTCGTTAATGGAGGCGTCTCTCTTTTTTTTGCCACTCCGCACTGGAAGCCCCGGGCGATCATCGCCATGTAGATTTTTTCAGCTCTGGATGTTGTTCTGATCAGGAGTGAGCCAATCAGCTTTGCTGTCGTGAAGAGATCTTTGCCTTTGCCTTTGAAGGAACGTATATCCCGCGCTTTCTGCATGGAACCTGCCTCTTCAGCCAGGAGAAAGCTGTATCGGTAAACCAGAAGCAGTTGCGTGACAAAAAGTTCTGGCACCCCAACTCTTCTGAGTGCAATACCAAGACGATGGAAGGGTATGATAACGGTGAGCAACTGCAGGGCGGTTATGGTAACCATTGTTTTTAAAACAATAACTATACCTGAAATTATCCCTCCGCTTATCGTCATTCCGAAAAGATCAAAGAATGGGCGACGGTCAAGCAATGGGTTTGCTGCCGCCATGATGAGTATAAAAGGAGAGAGGAGTGCAAGGCGATGCAGGAGTGGCTTTACAGGAATATTTGAAGTGGTTATCACGAGTACAGGGAAGGAGGCATAGGTGATCACTGCCGGTACATTGTATTTTGGTACCGAAAGCACAAATAGCACAAACATGGCTGACAGAATAAGCGCTGGCAGGTCGCCAATCGAAAAGAAAGAGGGCTGTGTCTGGTTTTCACGGTTCTGGATGTAGAAATTTTTCACTGTGCTCGGGGGTTTACTCTCTCTCTTTCTCTGTTCGGTGAACTTTTTCTCAGCACAAAACCGGCAGTTCCAGCGAGAAGCAGTACTGAAAGGCTCCCAATAATTCCGGAAACGCTGGTGCCGGAATTATTGGGAGTGGCGGAGATTGCGCTCTTCCCGACAGTTTTTTCAGATCTCTTGAATGCATAATCAGGCAGAAATGCCAGACGATCTTGCACTGAAGCAAGGAGATTATGTAACTCGCCGTTGCCGCACTGTAATTCCTGCTGTTGCGTTACCTTGGCTATTGACCATTCCAGACCATCAGGTCGAGATGAAGCAAACAAGGAGACGACACCTCCCGCAATCAGCGCTGCAACAGTGAATCCGGCAAGGATGAGACGGGGTTTTGATGGTGCAGGTTGCCCGGTCAAAAGAGCAGGTTCGGTTTTCATGACAAACGATACTACGGCCAGGGTAACCAGCCCTTCAACTATACCAATCGCCAGGTGAATCGGCAGCATGAAGAGCAGAAAGGTACTGAACGGCAGTTCGGTTATGCCTGACAGGGTGGTTTCCAGCACAACGCACAATGCTCCCATCAAAAGGCCAGCTATGGCTGCCATCATGCTGCCTGCGGCACGTTTGCCTGGAGATGCAGAGTTTCCGGCAATAACTCGATAGATGAATGGAAAAGCAATAAATGCAGGGAAAAAAGCAAGGTTGAACATATTGCAGCCAAGCGCAAGAATCCCCCCGTCAGCAAAAAACAGTGACTGGATAACAACTACTGAGGCAAGGGTAATAAATGCCCGGTGTGGGCCAAGCAATACGGACAGGAGAAGACCGCCACCGAGATGTCCACTGGAACCTGTGCCCGGAATCGTGAAGTTGATCATTTGGGCTGCAAAAATGAAGGCTCCCAGAACACCCATCAGTGGTGTTTTGGAGGCATCTGTCTCCAGTGATACTTTTTTTGCGCAATAGCCGATCAGCGAACCGCTTGCCGCCCAGAATGCTCCTCCGACTACAGGAGATAACAAAGCATCGGCTATATGCATAACTTGATACTCCCGGAGTTTATTAAACTAAATGAATTAAAATAACAACACTGCCATCCACAAACAAACCTCTCCCTCTTTCGCCCCTTTTTTCTTATAATAACCTACATTGTTGCAATTAGGGGCAATGGTACAACAGGGATAAACCAGAACAAAGAGGGTGGCGACTGATGGCTGAAACTATTCTCAGGCTCGAACATATCCGCAGGGAACTTGGCCTCTCAAAGGCTATTCGTCAGATCATCATTCCAAATCTTTCACTTGAAATAAACGCAGGGGAGTTTGTTGCCATTACGGGCCCCTCAGGCTCGGGTAAATCGACGTTGCTCTACCTTATGGGAGGGCTTGACAAGCCGACTTCGGGCAAGGTGTGGCTTGATGGTGATGTGATTAGTGAAAAAAATGAGACGGAGATGAACCGTATAAGAAATGAAAAAATAGGGTTCATCTACCAGTTTCACTTTTTGCTGCCTGAGTTTAATGCCGTTGAAAATGTCAGTATGCCGATGATGATTAATGGCCGACGGAGTCGAAAAGAGATTAAAGAGCGGGCCATGAAGTTGCTTGATATGGTTGACATGCAGAACAAGTATACCAACAAGCCAAGTCAGTTGTCGGGAGGCCAGCAGCAGCGGGTGGCCATTGCGCGAGCTCTTGCCAATGAACCGAAAGTGCTGCTCGGTGATGAACCGACCGGCAACCTTGATTCGCGCTCGGCCAACAATGTCTATCAGCTTTTTGACCGTCTGAACCGGGAGATGAATCAGACGATTATTGTTGTCACTCACGATGAGGAGTTTGCCAACCGTGCCGGAAGGCGTATCCATCTGGTTGATGGGCAGGTGGCGAGTGATAGTTCTTTGCGGGTAAAGGCAGAAGAGCCAGTGTGACAGGAAATACAGTATTACCATTATCCTTTACTTCTATGTCCTTTTTACTCGAAAGCATCAAGCAGAGCAAGCCCCATCTTTACCGGGCATTTTCGTTGATTGAGGATGGCGAGCAGCATCTCAACCGTATTATTGAGCTTGATCGTTATTGGGAGCGTTTGAAACAGCCTGTGCAGAGGGTGATTCTGCCCTCCAGCGACCTCCCGAAAGATGCGGTTATCAGCGGCGAGTACGATTTGATCTATGCAGGGGGAACGCTCAGCCTGCTCCATGCCGCCGTCATGGCTGGGAGGTATGGGCGGAAGGTGATGATTTTTGATCGCCAGAGACCTGCAAAATCGACCAGAGACTGGAATATCTCCCGTAACGAGCTGCTCAAGCTCTCGGCGATCGGTCTCTTTACTGAAGGTGAAATTGATTCGCTTATTGTTCGTCAATACAAAAACGGCTGGGTGGAATTTTATCAGCCTGACGGGAGTCAGAAGAGGCTTGTGATTGAGAATGTGCTTGACTGTGCTGTCGATGCCGACAAGCTTCTTGGCCTTGCACAAGAGAAGCTTCAGGCGGTGTCGGGAAGCACGATTATAGCCGAAAGTACCTTTCTCTGTTGCTACCAGTGTGATGATCATGTTGTGGTGAAGATGGAGGATCGACAGGGGACTCTCTTTTACTACAAGGCGCGGCTGCTGGTAGATGTGATGGGAGTACTCTCTCCAATTGCCATGCAGCTCAATGAAGGCAAGCCACACACCCATGTCTGTCCGACGGTTGGCACCATAGCGAGCGGTTTTGAGGATGTTGATTTCGATACAGGAGAAATTCTCGCGACAACAGGGCCGGCAAGCATTATCCAAGGGAGGGGGAGGCAGCTTATCTGGGAAGGATTTCCTGCTGAGGGAACAAAGTATATCACCTATCTCTTCTTTTATGATGAGGCGGATTCCCTGAACGACAAATCGTTGCTCGCGCTTTTTGAGACCTACTTCAAAACGCTCTCCGAGTACAAGAAACCTGGAGCTGATTTTGTTATTCACCGCCCTGTTTACGGCATTATTCCTGCCTATTGCCATGATGGCTTCGATCGTACCAGGGAGATTGCCGATGACCATATCATTCTCTTCGGCGATGCGGCGTCACTTGCCTCTCCTCTTACCTTCTGTGGCTTTGGTTCGATGGTTCGCAACCTTGAACATCTGACGAGAGATCTCGATCAGGCACTCTGCGACAACAAGCTGTCAAAAAAGCACCTCGAAAAGATCAGCGCATACGAGCCCAATGTTGCCTCCATGGCTAATCTTATGAAGTATATGTGTTTTAATGCGGCAACCGATGAGCCAAATTTTGTCAATGATCTGATGAATGAGGTGATGATTGTTCTGGATGAACTTCCCCAGCACTACCGTCAGGTGATGTTTCGTGATGAGATGAAGATTGAGGAGCTTGCAATAGTGATGCTGCGGCTTGGATGGCGCTACCCTAAAGTGTTGATGGCAACATGGGAGAAACTTGGTATACAAGGCTCTCTTGGTTTTCTCAAAAATCTTGCTGGCTGGGCACTCTCACCTGTCAGATAACATTATTTTGCCGATGAGCGATATCATGTATGCCGCAGAGAAGATAGCGGAGCTTCGAACAGAGATTGAACGTCATAACCATCTCTATTATATTGAGGCAAAACCTGAGCTTTCCGATTACGAGTTTGACAAGCTGATCGAACAACTGGTTGCCCTTGAACGGCAGTTCCCTGAGCTTGTAACGCCCGACAGTCCTTCACAGCGTGTTGGTGGCGCAATTACAAAAGAGTTTGTATCGGTGGTCCATCGTGAACCGATGCTGAGCCTCTCCAACACCTACTCTTTGGGCGAGGTGGAGGAGTTTTATAACCGGGTAAAAAAGTTGCTTGCTCTCGAAGGGGTGAGTGAGCAGGGGATGGTGGCCGAGTTGAAGTTCGACGGGGTGGCAATCAGTCTGCTCTACCGCGAAGGGCTGCTGGTTCGTGGCGCCACACGAGGCGACGGTATTCAGGGCGACGATATTACGGTTAACATCAGAACCATTCCGACAGTACCACTGAAAATACCGGATGTTGGTGAGATTGAGGTGCGAGGCGAAGTTTTTATGCGCAAGGAGGATTTTGAGCAACTGAACGAAAGTCGGCCCGAGGAGGAGCGTTTTGCCAATCCCCGCAATGCCACGGCAGGGACGCTCAAGTTGCAGGATTCCGCTGAGGTTGCTCGTCGCCGGATGAGCTTTGTTGCCTACTATCTCAAGGGTATCGGGGACGAATCCACAGAGCATTTCAGCCGGCTCAAACTTCTCGAAAAGCTGGGGTTTTATACCGGCAACCATTACAAGCTCTGCCATGAACGGCAGGAGATCGATGAGTTTATTGCCGAGTGGTCTGAAAAACGGTGGAAGCTCCCTTATGAGACTGATGGAGTTGTGCTGAAGCTGAATGATGTGACGCTCAGGGAAAGACTTGGCGCAACAGCCAAGAGCCCCCGCTGGGCAATTGCTTACAAGTACCCTGCCCAGCAGGCCAGAACTGTGCTGAATGCTGTTGTTTTTCAGGTTGGACGGCTTGGCTCCATTACTCCTGTTGCAGAGCTTGAGCCTGTGCTGCTTGCGGGTTCAACGGTTTCCCGTTCGACGCTTCATAATTTTGATGAAATTGAGCGTCTTGGTGTGATGATTCACGATCGGGTTATCATTGAGAAGTCAGGAGAGGTGATTCCCAAGGTGATGAGTGTCGTCCTTGATGAACGGCCATCCGATGCTACATCAGTCGTCATTCCCTCACACTGTCCGGCATGCGAAACGCCACTCGAAAAGCCGGAGGGCGAGGTGAGTTACTACTGCCCCAATGAGGAGGAGTGCCCTGCGCAGATCAGGGGGAGGTTGCTGCACTTTGCCTCGCGCAATGCGATGGATATCAAGAGCCTTGGCAAGGCGCTGGTCGATCAGCTTGTTGCCCTCAAACTGGTGAAGGATGTTGGCGACCTCTATTTTTTGCAGGAGCCGCAGCTTGAAAAGCTGGAACGGATGGGGCGCAAGTCAGCGCAGAATCTTCTGCGTGCGCTGGAGGAGAGCCGTGCCAAAAGTTATGAACGTCTGCTCTATGCTCTCGGTATCCGACACGTCGGACGCGCTACCGCCCGTGAACTTTCGCAAGCATATCCTTCGATTGAAACGCTGATGCTTGCAACAGAAGAGCAGCTCTCAACCGTTCCGGATATTGGATCTGTCGTTGCCCGCAGTATCCTCGACTATTTTGCAAAACCATCAGCACAGCATCTCCTTGAAAAACTGCAGGAGGCAGGATTGAACCTTTGCGCATCGGAATCGACCGTGCAGCAGATCAATCGCAATTTCGAAGGGCTGACAGTACTCTTTACCGGAGTGCTTGATCATTATACTCGCCAGCAGGCGGCAGAACTTGTGGTTGAGCGGGGAGGGAGAGCGGTGGAGTCTGTCAGTAAAAAGACAGGCCTTGTCGTTGCCGGTCACGATGCGGGAAGCAAATTCGACAAGGCTCTGAAGCTTGGGGTAAGGGTGGTTTCGGAGGATGAATTTGAGGAGATGCTGTAAGCATAAAAATATTTACAGCAAAAATCCGCATGGTTTATGGTTTATTTCTAAATACCTTAACCACATTCGAATTCAATTTCCCAACAGGCCATATATCCAATACCTGTCCTTCTGCGATTTTTTCAGTTGGACTGGATATTGCCTTTATCTCAAAATCGCGGATGTTGGCAGTGTCAGTTTCATTTCCAACATAAATATTCGCTTGCCATTGGCCCTTCTTGTTTATTATGGCTTTTGGTTGTACCCAATAATCTGAACGCTCCATTGCATGAACAATAACCCAGACATTCCGTGCCCCAACAACAGACCCTTTAACCTCGGTTCGCCATGTAACATTTTGACCATCTGAAGGAGAATCAATAGTCAAGCTCCCGCCAAAAGCACGTTGTAGAGGTATTAAACAGACAATCTGGATAAGCGTCAGAATAATCACTTTTCGCATTTTTAAATCTCCTTTTGATTAATGATTGTTTTTTGCCGCAATATCTCTTGTTTTTTTACAGTAGAATCAAAGAGCATGAAAAACCAAGCAGACAGACTATAATAAAAATTTCTTTTGCTTATAGCAAAATATCTCTGGTCGAGAAATGGTCTTGTTTGACAAGAAGCGCTCATTGGCTCATGAAAATGCATTACATTTGAATCATTTTGATTGCCAGAGTGATCAATCATGCTGAGAGTTGACCACCCAGGCCAAAAAAATCTTCTGCTTTTTTTCTTACTTTTTTGCCAGGTAAAGAATAGAGGTCTCAAAGGTCATCGGAAAATACTCAGCGCTTTTGAATCCACTTTTTTTCAGAATGGCAATAAACGCCTCGGTTTGCGGAAACTGCTCAACGGAGTTTGGCAGATAGTCATAGGCAAATGAGGATTTGCTGAAGAGTGCTGCAATTTTTGGCAGCACCTTTTTGAAATAAATCAGGTAGAGTGATTTCATGACAGCATTGCGCGGAATCATTGGCTCAATAATGAGTGCATGGCCGCCCGGCCTAAGAACACGGTGGAACTCGCGCATTCCAGCATCAAGATTTTCAAAATTCCTTACGCCGAAACCTGCGCTCACCAGATCATAACTGGCATTGCCGAAAGGGAGTTTCTCCGCATATCCCTCATGAAAGGTGATGTGCGGGTACTTTTTTTTTGCAATGATCAGCATCTCGGGGGAGAGGTCAAGCGCGGTCACTTTTGCACCGGTAATTTTGGCCATGGAGGCTGCCAGATCACCGGTGCCAGTGGCGACATCAAGAATTTTTGGAGACGTGTTCTTGCCAAGCAGTTGTTTTGCTTTATCAGCAGTTTTGGCGCGCCAGTAGTTGTCAATGCCCAGGCTGAGCAGATGGTTGAGAAAATCGTAGGTAGGGGCAACCTCGTCAAACATCGAGCGTATTGATCCTCTCGACTTTGTCCGCAGAAGGGACTTTGTTTCAGCTTTTTTTGCCATAAACCTCATCAGGATTAAACATCAGTGTATCACAAATTTCCATGGTGAGATTTTCGGTGACCTTCCGGTAAAAGCAGGAGTGGTAGCCGACATGGCAGGCTCCGCCGGTTTGGGATACTTTCAGGAGTAGTGTATCACCATCGCAGTCGATCAGGATATCGCGCACCACCTGCATGTTGCCGGAGGATTCTCCCTTCAGCCAGAGCTCTTTGCGGCTGCGGCTCCAGTAACAGGCTCTCTTTTTTTCGAGGGTCATCTGGAGGCTTTCGCGGTTCATCCATGCCATCATAAGCACCTTGCCGGTTTCATGATCTTGCACAATAGCCGGAACAAGCCCTTTCTCATCGAACTTTACCGTTTCAAGAAAGCTTTTATTCATATCTTGATTATCGTCCATTGATGGTGTAGATTAAGTGTTTTTCATGCGCTAATGCCTCTTTTTGAAGTTGGAGAGCATGGCTGGAGAGCAGGAAAAGAAAAATGTCCCTGAATATTGATAAAATTCTGGAAAAATCAAGGTCTGAATGGATAAAAAGTTCAAAACTTGTAACTTCCCAAAGCTGAATTCATAAACAATGCGCCACATGAAGTCCCTTCAGAAATTTCTTCCCAAATATTCCATTGCGCTTGCTCTTCTTTTTATTGTCACGCTCTTTTTTCTGATGACGAAAGGCAACTCTGTTGCTATTGAGGCAGGCGAGGTGACCAACGCAGAGCTGGTTCAGGCGGTCTATGCTACAGGTTTTGTAGAGGCTGATGCCGTTGCCAATCTTAACGCAGAATCTTCCGGTACGGTGAGCTATGTCGGCGCACTTGAGGGGCAGCATGTCATTGCCGGTCAGAAACTTCTTCAGTTCGACAGCCCTCAGCCTCAGCTTGCTGTTCATGAAGCACAATCAGCCCTTGCCGAACAGCAGGCCCTCTTGCGAGACAGTAGGCGCCGTACCGTCAGAAAGAATAGTCTTTTCAATGAGGGGGCAATATCGCGTCAGGAGCTCGAAGATGCGGAGAAAAACAGTCTGCAAACCGAAGAGCTTCTTCAGCAGCGGTCGTTTCAGTTAAAAATGCGTGAGGATGATCTGAAAAAGTTGACTGTCATTGCCCCATTTTCTGGAGTTTTGACCTTGCAGAGTGTTAAAAAGGGCGATTATGTTACCATCAATGCTCTTGTCGCACGGGTAGTTGATACCTCACGATTTATGATCAGCGTTGAGGTGGACGAGCTTGATGTTCCAAGGATGCGCCATGGTCAGGTGGCTACAGTTGCTTTTGATGCCTATCCAGAAAAACGTTTTTCAGCAGTTGTTGCCCGTATTGTACCCCAGACGGACCAGATAACGAAGACCTCAAGGATTTATCTGGCCCTTGATCATCCTCCTGGAAATATTCAGGCAGGCATGACTGCTACAGCGAACATTATTTATAATGTCAAACCAAATGCGCTTCTTGTTAAAAAAAGCTCTCTGTTTGAAGAGAACCGTCAGAGTTATGTCTGGAAAATTGACGACGGCCGGTTGAAAAAACAGCCTGTTCGCCAGGGAGAGAGTGATCTCACCTTTGTTGAAGTGGTTCAGGGGCTTAAAAAAGGAGAGAAAATTGCGCTCTCTCCCGACAAAAGTTTGCATGAAGGGCTGGAGGTCAATATTACTCCGGTGAAAAAACCCTGATAACAAAGGCATAATTGTTTATGATTGATACTCATCTGTTACTGACATTTTTTATGACGTCAGTTATTCTCGCACTCTCTCCCGGAACTGATAATCTTTTTGTGATGGCGCAGGCAGCCCAGAATGGACGAAGTGCAGGATTATCTGTCACCCTTGGTCTTGCTTCTGGATTGATGGTGCATACGATTGCTGTCGCCGTTGGCCTTGCTGCCGTGGTTCACTCTTCGGCAGTTGCATTCAGCACTCTTAAATATATTGGTGCAGCATATCTGCTTTATCTTGCCTGGCAGGCCTTCAGGGCTTCGGTTCTAACCGGGCAACAGGAGCAGGTTCCGGTGCTCTCAAGAGGCAAGCTCTACGGCAGGGGGATTATCATGAACCTTGCCAACCCAAAGGTATCTCTCTTTTTCATGGCATATCTGCCGCAATTTGCCAACCCGCGTTACGGTTCCATGACTGTTCAATTCATTCAGCTCGGGGCTGTTTTTATCCTGGCGACTCTCCTTGTTTTCAGTTCCATAAGCCTTCTTGCCGGTGGATTCGGCGACAAGTTCCGTCGCTCTTCACTGGCTCAAAAAACCGTCAACCGCATTGCATCGCTGCTTTTTATCGGGTTAGCTGTCAAACTGGCACTATCGGAGCATTGAATAACGCTGCATAAAATGGCAAGGCAGAGCGGTTTTATGCGAAAAAAATAGCGGGATTGGCCTTTTTTTTTAAAAAAAAGGCCTTCGGAAGTTGAGTTTCTGTCTTGATATTGCGTTATTGAGATAAGTTGTTTTATCCCACGTTGATAACCAGAGAACACTCTATCTTGACAATGCAATTTAATATCCTGAGATCCGCGATTTCCAGCTCTCGGAAACAGGCCTCCCATCCATACAGGAAGCTTGCCGGGTTGAAGTACTTTCCAGTGCTTGCCGCTCTTGTTCTCTCAACCATATTCTCTCCTCTCACCCTCTCTGCTCAGGGCAGCGTTGTCTCCCCATCGTCGCAGACTCCTGTTGACTCCTATATTGTAAAAGAGATAGGAGTGCAGACCCCTTTGATGGCCAAGGATATTGATCAACTGGTTTCACCGGCTAGTCTTACCAAAATACTGACCTGTATTATGGCGATGGAAAGCGGCAGGCTTGAGCAGGATGTCGTGATTACAAAAGAGTCAACCATGGTTGAGCCTTCCAAAGCGGGATTCAGGGTGGGGGATAAAATCAAGCTGATTGATCTGGTCAGGGCTGCAATGGTGAGTTCAAGTAATGATGCTGCTTTTGCTATTGCCATATATCTCTCCGGTAATGTTGATTCGTTTGTTGCCTCCATGAACTACAAGGCAAAAATGATCGGCATGAGAAACTCTTTTTTTACCAATCCAGCAGGGTTTGATAAAGGCCCCTATGCTGGCAATATTTCTACCGCTGGTGATCTGATGCGTCTTACAGAATATGCGGTCAGGAATCCTCTATTCAATCAGGTTGCCCGTCTTGAAAGGGTGGTTGTTACGGAACAGACGAGCCAGAGAGCCTATTGGCTGAGGACCCACAACAAGCTTCTTGACCGATACCCCTACGCTGTTGGTATCAAGACAGGTTATACCTCCAAAGCTGGAGGCTGTCTTATTGCCCGGGCAATAAAGGATAACAAGGATGTGCTTCTTGTCATGCTGAACGCGCGGAACAGATGGGATATCGCATCAAATATGTTCGATACGGCTTTTTCAGCAAAAAGTCCCAGTCCTGTTGTTCTCAGTGAGATATTCCGGAGTAGTGTACCTCAATCAAGGCCTCTGCTGGTCAAAAAATCTGAAACACACAAGCAGAAGAGTATCGTATCTGTTCAAAAAAGGAAGCTTGCGTTAAAGAAAGTTGCGATAGCAAAGCTGAAGAGTGGCAAACATTCGAAGAAACTGATAGCCGCCAGGCTCAAACCAGAGAAGAGAACGAAAAAACAGCTTATAGCGGTGCTGAAGAGCAGCAAAAAGTTAAAGAAGCACACGATTGCTGAGTCGAAGAGCAAGTCGAAGAGGCGTCAGCTTGTTTCATTGAAACCAGTCAAAAAAGCGAAAAAGAGAGTGGATCTTTCTTAATGTAACCGGATAAAACGATGGTCAAGCATATTGTGGTGTGGAGACTCAAGGATGAAGCGCATGGTAATGATTGCCAGACTAATGCCAACCTTATCAAGGAAAAGTTGCTTGCACTACGGGGGCAGATTCCTGGAATAGTTGTTCTTGAGGTTGGCTTTGATGCAAGTCGTAGTGCGGTGTCCGGTGATGTTGTTCTGTACAGTGAATTTACAGATATGACTGCTCTGGCGGAGTATCAGGTACATCCGGCACATGAAGCGTTGAAGCCCTTTATTGCCGAGGCAACGACGGAACGCAGGCTTGTGGATTATGAGGTATGAGTGACGGGATTGATATGAGAAGTAATTAAAAAAGCGGATGGTTTTCACCATCCGCTTTTTTAAATGATATTTTTGCGGATTATCCTTGAACGATGCACTCTGCGGGGCAGACAGCGGAGCAGGCCGGTGCGTCAGCATAACCTACACACTCGGTGCAAGCGCTGGCATCAATAACATAAACATCATCGCCAGCAGTTATTGCAGTGGTTGGACATTCTGGTTCACAAGCGCCGCAGTAGGTACATTCGTCGGTAATAAAGAGTGCCATAGTTAATTCCCTCGCTTAAAAAGTTGAAGAAAAGATAGAAAGGATGAAATGAACGATTGTGGTAAAACCCGCTAAATATAATATTTTTTTTAGCTCAACAAAAACTTTCCGCTGTATTGGGATGAGCGCGGCTCACTGTTGTTCATGGATTTCGTAGGCATTAATGATATCGCAGACAAGCTTGTGGCCAACCACATCTGTTTTGTCAAGGTAGAGACCGCTGATTCCCTTGATTTTTCCCGCACTCAAAATGTGGAGTGTCGGAAGAGAGATAGCGCTGCACATACTCCTGAATGCCATCCTCAATTGAGGTGAGCTCTTCGCTGAATCCCGCAGAGCGAAGCTTGGTTATATCGGCGCAGGTGTAATACTGGTATTTGTCACGCAGCGTTTCCGGCATGGGGATGTAGTCGATGATCGGAGCTTTTCCGAGAGCCGAAAATGTTGCTGTTGCCAAATCCCTGAAGCTTCTTGCTTTTCCGCTGCCGATATTGAAGAGTCCAGCCGCAGGGTGTTCAAGCAGCCATGCCATGATTCGGGTACAATCTCTGATGTAGACGAAATCTCTTGACTGCTCGCCGTCCTGATAATCTGGCCTGTGCGATTGAAAGAGCTTCACAAACCCTTTGTCGCGTATCTGGTGAAATGCCTTGAAGACAACACTGCTCATATCCTCTTTGTGATATTCGTTGGGGCCATAAACGTTGAAAAATTTAAGCCCTGCTGCGTGGTTGAGCACCTGGTTTCTCAGAGCCCACTGGTCAAAAAGGTGTTTGGAGTAGCCATACATGTTGAGGGGACGAAGTGCGTTCAGTCCTCTAATGTCATCACTGTACCCATTCGACCCATCTCCATAGGTTGCTGCGCTTGAGGCATAGACAAGCCGCACATCATTGGCCATACAATAGGAAGCAATCTTTTTTGAATAGCCAAAATTGTTGTTCATCAGGTGATCAGCATCGGTTTCAGTGGTCGAGCTGTTCGCCCCCATGTGAATGATGGCCGAAATACCTTTGATGGCACCTCTTTCAAGCATCCCGGGAAAAAGATCTATCGGGATGAAATCAGCAAAATGGAGAGGCGAGAGGTTTCGCCATTTTTCAGTGGTTGTTGCCCCAAGATTGTCCACGATGATCACCCTCTCCTCACCCATGGAGTTGAGTTCCCAAAGCATGGCGCTTCCTATAAATCCCGCTCCGCCTGTAATAATAATCATGGAGAAAAAGCTGTTGATGATATGATGCAGAGGAGGACAATATACAGAGGCCTGTAGAAAAACAAAAGGCCACGTTTGTTTATATCGTGGCCTTATCAAAAGAGTATTTTTTCAGGCAGAGGCCTTAAGCAGGAAATTATTAACAAAAAGCTTCCGACCCCAGAAGAGCCATACTCTTATCGTCTCAAGGGGTTTATCAAGAATGTCAGATATTTGTTGTTGAGTCAGGCCGGAAATCTCACTCAATAGAACCGAGTACTTTATATCTGCGGCCCACGGCTTCATTGAGTCAGTAATCTGAATTTTTTCCTTGCCATTTTTTTCACTGAACCAAAAATCGATCTCTTGTCCGAACTCCTCAATATAACAATCTCGGAACGTCCTTAGAAGTACCCTCTCATCCTGGCCATAATCTCGGTAAAGGTAAGTTCTTTTTACGAGCTCTTGAGAAACACCCTTATTACCGGTCATCCAATAGCCAAGACTGTATATATCGTCAAGAATATCGAGCGGCGTTTTTTTTATGGTTTTCATTTTGCTCTCCTTGATATTGGATTAATCTTATCCTGTTTTAAGGTATAAAAAAAATGAGGATTGTCCAGATTTTTTTCATGAATTGTTAGAAAAAGATGCTTCATTATATAATGATAATGGAAATAGAGTCAATACGTTTTTTTTACCTCCAATTTATCCAAATAAATGCAATATGGGAAAAAATATTGAAACACTCCTTAATCCGGCATTAAAAGATATTGAAACTTATAAAGTTGAGGGGGGACAGCAGGCTGAGATAAAACTGAATCAGAATGAGAGCCCTTTTGATGTCCCGATGTGGCTGAAAGAGGAGATCGTGGGGGAGTTTATCAAGGAGCCATGGAACCGCTATCCAGACATTCTGCCCTACAGGGGTATGCAGGCATATGCGCAATTTCTTGGTATTTCGCCTGACGCAGTGATGATGAGCAACGGCTCAAATGAGATGCTCTATACGATTTTTCTTGCATCTCTTGGTCCTGGTCGGAAAGTGCTGATTCCCGATCCCTCATTTTCGCTCTATGCCAAAATAGCACTTTTGTTGCAGTCACAGATTGTTGGTGTGCCAATGCTTCCAAACCTCGATTTCGATACGGAGGCAATTATTCGTACGGCTCGTGATAAGGCTGTTGACTTTATTGTTATCTCCACACCGAATAATCCTACTTCAAAATCGCTCACTTTTGAAGAGGTTCGTCTCATTGCCGAATCTTGCGATGCCATTGTGCTGGTTGACGAAGCCTATATTGAGTTTTCGAGGCAGCGCTCGATTCTTGAGCTTATCAATGAACTACCAAATCTGATTGTTCTTCGCACGATGTCGAAGGCTCTTGCCCTTGCAGGGATCCGGATTGGTTTTGCGATTGCCAATCCAGTGCTTATGGGTGAGCTCGCAAAGCCAAAAATACCCTTTGCCTCCAGCAGGCTTGCGGAGATAACGATCACAAAAGTGTTGGCAAACTACTCGTTGGTCAAGGATGCGGTATCGTACATACTCCATGAACGGGAAAAGCTTTATAACGCCCTTGGCGCTATTGGCGGTGTGACTCTTTTTGAGAGTGATACCAATTTTTTAATTATCAGAGTCAATAATGCTGAATCCATTTTTCAGCGTCTGCGCAATGCCGGTATTCTCGTTCGGAACGTTTCAGGGTATCATCTTATGGAGAACTGTTTGAGATTCAACGTCGGTCTGGCTGAAGAAAATCAGCGGCTCATTGAAGAGCTCAGCTCTCTCTGATATGCAGGAATTCAGGAAGTTACAAGGCACCGAAATGAATCGGTTAAGTGCGGAGCAGTATGCAGCAGCTCCAAAGCACCCTGTTTTTTTGCTTTTGTATAATATTCGTAGTATGTGGAATGTCGGCTCCATGTTTCGAACCGCCGATGCTGCTGGTATTGAGAAAATGATTCTTTGTGGCTATACGGCAACCCCTCCAAGAAAAGAGATTGACAAAACTGCTCTGGGCGCGCAAAACACGGTACTGTGGGAATATTATGAAGATCCGATTGAGGCGATAACTATCCTCAAAGAGCGTGGTGTGAGAATATGCGCACTGGAGATTACTACAGGAAGTGTTCCATATACGGAGATAAAACCTGCTGATTTTCCTCTTTGTCTTGTTGTGGGTAATGAAGTTGAGGGGATTGAGCCGAGGTTGCTCAATTGCTGTGACCATGTTCTTGAAATACCTCAGTATGGAATCAAACATTCGCTCAATGTTGCTGTTGCGGCAGGAGTTGCCTTGTTTGAGCTGGTGCGTATTGTTCGTGCAAGTGGGTAATTTTTTGGTTTTTCATTTAGTTTTGCTTACTTAAGTATCAAAAGTCAAATACTGTTCATTCAATGCTTCATTACAAGACATACGAATTAGGTGATTCAGATGCTCCCTGGGTTGTGTTTGTACACGGAGCAGGTGGCAGCTCTTCGATATGGTTTTTGCAGATCAAGGAGTTTATCAAGCATTTCAATGTGCTTCTTGTTGATCTCAGAGGGCATGGAAAGTCGAAAGGCATGTCTGCAACAAAAGGCGTGCAGCATTATGAATTCGAGGATATTACACGCGACATTCTTGATGTACTCGATTCCCTCCAGATTCAGAAAGCCCATTTTATCGGTATTTCACTCGGCACTATTCTTATTCGCAATCTCAGTGAACTTGCTCCGGAGAGAGTAATCTCCATGATTCTTGGCGGGGCAATTATAAGGCTCAATATTCGCGCAAAGGTTCTTGTTACCCTTGGCAATATCTTTAAACGGGTAATTCCTTATATATGGCTGTACAGTTTTTTTGCCTGGATTATCATGCCAAGCGAGCGGCATAAAAAGTCGAGGCTGCTTTTTGTCAATGAGGCAAAAAAAGTTGCACAAAAAGAGTTTATGCGCTGGTTTACCCTTACTTATGAAATAACTCCGTTACTGAAGTACTTTGAGGAGAAGGATACTGCTATCCCGACGCTCTACTTGATGGGAGAGGAAGATCACATGTTTCTTCCTGCTGTTCGATATATAGTTACAAAACACACCAATTCCTGGCTTGAGGTGATTGAGAACTCCGGGCACGTCTGTAATGTGGATCAACCGAGGCAGTTCAATGCCAGGGCAATTCTGTTTCTGAAAAAAATCTCCGCAAGCAGCTCCCCAGAGAAAAAAGTGCTGCAGCTTGCATCCTGTTAGATGATTGGCTTGTTATAATTGTTCATAGCATGGTCGATACCGTTGATGGTGAAATCGAGAGCCGCATCGGAGCAGACTGGAAGCACCTTGTCAATCACTTTTTTCTCATCTTCACTGAATTTTCCAAGCACAAAAGATGAAAAGGAGTGCAGCGCCTGTTCATCGGGTCTGATACCTATTCGCAGTCTTGAGAACTCATCACTTCCGAGACATTCAATGATATGTTTCAGTCCATTTTGTCCACCGGCTGACCCTTTTGAGCGCAGGCGTATGGTGCCGATTGGTAAGTTAAGGTCATCACAAAGCACAAGAATCTCGCTGCGTAATATTTTGTGAAAATTCATCGCGGCAACCACCGCATGACCCGAGAGGTTCATGTAGGTCATGGGTTTGATGATAATGACAGGCTCCCTTCGGTAAGAAATTTTAGCCCCGACGTATTTCCCTTTTCCCTTGCTGAATCCTGCGCTGTATGAGCCTGCAATCTGCTCAACGGCAGAGAACCCGACATTATGTCGAGTGCCGACATGGACGGATTCCGGATTTCCAAGACCAACAATAAGTTTCATCTGCTCTTATGGCTTTTTTTGTTATAGGGTATTTGAATAATGGGAAGAATATACAGACCGGTACGGCAAAATAAGTAACATCCGATCACTTTGGTCTCCCAAAAAGCAAACATCTTGGCCGGAAATAGTGGGATAGAGTATAAAAAAGCTATTGAGATTCATAAAAAAAGTTGCAAATTATAAGTCTCCTGTTGTCAGCGGGATTGTTCTTTGTCACGGTTCTGTTGACAATCTTTTTTCTTAAGTCTGGAAAAAACAGTGAAAAAAAACCACAATGAAAAAACCGATTAACGTAACATGGTGGGCCAGAGCTGTTTCAGCGCTGGGTGGCCTTGGAGTTTTGTTGCAGGCGCCGAATGCGCAGGCAAGCGAGGCCGATTTGGTGTTGCCGAATTTACATTCGGTATCTTTTCTTGGCGGAATACCTGGTGACACTCTCTTGCTGTGGGGCCTTGCCATATGCCTCTTCGGCATGATTTTTGGCGTCGTCCAGTACATGGGTATACGCAACCTTCCGGTTCATAATGCCATGCGTGAGATCAGCGAGCTGATCTATGAAACCTGTAAAACCTACCTTGTGACGCAGGGTAAATTCATTCTTGTTCTTTGGGTTCTTATTGGTGCTATTATTGTTGCCTACTTTGGCTGGCTTCGACAGTTGGAAGCTATCAAGGTTATTTCCATTCTTGTCGCCAGTCTTATCGGTATTCTCGGCAGTTATACGGTTGCCTGGTTTGGCATGAGAATCAACACCTTCGCCAACTCAAGGACAGCATTTGCGAGCCTTGGCGGAAAACCATTTCCAACCTATGAGATTCCTCTCAGGGCAGGAATGAGTATTGGTATGTTGCTCATCAGTATTGAACTCTTTGTGATGCTCTGCATCCTTCTTTTTGTGCCTGCCGACTTTGCCGGTCCATGCTTTATCGGATTTGCAATTGGTGAGTCTCTTGGAGCTTCAGTGCTTCGTATTGCTGGCGGTATCTTCACCAAAATTGCCGACATCGGTTCTGATCTCATGAAGATCGTTTTCAAGATCAAGGAAGATGATGCCCGTAACCCTGGCGTTATTGCTGACTGTGCCGGTGACAATGCTGGTGACTCTGTCGGGCCTACTGCCGATGGTTTTGAGACCTACGGTGTTACCGGTGTTGCTCTTATCTCCTTTATTCTGCTTGCAATCAAGGATCCTGAAGTACAGATCATGCTGCTTGTCTGGATCTTCGCCATGCGCCTTGTGATGATTCTTGCGAGTGCCTTCTCTTACTGGGCCAATGCTGCTTTTGCCAAGATGAAGTACAGCAATGCTGATGAAATGAACTTTGAGAAGCCACTTATTACCCTTGTATGGCTTACCTCAATTGTTTCGATTATTCTTACCTACATCGCATCCTGGTACCTGATCAAAGAACTTGGTGATGGCTCCATGTGGTGGAAGCTTGCTTCAATCATTACCTGCGGAACGATTGCTGGCGCACTTATTCCTGAACTGGTGAACCGCTTTACCTCTACAGAGTGCGCGCATGTCCGTAACGTTGTACAGTGCTCCAAAGAGGGAGGTGCCGCCCTGAACATTCTTGCAGGTCTTGTCGCCGGCAATTTCAGTGCCTACTGGATGGGTCTTGCTATTGTTGGTTTGATGGGTGCTGCTTATGGCCTCAGTACTCTTGGCATAACCACTCTCGGTTTGACTCCTGAGCTGATAAGTGCTCAAGGTCTTGCTACTGTCGGACTTGAGAACGTCATCATGCTTGCGCCTTCGGTCTTTGCCTTCGGTCTTGTCGCTTTCGGATTCCTGAGCATGGGCCCTGTGACCATTGCGGTTGACTCCTACGGTCCGGTTACCGATAACGCGCAGTCTGTCTATGAGCTCTCGCTTATTGAGACGATTCCGAATATCAAGCAGAACATCCAGAGTGAGTTTGGCTTCCAGCCTGACTTTACCAATGCAAAAAGGTACCTTGAAGCTAACGATGGCGCAGGCAACACCTTCAAGGCAACAGCCAAACCAGTGCTTATTGGTACCGCAGTGGTTGGTTCCACAACGATGATCTTCTCGATTATCATGATCTTGACCAACGGACTTGCAGACACGGCTGCCATTGCAAAGCTCTCGATTCTGTCACCTCCATTCCTGCTTGGGCTGATGATGGGCGGCGCTATTATCTACTGGTTTACCGGCGCATCGATGAATGCGGTGACCACTGGTGCCTACTTTGCTGTTGAATTCATCAAAAAAAATATCAAGCTTGACAGCTCCGTTGAAAGAGCCTCAATTGAGGACAGCAAGAAGGTTGTGGAAATCTGTACGAAGTTTGCGCAGAAAGGTATGATCAATATCTTTCTTACCGTTTTCTTCACAACACTTGCTTTTGCCTGTCTTGATTCATTCTTCTTTATTGGCTATCTGATCTCTATCGCGCTCTTCGGTCTCTATCAGGCCATCTTTATGGCCAATGCCGGTGGTGCGTGGGACAATGCCAAGAAGATTATTGAAACTGAACTCAACGCTAAAGGCACTCCGCTTCATGACGCATCAATTGTTGGTGATACGGTCGGCGATCCTTTCAAGGACACCTCTTCGGTTGCCCTGAACCCGATCATCAAGTTCACCACGCTCTTTGGTCTTCTTGCTATTGAGCTTGCAATTGAACTTGCCCCGCAGTTGGCGCTTACTCTTGCCGCTGTTTTCTTTGCACTCTCGCTGGTCTTTGTACATCGCTCCTTCTTCTCGATGAGGATCAAGGTGGACGAACACTAAGGTTGATCGTTGATCAGTGGATGTCGTTTACGAGGGAGTCGCGTCAATGCGGCTCCCTTTTTTTATGTCTAACCCAATCATCGGCTCTGCCCTGCAAGCTGAGAAACACAACATTGCAGCATGAAAAAAGAAAAACGATCACGGATATTGGCCTTGCTGCTTCCTCCGAAATATCTTGCCGGATTGTTTTTTCTCATGATGGCTATTTTTCTTGGAATGGTTCTTGTTGAGTATCAATACCGAAAATCAGAGATTGAACATATTATGCGTGAGGAGGCTGTTCTGCTGCTTCATGCCCTCACGGAAGGGGCCGAAAATGCTATTTCGGGGTATAATGAGAATAGCTCATTGCTGGTTGGCAGTCTCATTGATCAACTTCGTCTCATTGACCGAATGGACAAAAAAAAGGCCCTCACCTCAGCCGATCTTGCTGAAATTGCCGGATCTGGCGGGTTATACAGAATCAATATTTTTGATCGAAACGCCAGAAGGGTTGCTTATAATAACCCTGTTGATCATGAGCCAATGGAGCCCCGGGGCAACCCGCAAGAGCAGTTACAGCCAATATTTTCGGGAGCTGAAAACTCCCTCGTCATCGGTATCAGGGAGAGCCGATCCAGGCGAGGACCACGGTTGATTGCGGCTGTTGCCCGAAGCCGTGGTGGTGCAATTGTGGGAAATATTGATGCATCAAGGCTTGTAGCTCTTCGCCGTCAACTGGGAGCAGGACGCCTTATTCAGCGAATCGGAGCAGATACGACCGGCATCGATTATATCATCTGGCAGGATAGCTCAGCAATTCTTGCGGCTACTCCAAATGTTTCCACTGTTTCCACCATTCAGTCAGACTCTGTGCTCTCAAAGGCATTTCTTGACCATAAGCCGACAACCCGATGGAATATTTTTGATGGGAGAGAGGTGTTTGAGGTGCTCAAGCCCTTCATATACCATGGCACCAATGTTGGTCTGCTCCGCATTGGCCTGAAACCAGACCATTTTACCGGAGCACAGGCAAAGCTGCGTAATCGTTTTATCATGCTTATTGTTCTGGCTGGTTTTGGTAGTCTCGTCATGTTCAATCTGGTTATGACCCGACGAAACGAGAGAGTCATGAAGCAGGCTTATACGCGAGTGCAGAGCTTCTCATCAACCATATTGGAGAGTATGGCAGATGCTGTTGTCGTCGTTAATCGAGCTGGTTGTGTTACTTTACTGAACGGAGCAGCAGAGAGGCTTTTCGGGCTCAAGTTCCTGAATGTACAGGATAAGCCTGTTGCTGCAGTGCTTCCTGATCTTGCAGAGTTTCTGAGGGTGGTGATGGTTGAGAAAAATGTATCAATCAACCAGGAATTTGAGTCGATCGTTAGTGGGAAAAAACTGTTGCTCTCTGGCCATTTCAGTCTTATGACAGATACAGAGAGTGATCGTGACGGTGCTTTGGTTGTTGTGCATGATTTGAGTGAACAGCGTTCCATGCAGAGAATTATCAACCGTCAGGAAAAGCTTGTCGCCATGGGTGAACTTGCTTCGGGGGTAGCCCATGAAATCAGAAACCCACTCAATGCCATCGGAGTTGTGGCGCAACGGCTTGATATGGAGTTTTCTCCTGTGGCTGATGAAGAGGAGTATCGGCAGCTTGTACGTGCGGTTGTTTCTGAAGTTCACCGTGTGAATGCAATTATACAACGGTTTCTGCAATTTGCTCGTCCTGCTCCGTTGATGATGGTGAACACTGATCTGTACGATTTTCTCACTGAGTACCGTCCGCTCCTGGAGGGCGAGGCTGATGCCAAAGGTATTGGTTTTCTGTTAGAGATTGAGCGTGGCCTCACCGTGCTTCTCGATCGAGAAAAGATGCAGCAGGTATTGCTCAATATTGTCCGGAATGGGGTGGAGGCAACGGAGCCTGGGGGGCGTATCGCCATCAAGCTTGTTCAGCGTGCAGAGATGGCCATCATTGAGATCACCGATACTGGTTGTGGCATATCGGGGAGTGAGATGGCGCAGATTTTTAATCTCTATTTTACCACCAAAGAGAGTGGAACAGGGATGGGGTTGAGTATTGCCAACCAGATTGTTCAGTCGCATGGTGGAATTATTGAGGTTGAAGGTGTAAAGCCGCATGGCACGCTGTTCAGAATTGTGCTTCCGCTGGCGTGACGAAGTATTGAGAAGCGTTTATAACCTTGTCATTTCGACGAACGAAGTGAAGAGAAATCTTATAGCACAGTAATAATAAATCAATCTGAAAAAGATGGATCACACGATTCTCGTTGTTGAAGATGAAAAGGTGCAACTGGAAAGCCTTGCCGGTTTTTTAAGAAAACTCGGTTATAGGGTCTTGAACTCTTCCTCGCCAGTTCATGCGCTCGACATGGCAAGGGAGTCGGCGGTTGATCTTGTGCTCACCGACTTCAAAATGCCAGGCATGACAGGTGTTCAGCTCCTTGAGGCACTCAAGAAAATGAATCCCGGTATCGACGTTATAATCATGACGGCTTATGGCAGCGTGGAATCGGCAATGGAGGCGATGAAACTTGGCGCGATTGATTATATCACCAAACCGATTGATCTCTACCAGCTCAAGGGGATGATTCGCAATACCCTTGAGCGGAAAGTGCTTGTCAGTGAGAATAGAGTGTTACGCCGGCAACTTTCGGAACGGTTCAGCTTTGAGGGTATTGTCTCACAATCTTCAGCGATGAGTCAGATATTGAATATTGCTGGACGGGTGGCTTCCAGTACTGCAACCGTCTTGATTACAGGAGAGACCGGAACAGGTAAGGAGTTAATCGCAAAAGCTCTCCACTATTCCAGTCCCCGATGTGAGAAGCCTTTTATTGCGGTCAATTGTGCAGCGCTTTCCGAAAACTTGCTTGAAAGTGAACTGTTTGGTCATGAAAAGGGTGCATTCACTGGTGCGGATCGTCAGCGCAAGGGGAGATTTGAGGCGGCTGAAGGGGGAACTCTCTTTATTGATGAGGTGGGTGAAATACCTCTCTCTCTTCAGGTAAAGCTGCTCAGGGTTTTACAGGAAAAATCTTTTGAGCGAGTCGGGAGCTCTCTTGCAGTTCCGACAAATGTGCGCATTGTGGCCGCAACGAACCGCGACCTGGAAGCGATGGTGCGCGAAGGCAAATTTCGTGAAGATTTTTACTATCGACTGAATGTTGTTGCAATCCGGATTCCACCTCTTCGGGAACGTCGGGAGGATATTCAGCCACTCATCGACGTGTTTATCCAGCGGCTTGCGGCTGAAAATGGCAAGCATGTCGTCGGGGTTTCCCGAGAGGCGATGGACACCCTCATGAAATACTTTTGGCCGGGAAATGTTCGCGAGCTTGAAAACGTTATACAACAATCCGTTGTGCTTTGCCGACAGGATATTATTACCAGCGAGGATCTTCCGACACGGGTGCATGAGCTTCGTTCTGAAAAGGGAGTTCATCAGGAGGAGGGAACATTCACTGAAAAAGTTGAAGCATACGAACAATCCTTGATTATCGATGCCTTAAAAGAGGCTGGAGGTGTACAGACCAGAGCGGCAGAGCTGCTCGGAATCGGAGAGCGCCATTTACGATACAAGCTCAAGAAATATGGAATGAAATAGTTGAAGGGATTTGTGCTCTTGCTCATGATGAGAGCGACCACAAGGTCGAATCTGCGACGAGCAGGTCGATGCCAATCTCCAACTCTCAAGGAACGAAAGGGGATTATTTTTTCTAACTGATAGTAAAATAATGTTTTTCTTTTTTTTCTTTTTCTGGCATGTTATTTGCTGCGATAATGATAGAGGTTGGACCGCATACATAAGAAATCCACCTCTTTTGAGAACAGTAACAATTACTTAAACAGGAAAAGATCATGAAAAAGATTATTACTATGGTTGCGGTTGCTGGTGTCGTCTTTGGCCTTTCACAGGTAACTCCGGTGGTGGCACATGCAGGGCAAAACCAGTCAGGGCATATATTTTCTGGTATGATGGGCAATTTTATCGATCTTAATGGTGATGGTATCAATGATAATGCGCTGGATGCAGATGGTGATGGAATTCCCAATGGTCAAGATCCCGATTTTGTTCGGCCGCAGGATGGTTCCGGTGTTGGTTCGGGGGCGGGCACTGGCACTGGTACCTGTACCACAACAGGCACAAATAGTGGTGGAAGAAGAGGGCGCTGAGCGCAAACGTTCTAATGGTTTTTTCAATAACTGCGGGAGAGAAGGTAATCTCCCGCAGTTGTTGAAAGTAAAGGAGGGATATAGTACCATGATGAGTATCAGAATATTGATTTTCATTTTTCTCTCCCTCTTTGCTGCCGGTTTTTCAGAGGTGACCTATGCTGCTGATCAGCGAAACACCGTTGTTGAAAAAGCAGCAATCAGTGATGAGATACCGCAACATCCCAGGGCCGTACAAAAGCTCAGGTTCATTGATGAAGATGGAGATGGTCTCAATGATCTTATTCCAGACCGTAATGGTGATGGTATTCCTGATGGCAGGATGCGTGATGGGGCTAGTTCAGGGAATGGCTCGGACAGGGTGAATATGTATCGGTATGGAGCTGGATCTGCTCTTATTGATGAAGGCGCAAAAAGGGAGAGCGGAGCAAATGCGGGCGGTGGATTTCGACATAAAAGTGGTCAGAAATAAGAGAGACTCATGAAACAGATGCGTGCTCTCATCAAGAGTCTTCTTGTTTTGACGCTTATAGCCTTTTGCCCATTGGATGCCTCAGCACTATGGAGGTCAGAGCTGTCTCTTTCGACCACTCTTGAGAGTAACGTTCTTCGTAGTTCTATACCATATCCAGACAGAATAACCGAGGGGAGAGTTTATGTTGCGCATCAGTGGGATTTTCCTGCAGTAACAGGATTACTCTCTTATCAGCTCAATTCGGTGAGTTTTAATGACCTTACTGATCGTAATTACAATATTAATACGCTCAAAGTAAGCGGAGAGCACAAGTTTGGTGATGGAGAGTGGCTGAAAGGTGGGTTGCAGGCATCAATAAGAGAGGATCGGGAAGCATATACGATGTTCGATTACAGTGAGTTTGAGGGTTTTGTTGATGCCAGAATAGCCTGTATAGACAATTTGTCCGCAGTTACAGGCTATACGCTTCGTAAACGGCTTTACAGTGTTGTCACTGAACTTGACAATTGGGAGCACCTCCTGTATGGTGGAGCAACAATTGCTTTTTCAGATGGAACAACAGTTTCGATGTTATCGGAAGTGGGTTATAAAAAATATCTTCTCCCTGTTTTCAGTGCAAGTGGGAGTGGCAAGAGTGGTGGTGATGCTGCTGAGGTTGGGCAATGGGCCAATACGCTGAGGGTTTCAAGGCCTCTGCTTGATAATCTTGGGCTGATGGTTTACGGGAGAGGTCGGGTGAATTTTGGTGATCAGGAGGTTTATGTTTCCGGATTATCACCCAGATACTTTTCTGAAAATGATCTTTATGATGATCGTTACGGTTATGAAAGCCGCGAGTGCGGAGGCATGCTCTCTTGTCGACTTCCCCATGCGCTCGTGCTGCGTATCGGTTATGATTATGCCGACAAGAGCTACTTGCAGATGCCACTCGATCTTGATGGCAATCTCATTTTGAGTGAAGGTGCCCGACATGATACAATCAGCGGGATATGGGGCAGGGCGGAAAAGCGATTCTCTTTCTCTGGAAAAAAGAGGCAGTTGAATCTGTATGGCGAGTATAAATGGCTCCGAAACAGTTCAAATGATCCCTTTTACCGCTACAGCGGATCGGCAACGGCCATCGGTGTTGCTGTGATCTTCTGAACCATTGCCTTTGTACCACAAGAGTGGCTTTACAGTTGTTTTTTAGCCTCTGCAATCTGGTGTGCGACTGAGTCGAATGAGCAACTACCGTGTGTCTTTTTGGAGTTCACACTAACGTCTGCTTTGAGGCAATCATAAATATCCATATCAATCACCTCCGAGAACTCCCTGAACTTTTCAACGGGGATATGTGGCAGGTTGACCTCCGAAGCGATACTCCAGGTGACAATTTTTCCGGTAATGCGGTGCGCGTCACGGAAAGGAATCTGCTTGCGGACAAGATATTCAGCAATTTCAGTGGCAAGGCTGAGATCCTCTGCCGTCAGTTTCGCCAGCCGCTCTTCCTTCAGTTTGGTATGTTCCAGCAGTTTTGCAAAGATGGTTACACTGCTGATGGTTGTCTCTGCGCTGTCAAACAGCGGCTGTTTATCCTCCTGCATGTCGCGGTTGTAGGAGAGTGGGAGCCCTTTCATGATGGTCAGCATTGCCATCAGGTTGCCGTACACCCTGCCCGTTTTACCTCTTACCAGCTCGGCAATATCGGCATTTTTCTTCTGCGGCATGAGTGAAGAGCCTGTGGCAAAGGCATCGCTGATCTCAAGGTAGCCGAACTCGTAGGAACTCCAGAGAATCAGATCCTCGGCAAAGCGCGAGAGATGCATCATAATGACCGAACAGGCCGAAATAAACTCAATAACGATATCGCGATCGCTCACGGCATCAATGCTGTTGGCAAACATATCGTCAAACCCAAGGAGCACTGCCGTTCTTTCGGGGTTGAGCGGAAGAGTGCTGCCCGCAAAGGCGGCAGCGCCAAGAGGGGAGATATTCACCCGTTTCATAAGGTCGTGCAGTCGCTGACGGTCACGGTTGAACATATTGAAATAAGCCATGTAGTAGTGGCCAGCAGAGATGGGCTGCGCCCGCTGCAGGTGGGTATAGCCAAAGATGATGGTTTTCTGGTAGTTTTCCGCTTTTTCTATGAGCACCCTTAACATTCCCCCAAGCCTCTCCTGAAGTTCGATAATCTGGCGGCGCAAATAGAGTCGGGTATCGGTTGCAACCTGGTCGTTCCGGCTTCTGCCGGAGTGCAGTTTGCCCGCAGTTGTGCCAATTTTTTCCTTGAGCCGGTTTTCAATAACAGTATGAATATCCTCGTCCTCCCAGTGGGGGAGCAAAGCGCCACTCGACAGCTCCTCCTCAATCTCCCTCAGTCCGGCAATAATTTCTCCAGCCTCAGCAACACTGACAATACCCTCTTCGGCAAGCATGGTCACATGGGCAATTGAGCCCTGAATATCTTCACGATAGAGCTTCTTGTCGACATGAACCGATGACGAAAAAAGAAGCGCATCGCGGTCGAAAGGCAGTGAAAATCGGCTCTGCCAGAGTAACTCCTTTGTATTGCTGCTCATAAGAATAATCGTTGTTGTGAAAGAGAATCTGCCCCCAAAATAGTAAATTTTGGTTTATTGCCTTGGGATGATGTGGATGGCGTAACAATGAATGCCTGCATTGTGAAGATAGTAGCAAACAGGATGTGAACGTCATGAATAACCCGACTATTATAAGGCCAACAGCGCGATCAACTGGAAAAAAAAGGGGGAGTTTAATTCTTCCGCAGGGAGGTAGCATCTTCTGGTGGCTGAGGTTTGTTTTGCAGTGTAACCTTGAACACATATCCAAATGCGCGCAGGCCTCTTCATTGGCCTGCGCGACAATGGGCGGGATGTTTTACTTCGCGGAGTGTACCTGGCTGAAGGTCTTTAATCCAAGTCCATAGAGGTGAATAAAGCCAGCCGCAGCCTTGTGGTTAAAGGTATCGGCTTCGGTGTAGGTGGCAAGCTCCTCGTTGTAGAGCGAGTATGGTGAGTTTCTGCCGAGCAGGGAGACTCCACCTTTGTAGAGTTTCAGGCGAACAAGGCCGGTCACCGGGTTCTGTGTTTCGTTCACAAAAGCATCAAGCGCAGTTCTCATTGGTGAGAACCAGGTGCCGTTGTAGATGATGTTGGCATAATCCTGACTGATGTTCTTCTTGTACTGGAAGACCGATTTTTCGAGGGTGAGCCGTTCCAGTTCGCGATGGGCAAAATGCAGAATGGTGGCTGCCGGGGCCTCATAGATTTCACGTGACTTGATACCGACAACGCGGTTCTCAATCATGTCGAGCCTTCCAACGCCATTGGCGGCGCCGATCTCGTTCAGGCGGATGATCATGTCGAGTCCGCTCATCTTTTTGCCGTCAAGAGCAACAGGCACACCTTTTTCAAACTCGATATCAACTACAGAAGGAGTGTCAGGTGCCTTTTCTGGTGAAGTGGTTATCTGGTACGCATCTTCGGGCGGAGCAACCATTGGATCTTCAAGGACACCGCACTCAATACTGATTCCCCAGATGTTCTCATCAATGGAGTAGGGACTTTTCTTGGTAGCTGAGACCGGAATGTTGTGCTCAAGAGCGTAGGCAATTTCAGCCTCTCTTGAGGTGAATTCCCATTCACGCAGTGGTGCGAGCACCTTCAGATGTGGTGCCAGTGAGGCAAAGGTGACCTCAAAGCGAACCTGGTCGTTGCCTTTGCCGGTGCAGCCGTGGGCAAGCATGGTGCAATCTTCAGCAAGAGCGACATCAACAAGAGCCTTGGCAAGCAGAGGACGTCCCAGCGCTGTTGCAAGAGGGTAAACATCTTCATAGAGCGCTCCGGCCTTGAGTGCGCGCCAGATATACTCTTCAACAAACTCATGGCGAAGGTCAACAAACTGGAACTTTGATGCCCCGGTAAAGAGTGCTTTCGATTCGAGGTTTTCGATCTCTTTCTGCTGACCGAGGTTGCCGGTAACGGCAACGATTTCAGCATCATACTTGTCTTTCAGCCACTTGATCATGATGGAGGTATCAAGTCCACCGGAATAGGCTATTGCAATTTTTTCCTTGCTCATGCGTCGTAATGAATTATCAGTTTTTGGAAAGATTTTTATGAATATATGATATCAAAGCAGAAATATTGTGTACCGACGAGGGAATTACCAGAACAGTATCATCTCCGGCGATGGTGCCAAGAACGAGAGGGCTTCTCAACTGGTCGAGGTATGAACCAACCCCATGTGCTCTGCCCGGCAGCGTTCTTATAATGATAGTCGTTTCATTGGCATTAACGGCCAACACCTCAATACCGACAAGACCCTGGATGATTCTTCCAGTATTATCGTCGGGGTAGACCATCCTGTAACTTCCATTGATCCGCGAACGGATGATGCTGAGTTCTGCGCAGTCGCGTGACAAGGTAGCCTGCGCAACAGTCATACCGGAATCCCGGAGAAGTTGCAGAAGGTCGTGCTGATTTTCAACCGTATGTTGCTGAAGAATTTCTCTGATCTTCAGTTGTCGTGCATGTTTGTTCATTATTTCACTATCCTTCAGGCCTTGATTTTTTTCGCAGCATTCAGCAGGCGGCGGGTCAGGTGAAATTTCCTGTACTCTTCCTGGTTGAGTAATTTGACAAGAAGCGCTTTCTGGACATGGAGGCGGTTTTCGGCCTGATCAAGGATGATGGATTGTTGGCCATCCATCACCTCAGCGCTGATCTCCTGACCTCGATGTGCAGGCATACAGTGCATCACCACGGCTGATGGTTTTGCTGCGGCAAGCAAGGTACTGTTGATCTGAAATGGCTTGAAAATCCTCAGACGTTCGACCATTTCAACTTCCTGTCCCATGCTTGTCCATACGTCGGTATAGAGAACATCAGCGTTGGCAACGGCCTCTTTTGGGTCATGCATAATCTCAATCCGGCTTATTCCTTTCTCTCTTGCTGCATTGAGCAACTCCTGGTTGGGCATATACCCTTCCGGGCAGGCAAGGACAAAGTGAATGGGGAGAAGGCCTGCCAGTTCAATCCATGAATTGGCGACATTATTGCCATCACCGACAAACACAACTTTGATCCCCTCTTTCCAGAGTGATTTTTCGTAGAGGGTAAAGGCATCTGCTAATACCTGGCAAGGGTGTGAGAGATCGGTCAGTGCGTTGACCACTGGAATTGATGCGTGCTTCGCCAGTCCCTCAATGACTGAATGGTCATGCAGGCGGGCAATAATTGCATCGTTGTACCGGGCAAGCAGTTTGGCGACATCTTCAACAGATTCACGCGATCCCAGACCGATAGATTGACCATCAAGAGTTATGGTGTAGCCTCCAAGTTCATGGATACCAAGTTCAAAAGAGACCCGTGTCCTGAGTGAGGGTTTACTGAAAATCATGGCAACCGTTTTGTCGCGCAGCGGCAGAAACCTGGTTGCGGAAAGATTCTCTTTTCTTTTGTTCTTGATATAAAGTGAGTAGTCGAAAAGCTCAATAATCTTGCCTGCATTGAGTGGTGAAAAGCCAAGAAAATCTCTTTTTTTGTGTATGATATTGTTGATCACCTTTGTCATGCTGTTATCAGTTTTGGGATTGATCATGCTCTTCCTCTCCAATAAACTGGGTGCCGACCCCTTCATGGGTGAAGATTTCAAGGAGGAGTGAGTGGGTTGCTTTGCCATCAATGAGATGAATTTTACCGACACCACTGTCGAGTGTTTTGAATGCCGAGAGTACTTTTGGAATCATTCCGCCGGAAATAATTCCTTGTTCGATAAAATCGGCAGCCTCTCTTTTGCATATCGTTTTCAGGATTCTTTCACCGACGTGAATGCCTGCAACATCGCTGACGTAGATGAGCTTTTCAGCTTTTAGCGCTATGGCGATACTGCTGGCGGCATCATCGGCATTGATGTTGTAGATGTTGCCCTCGTCATCAAATCCAATAGGAGCAATGACCGGTATCAGACCTGCACCACAGAGCAAATCAATATAATCGGTGTTGATCTGTTCAACTTCACCGACAAGTCCCAGTGTTTCGGCATTGGGATGGGGAAGAGCTTTGATGGTATCGGCATCGAGACCGCTCACTCCTACCGCCTTGCCGCCATGTTCACTGATAAGCTGCACAATATCCTGGTTGACTTTACCGGCAAGAGTCATCTGTATGACTGAAATCATCTCCTTGTCAGTGACCCGACGCCCATGCAAAAAGCGTGATGTCAGGCCAAGTTTTTCTGCCGTTTTGGTGATTGCATCGCCCCCGCCATGTACCAAAACAATCTTTATGCCGACTTTGCGCAGAAGAGTGACATTCTGTGCAAAAATGTTTTTCAGGCAGGCATCTTTCATGGCTGCCCCGCCGTATTTAATGACAAAGGTCTTTCCTTCGAACTTGCGTATATAGGGCAAGGCTTCGATAAGCACCTGTCCGATAGCGGCTTGAGGGGCTTTTCTTGTTTGGTTCAATTCATTACACGGTGTATGCTCCATTGCAGGAAATTCTTCTTTATTTGATTGTTAGTGTAAAGTATCAGCTTCTGTAGCTGCCATTGATCTCGATATACTCTTTGCTCAAGTCACAACTCCATATCGTTGCCTCACCTGGACCGTTGCCAAGGCGAAGGGTGATGGTATATGAATCTTTGGCAAGGATTTTACTTGCCTCCTCTTCCAAAAAGTCGGCAACCAGTCCTGGTTTAAGAACAGAGAGATCATTGAAGTGAAGTTCAAGATCCTCCTGATTGAATATTGCTCCAGAGCGTCCTGCCGCAGCAATGATTCTTCCCCAGTTGGCATCCTCTCCGTGAATTGCGGTTTTTACAAGGCTTGAGTTGGCGATGGTTCTTGCCGCAAGTTCGGCATCACGGTCATCCACCGCACCTATAACGGTGATGCCGACAAGTTTTGTGGCCCCCTCTCCATCAATGACAATGAGCTTGGCCAGGAATGTCATCAGCGCTTCGAGCGCTTCGCAGAAGAGCGCGTAATCCTGGCTGCCAGCGGTAATCTCCGGGCCGGTGCCGCTGGCAAAAATGGATACCATGTCGTTGGTGCTGGTATCGCCATCAACAGTAATTGCGTTGAAGCTGTGGCGGTTACCCATTTCAAGCGCCTCATGGAGGAGGGCTGGCGCTATTGTTGCATCAGTCGCAAGAAATGCCAGCATCGTAGCCATATTTGGGCAAATCATCCCGGATCCTTTGGCTATGCCGCTCAGGCGGAGGGAACCACCTGAAAGCTGCAGCTCAAGGGTGAAAAATTTCGGAAAGGTATCCGTTGTCATGATGGCGCCGACAGTATCAAGAACCGAGTCGCGCTGTATGGTCGGAGCAAGTGCGGATATTCCACTGAGCACCTTCTCCATAGGCAAAAGCTGACCGATGACGCCGGTCGAGGCGACGAGCACCTCTTCAGGCTTGATCGAAAGTTCTTTTGCGACTGCGTCAGCCATGGCACGGGCATCAGCCATTCCTTTCACTCCGGTGGCCGCGTTGGCATTACCGCTGTTGCAGATAATGGCGCGAATTGACGATGATGACAGCTGCAGATGTTCACGCGACAGCGTTACCGGCGCCGCACAGCAACGGTTCAAAGTGAAAAGCGCGGCGGCACTTGCCGGGCGATCAGTAACCAGAAGCATCATATCTTTTCTGTTACTGTACTTGATGTTGGCAGATACTGCACCCGATGAAAAACCAACTGGCCAGAATTGGATGGCGCCGTCTGATCCTGCCGACATTGGGGTAACCGATGCTGGCCATGGCGTTTCGGCAGAAAGGTGATGAATGACATCCAGCCCTTTGGAGAGTTGTTCCATTTCGGTAGAGAGCGTTAAAGATTAAATAATTAGAGTAGCCCTGTTGCTTCATTAATCCCGACCATAAGATTCATATTCTGAATAGCCTGACCGGCAGCGCCTTTCAGGAGGTTGTCAAGGGCTGTGACAATGGTCAGGGAGCCATTTTTGGTCATACCGGCAATATGCACATCGCAGTAATTGGTATGAACCACATGCTTTACCTCTGTCATGGTGTCACGTACCCGAACAAAGGGCGCTTGCTGGTAAAAGCGGTGGTAGAGCCCCTGGAGTTCTGCTCTATTAGCCGGTTGTTCAAGCTGGATATTGAGGATGCTGTAGATGCCCCGCACCAGCGACCCAATCATTGGGGTAAAGGAAAAGTCAAAGGATGGGTCGGTTGCTGAAGTTCCAAGAGCCTGCATTATTTCAGGAATATGCTGATGAATGCCAACCTTGTATGCTCTGACATTCTCACTCATCTCCGAAAATGAGAGCTCGGTTTTGCTGCTGCGTCCTGCACCTGAAATACCGGATGTTGAGGTGCAGTTGATGGCGCGCACCTTCAAACCATCATCATTGCCGAGAAAAAGGGGAGCCACGCCAAGAATGATACTGCTTGCATAACAACCAGGATTACTGATGGCTTTGGTCTTGACGATAGTATCCCTGAACAGCTCAGGCATGCCGTAAGTCATGACGGCATCAGGAGATTTTACCTGTTTATAAAACTCTTGATGCTCATTTGGATTTTTTAGTCTGAAATCACCGGAGAGATCAATGACCATTTTACCTGCCTGCACAAGAGATGGAACAAGCTGAAGCGCTTCACCATGGGGCAGGGCGAGAAAATAGATATCACTGCCAGTTTCTCCACTGTATTGTTTGTATACCTTATTACAGCCGAGAGCAGGGTAGAGGTCGGAAACATGGTTGCCAACCTGTGAAAAAGCGTAAAGCTCCTGGAGTTCCACCATTGGATGACGAAGCAGCAGCCGCGTCAGCTCTGCTCCTGAATAGCCAGAAGCCCCAATTATCGATACTGAATATTTTTTCAAACCTCCTGATACAGATGTGCTCATTTTTCAATAATCTTATGCAGAAATTTTCAGAAAAAAGGATATAATCTGAATAAATATCCAATATTGCGGAAATAATAAGCTTTTTTACCTGATTTTCAAGGAGCGGGATGATTTTTTTCTTGCTCATAGCATAAACCATGCTTCGGTTGATCCCATGGCAAACAACTCATTTCGTCGTATACCTTTCAAGGTTTTTAACAGCCTCCTGTTGGTGTGTCCGATCTTTCTTTTGCTGAGTTGTATGAAACCTCAAGTTGAACAAACTGCTCGAAGTGGTCAGATGACTCTTGCTGTGGACAAGCAGCTTGGGGATATCGCTGTAAGTCAGGTCAAGATGTTCAGAAGCTATTATCCTGATGCCCATGTTTCAGTGATATCGGTCAACTCAAAGGAGAGTATGAAACTTCTCCTTGAGCATACCGTGAGGGCGGCACTGATTGGAGGGCCGCTTGAAGCTGCTGAGGAGGCGCTTTTTGCAAAAGAGAGTTCACTGTTACGTCGCGAGCCTGTTGGCCGAGATGCACTTGTTTGTATTGTTAATACACGTAACCCATTAAGAAACATTTCACTTGAAGAGCTGAAACATACCTTTACGAGGAGAGAGGAGCGTGGCATACAGGCTCTTGTGACAGCGGATGATTTTCGCCTTCAATCTTTTTTTGCAGCCCTAATTGGTGACAAGAGAGAAAATTTACGCGCATGGGGATGCAAAAGTGACTCAGCGCTGATCATGCGGATTTCTTCGGATGACAGTGCTGTTGGATTACTGTTTCAATCATCACCTGAACTGAAGCGACTGTCGGAAAATCCCAAAAGTAACATCAGAGTTCTTCCTCTTTTGAGAAAGTCCGGGAATACTCCGTGGATTTTACCGACCCAGCAAAATATCTATGACGGAAGCTATCCTCTTGTTACAACGGTTTACTATGTATATTATTCAGGCGATCCGCTTGCCGCAGGGTTTGGCGCGTGGCTTGGGAGTGCGGGGCAGAAAGTATTCGAAAGGAGCTCTCTTGCACCCTTCCAACTTGTTGAAAGGACCATTATTCTGAATTAAGTGTATGAGTAGAGCCAGTAGAGCCATAAATAATATCTCTCCTTTACGGGTAATTGTTTTTACGGGAACAATCAGCATGCTTATTGTCATCGCTGGTATTGCGGGATTTGTGATTACTCAGAAGAATCTGCTTGAAACGGTTGAAAAAAAACAGGCTTGCTACCTTAACCTTGTTGATTTTCGGGGAGAACTTCTGGAGTTCGAGGTTGTAAGGAACATAGAAAGCCACAACAGCTCTGTTCATGGAAAGGTTGCCAAAGAGTCCAGGGTTCATGTCGATGCTCTTCTTCTCAATTACCAAAAACTTGTTGTGGAGATGCAGCGGGCAGGATTGCCACCGTTTCCTGTATTGCAGGCTACATTGAGGCAATGGCCAGCAATGCTTGGTGAAGAAAATCTTGGACTCTTCATGCGTGAACTTGACAAAAGTATCGAACAAGCCAAAGTTGCATCAAAAGAGGCATCTGTAAGACTTGTTGTGATCAATGAGTTTTTTCTTTTTTTCATTCTTGCCGTACTCCTCACACTCAGTATCACCGCAGGGTGGATATTGCACAACAATTATCGCCAGACGCTCATTCCGCTTGCCCAGCTTGTCGGGCAGTTGAAGCTGCTCAATCGAAATATACCGGAGAGTATTCGCGATACTGCTGAAGAGATGAAAAAAGATTTGACTGTAAGTGGCCACTCCAGTGATATCGACCAGATTACAGTCTCAATTATGAAGTTTTGTAGTGATATAGATGCCAAAAATAAAAAGCTTGACGAAATTTATATTCGGGACGAAAAGACAAATCTCTACAACTACCGTCATTTCAAAGAGCATCTCATTATTGATATTGAGCGGGCAAAGCGCCTTAACGACAAGGTCTCTCTTGCCATGATTGATATTGATCACTTCAAGCTCTATAATGATGCACACGGGCATCTCGCTGGTGATAATGCCCTTAAAATGATGGCCGACATTATCAGCAGTCAGTGCCGTGCTTATGATGTGCCATCAAGGTTTGGGGGAGAGGAGTTTGCTCTTCTTTTTCCAAAAACAGATACCGAAATTGCGCGAGACATAGGGGAGCGCCTGCGCAAGATTATCAGTGAAGAGTCATTTCCGCATGAAGAGCATCAGCCAGTGGGTGAGCTTACGGTGAGTATCGGTATCGCAACATTTCCGGATGATGCGCTTGACTGGCCAACTCTCATCAGCAATGCCGACAGGGCGCTTTATAAGGCCAAAGCTGATGGAAGGAACAAAGTGGTCATGTTTTCATCTATGCAAACTCTCGATAATCAGGGATGAAGCCTGAGTTTTATATTGCAAGGCGCTTTGCGTTTAAACAACGTTCAGCAACAAAACCAACCTTTATTGTTCTTGTTGCTGTGGCGGGTATTGCCGTTGGGACGGCAGCTCTGATTCTGACACTCTCGATAGTCAATGGATTTGCCAGCAGTATTGAAAAAAAGCTGATCAGCTTCAGTGCCCATATTCAGATTCGTCAACCTGATGAGCAGCTTTTTCAGGAACGGCGTACCGATATTGCAACCATTGCAGATCAGCCAAATATTGCAGGGTTCTCGCCATTTCTGGAAAAAAGTTTTGTGCTCCGTCGCCGTACCATGGGTCGAGATGGCGTATGGCAGAGCAAACCTGTACTTGTCAAGGGAGTCAATGAGGAGCAACGAAGAGCTTTTTTAAATAAATTTCTCAGAGAGGGGAGCCTTGCAATCCCTGATCAGGCAGAGGGAATTTCCCTCTATGCCGGGCAAACGTTGGCCGAAAATCTCAAGCTCAAGGTTGGCCAGAAGGTGATGCTGGTTGGGCTTGGAGCTGACGCTTCAGCTCAAAAACTTTTTGCAGAAAATACAACTATTGTTGATCTCTTCTCTTCTCTGGATCTTGAGGTTGGCTTTATCCGGGGTATTTACGATACGGGATTGCAGGAGGGATTTGATGATTTTGTTGTGCTCTCTGATTTGACGGCACTTCAACAGCGCGGTAACCCTTCGATGATCAGTGGCTATGATCTCAATGTTCAGCGCCTTGACCAACTGCCACAAACCGTCAAACAGGTGATTGATAACCTTGGAGCTCCTTTTTATGGCTATACAGTCTTTGAACGGTATGCGAATCTTTTTGAGTGGCTGAAACTCCAGAAAAACATCACGCCGCTGCTGATCGTGACCATCACCATTGTGGCAGTCTTCAACATTATCTCGACCCTGCTGGTGCTGATTATCGAAAAAACCAGGGAAATAGGGATGCTCAGTGCGCTTGGTCTTGAACCGGGAAAGATCAGCAGGATTTTTATGGTTCAAGCCTTTCTTGTCTCGCTTTCAGGGATTGTAGCAGGTAATACTCTTGCGCTCTCACTCTCACTTCTTGAGCTACGCTTTCACTTCATCACCTTGCCCGAAAAAAGCTATTTCATCACCTCTGTTCCCCTGTTGATCGCGCCTGTCGATTATGCCATAGTCTCCATCGCAGTTCTGTTACTTACCCTTTTATTTGCCTTTATCCCGGCACGAATTGCATCAGGGCTCAAGCCCGGTAGAGCCCTGGGCACATAAAATCAATATTATTGTCGATTGTATGAAACCTGGTTTATGGATTGCGCAACGGTTCAGCTTTGCCCGCAAACGGTTCCGGATTATCAATATTATTTCGGCCATCAGTCTTGCCGGAATTGTTGTAGGGGTAAGTACTCTTCTGGTGGTCATGAGCGTTTTGAACGGCTTTCAAAAACTTGCTCGCGATCTTTTTATGACCATTGACAGTTCCGTTCAGTTTATCCCCTATGATGGTCGGTCGATGATCGTCTCAGAGAGTCTTCTGCAGGCGATACGAGCCCTGGATGGAGTAATATCCGCCGAGCCTTATGCCGAAGGAGAGGCGATTATTGCTACTGGTACCAAAAGCGAACTTGTTGTTCTCAAAGGGCTGAGTGATGCCTCACAACGTCGCCTGATGGTTCAGACCAGGGCAAAAAGCCCCTTGTTCACCTCCGAAACGATAGCTGTTGGCGAGCTTCTTGCCTATCGGACAAATCTCTATCGTTCACAGCCGGTAAAAATTTTCAGCCCGGAACTGATCTCTCTGGGGCTTGAATCGCTCGCGCAGCCTTACCTGATTCCTGCGCTCAGAATCCCTGAAACAACAGTCTCATCATTTTTTTCACTCCAGAAACTTTTTGATGATCGTTATGCACTCACCTCAGATCGTTTTGCCCAGAAGGTGCTTATGCTTGGAAAGGGGGAGTATTCAGGCATTGATATCAGGATAAGGGATGGTAACTCTCGCGAGGAGGTAACCGGTCAACTCAGAAAATGGCTGGCCGAGAGTTCACTCCAAACAACATGCCAGGTACGCACTCTTGAGGAAAAATACAGCAACCTCTTCACCGTGATGCAGCTTGAAAAATGGGTCAGTTTCAGTATTCTTATGCTTATCGTCCTGGTGGCTTCGCTCAGCCTGACCGGAGCGCTTGCGATGACCGCCATCGACAAGCAGCGAGAGCTCTTTTACCTTCGCTGCCTTGGTCTGGAGAAACCCCAGTTCATGACAATCTTTATTGCTCAGGGAGGAGCCACAGGGCTTGTTGGAACTGTTACAGGAATCAGCATAGCCTGGAGTATCTGCAAACTCCAGGAGCTTTATGGCATCGTGCAACTTCCCTCAAAAAGCGCTTTTATTATTCATGCATATCCGGTTTATATGCAAACAGGAGACTTTATCGCTGTTGGACTGACGGCCATTGCGCTCTCTTTTGCTGTCAGTCTCTATCCGGCACGGAAGGCAGCCCTTATTGCAACAAATTGCTCTCCTGATTTGAAGACGAACTGAGAAGTTTTCTGAATACGACCATCCCGGACCTGGTAAAACTTTTTGAAGCATAAAATTGCTGAGCACCCTCATTATCCCGATCGGTCAGAAGTGTTATGCGGCCCAACCCTTCTCTGCGGGCGAAATGGAGAACATGATCCATCAAAAGTGAACCAAGCCCTTTGCCACGCCATGCGGGATCGACAACCATATCCTCAAGCAGAGCTACCCTTTGGCCGAGAAACGTGCTGACGGTGAAGAGCAGCATCACCATACCCTGAATGACCCCGTCAACTTCAGCAACAAATATTCTCCCAAGCTCTGGCTTGTGGATAATCATCAAGAGGCCTTTCGACTGCAGTTCAGCATCAGGGGTAAACTCATGCTCCTGGCTGAAGAGAATTCCAAGAAGCTCGGCGCATCTTGGCACATCACTCTCAACCGCTCTTCTCATATCAGCCATTTTTGTTCTCTCTGGATACAATAGATTTTTCATGATTGGTTCAAATAATTCAACGTCAACAAAAGTAAAGTTTTCTCCAACAAATTGTCTTGAACACTATGAGAGGGAAAGTCGCCCGGAGTGGCGTAGTGTGTAAAGGCGTTGAACAAAGCGAATTTCATGCAAATAAAATTCGCTTTGTTCAACTGATCTTTCTATGACACGTTTTTCCGTTTGTACATCCCCCCTTATTGCCCTATACTTGCGAATTATTTTGTACAGGATAACCAACAAATAACTAATCCTCCTCTTAATGGACGCATTCTGGCTTTCTCTTGTCATGATTTTTCTGGCCGAGCTGGGTGACAAAACACAGCTTGTCGCCTTGACTCTTGCCACTTGTTATAATACCAGTGTGGTGTTATGGGGAATTTTTTGGGCAACTCTTGCCATTCATGTTTTTTCAGCCGGTATTGGCTGGTTTATTGGTGACAAGCTGCCCACCGACTGGATTAAATTTATAGCAGGGATTGCATTTATTGCCTTTGGATTCTGGACGCTTCGTGGTGATAGCCTGGATGATGACGAGAAGAGTTGCAAAACCGGCATTAACCCATTCTGGCTGGTCTTTTCGACCTTTTTTATGGCCGAACTGGGCGACAAAACAATGTTGTCCACCATCACTCTTGCCTCGACCCAGCCGTTTCTGCCAGTCTGGCTTGGTTCAACCATCGGGATGGTGATTTCTGACGGACTGGCAATTGTAGCAGGAAAAATGCTTGGTGCGAGGCTGCCCGAAAACATCATCAAAATTGGTGCGGCAGTGATCTTTTTTCTTTTCGGTATTTTCAGTATGTTCGAAGGAGGTTTACATTTTGCTCCCTACCTGTGGCTCGTTGCAGTGCTCTTCATTGCTTTGACCGGGTACATTTTTCTTCGTAAACCAAAATCATGATTGGGCTGGTGGCTTGGTTGCAAAAAAGATTCCTGCACCAGCAATCATCATCACCATACAGAGTATTTGCCCCATGGAGAAATTCAGCAGCACAAAGCCAAGCTGGACATCCGGCTCACGGAAAAACTCGATAAAAAAACGGACAAACCCGTAACCAAAAAGATAGGAAGCTGAAAGAAATCCTGGATAAGGGGATTTTGTGCGCACAGACCACAGGAGAATAAAAAGTACAGCTCCTTCAAACAAGGCTTCATAAAGTTGAGATGGATGGCGGAGTTCCCAGGTGGGGGCAAGAGGGAAATACATCCCAATTGCGGATTCGGTTACTCGCCCATAGAGTTCGCCGTTGATGAAATTACCAATTCGACCAAACATATAGCCAAGGGGAATGGCTGGAATAAAAAGATCAAATGTCTCAAAAAAGCCTCTTTTCCTTGATCTGGTAAATGCAAAAAGAGCAACAATGACCCCAATAACTCCACCATGGTAGGACATGCCGGAGATTCCGGAAAAATGGCATCCTCCGGGAGATGAGCTCCAGGGAGTAATGCTGCCAAGCGGATCAGAAATGAAAGAGCTTGTACCGTAAAAGATTATATAGCCAAGACGTCCACCCAAAACGACACCAACCATAGACCAAGTCAGGGCATCTCCTATAAAGGCGGGTTCAAAAGAGAGTTTCTCCTTGTTGAGGCGATACCGGGTCAGTGCATAAACGATCGCGAAAGCAACGATATACATCATTCCATACCAGCGAATAGCAAATGTGCCGAAAGAGAAGATCACCGGATTGGTGTATGATGGCATATGTTGCCACCAGAACAAAAAATCATTCATAGAAGTGTTTTTTTATAAAACCATTGGATTATATAGGAATATAGTTAAATTAAAACCTTGCACTTTTCTGTGTTTCTACCCATTAACATACAAATACCGACAGTATGGCTAAGATACTTGAAGGGCCAGCCATGAAGTTATTCAACAAATGGGGCATTCCCGTGCCAAATTATGTTGTTATCATGGACCCCGACCGCCTTGCGCAACTTGGGGAAGCTAATAAATGGTTGAGAGAATCAAAACTTGTCGTTAAGGCACATGAGGCTATCGGCGGTCGATTCAAGCTCGGATTGGTTAAACTTGGACTTAACCTTGATGGAGCTGTTCAGGCGGCAAAAGAGATGATTGGACGCGAAATTGGAACATCGGTCGTCCGTCAGGTGATTGTTGCCGAAATGCTCGACCATGATGAGGAGTACTATTTGTCAATTGCGGGTAATCGTGATGGTACCGAGCTTCTTCTCTCCAACAAGGGTGGAGTGGATATTGAAGATAACTGGGATACTGTAAAACATCTCTTTATTCCGCTTGATGAGACTCCAAGCATTGAACGCATTACCGAAGCAGCTCTTGATGCCGGGTTTATTGGTGAAGTTGCAGAACGTGTTGCCAAAATTGCTTCACGCCTTATTCTCTGTTTCGACAACGAAGATGCACAGTCGATAGAGATCAATCCGCTTGTTATCCGCAAAAGCGACATGCGATTTGCTGCGCTTGATGCTGTTATGAATGTTGACTGGGATGCTCGTTTCCGTCACGCCGACTGGGATTTTAAACCTGTCTCTGAAATTGGACGTCCTTTTACTGAGGCAGAGCAGCAGATTATGGATATTGATGCCCGCATCAAAGGATCAGTAAAGTTGGTAGAGGTTCCTGGTGGCAATATCGCCCTCTTGACTGCTGGCGGCGGGGCCTCCGTCTTTTATTCTGACGCTGTGGTTGCAAGGGGTGGATCCATTGCCAATTATGCCGAGTATTCGGGTGATCCTCCGGACTGGGCGGTAGAGGCTTTGACCGTGACCATCTGCAGATTACCAAATATCAAGCATATTATTGTTGGTGGTGCTATCGCTAATTTCACCGATGTCAAGGCAACCTTCAACGGAATTATCAATGGATTCCGGGAGAGCAAGTCAAAAGGATATCTTGAGAATGTGAAAATCTGGGTCAGACGTGGTGGGCCGAATGAAAATCTTGGACTTGCAGCAATGAAAAAGTTACAGGAAGAGGGATTTGACATTCATGTTTATGATCGCAGCATGCCTATGACCGATATTGTTGATCTTGCATTGAATTCATAGGTTAAACAATGTCGCAGTAACCACAGGGAGAAACTTTTAACATATTAAACCGTAAAGAATCGTGAGTATTTTAGCAAACAGAGATACACGAGCGGTCATCATTGGTGGTGTTGCTGGATTGAATGCTGCAAAGCGGATGGCCCAGTTTGACTTTTTGATAAATCGGCCACTGACAGTACAGGCGTTTGTTTATCCCCCAGAGGAGGGTCAGCAGAAAGAGATTTATCGCGGTGGTGAACTGAATAATGTTACCGTCTATTCTTCACTGAATAAGGCTGTCGAAGAGAATCCTGAAATCAATACTGCACTTATCTATATCGGTGCATCAAGAGCCTACCAGTCGGCCAAAGAGGCGCTTGACTCGAAAGGGATCAAGCTGGTGACCATGATCACTGAAGGGGTGCCTGAAAAGGATGCCAAACGTCTTAGAAAGTATGCGCTTGAAAAAGGCAAGATTTTCAACGGACCATCCTCGATTGGCATTATGTCAGCAGGGGAGTGCCGTCTTGGAGTTATTGGTGGTGAGTATAAAAACCTCAAACTCTGCAATCTTTATCGTCCAGGCTCTTTTGGTGTTATCACTAAATCTGGTGGTCTCTCCAACGAAGCGATGTGGCTGTGTGCCCAGAATGGTGACGGGATTACGTCGGCAGTAGCGATCGGTGGAGACTCATATCCAGGTACTGACTTTGTCACTTACCTCAATATGTTTGAAAACGATCCTGACACCAAGGCTGTTGTCATTGTTGGTGAGGTTGGCGGAACGCTTGAGGAGGAGGCTGCGGAGTGGCTCGACAAAGAGATCCGCCGCATCAAGGTCATCGCCTCAATTGGTGGCACCTGCCAGGATGTGTTGCCACAGGGAATGAAATTTGGCCATGCAGGAGCTAAAGAGGGTAAAAAGGGACTTGGTTCAGCACGCTCAAAAATAAACGCTCTTCGTGCCGCAGGAGCTGTTGTTCCCGAGACCTTTGGTGGCTTGAGCAAGGCAATCAAACAAGTTTATCAGGAGCTGCTCAAGAGTGGTGTCATCAAGCCGGAAGCGGAACTTGATGAAAAACTTCTGCCAACACTGCCTCCGAGTGTTCAGGAGGTTATGAAACAGGGTGAGGTTATTGTTGAGCCACTGATTCGCACCACGATTTCTGATGACAGGGGCGAAGAGCCACGTTATGTTGGTTATGCAGCATCAGAACTCTGTGATAAAGGCTACGGCATCGAGGATGTCATCGCTCTTCTCTGGAATAAAAAACTCCCGACAAGAGAAGAGTCAGAGATTATCAAGCGCATCATCATGATTTCTGCCGACCACGGTCCGGCCGTCTCTGGTGCCTTTGGTTCAATTATCGCCGCTTGCGCAGGGATCGACTTGCCGCAGGCTGTTTCTGCAGGTATGACCATGATCGGGCCAAGATTTGGCGGTGCTGTTACCAATGCCGGCAAATACTTTAAATATGGAGTCAAGGAGTATCCAAACGATATCCCGGGATTTTTGAACTGGATGAAGCAGAATGTTGGTCCGGTACCTGGTATAGGTCACAGGGTCAAGAGCCTGAAAAACCCCGATAAAAGAGTGAAGTATCTGGTCGAATATGTCAAGGGCAAGACGACCCTGCACACTCCATGCCTTGATTATGCACTTGAGGTTGAAAAGATTACGACATCCAAAAAGGATAATCTGATCCTTAATGTTGATGGAACCATTGGCTGTATTCTTGTTGATCTTGATTTTCCTGAATACTCACTGAACGGTTTCTTCGTTCTGGCTCGTACTATTGGCATGATTGGTCACTGGATTGATCAGAACAATCAGAATGCCCGTCTTATAAGGCTCTACGACTATCTGATCAACTATGCAGTGAAAGAGGAACGCGAAGTGCCCGAAAAGAGATAACTTCTGTACCATCAGGCATAAGCTGCCATTTTCAAAAAATGGTTGAAAGGCGGAAACGATAATTTCCGCCTTTCGTTATTTATGAAAAATAATCAGTTTTTTGCATTTTTTGTTTGATAACTACCAATAATTCAGTTAAACTTCACATAGAAGTCAGTCAATGGTTGGCTGGTCGCTATTCAAGTAATTTGTGCCTTGGTTACTTGCCGGTATCTCTATCTATCAACGCACACGTACACTGAGAACTAAACAATGAATATTTACATCGGTAATCTGGCTTACACTGTTTCTGAAGATGATCTTCGCGACGCATTCTCCGAGTTTGGAGAGGTTGCTAACGCAAGCATCATCAACGATAAATTTTCAGGCCGTTCCAAGGGTTTTGGATTTGTTGAAATGCCCAAGGAGAGTGAAGCACAGGAAGCAATTGAATCACTGAATGGCAAGGATTTGAATGGCCGCACGGTCACCGTCAACGAGGCAAAACCTCGCGAGCAGAGACCACGTGAAGAGAGAGCTCCAAGAAGGGATCGCTACTGATTCTTTTCTGTTATTGATTCTTATACCAAACCCCTGACAGAACACAAATTTTGTCGGGGGTTTTCTTTTACGGCCGCTTACTTTACATAATATATATTATACAACAGACGGTGCGCAAAAAGAAAGTCGCGTTATCGGGCGCGACTTTCAACTTTTCTTGACAGCTAACTCTCTTTCAGCCACCCTGATAACGATAACCGACAGGGTTTCCAATGCGCTATCGTGTTTTAACAGTAGACCTTTTTATAGTTTTCAATGGCGTGAACAACGCTCTGACGACCAACTTCAGCATCTTCAAAATCTTCGACCAGAACTGTTTTGTCTTCAAGATGCTTGTACTCTTCAAAGAAGTGTTTTAACTCTGAAGCAAAGTATGGTGGCAACTGATCAATATTATGGATATTGCTCATGCTGACATCATCTTCGGCAACGGCAATGATTTTATCATCTCCTTCACCGTGATCAATCATGCGCATAACACCGATAACTCTTGCTCTTACCAAACAAAATGGAACAATTTCGCTTTGGGAAATCACAAGAATGTCGAGTGGATCGTGGTCATCACCAAGAGTTTTTGGGATAAAACCGTAATTCGCAGGATAAAAAACAGCGGAGAAGAGCACCCTGTCGAGCTTCAACATTCCGGTTTTTTTATCAAGCTCATACTTGCTTCTGCTGCCTTTTGAAATTTCGATAATAGCGTTGACGATATGCGGTTGATTTTCTCCTATCTCAACGTCGTGCCAAGGGTTAAAATTCATAGTGTATGAAGCTTGTTGTATCAGGTTAAAAAAAGCCTGGGTATAATAGTGATTTTATTAAAATCCGGCAATCGATAAACAGATCAAACAACATTATTCTTTTATTGTGGGCGAGAAAAATAATCTTTGGTTTCAGCAGCTACAACAGGACTGAGCACGATTATTGAAACCAGATTTGGCAGTGCCATCAGACCATTGGCAATATCAGCAAAGCTCCATACTGCCTGAAGGGAGGCAACTGACCCTATCATGACGGCGGCTACCCATGCCCAGCGATATGGCATGACAAGCTTCTTGCCAAAGAGGTATTCCACCGCTTTTTCTCCGTAGTAGGACCAGCCAAGAATGGTGGAAAAGACAAAGGTGAGGAGTCCGAAGGTCAAGATGGTATTACCAACATAGGGTACCGAATCAAAAGCTGCGCTGGTAAGCTCAGCGCCTTTAAGCCCGCTCTGCCACATACCAGAATTGACAATGACAATTCCTGTTGCAAGACAGACGACAACAGTATCCCAGAAGGTGCCGGTTGAGGAGATGAGCGCCTGTTTTACTGGATGCCTGGTTTGGGCAGCGGCAGCCACAATCGGAGCGCTTCCAAGGCCGGATTCGTTTGAAAAGAGGCCACGGGCAATTCCGAAGCGCATAGCCTCTTTGACACCTGCACCAGCAAATCCGCCAAGAGCGGCCTGACCGTTAAATGCTGATGAAATGATAAGCTGTATGGTATCGAAAAGAGTGTCGTGCTTCAACACAAGCAGTACAACACAGCCTGCCACATAAAAAAAGGCCATGAACGGAACAAGATACTCACACACCTTTGCAATTGAGGTAATTCCGCCAATAATGACAATTGCGGTAAATACAGTTAATACCGCGCCGGTTATCCATGGTGAAATATGGAAGTTGTTCTCTACCATAACCGCGATGGAGTTGGCCTGAACCATATTTCCTATACCAAATGCGGCCACAGAGGTAAAGAGTGCGAACAGAACGGCAAGCCATTTCATCTTCATGGCTTTTTCCAGCACGTACATTGGACCTCCAGAAACAGAGCCATCTTCTCCTATAGTACGGTATTTGACAGAGAGCACTGCCTCTGCATATTTCGTGGCAATACCGAAGACACCGGTTAACCACATCCAGAGCACTGCTCCGGGGCCACCAGCAGCAACAGCAGTAGCAACACCGACAATATTGCCGGTGCCTATGGTGGCGGCAAGGGCGGTTACAAGCGCTCCAAATTCACTGATCTCCCCTTCACCCTCCTTTGTTCGGGTGAAAGACATTTTTATCGCCTTGAAGGTGTATTTTTGAATAAAGCCAAGCCTGAAGGTTAAAAAGAGATGTGTCCCGAAAAGAAGCACCAGCAGGGGCACTCCCCAGACATAGCCACTGATTTGATCAAGTACTTTTTCAAGCATACCCATAAGCGTCTCCAGGAGTTACAAGAATGAATTATAGCAATGATTTTAAGGAAAATAGGCGAAACGAACGATAAACCCGAACGGGAAAAACGCCGATCAGAGAGAGATTCTGTTTATTGGCAAGGTTCTTTGTATCTTTTCCGACTAAATTGAAGAGGGCGACCCTCATGATCGCCGCTAAAGAGCTTGTAACAGACAACATCATTCACACGTATACGCAATTGTTTACGCTATTTTAACAAAAAAGGGCAACAGTAGTACACTGAAAGCAGAGATTCGCTATATCACAATGGATTTAATAAAAGAGACCGCAAGAAGAAAGACATTTGCCATTATCAGCCACCCCGATGCCGGAAAAACCACGCTGACTGAAAAATTTCTGCTCTTTGGTGGAGCAATCCAAACCGCTGGCGCGGTTAAAAGCAACAAGATCCGCAAAACTGCGACGAGCGACTTCATGGAGATCGAAAAGCAGCGTGGTATTTCGGTTGCCACGTCAGTGATGGGTTTTGAGTATGCCGGAAAGCGGGTCAATATCCTTGACACGCCTGGTCACAAAGACTTTGCCGAGGATACCTATCGAACCCTGACGGCTGTTGATAGTGTGATTCTCGTAGTTGATTGTGTCAAGGGGGTTGAGGAGCAGACCGAAAAACTGATGGAGGTGTGCCGCATGCGCCAGACACCGGTCATCATCTTTATCAACAAAATGGATCGTGAAGGCAGAGACCCTTTTGAGCTGCTTGACGAACTTGAACACAAACTGCACATCAGTGTTCGTCCCCTCACCTGGCCGATCAGCCAGGGACAGACCTTTAAAGGGGTATACAATCTCTACAAAAAAGAGCTTAATCTTTTTGAGGCAAATACCACCCGAATCAGCGAAAGCCTGATCAAGGTGAGCGATCCCAACGATCCGGAGCTGGAAAAATGGATCCCGGAGAGTTTTTGCAAAAAACTTCGTGAGGCGGTCGCGTTGATCGAGGGTGTGTATGAGCCGTTCCATGAAGAGACCTATCGGGCGGGGCTGCTTGCTCCGGTATTCTTTGGCAGCGCCATCAATAATTTTGGCATCAGGGAGCTGCTTGAAACGTTTCTTGCGGTTGCCCCAAGTCCGGATGAGAGAGAGGCCAATGAGCGTATTGTCAAAGCCTCTGAAGAGACGTTGAGCGGATTTGTCTTTAAAATTCATGCCAACCTCGACCCGAACCACAGGGACCGGACTGCATTTTTCCGTATCTGCTCAGGCAAGTTCGAGCGCAATAAATTCTACTATCACACCCGCCTGCAGAAAAAAATCCGCTTCTCAAGCCCGACGCACTTCATGGCCAATGAAAAAAGCGTGATTGATGAGGCATGGCCTGGTGATGTTATTGGTCTCTACGACAACGGATCGCTGAAAATCGGCGACTCGCTGACCGAGGGCGAAGAGCTTCACTTCCGTGGGATACCAAGCTTTTCACCCGAAATTTTCAAAGCGCTTGAAAACCGCGATCCAATGAAAGCCAAACAGCTCGACAAGGGTGTACGGCAGCTCACCGAGGAGGGGGTCGCCCAGCTCTTTATTCAGCACGGGACACGAAAAATCATCGGTACAGTTGGAGAGTTGCAGTTTGATGTCATCAAATTTCGTCTTGAACATGAATACGGCGCTCAGTGCGACTTCACTCCCCTGCGCTTCCACAAGGCATTCTGGATTACAGGAACCAACAAGGAGATGCTTGAAGAGTTTCTCCGCCGCAAATGGAATGCGGTTGCCCGCGACAAAGAGGAGAATCCAGTCTTTTTTGCAGAGAGTGAATGGATGCTTAAAATTGCAAGGGATGACTATCCTGAGCTTGAGTTTCATACTACATCGGAGTTCAAAATTGAAGGATAAGACTCTATCCGATATTCGATAATATGGTTCAATGAGCACTGAAATCTACAGCGTTAAAGGGATGCACTGCGCAAGTTGCGCGGCTATCATCCAGAAAAAGCTCTCGAAGGTTGAAGGCATCAAAGAGGTGAATGTCAATCTCGCGACTGAAACTGCGCAGCTTGAGTTCGATAACGGCAACCTGAAGCTCGAAGTGCTCAATCAGATTATCAACAACTATGGCTACTCGCTGGAGATTGAGGAGCCTCCGTCGGCGGCCTCGCTCTCAGTTGCCGATTCCGTAGCAAAGCGTGCGGAAAAAGAGCGAGAGCTGCATGCTCAGCTCAAAAAGGTGCAGTTCGCCCTGCCCGTGGCCCTGCTGGTCTTTTTCCTGATGATGTGGGATATCGGTTCAATGTTCTCCGGCATCATCCCGCATCTGCCTCTCTCCATGGAGCTTCTGAACATTTTCTTCATGCTTCTCTCCACATGGATGGTTTTCCGCACCGGAGCGCCATTTCTCCACGGCATTGTCATGTTTATCAGAAGCGGAGCCGCCAGTATGGATACGCTGATTGGTATTGGTACCTTGAGCGCATATCTCTACAGCGCTGTCATCACACTGATTCCATCCGCAAAAGCCTTTCTGCATGCCCCCGATTCTACCTACTTCGACGTAACGATCGTGGTGATCGGATTTGTTCTGCTTGGCAAATATCTGGAGGCCCGTTCAAAAATGAAAACCGGTGAGGCGATTGAAAAGCTCATTGGTCTGCAAGCAAAGTCAGCTCTTGTGCTGAGAATGGGAAAAGAGCTTGAGATTCCAGTTCAGCAGGTGAAAAAAGGTGATGTGGTGATTATTAAACCCGGAGCTAAAATTCCTGTGGATGGCACCATTAATGAAGGGTATTCCACCATTGACGAATCCATGGTGAGCGGAGAGTCGCTACCTGTGGATAAAAAGATCGGCGATCCGGTTGTGGGCGGTACCATCAACAAGCAGGGATCGTTCACCTTTACCGCTTCACATGTTGGCGCCGATACCATCCTTGCCCGCATCATCAGAATGGTCGAAGATGCCCAGGGTTCAAAAGCTCCGATTCAGAACATTGCTGACAAGATCGCTGGCGTATTTGTACCTGTCGTTCTTGTGCTTGCTGCGGCAACCTTCGTTATCTGGCTGACTGTTGGCTCATCACTGCTTGGCTTCTCTGTCGCTCTCTCCTACGGGATCATGGGTATGGTCGGCATTCTCGTTATCGCCTGTCCCTGCGCGCTTGGGCTTGCCACACCGACCGCCATTATTGTTGGCATCGGCAAGGGGGCCGAGTATGGTATTCTGATCCGGAATGCTGAGAGCCTCGAAAAGCTCAGCTCTGTTGATACTGTCATCTTCGACAAAACCGGCACCATTACCACAGGAAACCCGCAGGTAAGTGATATCATTTCGCTGGAGAAGGAGAGAAGCACCACCTCCCTGCTGCAACTCGCAGCAACCATTGAAAACCGTTCCGAACACCCGTTGGCACAGGCAATTGTAGAAGCTGCCAAAAAGCAGCAGCTCACCCTTGGCGAGATCACCGATTTCAGGGCTCTCGAAGGGATAGGGGTTTCAGCCAGAATTGGCAATACCACTGTCACGGTTCGCAAACCGCTTGAGAGTGAAAAAACAATGGCCGTTAAAAAACTTCAGGAAGAGGGCAAAACGGTAGTCCTGATTGAGGAGGATGGTACATGCAGAGGGCTGATTGCCCTGAGCGACACTGTCAAGAAGGAGGCCCGGGAGGCCGTTGCAGCACTTCACCGCAAAGGGCTCAAGGTTATCATGCTCACTGGCGACAATCTTCTGGCGGCAAATTTTATGGCCAGGCAGGTCGGCATTGACGAGGTGATGGCTGAAGTATTGCCACAGGAAAAGGCAGAGAAAATAAAGGAGTTACAGAGAGTGGGCAGAAAAGTTGTTATGGCTGGAGATGGCATCAACGATGCCCCCGCTCTGGCCCAGGCCGATGTCGGTATTGCCATGGCTACAGGGACAGATGTTGCTATCGAATCAGCCGGAATTACTCTGCTCAAGGGCGATATCAACAAGGTGGCGCAGGCAATCACCCTCTCACGCGCCACCATGCGGGTTATCCGCCAGAATCTTTTCTGGGCATTTATCTACAATATCATCGGTATTCCACTTGCTGCAGGAGCGCTTTTTCCGCTGTGGGGCATCTTTTTGAATCCGGTATTTTCAGGGCTTGCAATGGCCGGGAGCAGTGTGTCGGTGGTCAGCAATTCGTTAAGGTTGAAGGGAAAAAAGCTGTAAATGAAGCTCCCCGCCTCAAGCTGCGGGGAGTTTTGAACCCTGAGAACTACCTGCCAAATCTTCTTCCTCTTCCCATACTCTGATTGTCCTGATCCCATACCCACTGGGCGACAGTATGCAACTCTTTGTCGGAAAGAGCAACAGGAGGCATAAGGCCAAATCGGACAATAGCTTGTGGATCAATCGAATTTTTTTTGTCTGGTGCTTTCAGATATGCCGCAAGATGATTGACGCCCTCTGCTTTTGACTGAAATTGCATGTGATAGCGGGAAGCAAGAGGAACAATCGGTGGCGCTAATAATTTGGGCGGCGGGTTAATGGAGTGGCAGACACTGCAGTTTTTGTCGAAAATTGCTTTTCCATCCAACGGGTTTATTGCCGCACGAGCTGAAGTGCTGAACAGCACCCCCATACCAATCGTCAGTAAAAGTCGCTTCATGAGAGTATTTTTTTTAGTTAATCAAACTTCACCCATAGAGAGGGACGCTTTAATGTGCGGAAGCTTGCAAAAAAAGAGGAGGCACTGGTGACTTTTGAACTATTTTTTGCATTGACGAATGACCTCACCATATCTTCGTACCAGAAAAAAGCGTTTATCACAGTAATCAAACTCATAATACTAAAAAAATGATTATTCGCCCCTGTTTCACCCTGAAGTCTGCCGGAGTGGGGAGATTGTACACCACAAACTTCGCATGACCTTTGAAAAAATCTATATTAGAAATAAGGTCTTTCAGCGTGAAGTTAATACCCATTCGATATCCGACTTCAGCTCCTGCTTTTTTACTTTTTAACCATACAGGGCCATGAACCGCTTTTTCTCTTTGTATGTGTTGCTTTCGCTCCTCTGTTTTGGAGGTTGTGCTTCGGTAGCGCCAAGCCAAATCCCTGAGCAAAAGCTCCATATTGAAACAGGTTCACAGTTATCTTCCAAACCTGAACTTCCTCCTGCACCCGCGCCAGCCCCCGCTCCTGTTATTCCTGCGCCAGTGTCAGCTCAACCACCCCCTCCGCCGTCAGTTGGCACATCTGCTGGATTTGGCGAGAGTATAGGAAGTGTTGGCGGTGGTATTGGACATGGTAGCGGTCTCGGTTACGGAGGTGGAAGTGGGCGTGATAGTGCCCCGGAAACAGTTGCAACACAAGAGATGCCAGACGATGTACAGAAGACTATGCCAAATTTCAAATGGCCTCCACCAAAAGCGTCGGCTCGCGAAGTAATTCCAGATGCATTCCTGCGCCGAACGGGAATTGGTATCCCACTGTTTCGTGACGTGGATGCTATTCTCCGTTCAGCTCTCGACAACTGTGGCTACTCGGAATCATCCTATTATGCCGTTCCCGGTGGCTTTGCCATTGCCACTCGTATTGAGCAGATCAACAAAAATGGCATACCAAAACCAGGAGAGAACCGTTGGTCATTGAAAACCGCACCGATAAACCCGTTTTCTGATTTCTCTGCATACATGAGCGCTCTTTTTAAAGGAAATCCCGGCTACTATCGGGTCATTGTTTTCATCATCACCCCAAATGGATTCATCCAGGGAGCCAAAGAGCCGGGCAAAGCTGAGGTGGAGGGCTGGTTCAGTGGCGGGTTCAACATATTACCTGCTGATTTCGGCAGAAGAGCATACACTGATGATTACCGCTGTACGGCACTCATCTACGAGTTTAAAAAGACACCCCAGTTATCAAAACCTGTTATTCCCGGATCGCTGACCGGAAGAACCCATCTGATACGTTCAGGTATCTGGAGCAATCTTCAACCTAAAACAGTTCGATAATGAAACAGCAACTCGCAGTACAAGAGTGTAAAAAGAGATTGCTCGTTGTCTGGCTGGCTGGCGCAGGCATGCTTTCCCTTATTTTGATAGGGCAATCAATGCAGGAGGAGGGACCTTATCTTGATCGCGTGAGCGATGCGTGGGCATGGTTTCTGCCGAACGTCATTCCAACCCTCTCGCTGATGGTTGGTGTTGTCGTAAAAGACTCCGGTGCAACCTCTACTGACAAAAAAGTGATTGACACTTTCCTTTTCCAGCTCAGCTTCTGGCTTTCAATCACCTATTTTCTGGTGCTTATGGCCAGCATCTCTCTACAGCCATATTTCAGCCCAAACATAGCGCCTCTCGATTTTCTGAAGCAATCAAATCTCTGGCTCGGCCCCATGCAGGGCATTGTAACGCTTGCCCTTGGCGTCTTTTTTGGCAAGGCAGAACAGTCGGGAACAACGGTTGCGCAAAAAAAATGACTCTTTTCCATTTCAAAGAATGAATACCAGTTTCACAGAAAACAGGAAGTTTGAAAAAATAGATTTCAGGGAAACTGAACTTCCTGTCGGAAGCTATGAGGAGTGCCATTTTCTCAACTGTAACCTCAACAGCGTCGATCTCTCTGGCATGACATTCGTCAGTTGTACCTTCGAGGGCTGTGATGCAAGCCTTGCCAAGCTTAAAAATACCAGCCTGCAGGAGGTGAAATTTATAACCTGTAAATTGCTGGGTGTACAGTTCAGTGATTGCAGAAAATTGCTGCTTGACCTTGATTTTGAGAACTGCATGATCAAGCTCTCCCTGTTTTCCGGGATGAATCTCAAAAACAGACACTTTAAAAACTGTAACCTGCAGGAGGCTGATTTCAGTGAAGCTGACTTGAGTGGTGCCTTTTTCGAAAATTGTGACCTTTTGCAGAGCACATTTTTTCACACCAACCTCGAAAAAGCAAATTTCACTTCCGCATTCAACTACTCCATTAATCCTGAAAACAACCGTCTCAGAAAAGCGAGATTCTCAATCCCGGAGGTTACAGGTTTATTGGATATATACGGCATAGAGATCATGTGAATAATGTGTTGACTCGGGGTTTTCGGATCCCCTTTCATATCAGTTTGAATCAAAACATAGAGTGTTCTCCAAGCTCCTGACCTGACAGCCCCTCTCTCAGTACCCTCTGATAGAAATCACGCAAGGTATCGTTGCCGTAAGATGGCGTCATATCGGCATCATATTTGCCTGTTTTCGGATTGAGCACCAGCATTGATTCTGAGCAGTAGTACTTGCCGATTCGAGCAAATTCAGCCTTGTCCTCCAGTTTCGGGAAAATTTTTGCAAGCAGACCCACGGCAGGAATGATAAGGTCAAACATCTGGACAGGCATCTTTTTGAACTTCGGCGGACGGCCGAGAAGCTCAAAGAGCATTGCGCCCTGTTCAATGGGTGTAATCGCCTTGCCCGGTCCACCGACAGGGAGAATTTTGTTCTGCATGGCAGGATCTTCAAGACAGTTGACGATATAACTCGCCAGATCCGACTCGCTGATGGGTTTGCAGGCCGTCAATCTGCCGTCGCCAAACATCACATAGGGTTTACCGTTTTTCACCGCTTCAACCTGACCGGCAATAGATTTGAAAAAAGCCGTCGGGCGCACAATCGACCAGATCAGCCCCGACTCCTTCAACTCTTTTTCTAATTTCAGTTTTGCTCTCTGAAACTCCAGCAGCGGCTTCTGGACGCAGATCGCGGAGAGCAGTACAAAGTGCCTTGCTCCGGCAGCCTTGGCTGCATCAAGCGCGTTACGCGTAGCCTGATAATCGATATTCCATGAATCCTTTACTCCCCCGTTGCGTGAGGTGAGGCAGGAGAGAACAACATCAAAATGATCTCCCCTGATACCGTTTTGCAACAACGAGTCCATGCTGCTCACATCGCCAAATCGCACCTCTGAGCCCTTCAATTGCGCACAAACCTCTTCAGCCGTGGTTTTCGAGCCAATACCCGAACGCTCACGAACAAAGCTCACCACATCATATTCCCTGGAAACCAATTCACGGACAACAAATTTCCCGATATATCCGGTAGCCCCGACAACAAAAACACGTTTCTTCACAAAAAAATTAATTACATATTCAATCAAGTGGCATCTTCATCCCCTTTTCAAGGGAGAACGACCATTCGAATCAGAGGTACAAAGGCAACAGCAGAAAATACAGGACTTTTCATAAAGAACCAACAGGGGAAACGTTGAGGCAAAGACAAAGAAGTTATGTGTAGAATAAAAGTCTTACATTGAGCGCGACAAGGTTCTGATTTCAGGGAAACACAGAGCTTCGTGCAACCATGATTGACCAATAAAACGAGTCTCCGTTCAAATCCTTTTTCTGATGTGTTCCTGTAAGCTCTGCCGCCAAAAATAAAGAGGTTATGTCAAGAAATCCCTACATCGTCAACGGCCAGGAGCCTACTCTGCGGGAGTCGGTTTTTGTATTGATGGACATCCTTGGTTACTCCGATTTGATGCTGCAATCGCAGAGTGCCAACCAACAGCAACCTGCACTCAGGGATCTTCACAGCGCATTGTCGGCAAGTCGAAACCGTCTTGAATCCCAGGCATTATTTTCAATCAGCAGGAAAGACTTCTACGCCCTCAAGTCTTTTACTGACAATATTGTCATTGGTTGGCCAGTACACTCAGATGCACAGGCGGAGTTTGGTATAGCTTTCCCGCGTCTTGCTGAATTTCAGTTTAATATGGCTATTCGAGGTTACTTTGTGAGAGGGGCCGTATCGGTTGGCCCAGCCTACGTGGATGATGTTGCCGTGTTTGGTGATGCACTGGTACAGGCATACAAAGGTGAGAGCATACTTGCACGAGATCCTCGAATCATTTTCACAGATTCAGCCGTGCGCGCAGTTGAACGACATCTGAAATACTATTCCCAAGCCGCAAACGCACCCCATGTACGAGATATTCTCAAAGATGCTGACGGGCAGTGGTTTTTAAATTATCTGGAATCCGTGCTCATAGCGGAAGATCAGCTTGGCCCCTTCTATGATGAATTAATGTTACACAAGAGCGCTGTTGAAAAAAAACTTTCCGAACATACCTCCAACCCCGAAATCTGGGCAAAGTACGCCTGGGTAGCCGGTTACCATAATTACTTCTGCGATCTGCACTCGAACCATTTTGATGACCAGCATCGCGTCAATATTGAACTCTTCAAGTCAACCCCTTCGCTTATCGTAGGAGCTGAGGGGGTTCAGGCAGAATTGGGATAATAAACCTGTTTTGTAGATATTTCTTGCAGGCAGGCTGAAGTCGTCTTCGATCGATCAATTATGTTATATTTATTTTTTTAAATTAATGAGAGAGAGGGCGATGCCTTTTCAACAGAAGTCTTGAGGGGCAAATCCTGACTGATTTATGCAAAACACAACTTCATTTATCACATAAACACAAATCCGGCTATGGCAAACGAAAACAACGGCGTATTTACCGACCTCTTCATTGCGGTCGCCAATCCGATCCAGAATCTGGCAGACACCTTGGGTAACGGTGCCAATTCAGCCACGTCTATCGTCCAGTCCTGCATTAACCTCTGTTCAACAATTATCACCAGCATGGCAAACACGGCCATCCAGCTTATCCAGGGCGTTGCAACTGCTGTCACATCAGCCATCAACCCAAAACAGTAAACAGTCCGCACTCTTTGATAAAACCACCTTGCGCTGAGTGGTGCAAGGTGGTTTTATGTTCTGCCGAAAACAAACTTATACAACGGTTCCGAAGATCCTGCCGACACCCGCAGTCAGTCCCATTGCGAGAGCTCCCCAGAAGGCAACACGCATTGCGCCCTTCACAAGAGAAGCTCCCCCTGCGTACGCGGCCGTTCCGCCAAGAACGAGTAAAGTAGCGAGGGCGGTGGCAGATGTGACTTCCGCCACCAGAGCGGAAGGTGCAACTGATGCTGCGATAACAGGAATAACAGCTCCCGCAACAAAAGAGATTGCAGAAGAAAATGCAGCCTGGATTGGCCGCGCCCGTAAAGTCTCCGTGATGCCAAGTTCATCGCGAGCATGTGCTCCAAGCGCATCTTTCGACATAAGAGTTTCAGCGACAAGCCGTGCCAGCGGTTGATCAAGACCCCGGTCCACATAAATTAAGGTCAGCTCCTCCAGTTCGTGTTCTGGATCCTCTTCTAATTCCCGCTTTTCGCGAGCGATATCCGCCTTCTCGGTGTCGGCCTGCGACTGAACCGATACATACTCCCCTGCCGCCATAGACATGGCACCAGCGACAAGACCAGCCACACCGGTTACCATAATACTGCCATGATGCGCTCCCGCAGCAGCGACACCGATAACAAGACTTGCTATAGAGATTGTTCCGTCATTCGCGCCAAGCACAGCAGCGCGAAGCCAGCCTATTCGATCAGACCGGTGTGACTCCCTGTGAATGAATGGCATAAATAAACTCTCCTTTTTGAACAACAAGTTAACAGGTTAATCTGCAACTCTGAAGAACAGAATTTAATGATAACAAAACTTTACCATCTCTTGACTCACGATTTCGAGTTGCTGTAAATCATGAGTAGTAATCATTTCCTGAATCCTTGGTATTGACAAGTTTCAGTGAATGGTATCTTCTCAGATCAAGGTGAAAAGAGCTGTTTTCACTTTTTTTTTCTAAATTCTCGTGGAATCAGCTTTTTGGGAATGTTTTTTCATTTTGGAACTTATCTGCTTTTTTAATTGTTTTCGTCAGCTCATGTTAACCATTGTCACAACGACTATTCACATCAATCGATAAACGATAACTATTACTGCCATGTATTTTGATCCTTTGTATTTTGTGTTTGCTCTCCCCCCAATGCTTCTTGGGTTGTGGGCGCAATTCAAGGTAAAGTCGGCTTTTAAAAAGTATTCCCAGGTACGTACTCAGAGCGGAATGAATGGTGCTGAAGCGGCGCGGCGTATTCTCCAGCAAGGTGGTCTCGGCAGTGTAACGATTGAGACTGCCGAAGGGATGCTCTCTGACCACTACGACCCCCGTCACAAAGCTTTGCGTTTAAGCGGAGATGTCTACAGCCTTCCAAGTATTGCCTCTGTTGGCATCGCAGCCCACGAAGCTGGTCATGCCCTTCAGGACAAGACAGGCTATGCCCCTTTGCAGTTGCGCTCCATCATGGTGCCAGCAGTCTCTATTGGCAGTAATCTTGGCCCTATTATTTTTATGGCTGGTATGTTTCTTGCCGGAACACTCGGTACAACTCTTGCATGGGCGGGTATTATTCTCTTTGGTGCCACTGCTCTTTTTGCCTTGGTAACACTACCGGTCGAATTTGATGCAAGCCGTCGCGCAAAAGAACTTCTTGTTTCGCAGGGGATTGTCTCTACTGCTGAAATGAAAGGGGTTAATGCTGTACTTAATGCTGCTGCGCTCACGTATGTGGCTGCTGCCGCGCAGGCGATTATGCAGTTGGTCTATTTCCTTTCCATTATGAACCGGCGGGATTCATAGTATGAAGAAAAGCTTCCGGAAAAAACCGCTGGCACTTCTCCTGAAAGAGGTGAACAGTGAACACAGACTGAACAGGATTCTCGGGCCTGTTGCACTGACCAGCCTTGGGGTTGGCGCTATCATAGGAACAGGAATTTTTGTACTTATCGGGGTGGCGGCGCATGACAAGGCTGGCCCGGCAATAACGCTCTCTTTTGCGGTTGCTGGTCTTGCCTGTATTTTTGCTGCTCTCTGTTATGCTGAGTTTGCCTCTATGGTTCCTGTTGCCGGATCGGCCTATACCTACGCTTACGCTACTCTTGGAGAGTTGATGGCATGGATTATCGGATGGGATCTGATTCTTGAGTATGGTGTAGCATCGGCAACTGTTGCGCATGGCTGGTCAAAATATTTCCAGGATTTTATTGGAATTTTCGATCTTGCTGTTCCTCCGCTTTTTGCCAATGCTCCTTTTGATTTTGATCCGGCAAACGGGATGTTGAGCGTTACCGGGGCTTGGTTTGATCTCCCTGCGGTCATGATTACCTTTGCGGTTACTATTGTGCTTGTGAAAGGAATCAAGGAGAGCGCCAACTTTAATGCCGGAATGGTGATACTCAAGGTTGCCATTGTGCTGCTGGTTATTGTGCTTGGCGCAATGTATGTAAAACCTTCAAACTGGATCCCCTATGCTCCGTTCGGGTTTTCAGGATTCAGTATTTTCGGTCACACCGTTCTTGGTGAGGCGGGCCCCGGTGGTGCTCCTGTCGGGGTGCTTGCCGGTGCTGCCATGATTTTCTTTGCTTATATTGGTTTCGACTCTATTTCCACCCATGCCGAAGAGGCAAAAAATCCCCAGCGTGACATTCCGATTGCTCTTATCGGTTCCCTTGTACTCTGCACCATTCTTTACATAGCTGTCGCTGCGGTTATTACCGGCATGGTTCCCTACGATAAAATCAATATTGACGCACCTGTCTCCAATGCTTTCATGCAGGCTGGTATTGGATGGGCGCAGTTTGTAATTTCGCTTGGAGCGATTACAGGGATAACCTCGGTGCTTCTTGTCATGATGTTGAGTCAGCCGAGGATTTTTCTTGCTATGGCGCGTGATGGCTTATTGCCAAAATCATTTTTCGGGGCTATTCATGAAAAGTTCAGAACACCCTGGAAATCAACGATTCTGACGGGTCTTTTTGTTGCAATTCTTGGAGGCATGCTCCCCTTGCGTTTGCTCGCTGAGCTGGTCAATATTGGAACCCTCTTCGCTTTTGTTGTTGTTTGTACCGCAGTGCTCATTATGAGAAGAACACACCCTGACGCTGATCGTCCCTTCAGGGCTCCCCTTGTGCCGTTTGTACCAATTGCAGGTATTCTCACGTGCCTGATGCTTATGTTTTCGCTACCTGCTGAAAACTGGTTCAGGTTATTCGGATGGCTCTTGATTGGCATTGTGATCTACTTTTTTTATGGTCGTAAACATAGCTCACTTAATACATACAAACCCTGATAGAGATTGACATGACTCAAAAGGTATTTCTTGTTACCGGAGCATCCACCGGAATTGGTGAAGCGACTGCAAGGCGAGCGGTTGAGGCTGGATTCAATGTTGTTCTTGCTGCGCGATCTACCGAAAAGCTTGAGCGTATGGTTGCTGAGTTTGGAGCGGAAAGAGCCCTTGCGGTCACCTGTGATGTGGCCGACTGGCAGTCGCAGCAGAATCTCGTGGAAAAGGCCTTGCAACGCTTCGGGAGGATTGATGTTGTTTTTGCCAATGCTGGATTTTCGAAAGGATCAACATTTTATGGCGGTGAAGATAAACCAGACGAATGGCGTGAGATGGTGATGGTCAATGTCTTTGGCGCTGCTGTCACAGCCCGTCTTACCCTGCCGGAACTGGTGAAAAGTTGTGGTCACTTTCTGATCACGGGTTCTGTGGTCGGGCGTGTTACCTCTATCCGAAACCTCTATTCCGCAACGAAATGGGCGGTCACTGGTATGGCGCAGGCTATTCGCAATGAGATGGTGGGAACTGGAATCAGGGTCACCTTGATTGAACCGGGCATTGTCGATACTCCTTTCTGGGATCATCTGCAGAAACCGCCATCCACGGAGCTGCAATCAGACGACATTGCACGAGCAGTAATGTATGCAGTCAGTCAGCCACCGCATGTTGATGTCAATAATATTTTGATAAGACCAACTGGTCAGCCACATTGATAGTTCATATTATGCAACTCTTCAGGAACCTGTCTCCCCCAAAAAATGCTGATTACCTTTGAAGGAATTGATGGTGCCGGGAAATCGACCCAAATAACAAAGCTTGTCAGACATATCACCAATCAGGGGGTTGATGTTCTTTCCCTGCGTGAGCCTGGCGGCACTGCTGCAGCCGAAAAAATTCGCACAATTCTTTTGGACAACTCTCATAACATCAGTCCAATCGGTGAACTGCTTCTCTTTTCAGCAAGCAGGGCAGAACTGGTGCAGAATGTTATTATGCCAGCGCTTGCTGAGGGTAAAACGGTTATTCTCGACCGTTTTTTTGATTCAACCACAGCCTATCAGGGTTATGGGCGAGGTATCGACCTCGGCTTGCTCCAATCGATCATCTCCCTCTCCACCTGTGGTATAACTCCCGATATCACCTTCTATCTCGATATTGAGCCGGAGGAGGCGCTCAAAAGAAAATTTGCCAAAAGTTCGATTCCGCTTGAATTTGAAGGTGAAGAGCTTGATCGAATGGAGCGCTCGGGTATTGAGTTTTATCGCAATGTCCAAAAAGGTTACCAGGAGATCATTCGCATGAGTCCCGAACGCATTGTCTCTATCAACGCACTGGAATCCATTCCGCTTATTCACCACAAGATCACCGAAATTCTGATGGACCATTTTCCTTGTTGACCTTATAAGAAGGAAATAGCTTCAGTTATCGGTAAGGAACTATTTTCTCCCTTCCTTTTGCTTTTTTGATATAATTTTATAACAGTTTTTGAAAGATTTTCCTTAAATTGAACCACTGATTACGCTACCCCCCACTCCCTTACCCGTAACGCATGCACGACAGCATTCTCAAAGAACGCAACCTTAGTACATCCCATACGTTAATCACGTTACAGGATATCAGGACCCTGAAAGAACTCTACCAGCTTAAGGCGGAGACACGTGAATTGAGGCAGCCTATTGTCAAGAATATTATCAAGCAGAGAGTTGTTGGGCAATCCTCTGTGGAATCCCTGAAAAATGCGCTCTATTCACTGCAAACAATTTACATTGATGATGATACCGGGCAGCGTCTGCTTCGTCTCGATGACTTGCGGCAGATTGAAGTTGATCTCACTTATGAAATTCGTGAGCTTCAGAAGGATATCTACTATCTTGAGTATGGGGAAGATAAATTTATTGAATACCTCGCGAAGTTTATTCCCGATTTCAGAACCTATATCAACCATGGAGTTGAAACGCTGAAGGGTAAGCATTTTAATGCCTTCATTACGGATCGTGATGGAACCACCAATAACTATTGCGGACGATATCGCTCCTCGGTTCAGCCTATTTACAATTCCATCTTTCTTACCCGCTTTGCCAAACACTGCTGTAACTATCCAATTATAATAACCTCGGCTCCCCTGAAAGATTTTGGTATCCTGAACGTTTCCATCAACCCGAGCCACACCTTTATCTATGCAGGCTCAAAGGGAAGGGAGTTCATCGACCTTAACGAAGAGTTCCACAGCTTCCCGATTGCTGAAAGCAAGCAAGAGATTATTCGTCTTTTAAATGAGAGGATGCTTGCCCTGCTCCAGGAGCAGGATTTTGAAAAATTCAACTTTATAGGCTCCGCACTCCAGATAAAATTTGGTCAGACCACCGTGGCCCGTCAGGATATCACTCAATCAATCAGAGATGATGAGTCGTCCGCTTTTCTTGAAAAGGTGAAAAGCATTGTTCGGGAGATTGATCCTACGGGCAGAAACCTCAGAATTGAGGATACCGGACTTGATATTGAAATTATTTTAACGATTGATGTAGAGTGTGACGACTGTCCAGTCAAAGATTTCGATAAAGGTGACGGACTCTCGTTTATAGTAGAAAAATTGGGCATTGCTCACTCAAAGGACTCAACACACTACACTCCTGAAGGAATTGTGGAGATCGAACAACTGTTGAGCAAACTCGGCATACCTCCATCAAAAGGACCAACTTTGGTATGCGGTGATACTCCTTCAGACATTCCCATGTTGAAAAAAGCTGTTGAGTTGTTTGATGATGTCTGGGCAGTGTTTGTAACGAGAGATGAGGCTCTGAAAAAGCAGGTTGCGGAGATCTGCCCAAACAGTTTCACGGTGCCTTATCCCGATGTTCTCCTGACCATTCTTGGCCTTCTTTCCCTGTAATTACGATTAACAAACGATAACCATTCAATATTGGTATGAGCATTACTTTCAAAGGCGCAATTTTTGATCTCGATGGAGTCATCACAGGTACGGCAAAGGTCCACAGTCTTGCCTGGGAATCGATGTTCAACTACTTCCTGAAGAATTATGCAGAATCGAACAAGGAGTCTTACTTCCCGTTTGATCCTGCTCACGATTATCACAAGTATGTTGATGGAAAACCTCGAATGGAGGGTGTGAAAAGCTTTCTGGCATCACGTGATATTGATCTGCCCTTCGGAGATTTGGACGATGATCCTGAAAAAGAGACAATTTGTGGTTTGGGGAATCGTAAAAACAGCCTCTTTACCGATATCCTGATCAAAGAGGGGCCTGAGGTCTATACAACAACCGTTGATCTGATTCATGAACTCATCAAGAGAGGAATCAGGATTGGTATAGCCTCATCAAGCCGAAACTGCCAGCTTATTCTGAAGCTCTCCAAACTGGAACATCTTTTTGAAACTCGTGTTGATGGTGAGGTCTCTATTCAACTTGGCCTGAAAGGTAAACCGAATCCAGATATTTTTGTCGTGGCAGCCAAAAATCTTGGACTGGAACCTCATGAATGCGTGGTTGTTGAGGATGCTATTTCCGGTGTGCAGGCAGGTTCAAGAGGTAACTTTGGTCTTGTGCTTGGTATTGCCCGCGATATTGAAGGTGCCAAGCTCCGTGAAAATGGGGCTGATATTGTCGTCGGTGATCTTGGTGAAATTACCATTGCTGATATTCAGAACTGGTTCACCAGCGGTCTTGAATTTGATGGCTGGAACCAGACCTATAACGAGTATGTTGGAAAAGAGGAGAGACTTCGTGAAACACTGACCTCCGTAGGCAATGGCTATCTTGGTATCAGAGGTGCCTTTGAAGGCTCACCCTGTTCCTCTCATCACTATCCGGGCACCTATGTTGCCGGTATATTCAACCGGCTCCCCTCTCAGGTCCGTGATCAGACTGTGTTCAATAACGACTTTGTCAATACACCAAACTGGCTTCCAATTGAGTACAGGATTGGAGGTGGAGAGTTCGTAAGCCCGCTCAAGCACAAAAAACTCAGCTATCGGCAGAATCTGAATTTTCGTAATGGTCTTATGGAGCGCGACCTTGTTATTCAGGATAATCTTGGAAGGATAACAAGTATCAACACCATCCGCTTTGCCAGTATGGATGATCCTCATTGCTGTGCACTGAAGTTTACCCTTAAACCGGTTAATTATAGCGCAGATGTCGAGTTTCGCTGCAGCATTGATGGCACAGTACAAAACAGAAATGTTGCGCGGTATAGCGAACTTGCAAGCGATCACCTGGAACAGGTAGAGAGTATCAGTGATGGAGAACTTATGCTGCTTCATCTACGCACCAATGTGTCGCATTACGATATTGTAACGGGCACAAGAACAAGAATTATCTCTCATGGCAAACCTGCCAGTGTGGAGCGATCAGTAGTCAGTGAAAATCGTTATATCAGCGAACAGTTTAAACTGCCTCTGAGTCCGGCCAAAGGCGTTACCATCGAAAAACTCGCCTCCATTCACACCTCGCTTGATGTCAAGAGTGGCAATCCCCTGAAGGCCGCCCGCCTGTCACTGGAGAGTGATGACTCGTTTGATTCACTGTGCAAGGCAAGTTCAGATGCCTGGGAAAAGATATGGAAGAGGGCTGATATGGTTATTGAGGGTGACCGCGTCAGTCAGAAGTTGCTCAGGTTCCATGCCTATCACATGATGTGTACCGCTTCTCCCCATAATTCATCCATTGATGCCGGAATGCCGGCTCGAGGCCTGAATGGCGAAGCTTATAGAGGACATATTTTCTGGGATGAAATTTTTATTCTCCCATTCTTTAACCGAAACTTTCCTGAGATTGCCAAGGCTCTTCTCATGTACCGCTACAACAGGCTTGATGCCGCAAGAGCTCATGCACTTGACAATGGCTACAAGGGTGCCATGTACCCTTGGCAGACGGCCGATGATGGCGTTGAGGATACGCAGGTGATCCATTTTAATCCAAAAAGTGGTTTATGGGGGCCTGACCTCAGTCGCTTGCAGCGCCACGTCTCGATTGCGGTTTTCTACAACACCTGGCGCTACATCTACGATACGGATGACACCCGATTCCTCAACGAATGCGGAGCCGAACTGATGTTTGAAATTGCCCGTTTCTGGGCTTCCATCGCCTCCTTCTCCCAAGAAACCGGCAAATACCACATTGAAGGTGTTATGGGTCCGGATGAGTTCCATGAGTCTCTTCACGGAAGTGGCAAGGATGGTCTGAAAGACAACTCTTACACCAATATCATGTGCATCTGGCTCTTTGACAAGGCGGCCCAGATTGGTGAAATGATGGACACTGCTTCCCTGAAACGAATTGCATCGAAGATCAATCTTGACCTTGAGGAGATCAAGCAGTGGCGCAACATCAGCGGCAATCTTAATATCCTCATTGATGACAATGGTATTCTGGAGCAATTTGATGGCTACAACAATCTGAAAGAGCTTGACTGGGAGCACTACCGTTCGCTCTATGGCAATATCCACCGGATGGATCGAATTCTGAAAGCAGAGGGCGACTCACCCGATGAGTATAAAGTTGCCAAGCAGCCGGATGTGTTGATGACCTTCTATACACTCTCACCCGGAGAGGTGGCCGAACTGCTCACAAGAGTCGGCTACAAGGTGCCTGACGACATGACCCTGGTGAGGAACAACTATGCTTACTATGAGCCTCGGACAAGTCATGGTTCAACCTTGAGCAAGGTAGTTCACAGCATTATTTCCAGCTATCTGGATGATGGTCATGAGATGGCGTGGAAATGGTTCTCTGAAGCGCTGAAAAGCGATATCAAGGATACTCAGGGCGGTACAACACAGGAGGGGATTCACTGCGGTGTCATGGCTGGTACGCTCGATACTGTTACCCGTTATTTTGCAGGAATTTCGTTCTACAATGAGAAACTTAATGTTCACCCTAACCTGCCAACACAGTGGAAAAAACTGTCACTCGGAGTCTGTTTCAGGAAAAATCGCTATGAAATAACCGTTGAAAAAAATGATATCACAGTAACTTTGGTCGAATCTGAGGGAGTTGAGGCTTTAGCCTGCATTGCCGGATGCCATATCACGTTGATAAAAGGTGTTCCCTATCACTCCTCAGCAGTTTGAACATTATGGAGGGGCGAGCATAAGGCTCGCCTCTCTTGTTGTGAATATCGACTCTGTCACTTTCGTCATGTTTTGTTGACCTATCAAGATCCTATGCGCCTTTCAAACTTTCGATATACCTTACCAAAAAACAAAATAGCCGATGAGCCTGTCTCACCGAGAGACAAGTGCAAGATGATTGTCCTGAACCGCCGAAAAAAAGATATTGAGCACAAAATCTTTGACGAAATAGTCGGCTATTTCAAGAAGGGTGATCTGCTTGTTTTAAACAACAGCAGGGTGTTTCCGGCTAAAATATTTGGTCAAAAAGAGAAAACTGATGCCAAGATTGAGGTATTCCTGCTCAGGGTACTCAACAAAGAGGCCGGTTTGTGGGATGTGCTTGTTGATCCTGCCCGAAAGGTGAGGGTCGGAAACAAGATCTATTTTGAAGAGGATGTTGTGGCTGAAGTTGTGGATAATACAACCTCTCGCGGCAGAACAATCCGGTTTTTAAATCCAGATATTGATGTTTTCAGCCTTGTCGAGAGAATCGGCAAGATTCCGCTTCCTCCCTACTTTACCCGTCCTTCCCGTGAGTCGGACAAGGAGCATTACCAGACTGCGTATGCGACTGAAACCGGCGCAGTTGTTGCTCCAATGGCTGGATTGCATTTTACCATGCCTGTGCTGCAGAAAATCCAAAAGATCGGTGTTAAAATTCTCCCGATTACCCTGCATCCGAGTTTGAGTTCTTTTAATGCGATTGAAGTTGAGGATGTTTCAAAGCATAAAATGGATTCAGAATATTTCAATATCCCCTATCAGACGGCCATGGAGATCAATGAAACCAAGGTCAACAAAACAGGTCGGGTTATTGCTGTCGGCACAACCACCCTGCGCGTGCTTGAGGCAAATGCAACCGTCGATGGAAAAATAAAATTTGGAAAGGGGTGGACAGACAAATTTATCTATCCCCCCTATCAGTTCAAGGTGGTCGATGCGCTATTGACCAATTTCCAGCAGCCTGAAACCACACTGTTGATGGCGGTCAGCGCCTTTGCCGAGCATCGGCTTCTCATGGAGGCCTATAAAATTGCGCTGAAAGATGATTATCAGTTTCTCGCTTATGGCGATGCCATGTTCATCCATTCACCCGCCAATTTATGAATGCCATAGCCATTATAGCCGCAAGCGGGATTGGGAAGAGGATGCAGCTCAAGGATGGAATGAGCAAGCAGATGCTTGAAATCGGAGGGTATCCGGTTATCTATCACACCCTGAAGGCCTTTCAGGATGCCAGGGCTGTAAGCGCTATCTATATTGCAACCAAGGAGGAGAACAGAGCTACTTTAGAGGAGATGGCGGTATCAGCAGGGTTCAATAAACTGAAAGCCATTATCGAAGGGGGAAAGGAGCGGCAGGATTCAGTCAATAACTGCATCAAGGCGATTGAGCAGGAGAGGCACCTGACCGGTGTTGCCGCAGATACCATTCTGGTTCATGATGGAGCCCGCCCCTTTATACAGCCCGAAGAGATTGATGAAATATCGCATCTCGCACTGCTTTTTGGAGCATCTGTTCCTGCCACAAAGCCCAAAGATACTATCAAATGTATCGGAAGTGATCCTGATTTTTTCGGTGAAACCCTTGATCGCAGTCAACTGCTCCAGGTGCAGACACCCCAGGGGTTTCGGAGTGAGCTTCTGGTTCAGGCGCACGAGCAGGCTGAACTTGAGAGATGGTATGCCACGGATGATGCAGCACTGGTTGAGCGGTTTTTTCCTGAACAGCTCATCAAAATTCTTGAAACCGGATACCACAATATCAAGATTACAACTCCTGAGGATATTCCCGTAGCTGAGGCAATATATCAACAACGAGTTTCAGTACAGGGATAATTTCAGGAAAGAGAATATTCGGTTTGTTTATTCATGAAGCCTGTCGTATATTCTCAGCCTGTAAAACAATGGTGAGGTAGCTCAGTTGGTTAGAGCACAGGATTCATAACCCTGAGGTCGAGGGTTCAACTCCCTCTCTCACCACCATAGGCAAGCGGGTGTAACTCAGTTGGTAGAGTGTTTGCTTCCCAAGCAAAATGTCGCGAGTTCGAATCTCGTCACCCGCTCCACTTCAGTGGATAAAGCCTTGACCAACCTCATTGACCATCTTGCGAATTATGGTTCCTGCATCAATTTTTTCTCCTGTCAGCATCGAAGAGATCAATACCACCCAAATTATTGATGGCCAGATGGCTCGTCACCTCGGCATTGAGATGACGGAAATTGGCCTTGATTACATGACGGCAAAAATGCCGGTTGACCATCGAACCATTCAACGCATCGGCATTCTGCACGGCGGTGCTTCGCTTGCGCTCGCTGAAACGGTAGGGAGTATTGCCGCCTCATATTGTGTTGACCGCAGCTCTTTTTACATTGTCGGTCAGGAGATCAATGCCAACCACCTTCGTCCAGTCAGGAGTGGCTTTGTGTATGCAACCGCCACTCCCCTGCACCTGGGAAATAGTTCTCAAGTGTGGGATATCAGAATAAGGAATGAGGATGGAAAACTCACCTGTGTCAGCCGATTTACCGTTGCGGTGCTGAAAAAGGTGGGCCTGTCGGGTGTCATGGCGGGATTGTAGGGGCGAATAGCTATTCGCCCCTACGGATAACCACAAGCCCCTGTCATTATGTGGTATAATGACCCTACCTCTTCCCCTCTTCCTTCTTCGGCAATTCAATCTTCAGATGCAGCTCCCGAAGCTGTACAGGAGTCACCTCTGACGGGGCAGACATCATGATGTCCTGCGCCTGCTGGTTCATAGGGAAGGCAATAACCTCGCGGATGTTCAGCTCGTCGCAGAGAATCATCACAAGGCGGTCAAGACCCGGGGCGATGCCTCCGTGCGGAGGAGCGCCAAGTTTGAAGGCTTCGATCATGTGACCAAAGCGCTGGTCAACCTCTTCGCGTGAGTAGCCCGCAATACCGAACGCCTTGTACATGATGTCAGGCTTATGGTTGCGGATGGCGCCGCTGGAGAGCTCAATGCCGTTGCAGACGATATCGTACTGGTAGGCCAGAATATCAAGCGGGGGCATGGTTTCAAGTGCCTCCATCTCACCCTGTGGCATGGAGAAGGGGTTATGGGAGAAGTCAATCTTTTTAGCCTCTTCGTTGTACTCAAACATCGGGAAATCCACAATCCAGCAGAAGGAGAGTTCATCTTTGTCGAGAGTAAAAAGGTCGCCAAACCAGCTTCTCATTCCACCCATGATCTTGCAGGTGGTTTCCCACTTCCCTGCTCCAAAAAAGACCACATCACCATTTTCAAGGCCAAGATGGTTTTTTAGGGTAGAGAGATCGGCTTCCGTGAGAAACTTGACAACAGGCCCCTTTGGCCCCTCCTCCTTGAACTGTATATAGGCAAGGCCACCGGAGCCAAGCTCTTTGGCCCGCTTTTCTGCCTTGTCATAGAAGAGCCGCGATTCGTTGCCACGTCCCTTGAGAACAAGCGCCTTGACACAGGAGCCTGCGACAGTATTATTTGCAAAAACCTTGAAGCCTGAACCAACAAAGAGCGGTGTGACATCCTGAATCTCGAGCGGAATTCTCAAATCAGGCTTGTCGGTACCAAAGCGGTTCATCACCTCTTTATAGCTGATTCTCGGGAAAGGGAACTGCGCAATGCGCTTCTTCGACATGGTGCGGGTAAGATGCTCAATCATCCCCTCAAGGATGGTAAAGAGGTCATTCTGCTCAATAAATGCCATCTCCATATCAAGCTGGTAAAACTCACCGGGGCTACGGTCAGCACGGGCATCTTCATCACGGAAACAGGGGGCAATCTGGAAGTAGCGGGGAAATCCTGAAACCATAAGAAGCTGCTTGAACTGCTGGGGAGCCTGGGGCAAAGCATAAAATTTTCCGGGATGCAGGCGGCTTGGAACAAGAAAGTCGCGGGCCCCTTCAGGAGAACTTGAGGTGAGAATCGGGGTCTGTATCTCAATAAACTCTTTCTCTTCGAGGTAGTGACGGATTGCAGCAGTAAGGCGGCTCCGGAAAATGATATTTTCGTGAATCTTTTCGCGACGAAGGTCAATAAAGCGGTATTTCAGGCGAAGCTCCTCTGAAGTCGGCACCTCATCAGCCACCGGAAACGGCAGCGGCTGTGCTTGACTTTCAACAGCAATCTGACTCACCACCACCTCAATCTCTCCCGAAGCCAGTCGCGGGTTGACCGCCCCTTCAGCTCGACGGACAACAACACCCTCAATGCAGATCACGGATTCTACATGGAGTTGTTCCGCTTGAGCAAAAAGCTCTTGATGTTCCGGCTGAATAACAAGTTGACAGATACCCGTATGATCTCTCAGATCAATAAAAATCAGTCCTCCATGATCCCGTTTTCTGTGAACCCAGCCAGCCAGCCTGACGGGGCTACGCTCACGTTCAATGCTCAAAAATCCGCAATAATCGGAGCGAAAGCGGTTGTTCAACCTCTGCCTGCTGTCTGCATTGCCCATATCTCTTGATAGTCCTTTGGTATTAAGAATTGGAGTAAAGGTAAAACTGCCAATATGAAGAATTTTTAATAATTTATGAAACATCAGCCTTATCTGTCAGTAGACCAGTTCACTTCCAAACTCGGTGATGAGATACCGTATAACCTCGTTATTCAATGAAAGTTCCTGAAAAAGGGTAAAGATGCTCTTCTCTTTCGTGCAGGCATCTTTTTCAGCATCATAAAGAATGGTAACCTGGAGAGGCAACGCATAAAAGTCGGATATTTCCTGCTGAAGTGTTCCTCGCTCCTGTAAAAGCTCCTCGTAAGAAAACTTTCGGCAACAGGAAATTTCAACCGTTCCTGATGAGCTGCATGAGAGCAGCTCGCATGACTGCAGGTGTGTGGCCATGATGTTGTGCGTTTTCTTGATCAGATGCTCAAGAAACTGGTGCCACTCAACCTTAAGCGAAGCAAGGTTTGCGACTTGATCAAGATCCACAAGAGCTCCATCAGGAGGTGATTTTTTACGGGTAACAGGTAAACGGGGTTGCTTTGACGCAGGGTTTGATGCAAAATTTGAGAGTTTTTTCTGCCATGAGCCAAGATCAAGATCTCCGGAAGTTGCTACTTTTTTTACCGGTTGAGAGCTTGATGCCGCTACTGCAACGGGAACAGAAACTGTAGCGGGTGCGGGCGGCTCTTTCAGCGGCTGGTCAGGGGCTTTTTTTTTTGAGGAGCTTCTGCGACTGCTTGCAGAGTTGCTGAGGGAACGGCGTGAACAATATCAATCAATTTCAGCAGCGCAAGCTCAAACCGGAACTGATACTCAAACTGAAACTTAAGCTCTTTCTGGGTCAGCAGGAGAAAATCAACCATCTGCATGACCACTAATGGTGAAAAATTGCTGGCATCCCTCTGATATCGCTCACGGATGGCATCAGGTCGCTCCACAAGACGAGTGGAGGAGAGATTTTGTACCACCAAAAAATTCCGCAGATGCTCAATCAGCTTTTCCAGAAAATCCTGTTCATCATACCCGTTTCTTATTACAAACTGCGCAACATCAAGCATTTTTGCCGGATCTTGTGTGGCAACGGCATCAGTGACATCAAACATGGTTTCGTCATCAATGTAGTTCAGCAACTCGCCGACACCCTTGTAACTGATAGCTCCTCCATGATCGTTTTCGGCAGAAAAGGCAATCACCTGATCAAGAATACTCTGCGCATCACGCATTGAGCCCTGTGCCTTGCGGCCGATAAGCTGAAGAGCATCGCCCTCAACGGCAATATGTTCGGCATCACAGATTGACTGAAGCTGCTTCTGGATATCCTCCAGCGGAATCCGCTTGAAGTTGAAGCGCTGACAACGTGAAGAGATTGTGGCCGGAATTTTGTGCAGCTCTGTTGTGGCAAAAATAAAGATCGCGTGAGGAGGAGGCTCCTCAAGTGTCTTCAGAAACGCGTTGAAGGCGGCAATGGAGAGCATGTGCACCTCATCAATGATATAGACACGGTACTTCCCTTTCTGCGGGCCGTAGCGGACATTCTCACGAAGTGCCCGTATATCATCAACACTGTTATTGGATGCGGCATCAAACTCCGAAATATTGAGACTGGTGCCGGAATCGAAGTCGCGGCAACTCTCGCATTCGCCACAAGGTTCGGTCACCTGTTGCAGATATTCAGGATCAGCCATCAGTTTCTGGCAGTTCAGTGCCTTGGCAAAAATTCTTGCCGCTGTGGTTTTGCCAACCCCCCGCAACCCGGAAAAAATGTAGCCATGACCAACCCGACCCATCCGAAGTGAGTTCTGGATGGTTCGAGTCACATGCTCCTGTGCGGTAATATCGGAAAATCTTGCCGGTCTGTACTTTCGGGCTATAACCTGATAACTCATGGCTTCTGTTGATTACTCTCCTCTAACAAAGCTGCAAGGGAGATATTCATGCTGCTCTTCAAAGATTCAGTCACTCCCCTGACTATCGGCTCTAAATGTACATTATTACTCTCTGAAATCAGAGAATCCTTTTCAATACTCTCAAATCCTTGAGGAATAATTGTAAAGAGATCGAAAAGCGTCGTGGCATAAAGATCGCGGCTGATCGCCAGATCACCATTAGCCGTTCCATGAACAAGATCGTTCTGTAACAGCATCTCCACAACTTCTCGTAATCTGGCAGGATGTACTGAATGATTTGACTTCACGATTTTCTTCATGTTCAGGCAGCATCCGCTTTTCTGGCCAGTCCAGATTGAGTTGAGCACCGAAAGAACAAGAGGTATTCCAGGCAAAGGGTTGAAAAATCCGGAAACAGTGGTGACTGGCTTGAGCGAACCAAGACAAAAAACAAATTCAGCTCCGGTCAATACTACCACCCAGCCAATATAGATCCAGAAAAAAAGCATCGGAATAACCGAAAGGGCTCCGTAAATATGCTCAAAGGTGGAGAGATGGCTGATGTAGAAGGCAAACCATCTCTTCGAGAGCTCAAAAAGAACCGCTGCAAGCAGGGCACCTGAAAGAGCATGAACAAACCTCACCCGACGGTTCGGCACCAGCATGTAGAGAAGAAAGAATGCCAGAATCGAGTTGATGAAGGGCAAAAAAGAGAGGAGAATGGTTTTAACCTCAAGCAGAGGCCCTTCAGTAAAAACTGTATACCAGACATAGGAGCTTGCTGCAAGACTGCTTCCGATGAAGACCGGGCCAAGTGTCAGGACGGTCCAGTAAAGGGTAAACCCCTGCAACCCCTTGCGGGGAGCATGAACCTCCCATATCTCATTCAGGGTATTATCAACTGTTGAGATAAGTGAGAGGGCAATAATGAATAAAAACACTCCCCCAACCAGCGGAACAGTGGTTGTTTTTCCAATAAAATCTGTGAGGTAGTGGTTGAGCACTGAGCCGGTCCCCGGCATAAAATTCTGAACCAGAAAATCTTCAAGAGATCGCTTGAAGGGAGCAAAAAGCACAAAGACGTTCAGTATGGAGAGAATAACGGCAAGAACAGGCACAATCGAGAGCAGTGTCTGAAAGGCAAGAGAGCTGGCCACAAGAAAAATCTTGTCATTGACAATATTCTTCCAGAAAAAAGGAAAGAAGACACGGAGCGACTCCATGAATGATATGCCGCTGTTTGCTTCCTCTTTTTTTATTTTTTTGCCCATTGTTTCACTCCAAAGCTTTGCTCTTTACGGCCATGTTGCTTTCTACCGATCTCACCCTTGTCATCAGCACCAAACCAACAGTGAAAAAGAGCAAGAGCGATGCAAGCGCCGCTTTCTGACTACCTGCCTGCGATGAAACCAGCCCGAACACCAGGGGGCCCACTATGGCTGAAGCTTTACCAAAAGTACCATCATAAAAGCCAAAAAATTCTGTCACATGTTCGCGTGGCGTCAATCTTGTCATCATCGAACGGGATGCGGCTTGCGATGATCCCATGGACATTCCGGCAAGCATTCCTGTATAGAAAAAGAGCTCTTTACTGTCAGCAACAATAGCCGCAAGCACCACAACAAACCAGATCATGAGCGTGATGACAATGGTTCTTTTCGGGCCAATTTTATCGGTGATAAAACCAAAGATAACTGATCCGGCAATAGCTGTTGTCTGCACCAGCATAAAAAAGATAATCAGATCACCAGTGGTAAAACCAAGGGTGTTCTGGGCATAAATCGACGAAAAGGCGATGATGGTCAATATCGCGTCATTATAAAAAAAGTAGGCAAGCAAAAAACGGGCAAGATCCGGGTAGTTCATGATGTGGTGAACAGTAAACTTCACCTCTCTGATGGACTGGCCAAGTGCCGCGAGCGAGATCGCCGGTCGACTCTCTTTTTTTTCATCCCGAAGCACAAGGAAAAGTGGTGTGGCGAAAAGGGCAAAAAAAATCGCCACCACAAAAAAACTCATCTGTACATTCGGAATATTGGAGAGCACAATTCCTTTGCTCAGGAGCGGTTTTACCAGCAGCAGAATGGAGAGCGCGCCAAGGTAGCCCATTGCAAAACCATACCCGGATACCCTTCCGACACTCTTGTCGGAGGCAAGCTCCTTGAGATAGGCATCATAAAAGACCAGCCCACCCTCAAAACCCATGTTCGCCAGAATGAAGAGCGTCGCAGCCATCACAGCCATTCCCGGTCCCGACAATGAGAGGAGAGCCGTAGCCACAATCGAAGTGAGTGTAAAAAAAAGGAGAAAACGTTTCCGTTTGCCAGAATAGTCAGCGGCAGCACCCAGTATCGGCGAAATCAGCGCCACCAGCAGCATGGAGAGACTGACACTAAAGCCCCATAAGGCATCACCGGAAGGGTCGCCACCGCAGATTACATTTTTGAAATAGAGGGGAAAGGCAAACGTGACCATCATCACGCTGAAGGAGGTGTTGGCAAAGTCAAAGAGCAGCCATGAAAAGACCTTGTATTTCTGCTTCGCGCCCAGCAACTCCTTATACCCCGGCAATGTGCAGGAAGAGCGACTCGAAAAGTCCTCGTCCGTCAAGGGAGCCAAGAAGCTTTTCGCTCGCCCTCTCAGGATGAGGCATCAGGCCAAGCACATTTCCCTGCCGGTTGACAATGCCTGCAATATTCTTCAGCGATCCGTTTGGATTGGCTTCGTCAGTTATTTTTCCCTCTGCATCAGTATATCTGAAAACAATTTGTTGATGCTCCTCAAGGCTTTCAATCACCTCAGGAGGGGCAAAGTAGTTGCCTTCGCCATGGGCAATGGGGATGCTGAGCACCTCATCCTCCGGGTAGAGGCTGGTAAAGATTGTAGAACCATTCACCGCCCTGATGCAGGTTTGACAGCAGAGAAACTTTTTGTCGCGATTCCTCGAAAGAGCCCCTTCAAGCAGCCCGCTCTCAAGCAGCACCTGAAATCCGTTACAGATGCCAAGCACCGGAAAGCCTTTGCGTGCAAACTCGATAACCTCCTTCATGACAGGAGAAAAACGGGCAATAGAACCTGCCCGCAGATAGTCTCCATAAGAGAAGCCGCCGGGCAGAATAATTGCCTTTGCTCCCTGGAGATCGTGCTCATTATGCCAGAGCAAAACCGGCTTGATGCCAGGAAATGAGGCTACGGCATGTTCAGTATCATGATCGCAGTTTGATCCGGGAAAAACAACAATCCCAACGGTTATATCAGACATAAAGGCACTTCTTTAAATTGTCGTGAGCAGTTTGAGTATAAGCCCCGCAGGGGCGGCATTTCAGGAGCACTTAATTAGTTAAGCAGTTCCAGCTCAAGAGAGTAATTCTCCATTACCGGATTCGATAACAACTTTTGCGAGATCTCGTTGCCGATGCGCTCAGCCTCGGCAAGATCCGTTTCATTAATGGTCACCTCGATATATTTTCCTATCCTGGCAGACTCGACACTCCTGTAACCAAGATTTTTCAGGGCATGATCGACCGCCTTGCCTTGAACATCAAGAATTGACTGGCGCAGGGTAACTTTAATTTTTGCGATATATGACATGATCACGAGTAATGGGTGAACGAAAAAAAATCAGGTCTGCCACTGACCACGGAAGAGCAGAGTGATTGACCTCACAATACCGACCAGAATATACAACAACATGGCAAGAAAAAAAGCCTTCGAATGAAAGAGCAGCACACAAAACATGGCGATAATATAGAGTGACATCTGCAGCGGCTGCCGTTTGAAAGAGTCAAGAGTTGGCTTAGGAAGAGCATCATAATTTACCTTGCTGATCATGAGCAAAGCAAGTGCCGTTGAAAGCGCTGCAAGAACTATCTGCATTGATGCAACAGGAAATATTCGGTCGCTACTCATCCAGAGCACAAAGCCAGCAATAGTCAACGCCTGCGCCGGTGTCGGAAGACCAGAAAAAGAGTCTTTTTCATAGCCAATCATACTGATATTAAAGCGAGCGAGCCTCAGGCCACTTCCGATCATCAACAGGGAGCTGACACAAATACCAGTAATGCCGGGCAACCCTTCAAGCCCGAATTTATAAACAAGATAAGCGGGAGCGGCACCAAAAGATACCAGATCAGAAAGAGAGTCAAGCTCAACTCCAAAATCAGAGGTGCCTTTGGTTACTCTCGCCACAAAGCCGTCAATAGTATCAAAAAACGCCGCAAGAATAATAAACCAGCATGCAGCTACAAAACTCCCCTCCCCCGACATAACAATAGATATATAGCCTGACACCATATTCATGACCGTAAACACCGAAGGGACGAATGATCGCGAAACGGTGGGAAAACGGAGCGAACGCTCACCAAAGCTGTTTTTCAGAAAGGGAGGATAGCGCTTTTGATGTTTTTGTTGACCAGTATCAGCCATATTTGAGAGTATCCGTCATCAGGGTAATAAGTTAAAATCCGCAAAGGGCACAAAATTGACACCAAAAAACTTACCTCAATGAGCCAAAATAAAGAAACAAACAATAATTACCGCCCTTTCATTTATACGATCAATGAGCAATGCGTTTCGAGCCCATCTCGCAGCTCTTTTTGGTAGCAGTAACTGGCATCATGCGACGGAATATTGTGTTTCCAAAAGCCTTCGAGATCGGTGTTCAGGTTGGTATCGATTGATGGTTCGTGGCAAGAAAAAACTCCCCGGCTTTCCTGATTCAATACGTCATAACCATTCCGCCTATAGAGAGTCCGGCTCCCGTACCAACGAGCAGCAGTTTCTGGCCGCGCCGGAGCTTCTTGTCGCGCACTGCCTGATAGAGTGTGGAGGGAATTGAGGCGGCTACGCAGTTGCCAAGCCATTCGAGAGTATGCATGATTTTCGCATCCGGCCAGCCGTAGCGCTGAAGAAGAAGTAAACCTACCTTGCTCGACTGATGTGGAACAACAAGGTCGATATCAGCCAGACTTTTTGAGAGGCCAGGATAGAGTTCTTCCAGAAACGCCTCATCAAAAGTTCGCACCATGCGGAGAACCGCCGGACCATCCATGTGGAAGAGATCATCATCAGGGTTGTGGGCCGGTTTGGCAGGATGGCGTGCCGATCCCCCTCCCCTTATAGCAGTTAATGAGGCTCCGTCACCATAAGTTTTACAAAGGACATGGTGGATGCAGGATGCCTCCCCCGCACCGGAACGAGTCACCACCACGGCCGCAGCAGCATCGCCAACCAGCGTTGCAGATTCCGGCTCTTTCGGGTTGATACCGCACGATGAGATATCGGAACTGGCGATAAGAATATTGCTGTAGCGCCCGGCATTCAGGAAGGCTGCTGCCACATCAAGGGCCGTAATGAAACTGAGGCAGGTGGTGTTGACGCTCATGGCAGGAATACCCGACCTGCCGAGGCCAAGCTGGCGCTGAATCAGGGCACCGTTATCAGGGATGGCCTGTTCAGCGGTTCCTGAGGCGTTGATGATGAGACTGAGCTGGTCAGCCCTGAGCCCCGCTTCATCGAGGGCTTCATGAGCCGCTTCAGCAGCCATGAAGGAGGCTGTTTCAGTAGTGGCCCACCGCCGTTCACGCACGCCATTTCGTCGCTCCACCCAGCCGGGAGGGAGTCCGTAGATTGCTTCAAGCTCAGAACTTGGAACAATATGCGAAGGAAGATAACGGCCAAGGCCAATAATTTTAAGTCCTTGATGTATATCTCTCCCTCTCATAACTTTACCCTTATGGCAAGATTCCTTTTCTTCCAACACAAGTGTCATGGCGACCTGAATCTTCTTTTCTCTCTTCAAAAATTGTAAGCTTGAAGAGCTTCATCAAGTTCGGTTGCTGCATCCGGGTCAAATTTTATGATCATTAATGAACGTGGTTTGATAACGACATCACCAAGAGCCCTTTTAACCCCGACAGTTCGCACTTTCAATATATGAACACAATCCAGATTCAGAACTAATTTATCACTCAGCAGTTAACTCCTCCATCAATCAACTCCCTCATGATAAACTTGTTTACTCATGTAACCTCCCTTCAGGTTCAGCAGTAGATGTACCTGAAGAGAAATGCAAAGTAGTGACTCTTATGGGGTGGAAACTGGTGCTGCAACTACAGGATTGGTACGTACTCCCGTTCCTTTTCCTCGACCGTTTGCGCTTCCAGTGCCATCCTGCGGACGAGTATAGCTGGGATCTTGCCCATTGACAATACCATCTCCGTTAGAATCCTTTGCCCGATCATTTCTGCCATCTGTATTAGCGTCCACAAATCCTGCGCGACTGCCACTACCCGAACCTGCACTTGTGCCAGCGCCAGCGCCATTACCTCGTCCCATACCACCACCTGGGCCTCGTGCATAAAGAGGATTGGCTGATACAAAACCAAAGATTATTGCAGCAAATATTGCAGTACCGATTAACTTTTTCATTGGTGCACTTTGTTAAAGCTGAGGTTAATTTTCTTGTTGACTCCTTTTGTTGTCGTACTCTTCACCATTTTTTTCAAGCTCAGAATGTGTCAGAAATTTCTGAGCTTGAAGAAAATGAAAACGCGAGTCAAGTATTATTGTACTGGAGCTACTGCTGGATTAGTACATACACCACTACCTGCACCTGCCGGACGATTTTTTCCTGAGGCACTCTTGTTGCGCAGGTAATCGGGATCCTGACCATTAGGAATTCCATCGCCATCATCATCCGGCGCATTGTCGTTAATGCTGTCGCCATTAAGATCAATAAAACTGCGCAAACCACCGGAAAAAGCGCCATGCTGATTTTGAGCTGCATTGGCAACAACAGGAGTAACCTGTGAAACGCCAAAAACGATACCGAAAACCGCAACCATACTGATAATCTTTTTCATGATCTTCTCCATGTTGAGTGATGTTATTGTTAATAGATGCAGATTTTTTATTGATCTCATCTGCCTACACTTACAGTCCATCAAATAGCGTGCCAGAGAAAAAATAAAAAAATAAATCATTATTTTAATATGAGTTACAGTGAGCAATCTTTAATCAACCCGTGCTGTCTACATACTCAGTCTCGACTGCGTCGTCGCGGAATCGACCATATCGTCGCAATTGCCAACAAAAATTGCGCAGATGTTTGTCAAACTCCGTTTAACTCTATCAGAGTCACCGGGATAAACAACGTATCATTATATTGTTGACTGGTTAGTGCGACTGCCTGCTCTGGCGGGCATTGCGCAATCCTTCGTGCCATCTGCAGTGGCAAATCGAACGATGTCAGCATCGTCGTCAAGGCAATTGCCGACAAAAAATCCCCCAGTGCACGGGTTCATAATCGACCCGCACGGTGAATATGCTGGCCGATTGGCCGAAAGATGCCAAGTGTTCAGAGTTGGCGCAAACACCCTTATTTCCCGAGCGATATATAACGATGAGAGGCATATTCTAATAAAATAGTTTGGTTTATCACAAATAAGCTTTGGTTTTGTCGTTTTAAGAGTTAGAATTTTGACTACAACTCAAAGGAGAAAATCATGGCATACCAAGTGCGTCAGCTCAACGAAAAAACGGGAGTCACCTACGTTTACGAAGCGGTTGCAGTCTGGAACAAAGAACTCAAACAGTCGCGAAACAAGCAGGTGTGTATCGGAAAGATTGACCCTGCCACAGGTAAAATCATTCCCTCGAAGCGGCTGAGCCCACAACAGGCTGCACTTCGGGATCCCTCAGTTACTGCAACAGCTCAAATAGTCGGGCCTGCAGTAGTGCTCAATGAGCTGTCCAAAAGTACCGGTTTGGCAAGCTTGTTGAAGAGCTGCTTTCCGAAAACTTACCGTCAAATACTGGCAATGGCCTCCTATCTGGCTCTCCAGGGCGGGGCACTCACTCACTGCTCATCATGGGCAAAAAGCCATGAGCCAAGTCTTGCCACATCCCTGAGTAGTCAGCGAATCACCGAGATAATCTCGTCCATCGGGATTGATGAGAAGGAGACATTTTTGGCTAAATGGATAAAAAAAGCATTGGAAGATGATTACCTCTGCTATGACATAACCTCTATTTCCTCGTACTCGGAGTTGAATGAATTCATCAAATACGGCTATAACCGTGATGACGAGAAGCTTCCCCAACTCAATCTCGCTATGCTCTTCGGACAGAAAACAGCACTGCCCCTCTATTACCATCGCGTTCCGGGTAGTATAACCGATGTCTCGATGCTGCACAATCTTGTGCTGACCTTCAAGGCAGTGCCGCAAGAAATCGATGAACTGGGTGCAATACGCAGCACGATCATCACCCTCAAGGAGGCAAGCTGCCAGAAGATTCCTCAGTCAAAAGGACTTGCCGAGGAGTTACTTGCCGCTGCCGGAATTACACTTCCATCAATCATTGAAGCCAGAAATGTCGATGTAGTCACAAGAAAAAAACTCGCTATTAAGAGTAACTAATTTTATAATAACGTCTTATAGGGATTTTTCGTTCTGCTACTATTGGAACTTCCGCTACAGCACACTAAATAGTGTCTGACAGAAAACCACTGGTTTCTCAAACGCCAGTCACCTTTTCGGCGTAAGCATCGGTATTTTTATGGTGCACCAGAAGCGTTTTTGCGCCTGAAGGACGTTGCGTTCAACCATGAGCTTCATTTTGGTTCCAAAAGCCATAAACCGGACGCACCTTACCCATTAAAGGCATCAAAAACTCCTGTTTCAGAGAAGAATCAGGCCGCTTTTTTGTATGGCCCTCGGTGTTGTCTTGCATCCTGCTTCAGCAACAGAGCACCGAGCTGGTGAATATTGCGCGACAACACAGCAAGAGCGACATAGCGTTCGAATCCCTTGATGCCATCATCTGGACATATATCCAAGCCATGAACCTCAAGCCCATGGATTGCCGATTCGACTGCCGAATGTTTGCGTCTCAATCTCTTGAATTCTGGTTCTGATTCGCGTGCTTTGTCAGCTATTGAAGAGCCTCCTTTTTTCGGTAACACCACTTTTTTGACAAGCGGTATCAGCTCAATTTGATTTGTTTTGCTATGAAATCCTTTGTCATAACTTATCGAATGCAAGTTTGAAAAGCGCTCTTTCGTTTCCTCGACAATGGATACGGCAATCGCACTATCAGTTTTTTTTATCATCACTTGATGGTGCAGAATAAAACCAAATTGATTTTCAACTATACAGACTGGTAATCCAAGTTCAACAGGCACTCCTGCTTTTCCTTTGCTGACCCACTCTGTATGCGGCTGAAAAAGAGAAAAAACTTTTTCAGCATGTGGAATAACTTCATTGTTGAACACTCGACGACGAACTTGACCTATTTGCAAATTTGCATGAGCGATATAATAATTCAACTTGCTTTTCGATAACGGGTTATTGGCACAAAGCTCTTTACTGGTGCTCTCTGCCCTCTGGAGCTGATAGTCAACTTTCCTAAGAAACTCATGCTGCCGAAATAGTTTGTTCCTTCTTCATCAGGGTATATCCAAATGATTCTGCCGTTCGTTTCAAGTTCTTGAAAACTTTTTTCTGGTATTGCTCTTCATAGTAATCCGCCCCCTGATCCACATACTCCATTCCGTATCTGAGTGCATTATAAAAAAGTGTCGCTAATTTTCTTGCAATTGCGGTTATAGCTTTCGCTTTGCCAATCCGTGCAGCATATCGTCGGTATGTTGCGCCAAGCGCTGTATTGGTTTTTCCAACAACCATTGCCGCAAGTCTTAAATCAGTCGCTGATTTGCTTGCAGAACGCCTTGTTTTGGAGGAGAGAACTTTTCCGCCTGAGATTTTATTTCCCGGTGCCAAGCAAAGCCATGAAGCAAAGTGCTTCGCTGTTGGCCATTTCGTCATATCGGTTCCACACTCTGCAACCAGTTTTAAAGCAATAGAGGAGCCGATCCCATGAATCTGAGTCAGGTCTGTGCCAATCATCTTGAACAATGATTGACGGACATCAAAACTCGGCGCATTCTTACTGTTTTCTTTGCTTCTTGGTTTTGGAAGTGTGGTGTGCAGCGAATCGGCCTCTTGGTGTAACCCTTCAAGGGTCGATTCAATGACTCGATCACAAGCTTCAATTTTTTCCGTGTAAATGTCAATCAGTTCGAGGGCCTGAGTCAGGGCAAATAGATGCTCTGCCTTATAATTGCCTGTTAGAGCTGCCTTCATCACCTCAACAGAGTTCTTGCAGCGGGAATCCCTCAGCTTTACCAGTTCATCGGGATTATGTTGACCGTTAACTATTGCGCGGATAATGGCAATACCTGTTTTGCCGGTGATGTCTGTTACCACATGTTGTAACTGAATATTCATCTGCATAAAGGCTTTTTGCAAATGCTGGACATGAGCAGCCCTGTACTCAATAAGCTTTTCTCGCTGACGGATATAAGCTCTCAGTCCAGCGATCTCTTTGGACGGTTGAAAGCTTGCGCGTAATAACCCGAATTGATGCAATTTCTGCAACCACTGGGCATCATTGACATCCGTTTTACGACCGGGAACCGTTTTTGCTTCCCGGGCATTGACCAGAAAAACCTCAAAACCATAGCTTTCAAGAATTTCAAACGCAGGAATCCAATACACGCTTGTTGACTCCATGGCAATGGTATCAACCCGGCATTCTTTCAGCCACTTTGCCATGGCATGAAGTTCGCCGGTGAAGCTTTTGAATGTTTGAACCGACTTGTCAGTTCGGTCGGGTGGGACGGACACTACATGAAACTGAGAACCAATGGTCAATGCCTGCTGCATTTGGGTGCGTGACTGGCATAGATGAAGATGACTCTGTGAATTTTGCCATTGTTGCCCCATAATTAAATAAAGCTGAAAGGCGGGTTTGCGGTAAATATCAATTTCCTAAACGGGATCATCAAAAACGATGTCACCACTGCCGAATCCGCAGAAAACCCTGTACCATGTTATCAAACGGGGTAAAAACCACCAATAAGCAATCGGTCGCTCTTTTCAGCTCATTGTTAAGTTATTCCAGAGTTTCTAACATACAGAAAAGAAGGGACTTCCTGAATTGTTATCAAGATAATTTCGTACAAGTTCTTTGTACTTTTCATCTTTGACCGCTTTCTTTTCCGGATTTTTTGAGGTCGAGCTTTTATGTTTTTGCATAGCTCGAAGCAACCTTTTTATCTTACGAACGTTATTCGGTGACTGGCGCCATTGCGTTGAACCGTTTCGTGCGCTCAAGTCCGCACATAGCTCAATAATTTTGCGAATGGCATCATACAATTGGATGATATCGCCTGGAAAATGCACATTTGTTTCTACCACAAACGAATCACATCGGCACATAAGTGGTATGACCTCCTTGTGTTCTTTTTTTTTAACCAGGCCATGACCTGCTATAACGACTTCACGATTTATTCTGTCAAGAAGTTCGGGTGTAAATAACCGGACATTATCTTTTATCGTCTGAAGTTCATAGCAGGTTTTATCTGTCCAATCGTTATGACCAAGCATCTGACGAAGAGTATCATGATGATTGACCAAATCATGAAGATGATCATAATCGGCATTGCGCACCAGCCGAACAACACCCATTACCAAAATAGCCCATTGATCCAGGCCTGGCCGTCCCGTACGAGGATCGGCTTTTCCTGTGCCATTTTTCCGCTCAGGGCGTACCTCTTCAAGAATGGAAAACACTCGTTTGCGCAGTTCAATATTGGTGTAAATAGCCTGAAGACCCCGTAAGATTTTTGGCATATCATCACGAGACTTTTCATTGAACTGTATTGCAGAAATATCGGTTTGGCCGAACATCATTTGATGGTTGATGACGCTACGCATAGTGGATTTCAGAAAACGAAGTTTGGAGGCAATTGCTCTTTCATGGCACCTTACTACACCTTTTCTTGACTAAAAATACCTATTATTGGGGGTTATTTCGCTTTTGGAGCTTCTTGATAAAAAATCTTCACCCGCCGAAAACTAATATAAAATATTATTATATAATATTATAGCGCTTTTTCGTTCAGACACTAAATAGAAGTGCCCTTGAGATGCAATAGGATAATTTCCATTCTGACGGAAGAGTATACTCAATGAATATGCGATCCTGGGAAAAAAGAGATATCTCAACCGAAAAAGTTGTCTAAAACTTTGGACCTGCGCCAGCAAATGACATCATTTTGTCAACCTGGTCATCCTGACGCAATAAGGCAAGCCGTTGTTTATAAGCCAGATTCTGTGCAGTCATCTGAGCCACTTTAACCATAACTATTACCAACGCCTCAGCACCGGGAAGTCTGCGGTAGAGCGCCTCCACCAGAAGCTCAGGGAGCAACGATCCAGGGAAAAAACGTTGTATCAATACATCGTCCAACGACACATACCCCCCGACTGAACCAGGGTCACCCTGCCTGGCACAACGACCGTAAAATTGCCGATCGATCCGCTCAGCCTCGTTGGGTTCAGTTAAAATGACATGCAGCCCACCCAATGCCGAAACTCCGTCGCCAAGCATGATATCTGTTCCACGACCTGCCATGTTGGTTGCAATGGTAATATTGCCACGTTCACCCGCACGGGCAATAATGGCCGCCTCCTCGCTATGGTGGAGGGCGTTCAGCAACTGAAACGGCAACATTCTGCTTTTCAGAAGCTCAGCAAGAAATTCACTTTCACGAACACTCCTTGTGCCGACAAGCACAGGACGACCTTGCCGATGCAACTCCTCTATCTCATGAAGAACTGCTGCATATTTGACTCCCTTTTCAGAAAAAACCCTCTGTCGGCGAGTCTGCCGCTGAGGTGGGCGATGGGTAGGAATCTGCACACAATTCAAGCCATAAATGTGCCAGAGTTCGGATGTCACCCCCTTGACCGTGCCAGTCATTCCACACAACGTCTCAAAAAAACGAAAAAAACGCTGAAAACTGATCCGTGCGGCCACCTCGACAGGATCAGTCATCTCAACCCCTTCAAGCATCTCTACAATCTGTTGCGTCCCCTGGCGCCACTTGCGGTCAGGCATGAGCCGTCCGGTAAATTCATCAATAATAACCACCTTCCCCTCTTTGACGACATAATCTTTTCCTCTCTTGAAAAATTCCCTGGCTGCAAGCACCAGAAGCAGCAGTTCATCCCTTCTTGAAGAGGAGTGCCAGAATGAAGGAAGTGACGGGAGCATCTGCTCAATCTTCACCGTCCCCACTTTGGTAAACATTATCTGCTTAAAGCGCTCATCAACAACATAATGCTCATCCTTTTGCAGAAGAGCAGCAATCCGCACCGCCTCCATACACGCATCGAGCAACGGCCCATTTTTCACAGGTCGGGAGATGATCAAGGGGGTGGCGGCATCATCCACCAGAACACTGTCAGCCTCATCAACAACCGCTGCCGAGAGACCATTAAGAACAGGACGGTTATTACCACCCCTTTCGCTCTGTGAGCGGATATAGAGTCGTGATGGATCCGTAATGCCGGGCATTAACAGCCTGTCTTTCAAAAAATCAGCAACGAGCTCCTTCGCGGTCACATAGACGACCGCGCAAGCATAATTGGTTCTACGCTCATCTCTGTTTAATCCACCCAAAACACACGCCACAGAGACGCCGCAAAACTTGTAAAATGGCTCAAGCTTTGCATAGTCACGTTCAGCGAGATAATCGTTTACCGTGATGACATGACAAGGACGCCCGCTCCACCCGAAAAATAGTGCCGCCAGAGCAGCAACAAGGGTTTTGCCTTCACCGGTCTGCATCTCGATAAGCGTGCCATTCATCAGAGCCAATGCACCCATAACCTGTTCGGGATAAGGACGCAAACCGAGAAGTCGCTCTGCCGACTCCACCAGCAACGCCATCGACGCTGGAATATGACGCTGATACTCACGGCCGCGACGACGAAAATGTTCCTTAAAAACCATAAGGCGCTCATGGAGCTCCTCATCCGACAGTGTCCGGAGTTGCTCAGCCGCAGCATGAATGTCATGAGCCTCTTTCCGCAGATTTTCAGTATTGAATGCGCTGTGGCGCACCCTCCCTGCTATCCAGTGCATAAAGCCTTTCACTCCCGCAGGAACGAGATCGGGAGTTCGAACAACCGTCTTTTTGTACTCTTTGGAAGGTATCACAAGCGGTATCGTTTCTGGAAAAGCTGATAGATGTACCGACTCCATTGTTCCATCAACGGTTTTGGCTCAAGAGTGAATCGAATGGTTCCAGAACGACCATGAAGCAGATGGGCCCCTGAATTATTTTCCAGCAGCGCATTGACCAGAAAAAAGGGCTCCGCAGCATTATCGCCACCCTGCTGCTGCGTTGACTGTACGGAAACATTACCACCGCCCATCTGACCCAGTGCCGGCGAAGGGAGCTTCTCATGCTGATAGGGAATGAGCCGCACCTCTTCGGTGGTGATGCGCTGATGTGCTTCGCCCCACAAACGCACCTCCACGCTGTTCACCGATGAATCAAAAAGCTCTGACACCTCCTCCTGGGCAACCACAGCGGCAAACTGAAAACGATCACCACCAACTATATCACCCATATACCTGCCACGCTCAACCCATAGCCCGGAAATCGACTCTTTATTGGCAGGAATCCAGATGCCATTGGCTCGTGCACGAACAATCAGTTCCGCTTCGTTGCGGCGCAACTCCACCAGCGATTCCTGGGCAACGCGCAGCTCTTTGAGCACCGGCTTAAGGTCGGCAATGGTTTTGCCAAGCGCCTGACGCTCCTTCACCCTCATCTCAACCACACGCGATTCGGCGCTCATAAGAGAAAATAACAGCTCCTTGTTTTCCAGCCGCACAAGAGGCTGACCGGCGACAACATGCTGCCCTGGTGTTACCAGGTACTCTTTGACATGCCCTGAGACCATGTTGACCACTTTGATATCAGGAAAAGACTCGACCACGCCTGGCGCATAAATGTTATGGGGAAAAGGGAGCAAGATCGTCACAAGAGTAAACACTGCAAGAAACAGCGCTGATTGAGCAATAATTCTCCGACGACATTGTAAAAGACGAGAATCAAGAAACAAATAAGAGATAAAACGGACAGTCGGCAGGAAAACACCGGTAACAAGGCCAACGATTGCCAGAATTGTACCAAGAATAAGCCACTTGTCTGCAATAAAGAGGATAATACCCAATGATATCATCACCTTATAGATGGCGCTGAGAACCCCGTAGAGAGTGAGCTCAATGGCCTCCTGCCTGTTCTTGGCTGATGAGACCGCTCCATTATAGTTGAAAATGAAATGCTCAAGGAGATATCGGATATACTCGGTTGAGCGGGCAGACAAATTCGGAATATCGAGAAGATCAGAGAGAATGTAGTAGCCATCAAGCCGCAGAAGGGGATTGGCATTAAAAAGTACCGTCGACACCGATGCCACAAACATGATGTTGTAGGCAAGAGAATGGAGAGCCCCCTGGCCAGAAACAGCCCAATACATCGCCGCCAGAGAGGCGATAAACAGTTCTGCAACCATCCCTGCAGCCCCCACATAGGCACGTTGCCAGCGACTGCGAAACCCCCAGCTTGATGTCGCATCCATATAGGGAAGAGGAGTGAAAAGCATAAACATAAGCCCCATCGTATGCACCTCTCCACCATAACGATGACAGACTACAGCATGACCAATTTCGTGAAACGCTTTAACAAAAATGAGGCCAAGATAGAGTAAAAAGAGGTTGTCCGGGGCAAGCACCGCTTGTGCGCTGTCGAGCGCGACATCGGCATTATCGACCACCAATTTGATTGCCACAAGCAAGGTTATCAGCCACACAACAGCGCCAGCAGGGCTTAACATTTTATGGATAAGCCCTGAAAAACGCTCAAGAAGCTTTTCCGGGTCAAAAAGAGGCAGTCTGATAAATAAAATGTTCATCAACTGCGACCGCAGCTCTTTTCGGCGGGTCAAGGTGTAGCGCGAAAACATCTGCCTGGTATCGGGAGAGACATCCGTATCCAGAAGATTCATGGAGTACATCTGGCCAAGAAGCATCACAACATCAGCCTGACCTGGAGCTGTTTGCGAAAAATCTTCCATACAGGCAAGCCACACCTCTTCGACCGTCCGATCGGCATTGAGGCGCATAATGAAATCGTAGGCGGCTGGCTGTACCCGAAAAAAACGGTTGTTGAACGGATCTCGAAGAACATACCACTTTTCACCACGATAAAACTGACGCTGAACTTCGACGGTTGAACGAAGTTTCAGCCGGAGATTGGCAACAAGATGCCACGATTCACTGTACGTTGTTCCATCTTTCTGCATATCACCACCACAACTTCATAGAGAAAAAATCGAGCGTGCGATGCAACATAATCCAGATAATGTGCCGCTTGCCGACGCTCACCTTTGCCAATCCACTCATACCGGGTCGCCACCAGCTCTGCCGTGACTCGGTAATTTTGCCAAGAACAAGAAAAACGTTGCCTTTCTGTTCCGTCACCGCCATAGGCTCAATGCGCTCAATGAGCACCTCAAATTTTTTCCCTGGCTGACTTATAAATGCCACCTCACCAACCTGCCCCACGTTCAGCTCCTGAATATCCCGTTCCGGCACCTTCATCTCTACATAAAGGTCTCCAAGCTTGGCAACTTTCAGCAGCACATCGCCTTTACGAACGGGGGCGCCAAGCAGCTTTTCAAGATCACCCTCAACCACAACACCACTGAAGGGTGCCTTGATTTCAGCATGGTCAAGACTATAGCGTATCATCTCAAAACGGCTCTCCGCCTGGCGTTTCAGCGCTTCGGCAATTTTCATCTCTCCAAGGGCATTGTTCGCCATCGCCTTTTTCTCCTCCTGCACATAGCGCTGCAAATCGGCATAACTGCGCGACTGCTCCAGCACCAACTGGCGAGTATCAAGCAGAAGCAGCAGTTGATCAGCAACAACAAGGTCACCCGGCTTGCGGCTCACCCGTTCGATATAGCCATCAAAGGGAGCGGAGAGTAGTGCAAGATCTTTGGTACGGAGAATAAAGGGCGCCTCAACCCGGTAATCAAGTGTACCAAAAAGGAGCAGTGCGAGAAGCAGGCTCGCCACTATGCCGTACATGCGGTGCATGGTTTGATCGGTACCGAACACGGAACTTCCCCAGCGTTTAAGCGCATCAAGCGCCACGGCACCAAACCACCGGTCGTAGTGCTTTAAATCGGCAAGACGGCGCGAGGCCTGATCGCAGATAATCCGCAGACTTCGTATTTCATCGGCAGCAAATGGTTTATCGCGCTCACAAGCAAGAACTGCCACAACATTCTGTTCGAGACGGAGGGGCAGTGAGACAATGCTCGTCACCCCCTGTCGGGCAGCAAAGTTTTTGTGTTCACGAAGCACTGCCGTGGAGCCTTCAGGTTCAGGCAGCAGCAGCTCTTCGTCCTGATCCATACACTCCTCCATCAGCACCTCAAGCGCTTGTACAATCAGCATTTTGCGATCGAACTTCTCCGTATTGCTCAATGCCTGCATGCGGATATACTCACCCTCTTTCCAGCCGAGCGAAACGCGGGAAGAGCTGAAGCGATAGGCAAGCTCATTGCAGAGCGCCATCGCCACACCAAGAAAGCCAGCATGTTCGTTCATACTGAGCATCACATCAAGCGGATCGGGCAACCCCTGCACCTCGCGAGACAGGGCGCGAGTTGTGCTGCTCATGCGGTACACCGCAGGAATAGTAAAGAGCACTTCGCGTTTCAGCACATCACTGCTGCGGTCACTATCACTGGCACGGAAAAAGAGCGCAATGGTTTCAGCATCGTCTGGAGCGCACTCAAGGCGAAATGCAACGAGAATACCCGAAGAGGCTGCGTCTTTTTCCGGGGGAAGGGGCATGTACACCAATGGCTGCAGGGCAGCTTGCTCAGTGACCTGATTGAGCAGTGTAGAGGAGATCATGCCTGTTCGCGCAGAGGCAAGGGGCCAAAAGCAGAAGGAGTTCCAGCCGCTGGAGCTTTTACGTAACAGCAGCACCCGATCAGCAACAAAAAAACGGCATGCCTCTTCAGCCCAGGAGAGCCAGAACTCCCCCTCCCTGCCCTGAAACAGACGAAGAGCACGCAAACGTTTCAAACGATCTTCATGAGAATTCATAACAACGCCATAAGAAGTAAAAGAGTATTACGGTTGAGGCAGCAGCATTTTGCCGGTGACACCTGGCGTAATAAAACCATCCTTGTTATCAAAAACAACCGTCACCTGCATAACGCCACTTGCCGGGTCAACAGCATAGGGCACTTTGGTAATAATACCACGCTTTTTCACCTCCTGCTCGCCAACGTTAATCAGGAGATCAACTACCATCCCTTTTTTAAAGCTGTAACTGTGCGAATCGTCCAGATTAGCAACCAGCAGACAGCGATCGGAGTTGATAAGACGCACAAGCGGCTGCCCTGGCTGATAGACTTCGCCAACTTTGAGAAATACCTTCTCAACCACGCCACTCGTCGGCGCTTTAAGAAGACGGCTCTGCACCACCGTAACAGCCATATCATACTCAACCTCTTCACGCAACTCCTGATTCAGCAGCCGGTCACGCTCGGCAACGGCACTCTCCCACTGCAACGAGAGTCGATCGAGCTCCTCTTTGCTGACTGAGCGTGTTTGATTGTACAATTGACGATTTGACTCCAGACTTCCGGTGAGCGTACGCACGGCAACTTCCGCTGATTTCAGTTCAGCACGGTTTTGCCAGATCAGTTTACGACGGGCAACCTCAAGCTCCTCCTGCGCGGTTTCAAGAGCAAGAATAACAGCGCCGTTCGGCACCTTGCGACCTTCAGCGTAGATGATTTTATTAACCCGCCCCTGCACCACAAGACCCAACGTCACATCAAGATATGGCTCAACTACGCCGGAAACAAACTTGGGATAGTCGCTGACCGGAGCGCTCGGCGGAAGTGCGACACGTTGCGTTGAATCCAGCTTGATGACCGGTGATGATGAAGACAACCCTTGACGATGGATATCTCCTCCACTTTTTGTGGAGGAGTCGAAAGGGTTCCAGAAAACAAGCACAACCACAAGTAAAAGCAGAGCAACTGCACCGATAACGATGTTCCTTTTCATAAAAAAACTGCATAATTAACTATTGACATGAGCGCCACTCCATTATTTATGGTTTATACATATCACCGATTAGCCATCTCTTGTTGTGATAAGCCATAACGCTGCAACAACGTGCCATTTAGCGCGTAGAGATTCACCAGCGCATACTGGTAAGCAAGCCGGCTGTCAAGCAAACTTTCACGCACTTTGAGATAATCCTCCTCACGCTCAAGCATCATCCGGGTATCACTCTTGCCCATTTTGAAGCGCGAATCCTCAATCTGAACAAGTTCTGCATTCAGCGCAACTACTTTTTCGTAATTCTGCACCTGGTTGTAGACCCGACTCACCAGGCCTGCAACAATCTCCATCTGATTGGCCAGTTCAACCTTCTGCATGACGAGACGCTGCTCCGCCTGCTCTTTCTTTAAACGTGCCGCATGCGCTTCATTGCGGCTTTTATTGTCGCCAAACAGTGGCATTTTAAACTCAAGACCAAGGCTCCATGAGAGATAATCATTGCTGAATGCCTGATCTAACGAGTTTCCAAGCGAATAGGCGAGACCGTTCATGCCGTAACTGCCTTTGACATCAAGCTGTGGCAGCCGCTGATCTTTGGCATAGGCGCTGCGAGTCTCCTCAAGCGTTACGGTTTTTATGGCGCTGAGATATTGCGGATAGCTGTTATACGCATCGCGAAGGCTCTGGTTATAATCGACTGAAATGAGTGGACAAGCTGGCACATCAATGGCTTTAAGCGGCCCCGACTGTTGTGATGCGCCATATTCACCAAGCAGTGAGAGCAAATTGCGTGTCGCGGTTAACTCTGTCTGCTCAGCAGCGGCAACCAGCGCCTGACGCAGGCGAAGCCCCGATTCAGCATCAAGCACTGAGGTGTAATCTGACTTCCCTGCATCATAACGACTCTGGTTCTGTTGCAGCATTTCACCGGCAATAGTGGCCGAACGCTGGCGCATCTGCAGCTTCTCCTGAGCGCCATAGCACTGCCAGTAGAGCTGCACGGCGCGCGCTATTGTTTCAACCGCCGCCTGCCGATAGCCTTCGTAAGCGATGTCGGCATTGGTTCTTGCCAGGCGAATGTTCGCAGTGGTGGTCTGCTGACCCGCCCCTTTCAGCAATGGCTGGGTAAGATTCACCCCAACAAAGGTGACATACTCATTGTCATTTTGATAGCCTGTAAACGTCGTACCAAGAGACTGCAAATTGTTGCGGAGATCTTTGATTTCTGAACCCACACTATAGGTTCCACCAAAAGGAGTCAGCCCCTCAACGGTGGTGTTAAAAAGATTGTTCCGCTCAGAAAACTCTGATTTATTGCGCTGCATATACTCTTGCGCAGTGTTTGAAACATGGTTTGACTCTCTCGACGCCGAGAGTTTCAGCATCGGCTCATAAAGCGCTCTGGAGGCATTTACCATCTTTTCATTCGACTGCCACTCAAGCTGCCTTGCCTTTATTTCAGGATTTTTCCCCATCAACTCGCCAAGAAAGGCGTTGAGCGTCATGCCTTGCGCTGACTGGGGCGGCTCGCTTTGCTGCTCAACTGGAGATGCAACTGGCGCTGCAACAGAAACCGTACTGACCGCTTCGGCTGCGGTCGAGCGCTGCAGAGGCGCTGCCCAGAGCGACAGCGTCACCGCCGCAAGCACACCTGCCGACAAGCGGCTCTTTCTGAAACCGGAACTTGTTACTGCTGAAGCAGTACTCTTTGTAAAGGAATTATTTTGTTTCATCGTCGTCACCACGCGATTATATGGTTGTAAAAAAGCTCAATATCGTCTGTAACACCTCAGGTACTCTATCATATCTTGAACTGCATTGGTCCATACACCAGCTTCAGTCCATCCGTTGCCCATGAGTAGACTGACCAATCATAAATACCTGCCGGGAAGCTCTCAAATGGTGCCCAACTGATATCTTCAAGCCAGCGACTCGCAAATTCTGTTTTTTCATGCTCGACCACCAGCAGGTATGAATCTGCATCCTGCACTTCACCCCACTTGAAGTGGAGATGGCCATTCTTGATTTCAACGTACGCATCAAGATGCTCCTCAACGGCAACCTGCTCAACAAGCAGACTCTCAACGGTACGATACATCTGCCGCCTCCGCTCTGGTGTATTTGAAGAGCCTTGTTCAGCACGATCGTGTGCCGATTGATGATACTTGATTTCAAGACGATCATTGATCGAAGAGGAGTCAATACTATCCGGCACAAAGAGATCTTGCGACTGATTCCAGAGATATTGCAACTGCTTGTACTGCACATTCATAAAGGTGCCTGCATCATCAAAGTAAAGCTTGTCAGCCTGCAACGTACCTTCGGGGAAGCTGATAATGGCATCAGCAGTCCCTTTGGTATCAACAGGTGCCGCGATAACAATATCTCCATGCAAGCTCTTCAGCGAGAGACCATCGCCCGCTGAAAGACCTTGAACGAGCCCTTCTCCACCATCAATTGAGGTTGCCATAATCGTGGTATCGTTCACAATATCCATTCCACCCGTTACCGCTTCTGCGGCAACCCGATCCACCGAGAGCTGGAGTGGCGCAATGTGGCGAAGACCAACATTATCACCAGCCTGCAGCACCACACTTTCGGAGGAGACGTTCACGCCATTGGTGCTGGTGGTAATGGAGCCAGTTTCGGCATACACTTGCACTGCGCCCGTTTCGGCAGAGAGCAGACCAAGCGCCACATCTTCGTAAGAGTGGTACGCAATCGTGCCTGCGCTGTTAGTGGTCTGCACCCCATCGCTCATGGTGATGGAGCCTGTCGCGCTCTCGACGCTGACGCTGCTGCCTGCGGTTTCAATATCCGCCTGCTGCACCACATCACGATTGGCAAAAATGACAACCTTACCCGTGTCGGTGGTGATGGCAGCGTTAATAATGACATCACTGCCGCTGCCTCCTGCTTGAAGCGTGACATCGCCGGTGCCATTGGCACTTATCGCAACACCGTTGCCATCGCCATCATTAATGGTAATGCTGCCGTCAAGCGTGACCAACTGGATAGTACCGTTCGCGCTGGTCACCATATCGGAGAGCGAAACATCAACCACCGTCAACGTCTCGGCGATTGAGGTAATTTCAACAACATTGACGGTCACACTCGTGATAACAATGTCATCCTCTTCCTCAATATAGATGCCTGCCCGGTCAATCACCGGATCGGCACTCATGTAGTGCACTTGAGTAGTAAATGCACGATCTGCCGAACCGATTGAGCCGTACGCCTGCAAGCGTAAGGTATTGGCAATCACATTCTTCGTGCTGCCTGCTGCGTTGATGATGGCACCACGCTCGCTCACCACACTGACGTTGGCTGCACGCAAATTGCCAACCGTCACGTCGCCGTAACCACTCAGCCGCAGACTACTGTTTGTTGCCTCAATTGTTGAGTTACCGGCCATCGTGAGGGCGCCACCAGCATTCATGCTGATGGTACCAAGTGCTGCTGTGGTCACCTGTACACCGGAAGCAACGGTGATCTCATCCATCGCTTTCAGGGTGATGTTGCCACTGCCGCTCACGATGTTGGCGTTGATGGCAAGATCGCTGCCTGCACCGCCAGCATTGAGCAGAATGCTGCCGCTGCCATGGGCACTGACCGACTTGCCGTCCGTGTTATCTTCGATTACGGTTTGGCCACTGAGGACATCCGTGCCGTCGGTCACCGTTACTGCGCCACCGGCTACCAGCACAATATTGCCGTTGTGGCCCAGCGTTCTCAGGTCACTCTGGCTGGCTTCTGTTACGATGCTTGTCCCGGCTATTGCGCTGAACTCCGTCACACTCACCTTCACCGTGTCTACCGTCACCGCATCATCTTCCGTCACATAGATGCCTGCGATGTCCGTACCCGTACTTAACGCGCTCAACATGGCTACCGATGTCGTCAGATGGTTGCCCGATGCGCCGATCGCATCATCGGCCTGCAGTCTCAGATTCGTCGCCGTGACGTTCTTCGTGCTGCCTGCGGCGCTCAGGATTGAGCCACTATCAGAGAGAACGCTCACGTATGCAGCGCTAACCTTGCCAAGTGTCACGTCGCCTGCGCCATTGAGCCTGATGCTGCTGGCTGGCGCACCAATAGAGGATGTGCCCGCCATCGTCAACGCTCCACCTTCGGCATCAACACTGATGGTGCCGCTGCCGGAAGTGGTCACCGCTACTGCACTGTTGAGCGTGAGAGCATCAGCCGCTTTCAGGGTGATATGATCGCCATTGCTTGTCACGGCTGCACCCAGGGTCAGGTCAGAACCAACGCCGCCAGCATGCAGCAGCGTGTTGCCCTCAGAAGTGACAGCACCACCCATTGCAAGTGACTCAATACTGCCTGCTGTTGTTACCAGCACGAGATGACCGTCAGAGATAACATTCGATTGTGCAGCATCGCCTGTCAGCACGGTTGCTGTACCATCGCCTGCAACCTGACAGGCGTTGATGGCGTTGAGCGCACCAAGCTCAATGTTGTTGGCTTCCGTCAAGAAGAGGCCGCCTGTCGACATACTGCTGATATCGGCTGCAAGCTTGGAGATGTTCAGCTCCAGATGGTTACTGCTTGTGCCTGCGCCACTGCCTGTCATAGCATCGGTCGTTACCAGACGCACTTCATCAGCCGTAATATTGGTGGTATCGGTCGCGCCTGCTCCAGCGTCGCTGATCGTTGATGCACTCAAGCTCACGTCACCCGTGGTGCTCAAGCTGCCAAGCTGCAAGACGTTCTCCACAACAAGACGGATGTTGCCGCTGCCGGATGAGATGCTTGCACCATCCGCCATGCTCATCCTAAATGCTTCGACGTTGACCGTACCCGTACCAGATATGCTGATATCGCCCACTGCCGCCTGCGTAAACGCATGGCTTGCCAGCAAGGTGATGTTGCCTCCACCTGCGGTGATGCCACTCTGAAGATCAATTGACCCGGCTTGTGCTTCGAAACGGATGTTGCCGGTGCCGCTCACATCAACGCCTTTGCTGTCGCTGTCAGAGCCATCGGTCAGCGTGATATCGCCCGTGATTGCTACCAGCACTGCGTTGCCAACACCGCTCGTCGTGAGGTCAGACAAGCTGCTGCTCACTGCCGATGTCCCTGCGCTGCTGCTGACGCGGTTAATATCGAACGACACTGCTCCAACTATGAGAGCGTTGCTTTCAGTAATGAACATGCCACCAGCGCCAGCGCTTGCGGCAAGCGCGGTCACCGTTGTTTCAAGATGGTTGCTGCCGGAACCAATACCTGTACCTGCACTCAGCAGCAAGCCGTTCGCTGTGATGTCAACATCACTGTCGCTTGCTGCACCTTCACCAATGAAGCCGCTTTCAGCGTAGAGTGCAACATTACCAGTACCCGCTGAAAGTAGCTCAATCGTAACATTCGCACCGGCCTGATAGCGGATGTTGCCATTCGTACTTGTCGTGCTGGTGCCTTCAGCCATCGTGATACTGCCGCCAGCCAGCAGCTCTATCGTGCTGCCTGCTGACCCGACCACAATCGTTGCGTTCTGAACAAGTTCACGACCAGCTTCAAGGCTGATATTGCCATTACTGCTGGCGACTGTACCACCAAGGGTGAGGTCAGATGTTGTGCCTCCAGCCTGCAAGAGGATATTCCCTGCCGCTGTAATGTTGCCTGTTGTGAGTGCGGTCACAATGCTGCCACTCAACGTCTGCAGCACCAGGTCGCCGCCACTTGTTAAGTCGAAGAGCGTATCGGCGTTTGTCGTCACCAGGCTGTCATCAGGCTGCACACGCTCCACCGTCACACTTACCGTCGTAACCATCACGCTGTCGCTCTCGGTAATGAAGGTTGAGCCGCTCGTACTCGCTGTACTCAGTGTGCCGACCGTTGTTTCAAGATGGTTCGCACTTGCACCAATGGAACTACCGGCGCTCAGCAACAAGCTGCTTGCTGTGATGTCAACACTGCCCGTGTCACTTGCAAGATCAAGAATGCTGCCCGAGGCCATCACCGCAACCGTTCCACTGCCTGCCTGCAGCTCACCAATCGTCACGTCGCCACCAAGTGCTGCATAACGGATGTTGCCGTTATTCGTCTGCACCACAGCGCCATCAGCCATGCTGATGCCTTCCGCTGCTTGCAAGTCAATCGTTTTGCCTGTTGCCTGCGTCGTAACATCGCCAGCCACCGTCATCACAACAGCATCATCACTCAACAGTGTAATACAGCCAATTTCGCTGATCAAACGGGCATTCAGTGTGATATCGGCATCTGTTACCTCATTAAATTCACCAGCGCTGATCAAAATATTGTTACGAGCAACCAGACCTGCAGAATTTGCTGTCGCACCATTAATAATGACAGCACCATTGTCAGCAATCAGCCTGATGCTCTCTGAAGCGAAGAAGCCTTGCCCATCCGTACCGCAATTGATGATGATATCACCATCGTAAGCCAACAGAATGATGTTTCTTGCCTGTGTTACACCGGTATTGCTGGAGCTTGCACTGATAATAATATCACCACTCGTTGCTATCAGATAAATATCTTCAGAGGCGCTCAGGTTATCCTGACTGTAAGTCGCTGTAACATCTGTTCCACCGGCAACATTGACCCGGTTCACGGCAACATTCAGCTCTTCAGCATTCACAGTAACACCACTGGATGCAAGGTAAGTAGCTCCACTGCCTGATTTTGAAGAGATGTTTATAACAGCGACCTCAATGTAATTATCAGAAGCACCGATAGAGCCTCCGGCAGCAAGAATCAAATCTTTTGCTGTGATATCAACAGATGCGCCATCGGCATCAAAAATATTACCCACCGTTGCATTCACCTCAATGGCCGCCGTACCCGCAAGCAATGAGCCGAGCGTGATATCACCGCTCAATGCCTCCAGACGCACATCACCATTCGCGCTCTGCGTTACAGCGCCGTCGACCATCGCAAGAGCATCGTCAGCTTGCAGATCAATGGTCTTGCCTGTTGCCAACGCGCTGATATCACCACCTGCCATTTGCAGAATCGAATCTTTCGCCAAAAGAGTGATGTTGCCTGCACTGCTGGTAACACTCTCATGCAGCTTGATGGTTGCTGCTGTAGCTTCATCAGACTCACCAGCCTGCAAGAGCATGTTCCCTGCCACTGTAACCGCACCACCTGCAAGCGTCTCAATGCTGCCCGCCATCGTAACCAGCACAAAATGACCGTCGGAGATCACATTCGATTGCGCAGTTTCGCCTGTCAGCGCGATTGATCCATCGGCTGCAACATGAATAGCGTTGATGGCGTTGAGCGTACCAAACTGAATGCTGTTGGCTTCGGTCAAGAAGAGACCGCCCTTACCATTGCTGTCAGCAGCGAGTTTATTGATCTTCAGTTCCAGATGGTTGCTGCCACTGCCAACGCCATCACCGTTTGCTGTGCCGGTCGTTACCAGAAGCACTTCATCAGCCGTAATGTTGGTGGTGTCTGTCGCTCCTGCACCAGCATCGCCAATCGTTGATGCGCTCAGGCTCACGTCACCCGTGGTGCTCAAGCTGCCAAGCTGCAAGGCGCTGGCTGCAACAAGACGGATGTTGCCGCTGCCGGAGGTGATGGTTGCGCCATCAACCATGCTCATCGTAGATGCTTCGACATTGATGGTGCCACTGCCGATTGTAATGATGTCGCCCGCTGCCACCTGCGTCAACGCATTGCCTGCCAGCAGGGTGATATTGCCTCCACCGGTTGTGATAACGCTCTGCGTCTCAATCGCCCCGACTTTTGCTTCGAGACGAATGTTGCCGGTACCGCTCACATCAACGCCTTTACTGTCGCTGTCAGAGCCATCGGTCAGCATGATATCGCCCGTAATTGCTACCAGCACTGCGTTGCCGACACCGCTCGTCGTAAGGTCAGACAAACTGCTGCTCACCGCTGATGTTCCTGCACTGCTGTTGACACGGTTGCTATCGAACGACACTGCGCCAACCGTGATGCCGTTAGTTTCGGTCATGAACATGCCGCCACCGCCTGCACTTGCTGCAAGCTTGGTCACTGTTGTTTCAAGGTGGTTGCTGCCCGAACCAATAGCTGTACCTGCACTCAGCAGCAAGCCGTTTGCGGTGATGTCAACCTCCGTATCTCCGACTGTATCGCCATCCGTGATGGAACCTGAAGTAGCGTAGATTGCCACGTTGCCGCTGCCCGCTGCAAGCAGCTCGATCGTAACATTCGTGCCTGCCTGATAGCGGATGTTGCCATTCGTGCTTGTCGTGCTGGTGCCTTCATCCATCGTGATGCTGCCGCCAGCAAGCAGCTCAATCGTGCTGCCTGTTGATGCAACTGCAATCGCCGCGTTTTGTACAAGTTCGCGACCTGCTTCAAGGCTGATATTGCCATTGCTGCTGGCGACTGTGGCACCAAGGGTGAGATCAGACGTTGTGCCTCCAGCCTGCAAGAGGATATTCCCTGCCGCTGTCACCGCACCTCCTGAGAGCGTTTCAATGCTGCCCGCCGTCGTCACCAGCACCAGATGAGCATCAGAAATCACATTCGATTGTGCAGCGTCGCCTGTCAGCGCAGTCGTACCATCAGCGGCAACCTGATACGCATTGATAGTGTTAAGCATGCCAAGCTGAATGCTGTTGGCTTCCGTAAAGAAAAGACCGCCCGTACCTGTACCATTGATATCGGTGGCAAGTTTGGCAATGTTCAGCTCCAGATGGTTGCTGCTTGTGCCAGCTCCATTGCCGATTGCTGCGCCCGTCGTGACCAGACGTACTTCATCAGACGTAATGTTCGTGGTGTCACTCGTGCCAGCACCTGAGTCGCTGATGGTTGAGGCGCTCAGGCTCACATCGCCCGTGGTGCTCAAGCTGCCAAGCTGCAGAGTGTTCACTGCAACAAGACGAATATTGCCGCTACCGGAGGTGATGGCTGCGCCATCCGCCATCGTCATCGTAGATGCTTCGACATTGATGGTGCCACTGCCGGTTGTAATGATGTCGCCCGCTGCTGTCTGCGTGAAGGCATGGCTTGCCAGCAAGGTGATATTACCTCCACCGGTTGTGACAATGCTCTGCAGCTCAATCGCTCCGGCTTTTGCTTCAATACGAATGTTACCCGTGCCGTTCACCTCAACACCTTTACTGTCGCTGTCAGCACCATCGGCCAGCGTGATATCGCCCGTGATTGCTACCAGCACCGCGTTCCCAACACCACTCGTCGTGAGGTCAGACAAGCTGCTGCTCACTGCCGATGTTCCTGCGCTGCTGTTGACACGGTTGATATCGAACGATACGTATCCAGCGGTGAGAGCGTTGCTTTCAGTGATGAACATGCCGCCGATGCCAGCGCTTTCTGCAAGCGTGGTCACTGTTGTTTCAAGATGGTTGCTGCCGGAACCGATCCCTGTACCGGCGCTCAGCAGCAAGGCGGCTGCTGTGATGTCAATCTCTGTATCTCCGACTATATCACCATCCGTGATGGAACCAGAAGCAGCGTAGATTGCCACGTTGCCGCTGCCCGCAGCAAGCAGTTCAATCGTAACATTCGTGCCAGCCTGATAGCGGATGTTGCCATTCGTGCTCTGTGTCAGCGCTCCATCTCCCATCACAATCGCATCATCCGCAGCCAAATCTATCGTCTTGCCACCACCTGATACCGTAATATCACCAACTATTGCGCTTTGCGTTATGCTGTCTTTTGCCAGCAGAGTGATATTACCGCCTACACTGAGAACACTCGCATTCAGGGTGATAGTAGCTATACTGCTCTCGTCAGCTTCACCAGAGTTCAGCATTATATTGCCCGTCGCCATAATATCACCATCAGCAATCGCTGTTGTAATTGCGCCATCTGTGGTTTGGAGCACCAATGCGCTACCGCTGTGCATCTCTGCCTGGAATGAGAGCGGCTGAGTTCCATCAACGGAGCCTGTTGGCAAAATCCTCATAACAGCTACGGCTACACCATCAACGGTCACCCCATCTTTTTCTGTAAGGAATGTACCACCAGTAGTGCTCTTCGTACTCAGGGTAACAACTTGTGTGTCAAGATGATTCTCTGCCATTGCTATCGCTGTACCAGCATACAAGAGGAGGCCACTTGCGGTGATATCAACAGCCGAGCTATCGAAACCAAGGTCAAAAATACTGCCAACTGTTGCTATGATGGCAACTTGTCCTGTGGTACTGCCTGCCGTGCCTGTGCTCATCTCGCCAAGCGTAATATCGCCCGTCGTTGCCTTGTAACTGATGTTGCCATTGACTGTTTGCGTTAAGGCTCCATCAACCATATTGATGCCAGTACCTGCGGTGAGATCGATTGTACCGCCAGCAGTAGCAATATCACCTTCTGCTCTGTTTTGCGTTATATTTCCCAGCGCCTGGAGAGAAATATTACCACCTGTCGTGACAATACTTGCGTTAATCACAATGTTTGCCTCTGCACCTGATGCGGTCAGCAAGATGTTACCTGTTGCTCTCACAACCTTGTCGTCCGTATTGTCTTCGTCCGTTACATCCGCGCCGTCATTCAGCGTCACAGCTCCACCGGCTACCAGGACAATGTTGCCGTTCTTGCCCAGCGTTCTAAGGTCGCTCTGGCTTGCATCCGTTACCGTGCTTGTTATCGCTGTTGCGCTGAACTCCGTTACCGTTACACTTACCGTATCGACGGTTACCGCATCGGTTTCCGTAAGGTAGATGCCTGCGCTGTCCGTGCCCATGCTCAATGCGGTCAACATCGTCACCGCTGTCGTCAGATGGTTATTCGATGCGCCTATTGCGTCATCGGCCTGCAGCCTCAGGTTCATCGCCGTCACGTTCTTCGTACTGCCTGCCGCATTGATGATTGAGCCG
>CAJEXL010000005.1 GCA_903994365.1 uncultured Chlorobiaceae bacterium | reverse complement strand
ATAATGTGTCGATGATGATGAAAATGTTGAAAATAGCTGCTCTTGCGTTTATGTTTACGGGAGTGTTTGCCGCTACGGCAAGGGCCGGGTGGGATCCTGCTGAAGAGGACAGAGCGAGGAGTACGGCTGACTCGTTCAAAAAAACTTCGCCATGGCTTTCTCGCTATTTTGAAACCGCTTATGCCTATGTTATTTTTCCTGAAGTCTTTAAGGGTGGATTTTTTATACTTGGTGGAGGGCATGGGAAGGGATATGTCTATGAGCAGACGCAGCTTGTCGCACGCTCATCGGTGACGCAGTTGAATGCAGGGCCCCAGCTTGGTGTGCAGTCTTTTTCAGAGATTATCTTTTTTAAGGCCAAAAGTGATTTTGAAAAATTTCAAAAAGAGAATTTTGAGTTTAATGCCCAGGTTACGGCTATCGCTGTGACGGCAGCATTGGCAACGAATTCTGATTATTCAAACGGTGTGGCTGTTTTTGTGCTTCCAAAGGCAGGGATAATGGCGGAAGCGACGGTTGGAGGCCAGAAGTTCTCTTATAATCCATATCAATGAGGTTTTTATAAGCATCGAAAGGTTCGTGAAGGTGAACCCGGTGTTTTTTAACAACGATAATTTTTGCAATGAAGTATGAATTAGTGGTGGGCCTTGAGGTTCATTGTCAGCTTAATACCGTGAGCAAGGCCTTCTGTGGTTGTTCGGCACAGTTTGGTAAACATGCCAATACAAATGTCTGTCCCGTCTGTCTGGCGCTTCCGGGGGCTCTGCCGGTTCTGAATCGTCGAGTGGTAGAAGATGCAGTCAAACTTGGGCTTGCAACGGGTTGCAGTATTGCCCCGCATTCTGTACTTGCCCGGAAAAACTATTTTTATCCTGATCTTCCAAAAGGATACCAGATTTCACAGTTTGAAGAGCCGATATGCAGTGAGGGCAACCTGCACATTGATGTTGGTGAGGGGCGAAAAGATATCCGGCTGATAAGGATTCATATTGAAGAGGATGCTGGCAAGTCGATACATGATATTGGAGAGGAGACCTATATTGATCTCAATCGGAGCGGAGTTCCGCTGCTTGAGATTGTGAGCTATCCCGATATTCGTACTTCAAAGGAGGCCTCTGCCTATCTTCAGAAGTTACGTCAGATTGTTAAATATCTTGGTATTTCGGATGGCAATATGGAGGAGGGGAGCCTTCGCTGTGATGCCAATGTCTCTTTGCGACCTGAAGGCGCAACGGAGTATGGTACTCGTACCGAGGTCAAAAATATGAACTCTTTCAAGAATGTGGAGAAGGCCATTGAGTATGAGGCTGAGCGCCATAGAGAGATTTTGGACAACGGTGGTGTTATTATTCAGGAGACCAGGCTTTGGGATGCCGACAAGGGCGAGACCCGCTCAATGCGTGGCAAAGAGTTTGCTCACGACTACCGTTACTTCCCGGATCCCGATCTGGTACCGGTGCTTGTTGATCAGGAGATGATTGATCGGGTCAGGCAGGAACTCCCCGAATTTTCTGAGGTGCGCGCACTTCGTTTTGCGGAGGAGTATGCTCTTCCTGTTTACGATGCAGGGGTGCTTACTGTTGAGAGGGAAGTGGCCGACTACTTTGAAGAGACCGTCAGGATTTCGAGCGATGCCAAGGTTTCGTCGAACTGGGTGATGGGCGAGGTTATGCGCACGCTCAAAGAGAGCTATCTTGATATTGCGGAATTTTCCATCCTTCCTGAGAGGCTTGGTGGGTTGATTCGTCTTATCGGAGAGGGTGCCATAAGCAATACCATTGCCAAGCAGGTGTTTGAAATAATGCTCTCGGAGCAGGCTGGTGCCGCTGAAATTGTTGATCGTGAAGGGCTTGGACAGGTTTCAGATACCGGAGCTATCGAAACCGTGGTTCAGGAAATTCTTGATGCCAACCCCGGCCAGCTTGCCGCGTATCGCGGTGGAAAAACCAAGCTGCTGGGCTTTTTTGTGGGTCAGTGCATGAGTCGGATGAAGGGCAAGGCTAACCCTCAGATGGTTAATGAGGTTTTGTTACAGAGGCTTGACGGTTGAGCTATTTCATGACTCACTGTCGAAAAGATCTTTGATGCGAGCTGTTTCAGGCAATGTTTTTGCCAGTTCAGGGTTGATGATCTCAATTTTTTTTCGAGCCTCCTGGAGACGTTTTTTACAGGTCTCGGCAATTGCCAGACCCTCTTCATAGAGGTTGATAGAGTTCTCAAGTCCGGTCTCGGGATTTTCAATATTGCGGGTGATATCCTCAAGCCGTACGATGAGATCCTCAATTGATGGTTTTGCGGAATGTGATGTTGCCATAAGTTTGTAGAAATTTAAATGATGATATTTTTCAAGGTAGGTAAAGAGATAGATTATTCAAAAGGCAGGTGCGTGAGTGAAGTTTGTTGATAGTGCGTCGATAGTTGTTCAGGCCGGAGACGGTGGCAAAGGGTGCGTAAGTTTTCGCAGGGAGAAGTTTGTTCCCAAAGGTGGCCCTGATGGTGGCGATGGTGGTCGTGGTGGCCATGTTTGGCTCAGAACCAATCGGCAGTTGACTACGCTGCTCGATTTCAAATACAAAAACAAGTACATCGCAATTCGTGGTGTGCATGGGCAGGGAGCACGGAAGACAGGCCGTGACGGTGCAGATATTGTTATTGATGTGCCGTGTGGTACCATAGTCAGAAATGCAGAGACCCATGAGATTATTGCAGATTTGACCGGAGAGGAACAGGAGCTCTTGATTGCCAGAGGAGGTAAAGGAGGCCGTGGCAACCAGCATTTTGCTACTCCAACCCGTCAGGCTCCCCGTTATGCCGAACCAGGCCAGAAAGGTGAAGGGCTGACGCTTGAAATGGAGCTGAAGCTTATGGCAGATGTTGGACTGGTCGGATTTCCCAATGCTGGCAAGTCGACCCTGATTTCCGTTATCAGTGCGGCAAAACCTAAAATTGCTGATTATCCTTTTACCACGTTGGTGCCGAATCTTGGTATTGTGCGTTATGAGGAGTATAAATCGTTTGTGATGGCCGATATCCCCGGAATTATTGAGGGTGCGGCTGAGGGTAAAGGGTTGGGCTTGCAGTTTCTTCGCCATATTGAGCGTACCAAAATTCTGGCCATACTCATTGCCGCAGATTCACCCGATATTGCTGACGAATACCGGACACTGCTTGAGGAGCTTGAAAAATTTGACAAAGGGTTGCTTGACAAGCCACGGATGGTTGTTGTTACAAAAATGGATATTGCTGCTGAGGATCTTGAGATTCCCGCTCTTGAAGAGGGGGTGATGGTACTGCCAATTTCGGCAGTATCGGGACAAGGGCTGAAAGAGCTTAAGGATGAACTCTGGAGAGAGGTTTCGGGACGCACCAGAGCTGTTGAATCCCGGGATGAGGGGTTGGGTTAACCATGCAGCAGGCTGAGCTTTTTGTCAGGTATGCGCGCCTTGGTGATGCAGCTTCCATCTCTGCTATCACTTCGGAGTATGCCCGGCAGGGCATTATGCTTGAGCGTTCTCCTGATAATATTGTTGAAAATATTCGTAACTTTTTCGTTGCGGAATATAATGGTGAGGTGATTGGCTGTTGTGCTATTGCCTTTTATACCCAGAAGCTTGCCGAAATACGCTCGCTCGCTGTTTTTAACCGTTATAAAATGAAGGGCATAGGGCGGCTGCTGGTTGAAAAAGCAGAGTTTGTTTTACGCGAGGAGGGAGTCAAGGAGGTTTTTGTTCTGACACTCAGTCGTGAGTTTTTCAGTCGGGTTGGCTACAGCGAAATCAGGAAAGAGTATTTTCCCCAGAAGATATGGAAGGACTGCACGCATTGCCCAAAACTGATGGCCTGCGATGAGATTGCAATGGTGAAGGCACTGTAACTTACACAAACAGGGGTTGTATACGTCGTGATTGTTCAGGAAGTTGTCGTTAAAAATAAGGCCGGGCTGCATACCAGGCCTGCGGCTGCAGTTGTCAAACTTGCATCCCGCTTCAAATCTGATTTTTTTATTGAGATGCAGGGTATGGAAATCAATGCCAAGTCAATTATTGGTGTCATGAGTCTTGCTGCTCCCAAGGGGACAAAGTTGAAACTCAAGCTTGAAGGCGACGATGCAGAGGAGGCTGCTCGCCAGTTGGTAGCATTTTTTGATCAGGGCTTTGGAGAGGTATAGTTTTGCGTATTGCGTTTATATCTCCTTTTTTTCCCTTGAAGGGAGGTATAGCCCGCTTCAGCGGAGTGCTGCAGGAGGCCTTGTGCAAGCGAGGTCATGATGTTGTCTCTGTTCCTTTCAGGGCGCTCTACCCAGGTTTTATAGTCAAAAATACGGAATCCCCTTTGCCTGAAAATGCGCGGTTGGTGCTCTACAACCCCTTATCCTGGCCAGGGATAATCCGTCATATCAAGTCACTGAAGCCCGATATCCTGCTTGTCGCCTATTGGACAGGCCTCCTGGCACCACTCTGTTTTGTGTTGCGTCACCTTACGGGTATCAGAGTGGTCGTGCTTCTTCATAACCTCTCTTCCCACGAATCTTTTTTTTTTGAATCGTTCATGCAGAGAGTGCTTGGGGTTTCTGCTGACGGGTTTCTGACTCTTTCGCAAGCTGTTGGCAGGGAGGTGAGCCTTGCCATGGCTGATACTCCTCAGCTCACGCTTTTTCATCCGGCTTATGAACCGGACGATGCGCTGTTTTCGGCTGTCGAAGCACGAAAGGAGCTGCATCTTGATGCCCACTCTCCAGTGCTGCTCTTTTTTGGTTACGTTCGTCACTATAAAGGTCTTGATATCATGCTTCGCGCCATGCCTGCGATTCTTCAGCGTGAACCGGCACTCAGGCTGGTGGTTGCTGGCCACTTTTATAAAGATGTTTCTTTTTATCGGCGACTTCTTGATCAGCTCGGTATCGGCGAAAGTGTTGATCTCTATTCTGGCTATGTGCCTCCGGGGCGAAGCTCGCTCTATTTTGCGGCGGCTGATGCTGTTGTGCTTCCCTACCGAAGTGCAACACAATCGGGGGTGATACCGCTGGCTTATGGTTACGGTTTGCCGGTTATTGTCACTCCTGAAGGGGCTCTTCCTGAGATGGTTCGCCCCGGTGAGACAGGCTGGGTTGCGCGTGACTCTTCGCCTGAAGGGTTTGCTTATGCGGTCGGGGAGTTTCTGGATGCAAGGGAGAGGCTTCCTTTGATGCGTCCTGCAATCGAAGCTTTTCGTCGTGAGCTCTCCTGGGAGGCTTTTGCTGCGTCGGCAGGGAGTTTTCTCGAAACGATAGCGGCAGGGAGGTGATGATGGTACCCGTGACCTACATTGTTGTTTTGAACTGGAATGGCGCTGACGAGACGATTGCTTGTTTGGAGTCGCTGGCTCCCGTTCTTGTAAAGGGATACAAACTGCTGGTGGTCGATAACGGTTCGACCGATGGTTCATCTGAAAAGATACGGAGCGCTTTTCCTGCTGTGGAGCAGCTTCGCTTGCCCGCCAACCTCGGTTATGCAGGGGGAAACAATGCCGGGTTCAGGCGCGTTCAGGAGTCACAGGCGGAGTTCGTCATTTTTCTGAACAACGACACCATTGTCGATGCCGTTTTTTGTGCGCCACTCCTTGAAACTCTGCGTCTTCAGCCGTTGGCAGGCATAGCGGTGCCGAAAATTTATTATTGGGATCAACCTGATCTGCTCTGGTATGCAGGCGGAGTTGTCAAGTTGTCAACAGGCATGATCTGCCATGTGGGTCTGAGGCAGAAGGATGCGCCTGAATTTGACCGTCCCGGCTCTACCGACTATGCAACGGGTTGCTGTTTTGCCATGCGTTGCTGCGATTTTGAGGCGGTTGGAGGGTTTGATGAGTCATTCGCGATGTATGCGGAGGATGTCGATCTTTCGCTGCGGGTGCGAGCGCTGGGCAAGAGTATTGAGTATGTTCCCTCATCAAGGGTGTGGCACAAGGTGTCAGCCTCGCTCACGGGCCGCCCTTTGCTGAAGCTGGTGAAAAAGAGCCGTGGAGCGCTCCGTCTCTTCAGCAAGCAGAGGGCCTGGAGGGGGATGGCGCTATACCTGTTGTTGCTTCCCCTGCGACTTTCAGGAACTCTTCTGAAGCAATGGTTTGCGGGGAGGAGCTATGCCGAATAGTTGCAGAACGGTTATCGATAGCGCATATCTCAACGATCCGGCTCACCGGATTCGCTGGCAGAAAACGCTCGAATTTTTGCAACTCTTGTCACCTTCTGCTTTACGACTTTCCAGTGGACTTGACCTGGGAGAGCGCACCCCCTTTACAGCAGTGCTGGAGCAGCATTTCGGCTGTCCTTTCAACAACACGTCCGTTGATCTTGATCTTGAGCCATTGACCGGCTCTTTCGGAGTGGTGACCGCCTTTGAGGTGCTGGAGCATCTCTACAATCCACTTCACGCACTGCTTGAGGTCAAGCGACTTCTTGCTGGTGCGGATGCAAGGATCTTTGTCTCCATGCCTCTCTGGAAACCCTCATATCTTGCAAGCCCCGACCATTTTCATGAGATGACGCGCTCTGAGGCTCTTTTGCTCTTCAGCCGTGCCGGGTTTACAGTGCTCCGAAACGCGGAGTTTCGTATCCGCCACCCGTTGTTTTATCTTACAGGAGTGAAGCCGCTGTTGCGGGCATGGTATGAAAAAGTGCAGATCTATGAACTTGCCGTCCGATAGGGGAGCCTCCCGCAGCCCGATGAGCCACTTTAGCCTGTTCAGGCTTGTCTGGTTTTCCGAGATACAGTGGGATTTCCTCTCCACCCGGAAGCAGCGCCTGCTTGCTCGTTTTCCCGAGAACTGGAGCATTCTGTTCATAGAGCCCTTTGCGCTTGGGCGGAGCCATCACTGGATTCCTGTCAAGCGGGGGCGGGTCTGGGTGGTCAGCGTCCCCTTTCTGAAGAGTGTTCCCTTCAGTATTGGTCGTCTGCTTGATATTCCCTTGCTGCGCGGGCTTCTCTCCCTGCCCGGTATTCTGCTGATGCTCTTCTGGGTGACGATGCTTGGATTTGGCTCTTCCGACAGGATAATTGGCCTGAGTAATGTCTACTGGGGCCGGGTAGCCGCCTTACTTCCTTGTCGTCTCCGCTTTTATGATGCCAACGATGATCATCTTGCGTTTCCGGGAAGTCCCGTATGGTTGAAGGGCTCCCTCGACCGCTATCTCTCCAGGGTGCATCTTGTTTTCAGTGTGAGCCGCGAATTGACCAGTCAGCTCAAGCTGCCGACTGGTGTGCGAACGGTTGAGCTTGGCAACGGCGTGGAGTTCAGCCATTTTGCGCTTCCCCGTGCTGAAATGCCTGCCGCTCTCTCCGGGCTTGAAGGGAAGATTCTTGGCTACGCTGGAGCGATGGACTGGATTGATACCGCACTGATTGCCGCAACTGCCCGTTGCTGGCCGGGGTATCAGATTGTGCTTCTTGGCCCTGCCTACGAACGAGAGTGGTGGAACAAACAGGAGGCGATCAACGCCCTTCCCAATGTTCACTACTTCGGTAAAATCGACTATGCCGAGCTGCCTGCCTGGGTGCAGCGGTTTGATCTGGCGCTGATGCCGCTGCTCTCCAACAGGCTGAAAGAGGTCTCTCATCCCAACAAGCTCTATGAATATACCGCTGCGGGCGTGCCGGTGCTCTCGATGAACTATTGCAGCGCGGTGGAGCGGGCGCGGGAGGTGGCGCATGTTGCGACCTCTCAGGATGAGTTTGTTCGCATGGTGCCCGAAGCTCTTGCCGACCAGCGTGTTGAGGCGCGGCAGGCATTCGCCCGGCAGCACAGTTGGGATGCACTGGCAGCCACGATGGAGCGGGAGTTAAGGATCGCTTCTCTGGAGAGATGTCCGTGAACCGCAACGCCCTCATAGCCGGTCAGGCCGGATTCTCCTTTGCCGGATTTCTCTTCGGCCAGGTGGCGCGGTTTGGTTATAACCTTGTTGTTGCCCGGCTGCTCGGCGTTGACGCTCTCGGTGTCTATGCGCTCGCCATTGCTGTTATCCAGATTTCAGAGGTGCTTGCCATTGCCGGGCTCGATTCCGGCATCCTGCGCTTTGTCAGTGTGCAGAGTCACGATCCTCTTCGCCAGAGGGGGGCGATTGGATCCGCCCTTAAAACTGCGCTTGCTCTTTCGCTCGTTGTGGCGCTCCTGCTGCTCTCTTTTTCAGGCCAGATCGCATCGCTGCTCAATGGTAGCCGTCTCTTGCAGCTTACGCTCTGCTGCTATGCTGCGGCGATTCCCTTTAACGTGGCAACCCTCCTGTTTGGCCATGCGATGCAGGGCTTTCAGCAGCTCAAGCCTAAAATTATTGCCACCCAGATACTCAGTCCGCTGCTCCTGCTTTTGCTGACGCTGCTTCTCCGCTACACTGCAGGCCATGATGCCGCCCTCTTTTTCCCCTATGTGCTGGCAGGCATCGGGGCATTTTTCTGGATTCGCCCTCGCCTCACGGCCATTACCGGCGTGCTCCCGTCGGATATCCTGCACGCCCGCACGGACAAGGCGATGATGGCTTACGCCCTGCCCTTCATGGTGGTCTCGCTCTTGAGCATGATGAGTCACTGGCTTGATGTGATGATGCTCGGGATGCTCACCGATACCGCAACGGTCGGCCTCTACCATCCTGTCGCACGAACGGCGGGGCTTCTTCGCTCGGTGCTTCTTGCCTTTACCGGCATTGCGGCCCCGATGATTGCCGATTTGCATGCCAAAAGCCAGAATGCGGAGATAGGTCGCATCTACAAGATGGTGACACGCTGGATTGTCATGGTTGTCATTCCACCCGCAATTCTCTTCATGGCGCTTCCCGAACCGGTGCTTTCGGTCTTCGGCGACCGGTTTGCGGCAGGAGGAGCTACGGCGCTGCATCTGTTAACCATCGCCTCTTTCCTGCAAGCGACATTTGGCCTCTCCGCCACGGTGCTTGCCATGACCGGCTATGCACGCATCAGCCTCTTCAACGCGCTTGGCGCTCTCGGTTTGCAGGTGGCGCTGAATCTTCTTCTGATTCCCCGCATGGGGCTGAACGGAGCAGCCCTTGCAACACTGCTGCTCTTTTTGCTCCTCTCCGCTCTCCGGCTTGGCGAAATACAACGCCTGCTGAAGATTCACCCGTTTGGCAAGGCGCTCTGGAAACCTCTTGCTGCCGGAGTATCCGCTGCTCTGCTTCTTCTGCTTTTGCGTCCGTGGTTGCTTACTCTTCCCTCGATGGCAGCGCTTGGGGCGGGTGCGCTTCTTGCTCTCTCCAGTTATACGGTGTTGATGCTGCTGCAGAAGTTGGAAGCGGAGGAGAGAGAGATTATTTTAAGGTATATCCCCTTTTTAAACAAGGAACCAAAGCGATAACGCTGTGAAAAAAAAGATTTTCTCGTTGCTCACTGTTTATGGTGTCTATACCCTTCTGGCGCTGCTGCTCTTCTGGCCGCTTGTCTTTCAGTCGAACACGCTTCTTGCTCCCGACTCTCTTATTCCCCAAGCCTCAACCCTGGCGCTCGACAAGCTTCAGGCTGAAACCGGCATCTATCCGCTCTGGCAGCCCTGGCTCTTTTCGGGAATGCCGACGGTGGAGGCATTCAGCTATCTCAGCGGTCTCTATTATCCGAATGTTGTGTTCAACCTCTTCCATACTGACAGCATTGTGCTGCAACTGCTGCATCTCGCCTTTGCCGGTCTGGGAGTCTTTCTTTTTCTCCGCCAGTACGGCCTCGCCACCCTTGCTGCCTCGTTAGGCGGAGCCATTTTCATGCTCAACCCCTACATGAGCGCCATGCTGGTGCACGGTCACGGCAGCCAGCTCATGACGGTAGCCTACATGCCCTGGATGCTCTGGGCCACCTTGCGCCTCATGCAGCGTGGCGGGCTTGCCGATGCCGGGGTTCTGGCGCTCATTGCCGGTTTTCAGTTACAGCGTTCACATGTGCAAATCGCTTACTATTCGTGGATGCTTGTGCTGCTGCTGGCTGTTGTTTTGGTTTTCTTCAGGCGCGATATTTTCAGGACAAGCGCAGGTGTTGCAGCGTTTGTGCCTGGTGGCGGTGAGGGCGGGCAAGAAGGTGGTAACGGGAGAGGACATGCAAGTGGTGATAAGGGAGGTCGGGGAGTTGATGCGGGTAGCCACAAGGGCAAGTTGCGTTTTGTTCTTTTGCTGATGGTTGCGCTGGGTTGCGGGGTTGCCATGTCGGCCTCAATCTATCTGCCTGCCTCAGAATATGCGGCATATTCGGTGAGAGGGGTGGTAGCAGAAGGGGGAGGATCCCCGTGGGAGTATGCCACTCTCTGGTCGATGCACCCTCTGGAGCTCTTCACCTTTCTGGTGCCGGGATTTTTCGGGTTTGGTGGCGTGACCTACTGGGGCTTTATGCCCTTCACCGACTTCCCCAATTATGCAGGCATTGTGGTACTGCTCCTCGCCGTTGCGGGTGCTGTTATGCGGCGGAAAGAGCCGATGACCTGGTTTTTTGTTGCCGCCGCACTGTTGGCGCTGCTGCTCTCCTTCGGCAAGTTTTTCAGCCCCGTCTTCGATCTTTTCTACCATTTCGCCCCCCTTTTCAGCCGTTTCAGGGTGCCATCCATGGCGCTCATCATGCTCTACCTGATCATCTCTTTTCTTGCTGCAATTGGAGTGAATGACCTTCTTCAGCGTCAGCCAACGCGATTGCTGAAACCAATCCGGCTCGGAGCGCTTATCCTCGCCTTAATCCTGCTGCTTTTTCTTGCCTTTGAACAGCCTGTCGAGAGCTTTTTCCGCACACTATATCCCGAGCCGCAGGTTGGCAGTTTCGATCTTGCCTTTATGGTCAACAAGGTGCGCTGGGAGAATCTGATCGGGAGTCTCTGGATTGTCCTGATGCTTGCCTCTCTCTTTGCAGGAGTGCTTTGGCTCAGCATCAAGGGGAAGCTCTCTCACAAACTGACCGGCCTGTTGCTCTTTCTCCTTGCGCTTGGCGATCTGCTCTGGATGGACATACAGATTATCTACTCCTTTCCCGACTCCTTGCGCTCACCACTCTATGCCGACAGTCGCCTTGTAGAGCCTGCATTCAAGCCCGACTACATTACCCGCTACCTTGCTGCACAAAAGGGGCCCTTCAGAATCTATCCCGCCGGGTCGCTCTTTGCAGAGAACAAGTTTTCCCTGTTTGGCATTGAGTCGGTTGGCGGTTATCATCCTGCCAAACTCAAGCTTTACGAGAAGTTTCTCGCAAAAACAGAGAATCTCTCCAGCATCAACGTGCTCCGAATGCTCAATGTCGGCTACATTGTCAGCCCTGCGCCACTTGGCCATCCAGCGCTTGAACTGGTCAAAACCGGCACGCTCCAACTCGCCAGCGGCCCCGTCACGGCTTATGTGTATCGGCTTCAGCAGACAGCGCCAAGAGCATGGTTCGCCAGTCGGGTCATCGCGGTGAACAACAATGAAGGGCTGTTTTCCCGTATTCTTGATGACGAGATGCCTGCCGGTATAGCGTATGTCGATGGCTTACTTTGGAGAGGAGCCAGCACGTTTGCTTCGGCCACGGTGACATCGCTTGATGCAAAAGCTGAAGCGATGGTTGTCAAGGTTGCAGCGCCTGGTGAGGCGTTTCTTGTGGTGAGTGAGCTCTATTATCCGCTGCGGTGGAAGGTGCAGATTGATGGGCGTTCAGTCGCTATGATCAAGGTGAACGGGCTGTTGCGCGGCGTTGTCGTTCCATCAGGCAGCCGTGAGGTCAGGTTTTACTATGATCGAAGCGGGTTTGAGACAGGGCGGTGGATATCGCTTGGAGCGTTTGTTGTGGCTATGCTGATGGTGGTGGGGGGAGTGGGCTGGTCGTTATTGATAAAGTCGGGGGAATCGAGGATTCCTCGCGGTTATCACTAAAATCCCGGTAATCCTTTGATCGACCGGATTTTTTCCAGCGCAAGCAGCATATCTTCGGGCAACGGTGCGGTAAACGAGAGTGTCTCCCGGCTTGTGGGCTGCTGAAAGGAGAGTGTTTCAGCGTGCAGTGCCTGGCGCGGCAGCAGCTCAAGCAGGTTGCGGACGAAGCCTTCGCTTTTGCTGAAGGGGAGGGTGCGCAGGGAGGCGCCTCCGTAGGTTTCATCGCCGAGGATCTGGTGGCCAAGGTGTTGCAGGTGTGCCCTTATCTGGTGGGTTCGTCCGGTGTGCAGGGTGAGCGAAAGGAGTGAAAACCAGTGGAGATTTTCGGCGACGCTGTAGTCGGTGATGGCCGTTTTTCCATCCTTCCCTTCAAAGGGGAAATTTGCCATCACCTTCCGGTCTCTTTTCGAACGCCCGATATTGGTTGTTATGGTGCCTGAGAGGGAGTTTGGAACTCCCCACACCATTGCTTTATAGATTTTTATCACTTTACGATCAGCGAACTGGCGGGCAAGACGGTGGAGAGCTACAGGATTTTTTGCGACGATGATAAGTCCGGAGGTGTTTTTATCGAGCCGGTGTACAATGCCGGGGCGCAGTTCAGACTTGTCGAGCTCTTCGGCATCTTTGCCGATGTGGTGCAGGATGGCATTGGCAAGCGTACCCGTCCAGTTGCCGAATGCCGGATGGACAACCATGCCTGGCTTTTTGTTGATCACCATCAGATCATCATCTTCGTACATGATCTCAATCGGAATATCTTCCGGTGCCAGTTCCGGTGCTGGTGGGCGAAGAAATGTCATCTGAATCACATCGCATGATTTGATGCGGTAGTTCGATTTGACGATTTTTTCATTGACCAGCACCCGACCCTCCTCAATTGCCTCCTGCACCTTGTTGCGTGTCGCGTTTTCCACCTGTCGCGTCAGGTATTGATCAATACGCATCGGGGTTTGTACGCGGCTGACTTGCAGGGTGAGTTTTTTGGGTTCAAGAGGAGCTTCCATCCCCGATTCCAATTCGTTTTTTATCAACTGATTTTGCATTTTCCGAAACTTGAACACTACTGCCAGAGCACTTGCGGAGTCATTATAACAAAACCTTACCATATCTGCTATGCTTTGCACGTACATTTAACCCTCTCTCAAAGTATAAAAGAGGCGGCAGAAAATGCTCTGCAAGAGTGACTTTTTCAAAACCATTTTCTATTGTCTTTCCAAAAGTATAAATTAGGCATCTTATAAATTAGCTTCTAAACAGTAAACCTTTTCCGGTGAATGAGTTCACGGATTGAAGGTATCAACCCAAAGCGAAACGACCAATTATGACTCAGACTGAACCAGTTGCAAAAAAGAGTGCGGCAAAAAAAACGGTTGCGGCAAAGGCGAAGGCGGAATCAGAAGTGAAGTCAGTGAAGCCATCTTCAAAAAAGAAGTCTGGCTGGGCATTTCCTTTTACAGCAATTGTTGGTCAGGAGGAGATGAAACTCAGTCTGATTCTCAATATTATTGACCCGAAAATTGGTGGTGTGCTGGTGATGGGCCACAGGGGAACTGGAAAAAGTACCATTGTCAGGGCGCTTGCTGAAGTACTTCCCTTAATTGACAGAGTCGAGGGTGATACCTATAACCGTACTCTTGAGCAGTATATCGAAGGTGAAGAAGGCAAAAAGGGAGGCAAGAGCATTGATCCGGCATCTCTCAGTATCGAAAAAATTCCTATTCCGGTTGTTGACCTTCCCCTTGGCGCTACTGAAGACCGTGTTTGCGGTACTATTGATATTGAACAGGCGCTCACCAGCGGTGTGAAGGCGTTTGAGCCCGGCCTTCTTGCCCAGGCAAACCGAGGATTTCTCTATATTGATGAGGTTAACCTTCTCGACGATCACCTTGTCGATGTTCTGCTTGATGTGGCAGCAAGTGGTCAGAACGTGGTTGAACGTGAGGGTATCAGTATTCGCCACCCAGCCCGTTTTGTGCTTGTCGGATCGGGTAACCCTGAAGAGGGTGAGCTTCGTCCACAGCTCCTTGACCGTTTTGGTCTTCACGCCCGTATCATCACCATTCTGGATGTTGAAAAAAGAGTTGATATCGTCAAACGCCGCCGAGAGTTTGATGAAGCTCCTGAGGCTTTTATGAAAAAATACAGCCATGAACAGCAGACGCTGCAGAAGAAGATCCAGACGGCCAAAGAGTTGTTGCCGAAAGTTACCATGACTGATGAAGTTCTGACCGATATTGCAAAGCTCTGCATGAATCTTGGTATTGATGGTCACCGCGGCGAACTTACCATTGCCCGTACCGCTTTTGCCCATGCAGCCTTCCTTGGTGAAACAGTTGTTACCATGAAGCATGTCAAGGAGGTCGCTTCACTCTGCCTGCGGCACCGTCTGCGCAAGGATCCTCTTGAGACCCTTGATGCGGGTGAAAAAATTGATCGTGAACTTGCTAAAGTCCTCGGAGAAGCGGAAGCCGTATAATGATAGCTTTTACCGATATCGTAGGGATGGATCTGGCCAAACAGGCGCTGATGTTGCTGGCTGTTGATTCTGAACTGGGAGGTGTGGTGATTCCTTCTGCCGTAGGGTCGGGGAAATCGACACTCGCCAGGGCGTTTGCTGATATTCTTCCCAAAGGCACTCCTTTTGTTGAACTTCCCCTGAACGTGACTGAAGATCGTCTGATCGGAGGTATTGATCTGGAGGCAACTCTTGCTACTGGTGTCCGTGTGGTGCAGCATGGTGTGCTTTCGAAGGCGCATGGAGGTGTGCTCTATGTTGACTCAATAAGTCTTCTCGACAGTTCGGCGGTGTCGCACATTATGGATGCCATTTCGCGCGGCGAGGTTCTTGTTGAGCGCGAAGGGCTCAGTGAGGTGCATCCGGCAAAATTTATGCTTGTGGGTACCTATGATCCCACCGATGGTGATGTTCGTATGGGTTTGCTCGATCGGATTGGCATCATTGTTCCCTTTACTGCGCAGAACGATTACCGGGCCCGCAAGAAAATTGTCAAGACAGTGCTTGGTACGAGGGATGCAGAGGATACCCAGGATGAACTGAACATGCTTGCTGGTTTTATCAATGCGGCGCGCGAGCAACTACCACATGTTTCCATAACTGATGATCAGATTCGGGCGTTGATTCAGACGGCAATCAGTTTAGGCGTGGAGGGAAATCGGGTTGATATTTTTACAGTTCGTGCGGCGATAGCTTCAGCGGCTCTTGCCCAGCGTAGCGATGTCGATGAGGAGGATATGAAACAGGCTATAAAGCTTGTTCTTATTCCCCGCGCTACCCGGATGCCTGAAAGGGAAGCGGAGTCGAATGAAGCGCCCCCCCAGGAGGAGTCACCGCCGCAGGAGGAACCGGAATCAGAGGACGAGGAGGCACCTTCGGAGACTCCTGATGCCGAAGCGGAGGAGGAGCAGAAAGAGACTCCCGACATGATTGAAGAGCTGATGATGGATGCTGTAACGATGGAGCTGCCGGACAATATTCTTAATATTTCGCTGGCATCGAAAAAGAAGGCGACGACAGGCAGCCGTGGAGAAGCGCTCAATTTCAAGCGTGGTCGTTTTGTGAGGGCACAGCCTGGTGATATGCGTAGCGGCAAAGTTGCGCTTATTCCAACTCTTATCTCTGCTGCACCGTGGCAGGAGACACGCCGTCGCGACAGTAAGATGGCTGGACGGCCAAAAACTGCGTTGCTCATTACCAAGGATGATGTCAAGATCAAACGTTTCCGCGACAAATCTGGTACGCTCTTTATTTTTATGGTGGACGCCTCTGGTTCCATGGCGCTGAACCGTATGCGTCAAGCCAAGGGCGCTGTAGCAAGTCTTTTGCAGAACGCTTATGTGCACCGCGACCAGGTTGCTTTGATCTCGTTCCGTGGAAAGCAGGCACAGGTGCTGCTTCCGCCTTCACAGAGTGTTGATCGAGCCAAACGTGAACTTGATGTGCTTCCAACCGGTGGCGGCACGCCTCTCGCCTCTGCCCTCTATCTTGGCTGGGAAACTGCCAAACAGGCGCGTACAAAGGGGATTACGCAGGTGATGTTTGTACTGATTACTGACGGACGGGGAAATATCGGGCTGCAGGCAACCTTTGACCCGGCTGCTGAAAAAGCATCCAAGGAGGAGCTTGAAAAGGAGGTGGAGGCATTGTCACTCTCCATCCAGGCCGATGGTGTTGCTGCTATCGTTATCGATACGCAGATGAACTATCTTTCGAGGGGTGAAGCACCCAAGCTTGCCCAGAAGCTCGGAGGTCGCTATTTTTACCTGCCAAATGCTAAAGCTGAACAGATTGTTGAAGCTGCCATGAGCTTTTGATTTCTCGAGAGCTTTCCGGTGTATTTGCTGGAAAGCTCTTTTTTCGGAATTATTCCCCTTCTTTTATACATTAGAGTTATGCTGTTTTAATCTCGCGTTATAAACGTGATACTCTAATTTGTACCCCATGTCTGATCTCCGTAAAATTGTTGCTATTGTTGGCCTTGAGCAGTACAACGCCGGTCTCTGGAAAAAAATCAAGGGGCTTCTTGCCAGCGAAGCTGAATTGATTCAGTTGAGTGATATTGATCTGGAAAAACAGCATCCCGATGCTGCCAGGGCAATTCAGGAGGCTGATTGTATCTTCATGAGCATGATCAACTTCAAGGAGCAGATCGACTGGTTTAAACAGCAGCTTGAACTGGCCACCAATGAGAAGACTGTTTTTATTTTTGAGTCCATGCCTGAGGCAATGGCTCTGACCAAAGTGGGAAGTTATTCCGTTGGCGATGGAAAGGCCGGTATGCCCGATATGGTTAAAAAAGTGGCAAAAATGCTGGTGAAGGGGCGCGATGAGGATGCCCTTTACGGCTACATGAAGCTGATGAAGATCATGCGAACCATTTTGCCTCTTGTGCCCAACAAGGCAGAGGATTTCAAGAACTGGTTGATGGTCTATTCCTACTGGATGCAGCCGACAGCGGAGAATATTGCCAATATGTTTCGGCTGATTCTTCGTGAATATTTTAATGAGCCGGTCAAGGTTGGTGCAATTGTTGATGTGCCGAATATGGGGCTCTATCATCCTGATGCTCAGGCATACTTCACCGATGTCAAGAGCTATAAAAACTGGCAGAAAAAGCGCGGGATAAATATGGACAAGGGGCAGAAAATCGGGCTTCTCTTTTTCCGAAAACATCTGCTGCAGGAAAAAACCTATATCGACAACACCATTCGAGTACTTGAAAAGCAGGGGATTCATCTCTTTCCAGCTTTTGTGATGGGAGTTGAGGGGCATGTTCTGGTCAGGGACTGGCTGCTCAAGGAGAATATTGATCTTCTGCTTAATATGATGGGTTTTGGCCTTGTGGGTGGTCCTGCGGGATCGACCAAGCCAGGCATTGCGGCTGAAGCGCGTCACGAGATTATGACGAAGCTGGATGTTCCTTATATCGTTGCCCAGCCTCTATTGACCCAGGGGTTTGAGTCGTGGAAAGAGCTTGGTGTCTCTCCAATGCAGATCACCTTCACCTACGCTATTCCTGAAATGGATGGCGCGATCTCTCCTGTGATACTTGGTGCCCTTCAGGATGGCAAGATTGAGACTGTTCATGAGCGTCTTGAGCGGCTTGCTCTTCTGATTAAAAAGTTTCTTCGGCTGCGGGCTACGGCCAATCGTGACAAGAAGGTGGCATTTATAGTGTATGACTATCCTCCCGGTCTTGGCAAGAAAGCCACCGCAGCGCTGCTTGATGTGCCGAGAACACTTTTTGCCACGCTTCAGCGGCTGAAAAAAGAGGGGTACAATGTCGGCAAGCTTCCTGAATCATCTGATGCCCTTTTTGAGGCGATTGATCGTGCAACTGAATGCCAGATCATGCAGCATCAGACGGATGCGGTGAAGGTGAGTTATGATGGATTTAAAGAGCTGACCACGTCGAGGGAGCGTGAACGAATTGAGGAGCGGTGGCAGAAGTTCCCCGGAGAAATTGTGCCGATTGGCGATCATGATGTTTTTGTAGGGGGTCTGCGATTCGGTAACATCTTTATTGGTGTTCAACCCCGTATCGGCGTGCAGGGTGACCCCATGCGGCTGCTCTTCGACAAGTCAAATACGCCGCACCACCAGTATATTGCCTTTTACCGCTGGATAAGCCGGGAGTTTGAGGCACATGCCATGGTGCATGTGGGTATGCATGGGTCGGTTGAGTGGATGCCGGGACTTCAGACAGGCCTTACCGGTGACTGCTGGCCGGATGCCCTGCTTGGTGAGGTGCCGCACTTCTATATCTATCCGGTCAATAACCCCAGCGAATCCACCATCGCCAAACGGCGAGGCCTTGCCACCATGGTCTCCCATGTGGTGCCGCCTCTCTCCCGTGCCGGTCTCTACAAGGAGCTGCCAGCGCTAAAAGAGCTGCTGGTTGATTTTCGTGAAAGAAATTTTGCGGCATCCGGTTCGTTTGAAGGGCAGGGTGATGGTTCGGGTATTGAGGAGGCAGTTATGCAGAAAGCGGAGCTGCTTAATCTGACGGATGATTGCCCCCGCCGTGAACAGGAGGGGTTCGGTGAATATGTCAGCCGGCTTTACATCTATATCAGCGAACTTGAAAATCGCCTTATCTCCAATTCACTCCACGTCTTCGGTGAGGCAAGTCCTCCCGAGGCACAGATTATTACGGTCACGGAGACACTGAAAAATCGTGAAGAGGATTCCAGAACGCTCCCTTCGCTGCTCATGAGCGCATCGGGCAAGAACGGCCATTTCAGCAGTTATGAGGAGCTGAGCAGCCGGTCAAGAAAGGGTGAAGAGGAGGCAATCCGCCTGCGGGAGTGGGTGGACGGTGCGTGCAGGGACTTTGTTCAGCAGGCGCTGTTTGACCGCATAAATGTCTTATCAGCCTTTGCCTCGGTAACGGGAGGAGCCAAACTTCCTGTTGAGTATACTCCCTTTGTTGAGCAGTTGATCAGGGAGGGCTCTCAGCTCCTCTTTGCGCTGCGCGATAATACTGGTGAGATGGATGCCCTCATGAAGGTGCTCAATGGTCGCTATATCTCTTCAGGGCCGGGTGGTGATCTGGTGCGTGACGGTGTTAATGTGCTCCCTTCCGGTCGTAACATTCACTCCATTGATCCGTGGAGAATTCCGTCGGTACTGGCCTTCAAGCGCGGTTCGCTCATTGCTGACTGTATCATCAAAAAACATCTGGAGGAGAGTGGAGGACAATATCCCGAAACCATTGCCCAGGTGCTCTGGGGGCTCGATACCATCAAAACCAAGGGTGAGGCTGTCGCTGTGGTGATCAGGCTGCTTGGAGCAGAACCGGCCTACGATGCTTTTGGCAAAATAAGCCACTACAGCCTTGTTCCACTTGAGAAGCTCCGTCGTCCTCGAATTGACGTGCTTATGCAGCTTAGTCCTATTTTCCGTGATGCATTTGGTCTGCTTATGGATCAGCTCGACCGGCTTGTCAAAGAGGCTGCCAAAGCTGATGAGCCGGAGGAGATGAATTTCGTTAAAAAACATGTGAATGAGGCGCTTGCTTCGGGCATGGAGTTGGAGAGTGCAACGGCCCGCCAGTTTACCCAGGCTCCGGGCGCTTATGGTACCTATGTGGATGATATGATTGAGGATTCAGCGTGGGAGACCGAAAATGATCTTGACGATCTCTTTATTCGTCGCAACTGCAGTGCTTATGGCGGTGGCAGGAAAGGGGGGAATGAATCAGCAATTTTGCAGAAAATGCTGGGCTCGGTTGACCGGGTTGTGCATCAGGTCGATTCCACCGAGTTCGGTATCTCCGATATCGACCACTATTTCTCATCATCCGGTTCACTGCAGCTTGCCGCACGTCGCCGAAACACGAAGGGTGGCGATGTCAAACTCAACTATGTTGAATCATTTACCTCCGATATCAAGGTTGATGACGCCGAAAAATCGCTCCGCATTGAGTACCGTTCAAAACTGCTCAATCCGAAGTGGTTTGAGGGAATGCTCAAACATGGCCACAGCGGCGCCGGTGAAATCAGCAACCGAGTTACCTACATGCTTGGCTGGGATGCCGTCACCAAGAGTGTGGACGACTGGGTCTACAAAAAAACTGCAGAAACCTACGCCCTTGATCCCGAAATGAGGGAGCGGCTTGCAACACTCAACCCGCAGGCCATCAAGAACATTGTTGGTCGTATGCTCGAAGCCCACGGTCGCGGTCTATGGAAAGCCGATCAGGATATGATTGATGAGCTTCAGGAAATTTACGCCGACCTTGAGGATCGGCTGGAGCGTGTGGGCGATAGGGTAATAGATTAGCGCTTTTTAGGCCAACTTCCCGGATTGCGAGCATCATGTAACCCGGACGATATTTGCTCTATCCTTTAGATGTGATTTCACCTCTTCCCAAGAATAGCCTGCTTCAGGGTTTACCTCGAACTCCGTTAAACGCAATTCAAGCTCAGCCTTCAGCGCAGGAGAAATCTCCACGGCATCAGGCACTGCTGCAACGCTGTCCCAGATAATCTCAACGAGACGAATACGCTCCTGTATCGGAAGCGCAAGAATGTCGGGAATGGAGATCGTGTTCATTTTGGACATTATTAATCTTTTTCTGGAAACAGACTGACGAAGATAATGGGTAACGCCTTTATTTAAAATGATCTGCTTATCTCTGAAAAAGCAGACAGTGTTTTTCTGTATTACATCGTAGTGGAATAATTCGGTGCCTCTTTGGTGATTTTGACATCGTGCGGATGGCTTTCCCTGAGCCCCGCTGATGTGATTCGCACAAAATTTGTATTGGTTCGCAGCTCTTCAATGGTGGCAACTCCACAGTACCCCATAGAGGATTTCAGCCCTCCGATTAACTGATAGACAACCTCATCAAGCGAGCCTTTTGCAGGAATACGTCCCTCAATTCCCTCTGGAACATATTTTTTCGATTCGCTTGAAGCGTCCTGGAAATAGCGGTCGCTGCTTCCTTCTGGTTCCGACATGGCACCGAGAGAGCCCATGCCGCGATAGGTTTTAAATTTTCTGCCTTCGTAAAGAATTGTTTCCCCGGGACTTTCGTCGGTTCCAGCGAAAATACTGCCGATCATCACCGAATCAGCGCCAGCCGCAAGTGCTTTGGCGATATCGCCGCTGTATTTGACACCTCCATCAGCAATGACAGGCGTATTGGTTTTGGCCGCCTCTTCCGCACAGTTCATGATAGCGGTCAACTGCGGCATACCGACCCCTGCGACAATACGTGTTGTACAGATACTGCCGGGCCCAATACCCACTTTCACGCAGTCGGCGCCAGCTTCGATAAGATCTCTGACCGCTTCGGGGGTGGCAACATTCCCGGCAATAATTTGAATGTCAGGCCAGGTGCTCTTGATTCTTTTGACCATGTCGAGAACAGCTTTGCTATGGCCGTGGGCTGTATCAACAGCAATAACATCCACGCCTGCATTAATCAGGGCGCTTACCCGCTCAGGAGTATTTGCGCTGATACCTACGGCTGCGCCAACCCGCAGATGGCCATGACTGTCCTTGCAGGCATCAGGAAACTGTTTGCGTTTCTGAATATCCTTGAAGGTGATGAGCCCCTGAAGGTTTCCGTCATTATCGGTAATGAGCAGTTTTTCAATTTTGTTGGAGAGCAGAATCTCCTCTGCTTGTTCAAGATCAACATCTTCTCGTGCCGTAATGAGATTTTTGCTGGTCATGATTGTAGCGATTTTCGCATTAAATTTTGGTTTGATGCGAAGATCCCTGTTGGTGACAATCCCTTTAAGCTTCATATTCTGGTCGCCCTCATGCAAGGGTCGTCCTATGACCGGAATACCGGAAATGGAGTGACGCAGCATGAGATCAAACGCATCCTGCATGGTTGCATCTTCATAGAGCGTAAAGGGGTGGCGAATGATGCCGCTCTCATACCGCTTAACTTTTGCCACCTCTCGCGCTTGCATTTCGATGGTAAGGTTCTTGTGGATAATGCCGATACCTCCCGCTCGCGCCAATGCTATAGCCAGTCCCGACTCTGTTACCGTATCCATCGCTGCGCTGACCAACGGAATTTTCAGCGCAATGCTCTTTGTCAGACGACTTTCAGTAACAGTTTCTTTTGGAAGGACTTTGGAATACGCGGGGATAAGCAGAACATCGTCAAACGTCAACGCTTCATAGAGAATCTTCGTCATGGGCAGAACAGAATTTATGGGATTGCGGCAAAATCAATTTTGCCAATTTACAAAAAGTGAGCGTAGAAAGACAATGAATTTAACGCTTCACATCAACCTGATAAAAAGGAGCTTGCGAACAGAGGGCAAAAATAAAATGTTCACTCAGAAGCGTTGCTTAGTCATAATACTTTTGAAAATCTAAAATAGAGTGTAAATTCCAACCCTTTTACTGGTAGAGAATACGGAGAGGTCGCATAGTTGGTCTAGTGCGCTCGCCTGGAAAGCGGGTAGGGTGTTACAGCCCTCGAGGGTTCGAATCCCTCCCTCTCCGCCAGAAAATGCCACAAGAATATTTTTTTCTGGCTTTTTCTTGTGGATTCACTATCTTGGAAGCCTGTTCTTTACAGCAATGATGGAGGATTAGTCTAATTGGTAAGGCAGCAGTCTTGAAAACTGCCGGGTTCACGCCCATGGGGGTTCGAGTCCCTCATCCTCCGCCAACCATCAGGAGAGGTGGCCGAGCGGCTGAAGGCACCGGTTTGCTAAACCGACGTAGTTCTTATAGGGCTACCGAGGGTTCGAATCCCTCCCTCTCCGCAGAACAAAAACCCCGCACGTCGGGGTTTTTGCTTTTCAGGTAACGGCTTTTCGTGGATTTTCCTTCTTGAAAGAGTAGATTCTCTGAAAAAGCCAAAAGCGAAAAAGAGGTCAACGCTAATAACAATGATATTACCAATTACCATTTACAGTGATGATATCCTTCGGCAGAGAGCCAAACCGCTGAAAGGTGTTGACAGCTCTATTGAGGAGCTTATAGGATCAATGTTTGAGTCGATGTACAATGCTTCTGGCATTGGTTTGGCTGCACCGCAAGTGGGTAAATCGCTCCGGCTGCTGGTACTGGATCTCTCCTGTGTCAAGAATTATGAGAGCGAGAAGCCAATGGTGGTTATTAATCCTCATATTCTTGCGGTCAAGGGCTCAAGTGAGATGGATGAGGGCTGTTTGAGTGTTCCGGGGGTGCAGGGTGATGTTGTGCGTCCCTCTCTTATCACCCTTAAATATCGGAATGAGCGTTTTGAGGAGCAGGTTGGGGAGTTTTCGGGGATGCCAGGCAGGGTGCTTCAGCATGAGATTGATCATCTCGACGGGACACTTTTTGTGGATCGGGTGCAGAAGCGCGATCGTCGAAAGATCCAGAAAGAGTTGGCTGCGCTTGCATCAGGTATTGTTAACGCCTCTTATCCGGTTGTTGTTCCGGTATCAAAACTCTATTGAGTGCCATGCGAATTATTTTTATGGGAACCCCTGAGTTTGCAGTTCCTGCGTTACAGGCGATTGCTGCTGAAAAGAGTGTTTTTGAGATTGTGCTTGTGGTTACCGGCAAGGACAAGCCGCGCAAAAGTAAACGTGCTGATGTTGAGCCATCTCCGGTAAAGCAGGCAGCCCTTGCTCTCGGGCTTCAGGTGTATGAGGTTGATGATGTCAAGGATCCAGCGTTTGCCGAGATGGTTGCTTCATGTCAGCCTGATGTTATTGTTGTTGCAGCCTTCCGCATTCTTCCTCCAGCCATCTATGAGCAGGCTTGTCTTGGTGCATTTAATCTCCATGCCTCCCTTCTTCCAGCCTACAGGGGAGCTGCGCCTGTCAACTGGTCGCTTGTCAACGGTGATCGAGAAACAGGTGTCACAACATTCTTTCTGCAACAGCGTGTTGATACTGGCACAGTCATTCTTCAGGAAAAGACAGCAATAGCTCCCGATGAAAATGCTACCGATCTTGCTTGTCGCCTCTCGGAGATTGGGGCCAACGTTGTTGTCAGTACCCTGCATCTGATCGCCTCAGGCAAGGCTACTGCCTCTGATCAGAATGATGCGCTTGCCTCAAAGGCTCCCAAGCTTACCCGTGATAATACACGAATTGATTGGGCGCAGCCGGTTGCCCGGATCAATGATTTTATCCGTGGACTTGCCTTAAAGCCAGCGGCATGGACCACATTTCAGGGTAAAACCATGAAGCTATTCAGGGCTGCTCCAGGAGCACTTTTCTCCGAAGATGCTTCAGCTTCTCCGGGAACATTGCTGGTTAATCAGGGAAGACTTTATGCGGCAGGTTTAGATGGCTGGCTTGAGCTGCTCTCTTTGCAGCTTGAAGGGAGAAAAAACATGGAGGCCTCAGAATTTGTCAGGGGTTTCCGCCAGAATGTCGGGAGCTCTCTTTTTGTGTGACAGCAGTGCAATGTCACAATTGCATTATTTGCTTATATTGCCTTCACGTTGAGTTTTAACAAGAATCAAACGCTCATTTTATGGCCTTGTCCAGTACAGAAGTCAGTCGTATCAGGAACTTCTGCATTATCGCGCATATTGATCACGGAAAATCAACACTGGCTGATCGCCTGTTGGAGATAACGCACACGCTTGATCGTACCCAGATGGCCTCTGCACAGGTGCTTGATGACATGGATCTTGAGCGTGAGCGCGGTATTACAATCAAAAGCCATGCCATCCAGATGAAGTATAAGGCTTTTGATGGCAAGGAGTATACCCTGAATCTCATTGATACACCTGGTCACGTCGATTTCAGCTACGAAGTTTCACGCTCGCTTGCTGCATGTGAAGGTGCTCTTCTTATCGTTGATGCAACCCAGGGGGTAGAGGCGCAAACTATCGCCAATCTTTATCTTGCTCTTGATGCAGGTCTCGATATTATTCCGGTAATCAACAAAATTGACCTTCCCTCGTCGGATGTCGAGGGTGTTGCCCGTCAGATTATCGATCTCATGGGGGTCAAGCGCGAAGAGATTCTTCAGGTATCGGCAAAAGCTGGTCTTGGGGTGAGTGTGTTGATTGAGGCTATTGTCGCGCGAATTCCCCATCCGGCGGACAACAATCATCTTCCCCTTCGCGCGCTGATTTTTGATTCAGTTTTTGATTCCTATCGTGGCGCGGTGGTTTATCTCCGTATTGTTGAAGGCGCACTGCGGAAGGGCGACAAAGTGAAATTTTTTGCCAGCGATAAAACTTTCCTTGCCGATGAGATTGGCACCATGAGCATGACGAGGCAGCCAAAAGCCTTGCTTGAATCCGGCAATGTTGGTTATCTGATATGCTCCATCAAAGATGTCAAGGATGCCAAGGTTGGTGATACGGTTACACTTGTGGAGAATCCCGCCAGCGAGCGTCTTGCTGGTTACAAGGAGGTCAAGCCGATGGTCTTCAGCGGCCTCTATCCGATTAACTCCAACGAATTTGAGGATCTTCGCGAATCCCTTGAAAAGCTTGCGCTTAACGATGCGTCGCTGGTTTATACCCCTGAAACGTCGGTTGCGCTCGGTTTCGGGTTCCGATGCGGCTTTCTTGGTCTGCTCCACATGGAGATTATCCAGGAGCGCCTTGAGCGGGAGTATGGGGTCAATATCATTACAACGGTGCCAAACGTCGAGTACCGTGTTGTGCTGACCAATGGAGAGGTTGTTGTGGTCGATAATCCATCCAAGATGCCCGAAACCGGACGCCTCAGTCTGGTTGAAGAGCCCTATGTAACCATGCAGATCATTACGCTTGCCGACTATATCGGCAATATTATGAAGCTCGGTATGGAACGTCGCGGTGAGTACAAGAACACTGATTATCTCGACACGACACGGGTGATTATGCACTTTGAGTTTCCCCTGGCCGAAATTGTCTTTGATTTCCATGACCGGCTCAAATCCATTTCGAAAGGCTATGCCTCAATGGATTATGAATATGTTGGTTATCGTGAGTCTGATCTGGTGAAGCTCGACGTACTGCTGAACGGTGAGGCGGTTGATGCTCTCTCCATTGTTGTGCACCGCTCAAAGGCTTATGATTGGGGCAAGAAGCTCTGCCTGAAGCTGAAAGGGATTATTCCGAAGCAGATGTACGAAGTGGCGATTCAGGCAGCAATCGGCAGCAAGGTGATTTCGCGCGAAACTATTTCGGCGATGCGCAAAAATGTGCTGGCCAAGTGCTACGGCGGCGATATCAGTCGGAAGCGCAAGCTGCTTGAGAAACAGAAAGAGGGTAAAAAGAGGATGAAACAGGTTGGCAGGGTGGAGGTTCCCCAGGAGGCTTTCCTTGCGCTTCTGAACATTGATGAATAATGGACAGTTCGTCCTGAAAACAGTTAAAAAACATATTAAACGATACACTTTTGGATATCAGGAAGGATAAACAGGAAAAAAAACATTCGCGCGAGTGGTTTGATGCCTTGGTTATAGCTGCGATTTTTGCAACAGTTCTTCGGGTTTTTGTGGTGGAGTCGTATCGAATTCCAACTGGCTCGATGGAGAATACGCTGCTTGCCGGCGATTTTCTTTTTGTCAACAAATATGTGTACGGCCCAAAAGTCCCGTTCACCGAAATTCGGCTGCCGGGCGTTGACAAGGTTGAGCGTGGTGATATTATTGTTTTCAAGTTCCCGAAAGATCGGTCACTGAACTATATCAAGCGTTGTGTTGCCATCAGCGGCGATACCCTTCAGATTCATGATCAACAGCTCATCATCAATAATAAACCGGTAACCCTTCCTCCTTATGCGCAGTATATCGGACAGCGTGTACCTGCCGGAGAGGGTGATTACATGATATTTCCCCAGTTTTCGAATTTCAACAAGGATAATTATGGCCCGATACGCATCCCTCGAAAAGGAGATGTCATAAGGCTGGATGCGACAACATTTCCGCTCTACAGTTCGCTTGTAGCCGATGAAGGACATGAGGTGAGTCTCCAGGGCAGGGAGGTTTTTATTGACGGTGCTCCTGTTCAGCAATACACGGTTAAGGAAAACTACTACTTTGCCATGGGAGATAATCGGGATAACAGTCTTGACAGTCGTTTTTGGGGCTTTTTGCCGGAAAAGGATCTCGTTGGACAGGCCTTGATGGTGTACTGGTCATGGGATCCAGATCTCTCTCTTTTGACCGAGCCGGTTGAAAAACTTGCATCCATTCGATGGAGTCGCCCAGGGCAGGCAGTTCAGTGAGCGAGCCGCCCCTCGGAGAGAATTTTTTTGCGTATCAGCTCTGTTGACGAGAACCGTTTGGCCGGGCTGAAAAGGAGTGTTTGAAGGTCGGGACAGTTTACTTCGATGGTCGGGATGGTGACAGAGGGTTGTTCCTGCATTCCGGAAGGTGTCAGTTCAATATGATTGAGGGTGACCGAATTGAGTATCAAATCAGATGAGAGTGATTTGATACTGATCTCCCAGGCGCTGCCGGTTGTCTGCTTGACTGATCTGGCAAGGTTTTTTTTGAAATCGGCATTCAGGTAGATGTTGGTGGATGTATAAACAAGAAGATATGCTGCAGGGAACAGCACCCCGGGGGAGAGCATGAGAGCCTTGCACCAGTTTATCAGGAAGTTTTTTTCAGGAAATAGCTTTGCCATGGTTTCTTGTCAGCTCCGTCCGTCTCCGGCGTAGCAATGGTGGAGTTCTTTTTTTACGATACAAAATATTTCTCTTTATTAGCCTGTATGAATCAATAATTCAGGACTCTTTTTTATGCCAGCACAACAACGGCATGCCCCCTATCTGCTCAAGCCTCTTTTCAGGGAAGTCCATGCTGACACAGAGACGCCGGTTTCAGTCTATCTGAAATTGCAGCGTCCTTTTTCATGTCTGCTCGAATCTGTTGAGGGCGAGGAGCTTCTTGCCCGCTTTTCCTATATCGCCATAGATCCTGTTGCTATTCTCGAAGGATCTGTTGACGGGACAACCAATCTTGAGATTCTTGACGAAAAATTCAGTGATCTTCGGCAGGTTGCCGGTGAGGAGACTAATCTCCGCCGAAAGATTGACTGCATGATTGCCGCCTTTGATACCGAGGAGATACCAAGGAAAAAGAATGGCGCTCCCCAGATGATCACCTCCGGTGTGTTTGGCTATTTTGGCTACGATGCCATGCATCTTGTTGAAAAAATTCCAGCGCCTGAGTTGACTGATCCGGCAGGAATGCCAGACATTATTCTCCTTTTTTGTGATACGCTGGTCATTTTTGATAATATCATGCGGAAGGTTTTTATTGTCTCCAATTATCTTGATGAAACTGACAAGCCTCTTGCATTAGCGAAAATAGAGCAGATTGCCGAGCAGATGTTCCGCCCTCTTTCACGCGACGAGATTGCTTTTCAGCCCGAACAGACGGAGCAGATAATTTCCAATACGACGAAGGAGGAGTATCTGGAGAAGGTGGTCAGGGCTAAAGAGCATATTGTTGCCGGAGATATTTTTCAGGTGCAGATTTCACAGCGTCTTCACCGCCCACTCAATACTCGTCCATTCGATGTGTATCGAATGCTGAGAACCATCAACCCCTCGCCTTATCTCTACTATTTCAATTTGAAGGAGTTTGAGATTGTTGGTTCATCGCCTGAACTGCTGGTGAAGGTTGAGCGTGACAGCCACGGAAAGCGGATTGTGGATACCCGTCCTATAGCGGGAACAAGGCATCGGGGAAGCACCTTTGAAGAGGATGAACGTAATGCCCGTGAGCTGCTGTCCGACGAAAAAGAGTTGGCTGAGCATCTGATGCTGATTGATCTGAGCAGGAATGATATTGGCAGAATAGCTAAAATTGGCACAGTTGAAACCAATGAGATGATGGTTATTGAAAAATATTCTCATGTGATGCATATTGTCAGCAATGTGCGGGGTGAGTTGCGTGACGATCTCTGCACCATGGATGCCTTTTGGTCCTGTTTCCCGGCTGGTACTCTCACTGGAGCACCGAAGGTGCGTGCCATGGAGATTATTTATGAACTTGAAAAAGAGAAACGAGGGCTGTACGGTGGGGCCGTCGGATTTCTTGATTTTAAAGGGAACCTTACGACGGCAATAGCGATAAGAACCATGGTTATTGAGGACAAGACGATCTATTTCCAGGCAGCAGGCGGCATTGTTGCTGACTCCAGGCCTGAGTCGGAATATGAAGAGACGATGAATAAAATGAAGGCTGGCATCACTGCCGTTGACAGTATTGAGGCGTTAGTGTAACGATTAATGAAAAAATAAGCTATCCGATGCATAAGAGACAATCATTCATGAAATACCTGCTTCTGGTTTTTGCGGGTGTCGCGGTTGGGGCGCTGGTGTTTTCAAATGTAGAGTTTAACCTCTCTTTCAATGGCTCAAACCTTGCCAGCCGACCAAATTTCGCGACAGCGACCAGTAATATTGAAAACTATCCTGTTCAGTCGCTTAAAAGTTTTAACGAGGCATTTGTTCAGATTGCCGAATCGGCAACACCCTCGGTGGTGACGATTTTTACCGAAAAAACAGTGACTCAGCGGGTTCTTTCACCCTTTGATTTTTTTGGTATGCAGGGAGGGGAGGCCACGAACCGTCGCAAAGAGGTTCAGCGTGGGCTTGGTTCCGGGGTTATTGTGACAGGTGATGGCTACATTCTGACCAATAACCACGTCATTGATGGCGCTGATATTGTCTATATTCGTACCTCCGATAACCGGAAAATTACAGCCAAGGTTATTGGCGCTGACCCAAAGACCGATCTTGCCGTTATCAAGGTGGATGACAAAAATCTGAAGCCGATTATTATTGGCGACAGCGATAAACTCAGGGTGGGCGAGTGGGTTATTGCTATCGGCAGTCCTCTTGGCGAAAATCTCGCAAGAACGGTGACCCAGGGTATTGTGAGCGCTAAAGGTCGGGCGAATGTCGGGCTGGCTGATTATGAAGATTTTATACAGACAGATGCGGCGATTAATCCTGGAAACTCAGGCGGGCCACTGGTCAATGTCAATGGTGAGCTTGTCGGTATTAATACCGCCATAGCAAGTCGTACTGGAGGGTTTGAGGGAATTGGCTTTGCGGTACCGTCAAATATGGCCAAAAAGGTACTCACGTCACTTATTACAACCGGTAAAGTCACCAGAGCATACCTGGGTGTTACCCTTCAGGATATTGATGAAAATCTTGCAAAAGCAATGAACCTGAAGGCCGGAGAGGGCGCATTGGTTGGAACGGTTCTTGACGGCAGCCCGGCGGCCAAACATGGCATTAAAACTGGTGACGTTATTCTTGATTTTAATGGAGTAAAGGTCACAAGCAGCACTCTTCTGCGCAATGCGATTGCCAGCCACTCTCCCGGCTCTACGGTTCAGTTTCGTATTTCCAGGGATGGTTCAATTCTGATCGTTAATGTTCCTCTTCAGGAGCAGGCAGTAAAAAACTTACTCTCTTCCCAGACAGAGAGCAATGATGCCATAAGTACGATCCTTGGTTTCAGAGGAGAGGAGCTTACAGCCGATAGAGCACAGCGGATGAAACTGAAGCCCGGTGCAGGAGCGGTTATCATAACCACTATTGTTCCAACGTCGAATGCCTATCGTGCTGGCTTGCGTGCCGGGGATCTTATTTTCTCCGTCAACAAAAAGGAGGTGCGTACCTATGCGGAATATAGCAACTCTATACAACAGCTCAAAAAAGGTGATCTGCTCTTTGTTCTTGTAGGAAGAGGGAGCAGTAAAATGTATTTTGCATTTAATCTGTAAAGATTTTTGCCTGAAGAGTTAAGAATTGTTACATTGACGTTACAAAGTAAAGTCAGCAGTTCGTAGCTGACTTTACTTTTTTTTGTTTGCAATCCTGTCCGCTTGCGCACGTCGTATTTGTGGAGTTATTTTCTTTTATTTTCAACAAAAACAGTACAAGAGATGACAGACAGAATTTACCTGACAAGCGATGGCTATAACCGGCTTAAAGAGGAGTTATATACGCTGGTTCATCAAACCAGAAGGGAAGTTCTGGAAAAAATTGCAGAGGCGCGGGCACACGGTGATTTGAGCGAGAATGCGGAATATGATGCAGCACGGGAAGAGCAATCGCATACTGAAGCGCGCATTGCAGATCTCGAAAACAAGCTTGCAGCAGCCACTATTCTTGATCCAAAACAGATCAAGACCGATAAGGTGTATATTCTTACCTCAGTAAAACTGCGAAATCTTGATGATCCAGCCGAAATCATAGAGTACACACTCGTCTCTTCAGAAGAGGCTGATACCGATGCGGGAAAAATTTCGGTTCGCTCTCCTGTCGGGAGGTCACTCATTGGAAAATCTGTCGGAGAAAAAGTACAGGTAGTGGTGCCGAAAGGTGAGCTTCATTATGAGATATTGGAGATTTTCGTTAAATAAGGGCAATTTAAACCAGCTATCCCATGGGGAAACGTCAAGTTATTTATCGTCAGGGCAGTATTGGTGGGAACCAGGAGCTGCTGAATCGTGAAATTAATCTGGTAACCACAGAGTCAAGAGTGTGGAATGGCAGAGTTGTTGCTGTTGGCAGTAACGACATAGAGGTCAAGGATGCACGTGCAGGAAAACACCGGTTCACCGTCGATCAGATTGACCGGATCTATTATGATGTAAAAACAGAATATTAAGAGATGCGTAGAAAAATTGTTGTCGGCAACTGGAAAATGAACAATACCATTGCTGAGTCAGAAACACTTGCGGCAGAAGTTATTGCTGAGCTTGGTGAAAACTTTTCCGGCTGTGAGGTTGGTATAGCGCCAACTTTTATTGCTTTAGAGGCCACTGGAAGGGTTATTGAGGGAAGCGAGGTTCAGCTTGTCGCCCAAAACTGCCATTACGAAAATGATGGAGCATTTACCGGAGAGGTATCGGCGAGAATGATATTTGCCGCTGGATGCTCCTCTGTTATTATTGGTCACTCCGAGCGTCGCCAGTATTTTGGCGAAACCAATATTACGGTCAATCTTCGAACAAAAAAAGCATTGTCGGAAGGATTGAACGTTATTCTTTGTGTTGGTGAAACACTTGCTGAGCGCGAAGGTGGCATCACTGACTCAGTTATCTCATCACAGGTCAGAGAAGGTCTGGATGGTATCAGTGATATCAGCTCTATTGTTATTGCCTACGAACCAGTATGGGCTATCGGTACAGGAAAAACCGCCTCCTCCGCACAGGCTGAAGAGGTGCATCTCCATATCCGTAATCTTGTTACAGAACTGTATGGTGAAGAAGCCGCCCAAGCGCTTCGGATTCAATACGGCGGGAGTGTCAAGCCATCCAATGCCGTGGAACTCTTTGCCATGCCGAATATTGATGGTGGCCTTATTGGCGGTGCCAGCCTTAATGCTGCCGACTTTGCCGCAATCATCAAGGCTGCATCGCTTTAAATCCTCTTCGAGCAATTGAGAGTGGGCACCAATTTTGTCCACTCTCAGTTATCAGGTATCAGTTGACTTTGGCCGCCTCTTTCGACTTCTTCATTGAACAGAAATCGGGACCGCACATGGTGCAGAAATCGGGATTTTTGCCGGTGTGACCGCTTTGCGCCATGCTTTGCGAGTGGACGGCGCGTGTCTTTTCGGGGTCAAGAGAGAGGTTGAACTGGTCTTCCCATGCAAAAGCATACCTTGCTCTGCTCATCAGCTCATCCCGCAGCCAGGCAACAGGGCTTCCCTTTGCCAGATCAGCGCCATGGGCGGCAACCTTGTGGGCAATAACTCCTTCACGGACATCACTTTTGTCCGGCAGTCCGAGATGCTCTTTCGGGGTAACATAGCAGAGCATGGAGCAGCCAAAACTGGCAATGATCGCCCCTCCTATTGCTGAATTGATATGGTCATACCCTGCGGCAATATCGGTAATCAGTGGACCAAGGGTGTAGAAGGGTGCCTCATGGCAATACTCAAGCTGTTTTTGCATGTTCTCCTCAATGAGATGCAGCGGCACATGGCCTGGCCCCTCAATCATCACCTGCACATCGTATCTCCACGCCACTTCAGTCAGTTGACCGAGTACCTTGAGCTCACCAAATTGCGCCTCATCATTGGCATCAAGTATAGAGCCGGGTCTAAGAGCATCACCAAGCGATACCGCAATATCGTAAGCCTGTAATATTTCACAGATCTCTTCAAAATGGGTGTAGAGAAAGTTCTCTGTTTTGTGGAACTTGCACCATTTTGCCATGATGGAGCCACCTCTCGACACAATGCCGGTGAGCCGTTTTTCAGCATGGGGAAGATGTTCCTGCAGAATGCCCGCATGAATGGTAAAATAGTCAACTCCCTGCTCGGCCTGCTCAAGCAGCGTGTCGCGATAGAGTTCCCATGTCAGATCTTCGGCTTTTCCACCCGCTTTCTCCAGCGCCTGGTACATGGGCACTGTTCCAATCGGCACCGGTGAGTTTCTCAGAATCCATTGGCGGGTCAAATGAATATTGGCACCAGTGCTCAAATCCATCACCGTATCGGCCCCCCATCTGCACGACCATACCGCTTTTTCAACCTCTTCATCAATAGAGGAGCCGAGCGCTGAGTTGCCGATGTTGGAGTTGATCTTGACGCGGAAGTTTCGGCCGATAATCATCGGCTCAAGCTCCGGGTGGTTGATGTTGGCGGGAATAATGGCGCGCCCTTCGGCAATCTCTTTTCTGACATATTCTGCTGTTATTGGCTGAACCCTGGCGTTACCTCTTGAAAAAGCGGTGATCCACTGCTCAAGTTGCTGGTTCTCCCGGATAGCAACGTACTCCATTTCTGGTGTAATAATTCCCTTGCGGGCGAAGTGCATTTGGGTGACAGCAGAGCCCATCTCTACCTTTCGCGGGAATCCCCAGGAGTTACGGATGGGAGGCAGCCCCTTTTCAGGGTTAATTTTGACAGAGTAGTCAGAGTAGGGTCCACTGGTATCATAAAGCGGAAGCGAAGAGAAATCCTGGCCGTTGCAGTGGTAGGTTCTGCTCAGTTTGAGGCTTTTCATACCCACTTCAATCGGATACAGAGAGCCCGTTATGTAAATTTTTTTGGATGAAAGTTCATCGTTGTGGCATTCAGGGCAGATGGTCTTTTCAGTGGTATTGGTCATGGCGATGATTAAACAGACAGGTACAGCGACGAGAAGCGGGAAGAGTGGCAGAATCGTGAAAAACAGAGTCTGCTTCATCTTTTCTTGCGTCAGCATTACCTGCATCAAGTTACAAGGGTTTACTCTCAGCGTTCTTTTCCCTTCTGTTGTCAAGGAAAAATTCTGCACCCCCAAGATGAGAAAATATCATGCACGATACTTAAATTCAGGGTATTATACAAATGGGTGATTGTTCGACTTTTTCTCTCACCTATGAAGGAAACGTACTGGTTTTATGAATCGTAGTTGTCAGGAAAACAATGATAGATTTTATGGTCAACAGGCAAAGCTGTACCCGTTGCGGTGCATGTGTGGCCGACTGCCCGGCGCGAATTATCAGCCTTGGTGATGATGGTTATCCCGCTATTGCTCCGGAAAAGGAGACAAACTGCTACCGCTGTCAGCACTGTCTTGCTCTTTGCCCGACAGGTTCGGTCTCCATTATTGGTCGGCATGCTTCTGGCAGTCTTCCGCTGAAGGGAGCATTTCCTGATCCGGATGCCCTTGAGACGCTCATCAGAGGGCGTCGTTCAGTGCGCCGTTTCAAGTCTGAAAGCCTTGACCCGATACTCTTCCAGAAGCTGCTTGATGTCGCATGGCAGGCTCCGACGGGGGTGAATTCTCGCCAGGTGCGTTTCACGGTGCTCGACAGCCACGACAAGGTTGCGCAATTGCGAGAAGAGGTGATGGCTGGCTTGTCAAGGCTGGTGAACAACAATACTCTTCCAGAGAGGATGGGCTATTTTGCCAACTTTGTGTCAATCTGGGAGAAGCATCGTTCGGACATTATTTTTCGTGATGCTCCTCATCTGCTTATTGCCTCGGCACCGCAGCATCTGGCCTCGCCCATGCAGGACTGTATGATTGCGCTTTCCACTTTTGACCTTTTTGCCCAGGCCAATGGAGTTGGTACTCTCTGGAACGGTCTTGCAAAGAGCGCGATGAACGACATTCTTCCAGAGACACGCCACCGCCTCGGTATTCCTGATGATCATCTCTTTGGCTATGCCATGGTCTTTGGTAAGCCAGCGGTGCACTATGCCCGCACTGTGCAGCATGGCCCGGCGCTGATTTATCGGGCGATGGAGGGGGGAACTTCTGGCACGTTAGCAAATTGAATTATGGATAAAAATAAAATTGAACTGGATCCGCTGGTGGAGTTGCTGGAGGCAACCAAGCCAGAGCTGCTGATCAAATTGATTACAGAGCTTGCCCTCTATCGCCCTGATGTTCGGCGTGAATGCTTTGACTATCTGAAAAAGCACATCACTCTCACCACCGCGCAGAAGAGTCGCTCGGAAGGGGAGATCATTCTGGCCCTTTGGTGCGAGTTGTATTCCGATTTGGAGGATCTCGACGAACGTGGTGGCGGTGATGATGACACGGAGGATGATGTCGCCGAAAGGATGCTGGAGATCCAGAAAATACTGGAGGAGTCAGAGATTGATGAGGAGGCTCGTCGGGAGCTCCTTGATGAAGTACTGCCATTCATTGAGAGCGGCAATGCAGGCATGGATGATTTGCTCTATGAGCTGGCTTATGCTACTTGTTGCAGCGATGAAGACTGGCGCAATCTTGCATTGGAGCTGGAAGCTCTCAACAGGGATTGGCCCACTGATCATGCTCGACGGATATACCGCAAACTTGGTGATCGGGAGAAATATCTTGAGCTGCAGCTCAAGAAACTGAAATACGGAGCCGATTATCATGATCTGGTCACCTTTTACTGGGATGAAGGCAGCCGCAAGGAGGCTCTTTTGGTTGCTGAAGAGGGGATGAAGAGAGCCGAGGGTCGTCTCGATCAACTGCGAACATTCCTTGCTGACCGAGCTCTTGAGGGTGGTAACCGGGAGCAATATCTTGCCCTTCAGTTTGAGCTGGTTTGCGATCAGCTTACCCTTGAAACATACAACACCTTTAAAAAGATCTGTACTCCCGAAGAGTGGGCACATTTTGAACCAAAAATAGTTGAGCGGCTCAATACCTCATGGCTTTCGGAACGTCTCAGGATACGGATGGAGCGAGAGGAATACGATGAGGCCCTGGCAATCCTGCTCAAGGGCAAATATGGTGATTCGAGCGCTGAACTTGAGGCCGCTAAAAAACTTGAGCAGCGCTTTCCTGAACAGATTTTGACCTACTACCTTTCCGGTCTCGGGAATCACAACAGCAATGCACAGCGCAAGGAGTATACCCGGCAGGCAGCAGTTATGGTTAAAGTGCGCTCTCTGCTGCTGGATGTTATCAAGGATGAAGCCAGATGGAACGTGTTTGCTGGCAAGGTGAAGGGTGATAACCTCAGCAAACCAGCCTTTCAGGAGGAGTTTGGAAGGGTTATTGCAGGGTGGAGGGAGCTGGTTCTTGCATAAGGCACTGATTTTTGAAGAGAGTGATGCAACGTAATATGGCAATCCTCTCCGGTAGGCGGTAACTGGTGGTACGACTTCGACCGGGGTTTTGAACAAGAATGCCCCGCGCCGTTAAATCCTGAATATCCCTCAGAGCCGTGTCATTCGAACACTTGCTCAGCCTCGCATATTTGGAAGTATGGATATGTCCCTTGAAATCATCTTCCAACATGCGGTTGATAACAGTTCGTTGTCGTTCATTGACAGGGTTTTGGTTGATCTTGTTCCAAAGCTGCGCTTTAAAGAGCACGTTGCCAAGTGTTTTTTCGGCGTTTGATATCGCCCGTCCAAGGCAATCCAGAAACCGCTTCGACCTGTTGGAAATAAGGTTGCATGCCAGCCACACAGTCGCTCTCTGGTCAGTGGTCTGGAGTAACCTTGTGTGGCATCCAGCATCATCTCAACAACGCCATCAACTCTGCGACTTGCGGGAACAAGCCCGGCGACAGCAATACCCAGATGACGCGCAATCGATGAGCGAACTTCTTCGGTCTCAAGGCTTTCCCCTTCGATAGCAGAGGGGGTGATAACGTCATTGGTGAGCGTATTGAGGCTCGCTTCTTGTTTCAGTTCAAAGCCAAGAGCTTCCATACGGCCAAGCAGGCGACCTTGGCGATGGCGTAAATCTGCTAATTTGAAAAGCGAGTGCTTCAGTATCCCAGGTGAAGTTGGGCCAGTGTTGATATTCGTATATCCACATAGTAATCACTGCATCATTGAAGGTGATTATAACTTTTATTCGCCGCAAAGACAAGATAAATCGCCGCATATTGTGCGGTGAATGATGCCGCTATTCACCGCATGATGATGTCCCGGAGATCTCTGTGGAAATTGATTGTCTCCATAGCCGAAGGGATGACCGATGCTGATGAGGGTTCGCCAGATTCAGGTGGCAAGTTGATGGGTAACACTCTTGTTAATGTTCTTATAACGGAGGGCGATACAGTTTCACTCGTTCACGTCGTTTTTTGAGCAATTCAATATGTTCGAGATCCGCAAGCGGTGAATACTCAGCTTCTGACCAGTTTTTGCCGTATCAGTTGATTATTCACGCCTCACCTGCAAGCCATTGTTTGGTGCCTATAACTCTAATTTTCGATAAATTTCCTTCCGATGCCCTATTCGCAACAAGTACAGTATCTCCGAATCATAAGAAAAAATCATACGATAGTCCGTCATCACAACAACTCGATAAACACCTTTGAATCCTGTCATGTGCCGAACGCTCAACTCAGGATGAAAAACATCGTCCGCTAACTGTTGCGCAGTTATGAAAGCTTCTTTTTGAACAGGTGTCGGTAACTTTTTGACATCTCTCGTAAAGCGTGAGGTCTTCTGAATTTTTCGCTTAGGCGATAAAGTCTTCAAAGGTGGTAACCTCCGTTATCTGATCATTCTGTACGTCGGCAACAGCCTCCTGAAGTCCCTGAAGAAACTTTGTTTGATACAATTCATTTGGGGAGAGGATTTTTTCCATAAAAAGCTGCAGGGTTTGGTAAGCCTGCCAAACATGTTGTAGCTCCTCTTCCGATATGTCAATTGCAATATTTCTCATAATATCTCCCTCTCTTTACATAAACAATACGGATAATTCTGAATGCACACAGCTCATTATATAGCAATTCTGATATAGTGCCAAGAGTACATCAAAGTATAAAATTATCAGAATTTTCGAATGGAAATATGAAAATATGTCCCACCCAGTTTAACTCACTCTTTATTACAACAATATCGCATTCGCGGTGAATATGGCAGTGAAGATGTTCCCGTCAAATTGTTATCTTTTTTGGTGAGCACTGGTTACGTAAACAGTCAAGCGGGCAAGGACGTTGAAAAAATCATTATCATTGCCGGGCCGAACGGATCGGGCAAAACAACATTCGCCTGAGACTTTTTGCCACGGGAGGCTCAGACCTTGCGTTTTATCAATGCTGACCTGATTTGCCAGAATTGTCACCATTTCCTCCAGAGTCGGGGGGCTTTTGGAGGAGTAGGAGACCATAATGAGACTGTTGCGCAAATGTTTGAATAACTTGTCGAACGCATCCGCCGCACCATTTCTTGACGAAAATGGCGTTGGGTATGACTTGAATTTTTTGGTGACCGTGTGTTCCTGAATTGAGCGTTCGCCGGATTCAGATGGCAACTTTATGTTTAAAAATCTGTTAACGTCCTGTTAACGGACGATGATAAGGTCTCACTTGTTCACGTCGTTTTTTGAGCAGCTCAATATGTTTGAGGGCTGCATGGGCAAGTGCAACACAAAAAGGAGGACGTTCGCCTTTTGCATTTTGGCTCATGACAGAGTTTACGAAACGTTCTGCTTCTCTGATCTTCAGAGGCTTATCTGACCTCAAGCCAACTCCATGCTGATCAAAGATATCTTTCCTGCGATCTTTGAGCGTTGGTGCATTCAGATTCAAAACTTCCTCATTAAGCATTCGCTCAACCGCTGGTTCATCGCTTGTCACCGTTCCATTCTGATGATACTGGATCAAAATCTCGCACTTTGGATCGCGAGGTGTCACGGCAAGCAACGCATCGCCACGGTAAGTTGCTCCAAATTCAATACAGCCTTTACTCTCCTTTCCGGGATAACACACTACCATGTTTCCGTATTCAACCGTTTGTTCTCTATGCTTTTCGATGCGAGACAATGACTGGGGAATGAGGTGTTCGATATGCGAAGTATCTGCCGTAATCCGGAGCATTGTGTATGCACATAAAAAGCCCTGATCTTTCAGTCGTTGTGATTTGATGGCTTTCTTGACATCCACCATCTCTCCATTCATTTCGACACGACCCAATTCAGCAAAATCAAGGGACTGTGCAGCAGCATTGCGTTGAGCTTTCCAGAAGAGAAGCGCTTGGGGTGGTTCATTTTTTTCGATATAGCGCATGGGTCAGCAGCAATTAACGTGAATCATCCTCTCCGGCGATTGCATCCATGCGATCCATATAGGCGTCTACACGATCAAACTCTGGCACATTTGGAAATTCATTTCGAAGAGCATTCAATAAATTTTGAGCTTCCTCAAATTCAGCATTTGCAAGGTATTCGTCCAGTTTTGCAATTTTTTCAGAAAATCCGGGGCTCACGTAGTTTGCCCCCATAATATCCCGTAAGACCTCATTGCTGTTGAGGCCAAGTGACGCATCTGGCTTGAACCAGCTTCCATCTTGCCGCAAAACAATAAGTTGACTTGCCGGTGTTTCGCCGATCACCTGTGGGGAGTGTGTTGAGGCAAAAAACTGAATTTTGGGAAAAATGTTTTTAAGGTTCGATACAACCTGTCGCTGCCATTTGGGGTGAAGGTGCAAATCTATTTCATCAAGCAAAACAACACCGGAGGTCTCTTGTAGAACGGCTTCGCCATGGTGTGGATTCAAAACAGCCGCCTTGATTGCGATGTCTGCAACAACCGCAAGCATGGATCGTTGACCATCACTAAGCAGGTTGAAAGGTAATCGCCCTTTACCGCCATATTCAACCAGAAGATTTTTATCCTTGACGCTATAATCCAGATAATTGCAATTATCCACACAGCGCCTCATGGCATCCTTTGCGGCCTTGAACGTCGCATTCTCGTGACCCTGCTCCAGAGAGATATACTTTTCGTTTGCGAGCCAATTAAAGATTTCGCTGAATTTTATTCTTGGATCAATGCAAAAGGTATAGGCTTCGAGACGAACAGGATTTCTTAATGCAGAGGGAATGTTATCATTCGGCAGCATCTCCTTTGTCGGAATCCATAGCCTTCCTGCCCCATAATATGCAATTAAAGGAAGAGTTACCCGTTGATCATCCTGAACCTTTTGCACAATCTTTTCCGCCAACTCTTTCAGGGTTCTGGCATCCTTACTGGTGGTCTTGCCCCCTTTGCCATATATCTCCCGCTTCCACTCTAAATCCCATTTCCCATGCAGTGCCTCGGGATCAAAAATGGAACCTTTTGCCGCAACCGAGACGGGATACTGGGGCAATGGAACGGGATTTTCGCTCTGTTTGCTGTATTCGATACGGATATCTTCCTCTCTGATATGCCGTGAATCGTAGCCCTTCACACCCAATAAAAAGCTCCCGGCGGCAACAGCCAACGCATCAAGCAAGCTGCTCTTGCCGCTCCCGTTTTCACCAACGATCAAATTGAAGTCATCGTCGAAGTCAATGCTCGTCTCTTTGAATCCCTTATAGTTCGATAAATCGAGGTGGTTGATTTTCATGACATTTTTTTGTCTTGTTCAAGGGTTGCCATAAAGCTTTTCGATTCGTCGACAATTTCAGGGAGCCTGAGCCGGTCAATCAAGTCTTTCCAACGAGTGAATTTACACTCTATGGCAGTTCTTTCATAACAGTAACTGCTGAGGTTGCCGGGATAGATGTACAGTTACTGCGCCATTGAACTTTGCTCTCGTTTTTTTTCAGTTTGATTTGTTCAAGAATGTCGTCGTTTGTTTTGTAGTTGCACAAAATTTCTTATGCCATCGGGAAACGCTATATTGTTCTCCACTAATCTCCTTGACTTGTGGAGCTTGAACAGTATCACGTAACCCAACGCCTTTCATGAACGCCCCTCCCACCCTCTCTCCCGGCGAAGAGCGCATCACTGGCGTGGTTGAGAAGGTGAGCTTTTTCAGCGAGTCGTCGGGGTTCAGTGTGCTGCGCCTCAAGATAAAGGAGGATCGCGATCTGGTAACGGTTGTGGGGTGCGTCGCTGCCGTTACTATGGGTCAACATATCGAAGCGGTTGGTTGCTGGCAGAACGACAAAACGTGGGGGATCCAGTTCAAGGCAACGCATCTTGTGGTAATTCCCCCCGACACGCTTGAGGGAATTACCAAATATCTCTCCTCCGGCATGGTTAAGGGGATTGGCCAACATCTGGCGAAGGTGCTGGTGAAGGCTTATGGAATGGAGGTCTTCACGGTTATTGAGGATCATCCTGAGCAACTGCTTGGGCTTCCCGGTATTGGCAAAAAAAAGTTGCTGCAGATTATTGCTGGCTGGTCGGAGCAGAAGGCGATTAAAAAGATCATGCTTTTTCTTCATTCGCACGGAGTGAGCACGTCGAGAATTGCAAGGATTTTTCGGGTCTATGGTGATGATGCGGTGGCTATGGTGAGCGCCAACCCTTATCGATTGATCCATGATATTCCCGGAATCGGTTTCAAAAGTGCCGACCAGATTGCACGGAACATTGGCATGCCTATGGATTCTCCGATGCGTGCGCGTGCGGGCATCGGGTATACGCTTCAGGAACTCTCCCTTGAGGGGCACTGCAAGGTGCCTGAACCAATGCTTCTTGCCGCCTTCAGGAGGCTGTTGACGATCCCCGAAGTGGTTCTGGAAGAGGCGCTCCGGCAGGAACTCTCTATTGGCACCATTGTAGCGGTTGAGGATGAGGGTGAAAAAAGTTACTACCTTGTCTCGCTTTATCGTGCCGAGACCGGGGTGGCCAAGAGCATTCGCCGTATTATGCAGGGTGTTCTTCCATGGAAGCACCTTGATTCGGCCAAGGTGATTCCGCAGGCTGAAAAGCATTCTGCCATTGAGTTGTCGGAGTCGCAGCGAAGTGCTGTTGCGCTTGCGCTGTCGAGCAAGTTTATTGTCATTACCGGTGGGCCTGGCGTGGGCAAGACCACCATCATCAACACTATTCTTCACATTCTTGAGGCGCAAGAGCTGACGGTGCTCCTTTGTGCTCCCACCGGTAGGGCGGCCAAAAGGCTGTCGGAGGCGACCGGTATGGAGGCGAAAACGATCCACCGGCTGCTTGAGTTCGACCCATTTCTGCGCGACTTCAGGCGTGGCCACTCCAATCCACTTGAAGCTGATCTGGTGATTGTGGATGAGGCCTCCATGATTGATGTGGTGCTGATGAATCGTCTGCTGTCGGCCATCTCAAGCCGTTCAGCCCTGATCTTTGCCGGTGATGTTGACCAGCTTCCCCCTGTTGGGCCGGGCTTTGTGCTGGCCGATATGATCAACTCCGGTGCAGTTCCAGTGGTACGTCTGACCGAGATTTTCCGTCAGGCCGAAAGCTCAAAGATTATTGTTAATGCTCACCGCATCAACCGTGGAGAGTTCACCATTCCATCCCATAACGCTGGCGAAGAGCTCTCCGATTTTTACGTTGTCCCATCCGAAAGTACTGCGGATATTCAGCGAAGACTTCTGTTAGTGGTGGATGATCGTATTCCAGAGCGTTTCGGTTTTGATCGGTTGAACGATATTCAGGTGCTTACCCCCATGAACAAGGGTCCGCTTGGTACCAGGGCGCTGAATGCTCTGCTGCAAGAGCGGCTGAACCCGCATCCCCGCCGGAAAATTGTACGGTACGAAGTCATCTATGCGGAGGGCGACAAGGTGATTCAGTTGGTCAACAATTATGACAAGGAGGTTTTCAATGGCGATATCGGGCGGATTGCGGTGGTTGATGAGGAGGAGAGCACCATCACTATCCTCTATGATGGCCGTGAGGTGCTTTATGAGTTTGGGGAGCTGGAGGAGATAGCGCTTGCTTATGCCATTACCATTCATAAAAGCCAGGGGTCAGAGTACCCTGCGGTGGTGATACCACTCTCCATGCAGCACTTTGCCATGCTTGAACGGAACCTTGTGTATACTGCGGTGACAAGGGCAAAAAAACTGGTGATGATTATCGGCGACCCCAGAGCGCTTTCAACCGCTGTGGGCAACAAGCGATCTTCGCAGAGGATGACTGGACTTGCCGCAATGATTGTTGTTGGGCCTGAAGAGAAGCGTTGGGAGTGAATCACTGCTTTGTTGTTATATTTCGGGCCACGATTTATCCCTTTTTCAATGATAGATCGTTTTATGAATAATCCCCATTTATCAAACTACTCGAAGAACAAACTATGCTGACAGAAACCGAATCACAACAACGGGTAGTCCGGTTGCAGGGAATGCTGCAAAACAAGGGCGTGCAGGCGGCACTACTCATTCTGCCAATTGATATCTACTATTTTGCCGGTACTCGCCAGAACTCCATACTCTGGATTCCGGCGGATGGTGAGCCGATGCTTCTGGTGCGCAAAAGCCTCTCGCGGGCACGGGAGGAGAGCCCGATTGCCGATATTCGCCCTTTCCCTTCAAGCAAGGAGTTTGCTTCGGTGTTCAGTGGGGATCAACTCTCAGTAGGCATGACCTTTGACGCTGTTCCGGTGCAGCAGCACAGCTATTACTCACGTGCGCTGCCGGGGCGGAGTTTTGTTGATATTTCGATGATTGTTCGTGAAGTCATGTCAGTCAAGTCGCCTTTTGAGCTTGAGCAACTGAGGTACAGTGCCAGCAAGCTTGCATCGGTGTTTGCGGAGGTGCCGCAATTTCTGAAAGCGGGAATGCGTGAACTTGATCTCTCTGCCGAAATAGAATATCGTCTTCGCAAGGCTGGGCATGAGGGATATGTGCGGATGAGGGCTTTTAACCAGGAGCTTTTTTTTGGTCTTGCGGTCTCATCAGGCGGACTAAGTGGCGGTTTTTTTGATGGCCCGGTTACGGGCAAGGGGTTGTCAAGCGCTTCTCCACATGGAGCATCGTGTGATGAAATTCGTGTGAACGAACCGATTCTTCTGGATTATGCCGGGGTGTTCAATGGTTACATTACCGATATGACCCGTATGTTTGTTATCGGAACGCTTGATCCTGAATTGCAGCGGGCTTTTGATGTCGCGATCGATATTCAGGAGATGGTGCGTCAGGCCATGAAACCCGGCGCAATTGGTGAAGAGCTGTTTCTTGCAGCCGCTTCAATGGCTGAAAAGGCAGGGTTGGGCTCCTGTTTTATGGGTATGCCGGGTGAACAGGCGAAATTTGTCGGTCATGGTGTGGGTCTCGAACTTGATCAGCTTCCTGTTCTTGCCAAAGGGTTTACCATGCCTTTGCAGTCTGGCCAAGTGATTGCGGTCGAACCCAAGTTTGTCATTCCCGGCAAAGGAGTCATCGGTATCGAAAATACCTTTGCCGTCAGCGATGATGGGGGGCTGAAGTTAACTGATATTCCGGACGGGATTGTTTTTCTGAAGCCTTGAGCTTGAACAGGTCACTTCACTCCTCGAACAATTCAGTTACGATACCTTTTCCCACTCCGCAAAGAGTGCATTCAGTTCGTTGCACAGGGAGTGGTAGCCGTCGAGGGTTTTGTTGGTCTCTTCCTGGCTTTTTTTGTAGAAGTCTTCTGTTGCCATCATGGTTTCGAGTGACTCTTTTTTCTGTTCAAGCTTGTTGATTTTCTGTTCGATCGCATCAATTCTTTTCTTGTCTTTTTTAATTGCGGCACTTTTCTTTGCCTGCTCCTGCTCTTTTTCGGCTGTTTTTGCCGGTGCAGCCTGGCTTTTTTGCTTCGCAGTGCTCTCCAGTTTGCGCTCGGCTTCAATGGCTTTTTCGGCAGTTTCAAGATATTCGGCGTAGGTGCCGAGGTGGAGTTGCAGTGAGCCGTTTTTGATCTCTACCACCTTGTTGACCAAACTGTCGAGGAAGTAGCGGTCGTGACTGACAATCAGGAGCGTGCCGTCATAGTACTCAAGCGAGTCGATCAGCATCTCTTTTGAACGCATGTCGAGATGGTTGGTCGGCTCATCCATAATCAGAAGGTTTGATGCCTGCAACAGGATTTTTGCAAGGGCGACCCTCGATTTTTCCCCTCCCGACAACACCCTGATCTTTTTATTGACCGCATCGCCGCTGAAGAGGAAACAGCCGAGAATATCCCGCACCTTTTTCTGTGCTTCGGATGAGGGGGCGGAGTCCATCATCTCCATGTAGACGCTTTTGTCTTGCGAGAGATTTTCGGTCTGGTGCTGGGCGAAGTAGTTCAGGGTAACATTGTGCCCCATGCTCACTTTGCCCTCAAAGTCAATCTCTCCTGCCAGAATTTTGCAGAAGGTGGTTTTTCCGGCGCCGTTTGAGCCGACAATGGCAATTCTGTCGCCGCGCATCACCTCGAGGTCGATGTTGTTGAGTACCTGTTTTTTTGTGCCATCGGGGAGCAGGTAGGCTTTTTTGACTCCGTCAAGTCGCATCACTTCACGTCCGGAGGGGTTGGCTTTTGGAAAGCGGAAGGAGATGCGTGAGTTATCCTCTTCAGGCGAGAACATGTTCTTCTCCATCTTCTCCATCTGCTTGAGGCGGCTCTGTGCCTGCCTTGCCTTGGTGGCCTTGTAGCGGAACCGGTCGACAAAGGCCTTTAGCTCTGCCATTTTCTTCAGGTCGTTGGTATATTGGCCCATCATCAGTTCGTAGCGCTCTGCCTTCTCCTTTTCGTAATAAGAGTAGTTTCCCTTGTATTCGTTGATACGCTCAAAGGCGATTTCGAGGGTTTTGGTGGTGAGCTTGTCGAGAAAAAAGCGGTCGTGCGAGACAATGATATAACTGTGCTCGTAGTTGAGGAGATAATTTTCGAGCCAGCGAAGCGAGTCGATATCAAGGTGGTTGGTTGGCTCATCAAGCAGGAGCAGTGTCGGGTTCTGCAGCAGCAGTTTGGTAAGGTGCAGGCGCATCTGCCATCCACCGGAAAAGGCCTTCACCTTTTTATGAAAATCTATTTCGCTGAATCCAAGACCGGCGAGCACCTTTTCGGCATTGGACTGCATGGTGTAACCACCGAGGTGGTCAAACTCGTGCATGGCATCGGAAAAGCGTTCGATCAGGTTATGGTAGGCTTCGCTCTCATAATCCTGATCAGGCAGAGCGAGCTCATGCTCCATCTCTGCTATTTTGCCCGACAACTCGAAAAGCCTTGCGTTGGCCTGAAGCGCATATTGCAGTGCGGTTTTCTCCAGATCAGCATCAAAGGAGATCTCCTGGGGAAGATAACCGATGGTTGTTTCGGCCGACTTGAGAAAATGGCCATCGATAATAAGAGCAGAGTCTTTGGATGGTCCGCTGATAAGGCGCAGCAGGGTTGTTTTTCCGGTGCCGTTAAGGCCTACAAGGCTTACATGGTCTTTGTCGCCGACGCGGAATGAGGTATCGGCAAGGAGTTGTTTGGATCCGACGGTGAGTGAGAGATTACGGGCTTCAAGCATAAAGAGGAAGAACTGGTGAAATGATCTGATATCATCGAAAAATTGTAAACTTGGGAGAAAAGATACAATATTTCGGCAAAGCTGCACGATTCTTGATGGTATTGCAGGCAAGTTCGATTTTAACTGTTTGCATAATTATGAAATAGAGTACAAGGTTTTCGTGTAAAGGTCGTCCAATGTGAGAATATTTGTTATAAAAATGCGGTCGAGTGAACATTATAGATTATGAAATCAAGATTATATCTGGTTCTGGTGATGTTTCTTTTCGCCACAACCTCGCCGGTGTTTGCCGATGAGCTGCTGACATGGCAGCAGTGTGTCAACGAAACGAGGCAGGCGCATCCTGACCTCTTTTCCGCTCTTGCGCTTTTGCAGCAGGCGGAAGCGGATAAGCAGATAACGGGAGGCGCACGTCTTCCCCAGCTCAGTATAGGGCTGAGCTCGCTGAAGCGTGGAACCTCTGGTGCTGGCTCTTCCTCTCTTTATTCCTCTGCTTTATCGGCACAGCAGCTTCTTTATGATGGTCATAAAACCTCCAGCCAGATTGCCAGCAATGAGGAGGCGATCAAGGCTGCCCGCTACAACTATAGCGTTGTCTCTGCCAATCTTCGATTTGCTCTTCGATCTGCATTTACGGCCTTGCTTAAGGCGCAGAACCTTGTGGGGCTTACCGTAGAGATTGCCGAAAGACGGCAGAAGAATGTCCGGCTAATCACTCTTCGATATCAGGGTGGACGAGAAAATATCGGTTCGCTGCGCCAGGCTGAAGCCGATCTTGCACAGGCGGAGTTTGAAGTTTGGCAGGCCAAACGGGGACTGGTGCTTGCCCAGACAACGCTTGCGTCAGCACTTGGGCGTGATATCCATCAGCCGATCAAGGTTCAGGCAGCGTTCAGAGCCAGCGATATTTCCACTGCCAAGCCCGATCTTGCGCTGCTGGTCAATAATAATCCGCTCTTCCAGCAACTCAATGCTCGTAGTAAAGCCGCACAGAATGATCTTGATGCGTCGAAAAGCGCCTTTGCACCCCAGCTCTATCTGACCTCATCAATTGGCAGAACTTCTCCCGATCGATGGCAGCTCGATGCGGTGGATTGGAGTGCTGGTGTTACTTTTTCAGTGCCTGTTTATGAAGGAGGAAGTGGTAAGGCGAGAGTTGCAAAGGCTAAGGCGGTTGTTGCTCAACAGAGTGCCGTTGGAAAAAGTGTTTCTCTTCAACTTTTTGATGCTCTCGAACAGAGCTGGAAAGATTTTCAGGATGCCCGACAGGCGGGTGTGGTGCGCAAAAAATTTCTTGATGCAGCCGTTGAGCGGGCAACCATTGCCTCGGCGCAATATTCAAATGGTCTCATCTCTTTCAATGATTGGGTGATGATTGAAGATAATCTTGTCAGTGCAAAAAAAGAGTTTCTTAATGCCGGAGCAGATATGTTGATTGCCGAGGCTCAATGGATTCAGTCAAAAGGAGGAGTGCTTGATGGTCAAGAGGAGTAAACTTGTATGGGGAAGTGTGGTTGCTGCGGCTCTTGCCGGGCTTGGATTCATTTTCTTTTTAACGGGCAACAGGACTCCGGAGAAGAGGTACGAAGAGATTCGAGTTGTGAGAGGCAGCATCAGTTCCGCAGTATCGACAACAGGTGTTGTCGAACCTGAAAATCGGCTTAAAATTCAATCTTCAATCGGTGGACGGGTAGAGGAGATTCTGGTGGCTGAGGGGCAATATGTGAAAAAAGGGGAGGTACTTGCCCTGCTTAGTTCAACTGAACGGGCCGCTCTTCTTGATGCAGCACGTGTACAGGGAAAAAACGAAGAGGCCTATTGGAAAAAGGTGTACAAAGAGACCGCCATCATCGCGCCTTTGGATGGACAGGTCATTGTGCGCAGCATTGATCCCGGTCAGGCAGTGACGGCAAGCGATTCACTGTTTGTGCTCTCTGACCATCTGATTGTCAAAGCTTATGTCGATGAGACTGATATTGGCAGGGTAAAAGTTGGCCAGAGAGCCGTCATCGGGCTGGATGCTTATCCCGACATCAGAATAAATGGAGTTGTTGAACATATCTATTTTGAGTCGCATCTGCAGAATAATGTGAACATCTATAATGTCGATGTTATTCCTGAGCGCATTCCTGATGTTTTTCGTTCAGGTATGAGTGCCAATATTGAGATAGTGGTACAGGAAAAGCAAGGCGCGCTGCTGCTGCCTCTTGGAGCTGTTGAGAGCCAGAATGGCAAGACAGTGGTGCTTCAAAAAAAAGGTGGTGCCGAGAGGGGAGTTCAATACAAAGCGGTTACAACAGGGATGCAGGATGATCGCTATTTCGAAATTCTGGAAGGGCTGTCGGATGGTGCTGTCGTGCTTCTTTCCGATACCTCTTTTGTTCTTCCAGGTAAAAAAGGCGGCTCGAATCCCTTTGCACCGCAGCGCAACCGGACGAAAAAATGAAACCACTGCTCGAACTTGTTGATGTTCACCGGACCTACCGTATAGGGGAATGCACCGTTAATGCATTGCTTGGAGTCTCCCTGATAGTTGAGCAGGGGGAGTTTGTTGCCATCATGGGCTCTTCGGGTTCGGGTAAATCTTCTTTGCTCCATATTCTCGGGCTTCTCGACAACCCTGACAAGGGCGAGTACCGGATTCTTGGCAACAATGTAAACGCCCTCTCTGAAGATGAGAGGGCTGGATTGCGAAACAATGTCGCCGGTTTTGTGTTTCAGCAGTTTCATCTGCTCAAGCGGATGACTATTGTTGATAACGTGAGGCTTCCGCATATCTACAGTGGTCTGAAGGGTGATTTTCGTCATGAGGCAAGGGAGCGTCTTAAGCTGGTTGGACTTGAAAAGAGGATGGATCATACGCCGAATCAGCTTTCAGGGGGAGAACAGCAGCGTGTCGCCATAGCGAGAGCGTTGATTCGTGATCCTCTTATCATTTTTGCCGATGAGCCGACGGGCAATCTTGATACCAAAAACTCAAATGAAATCATGAAGATTCTCAAGGGACTTCATGACGAGGGAAAAACCATCATTATGGTAACTCATGAACCGGAGATAGCAGCCTACGCCGGTCGAGTTATCACGATGAGGGATGGAATAATTCTTGCAGATGAGCGCAAGGCAGCTCTTGATAGTTCAGCGGAAACGCCAGTGCCGACTGCGTTTGAAGCGCTTGTTTCCGGAAATGGTGCTTTATGGAGGGACGGTCGTTTTACGGGGTTTATAGCACAGGCGGTTCAGTCTATTCTTGCAAACAAAATGCGCTCATTTCTCTCTGTACTCGGCATTCTTGTCGGGGTTGCCTCAGTGATTGCCATGATGGCACTTGGCGAAGGCGCAAAGGCGGCCATGCAGGAGGATCTGAAATCGATGGGCTCAAATATGCTCTCAATCAGGGGTGGCTCGGCCAAAATTCGTGGCGCGTCCCAGGGGGCTGGAGCTGTTACCCGGTTTACTTTTAGGGATGTTGAGGATATTTCGCAACTTCGCCCTTTGGTGAAAAATGCGACTGGTGTTGTCAATGGTGCTGGACGGATTGTTTACGGAAATAAAAATTGGAGTTCTACTCTCGTCGGTGCGGGGTATGACTATGGTATGATGCGAGCTGTTATGCCAACCGTCGGTCGATGGTTTACCCGCGAAGAGATTCAGATGCGGGAGAAGTCTGTAATTATTGGTGTGACCGTTGTCAAGGAGCTTTTTGGAAGCAATAACCCGGTTGGGAAGAGCATCAAGATCAACAGAATAAATTTCAAGGTAATCGGTATTGCTCCTGCTAAAGGCTTTTCAGGGCCACAGGATGAGGATGATGTCGTTATTATTCCTGTGACGACAGCCATGTACCGCGTGCTGGGCAGGGAGTATCTCAGCGGAATATTTGTGGAGGTTGCAGAGTCGGGTAAAATAGAGGAGGCTAAAAACGCAATCACCGAGCTGATCCGAAAGAAGCGGAGCCTGAAGAATAATGATGAGTCGTTCAATATCAGGGATATGACCGAAATTCAGAAGATGCTCAGCAGCACCACCCAGACCATGAGTCTTCTGCTTGGCTCTATTGCAGCGATCTCGCTTTTGGTAGGGGGTATCGGTATTATGAATATCATGCTTGTCTCTGTTACCGAAAGAACGCGGGAGATTGGACTGCGCAAAGCCATTGGCGCAAGAAAAAGCGATATTATGCTTCAGTTTCTGGTTGAGTCGGTGGGGATGACCATCAGCGGAGGCTTCATTGGAGTATTAACCGGGATTGGTATCTCCATAATCCTCTCGGTTTTTGCGGGCTGGGCTGTAAAGACCTCGCTGCTATCGGTTACTCTTGCAACGGCCTTCTCAGCGCTCACCGGTATTTTTTTTGGTCTCTGGCCTGCCAGAAAGGCAGCCGAACTCAAACCTGTAGAGGCTCTGCGTTTCGAGTAAACCAAGAGAGAAAAGAAATTTTGTGGATGCAAGATTTTTTGAAACTGTTAGTTCCACCTGCTGTAGGAACAGTTTCAGCAACAGGGCCAGCAGCCTGGATTGAAGGGTATCATGCTTCGATACAAAATGATCTGCTCCTGATCAAGTTTTATCAGACATGCTGTTGATTTGCGTAGAGAAGGGGCCGTTTATTCACTTCACGCCCGTTTTTTTGTAATCTCAGAAGCTTCTTCGTTGTCAAAAAACTTTTGCTGTCGATTGACAAGAAATATATAAATCAGGTTTTGTTTTTTTACATAATTCGCTTACATTGACTGTCCTTATGGATTTTTAGCATTTGCGTTTTTTTGTAATCAGAGTGTTTTAAAAAGAAAGAGAGTTTCAGTATGCCGACGATTCAGCAGCTTATCAGGCTTGGAAGAAGTGTGAAAGTGTCAAAAACAGCGTCACCGGCGCTTGAAAAATGCCCGCAGAAACGTGGGGTTTGTACTCGTGTTTATACGACTACGCCGAAAAAACCTAACTCAGCGTTGCGGAAAGTTGCACGTGTCAGGTTATCCAACAAAATTGAGGTTACGGCATATATTCCGGGGGAAGGTCATAATCTTCAGGAGCATTCAATTGTTCTGATTCGTGGCGGCAGGGTAAAGGATCTTCCTGGTGTGAGGTATCATATTGTGCGCGGCTCCCTGGATACGTCCGGTGTGGCTGATCGCAAGCAGAGTCGGTCGAAGTATGGTGCCAAGCAGCCGAAGGCTGGTGTTGCGGCGCCTGTTAAGGGTAAGGGTAAGAGGTAGATAAGTCGAATCATAAATTCAGGGAAGAATATGCCCAAAAAAGTTGGCTATAAAAGAATCGGTGTTGATTTTCGCTACGGCGATGAGAGTGTTGCTCGTTTTATCAATGCGGTGATGCTTGACGGGAAGAAAGCTGTTGCTACGAAGATAGTTTATGATGCATTTGCGATCATTGCGGAGAAGATGAGTGGCGAAGAGCCGCTGGAGGTGTATCGTAAGGCTATGTCAAATATAGCTCCCGTTGTTGAAGTTCGCAGTAAAAGAGTTGGTGGGGCTACCTACCAGATTCCGATGGAAGTTAAGGCTACGAGACGAGGCGCTCTTGCGTTCCGTTGGCTGAAAATGTATGCGGGAAGGCGTGGTGGCAAGTCTATGGCTGAAAAGCTTGCTGCGGAGTTGATGGATGCTGCCAATGAGCAGGGCGCTTCGGTAAAAAAACGCGACGAAGTACACAGGATGGCTGACGCGAACAAGGCGTTTGCTCATTTCAGGTTCTAAGAGTTTGTTAAAGTGTGGAGTAAAAGGTCTAAAAATTTGTTATGGCAAGGCTGGTTGATTTAGATAAAGTACGCAACATTGGCATCATGGCGCACATTGATGCTGGCAAGACGACAACAACAGAGAGGATTCTCTATTATACGGGTCGTCTTCACCGGATGGGTGAGGTGCATGATGGTGGTGCGACGATGGACTGGATGGAGCAGGAGAAAGAGCGTGGTATTACTATCACCTCGGCGGCGACGACATGTTTCTGGGTTCCGAAGTTCGGTAATTACACGGGGATTAATCACAGGATTAATATTATTGATACCCCCGGCCACGTTGACTTTACTGTCGAGGTTGAGCGTTCGCTGCGTGTGCTCGATGGCGCTGTTGCGCTGTTTTGTGCGGTAGGCGGGGTGGAGCCTCAGTCCGAGACGGTATGGCGTCAGGCTAATAAATATGGCGTGCCCAGGATTGCATATATCAATAAGATGGATCGGACCGGTGCTAACTTTTTCGATACTGTCAAGGCGATCAGGGAGAGGCTTAGTACGAACCCCGTTCCTCTTCAGATCCCTATAGGCGAAGGTGAGATATTTGCCGGATTCGTGGATCTTATCAGAATGAAAGGAATTATCTATGATAAGGAAGATGGCAGCACATATAATGAAGTAGAGATTCCTCATGATTTACAGAATGAGGCGAGGACGTGGCGAATCAATATGCTTGAGGCTGTCTCCGAGGTAGATGATACATTGCTTGAGAAATATTTAAACGGTGAGGAAATTACTGAGCAGGAAGTAAGGTCGGTGCTTCGCAAGGCGACGCTCAAGGTCACAATTATTCCTGTGCTCTGCGGATCATCGTTCAAGAATAAGGGTGTTCAGTTTATGCTTGACGCAGTCGTTGAATATCTTGCTTCACCGGTTGATGTGGGAGCTGTTGAGGGTCATCACCCGCGTTCTGAGGAGTCTGTAATGCGAGAGCCAAAGGATGATGAACCGTTCGCTGCTCTTGCCTTCAAGATTGCTACCGACCCATTTGTTGGAAAGCTTACATTTTTCAGGGTTTATTCCGGTGTACTTAAAGCTGGTAGTTATGTGTTGAACACTATGACCGGCAAGAAAGAGCGTATTGGTCGTGTGCTTCAGATGCACTCCAACAAAAGAGAGGATATAGATTGTGTTTATTGTGGCGATATTGCAGCCGCTGTAGGTTTAAAAGATGTCAGGACGGGTGATACACTTTGCGATGAAAACTACCCTGTGGTTCTTGAGAGAATGGTTTTCCCTGAGCCCGTTATTGAGATTGCCATTGAGCCAAAAACAAAGGCTGATAATGACAAACTGGGTATGTCGCTTGCAAAGCTTGCTGAAGAGGATCCTACATTCAAGGTCAAGACTGATGATGAAACAGGACAGACCCTGATTGCCGGTATGGGTGAACTTCATCTGGAGATTCTTGTTGACAGGCTCAGGCGCGAGTTCAAGGTTGAGGCAAATGTCGGTCAGCCGCAGGTCGCCTACCGCGAAACCATCCGAAAGTCTGTGGAGTTCGAAGGTAAGTTTGTCCGTCAGTCTGGTGGTAAAGGTCAGTTCGGTCTGGTCGTACTTCGCGTTGAGCCGCTTGAAGAGGGTAAGGGGTATGAATTTGTTGATGCAGTTAAAGGTGGAGTTATTCCGAGAGAGTATATTCCTGCGGTCAATGCGGGTGTCCAACAGGCCATGAAAGGCGGAGTTGTTGCTGGCTATTCAATGCAGGATATCAAGGTTACCCTCTTGGATGGTAAGTATCATGAGGTGGACTCTTCTGAAATGGCATTCAAGATAGCAGGTTCTATTGGATTCAAGGGGGCGGCCAAAAAAGCTGATCCGGTACTGCTTGAGCCAATCATGAAGGTTGAGGTTGTTACACCCGATGAGTATCTTGGAGATGTGATGGGTGATCTGTCGAGTCGACGTGGTCATATTGAAGGTATGGGTCAGAGGGCTGGAGCTCAGTTTGTCAATGCTAAGGTACCGCTTTCTGCCATGTTTGGTTACTCAACGGACCTTCGTTCGATGAGTCAGGGAAGAGCGAACTATTCAATGGAATTTGACTGTTATCGCGAAGTCCCCAGAAGTATTGCGGAATCTTTACAAGAAAAAAGAGTGACCAAAGATTCGGACTAAGCGCGTAATGGCTGTATCAGTTTTAATTATTACACAACAATAACAGATAACCGACACGGAGAGAAGTTATGGCAAAAGAGTCTTACAAAAGGGATAAACCCCATGTCAATATAGGAACCATTGGTCATGTTGATCATGGTAAAACAACGTTGACCGCAGCAATTACCTCAGTGCTTGCAAAGCAGGGTCTTGCGATTCAGCGTGATTTCGGAAGCATCGATAAGGCTCCGGAAGAGAGAGAACGTGGTATTACTATATCCACTGCGCATGTTGAGTACCAGACAAAAAAGCGTCACTATGCGCACATTGACTGTCCAGGGCACGCTGACTATATTAAAAACATGATTACGGGTGCAGCCCAGATGGATGGCGCTATCCTCGTTGTTGCAGGTACCGACGGCCCTATGCCTCAGACTCGCGAGCACATTCTGCTTGCTCGTCAGGTGAACGTCCCCTCTCTTGTTGTTTTTCTGAACAAGGTTGATATTGCTGATCCAGAACTTATTGAGCTTGTTGAGCTTGAGTTGAGAGAGCTTTTGACTCAATACAACTTCCCGGGCGATGATATTCCGATTATCAAGGGATCTGCCTTGAAAGCTCTTGAAGGTGATGCTGAAGGCGAAAGAGCAATTATGGAGCTTATGGATGCAGTTGATTCATTTATTCCTGAGCCAGTTCGTGATGTCGACAAGCCTTTTTTGATGCCAGTTGAAGATGTGTTTTCTATCTCTGGTCGCGGCACCGTTGGTACTGGAAGAATTGAAAGAGGTCGTGTCAAAATCAACGAAGAGGTTGAAATTGTAGGTCTGAAGCCAACGCGTAAATCGGTTGTTACTGGAATAGAGATGTTCCAGAAGCTTCTTGATGAAGGACAGGCTGGCGATAATGCCGGTCTTCTCCTAAGAGGCGTAGACAAGACAGAACTCGAACGTGGAATGGTTATTGCTAAACCAGGCACAATCAAGCCACATACCAAGTTCAAGGCAGAGGTCTATATCCTGAAAAAAGAGGAGGGTGGTCGACATACACCGTTCTTTAACGGTTATCGTCCCCAGTTCTACTTCCGTACAACAGACGTTACAGGTTCTGTGACACTGCCAGAGGGTGTAGAGATGGTTATGCCAGGCGACAACCTTGGAGTTGAAGTGGAGTTGCTTGCTCCTATTGCTATGGATGAAGGTCTTCGTTTTGCTATCCGTGAAGGCGGTCGTACCGTTGGAGCTGGTTCGGTAACAACGATTATTGAGTGATCATTTGTATAGCGTCCCGGGGCGGGGCCGAAAATCCCGCCTCTTTTTTATTGATAACACGAAAAAGGGTTGACAAGTGGCTGTACAGCAAAAGATAAGGATCAAGCTCAAATCTTATGACCATAGTTTGGTTGATAAATGGGCTTTAAGGATTATTGACGTAGTCAGACAGACAGATGCTATCATTTTTGGACCTATACCTCTGCCTACAAAATCACATGTTTATACCGTAAACCGGTCTCCGCATGTTGACAAGAAGTCACGTGAGCAGTTCTCTTTTTCCTCTCACAAGAGGTTGATTGAAATTATAAACCCGACATCCAGAACCATTGACATGCTGATGAAGCTTGAGCTTCCCAGTGGCGTTGATGTTGAAATTAAGTCTTAAAGAATTAGAAAAGGTAATCTTATATGGGTGCGATTCTTGGGAAAAAAATCGGCATGACCCGTTTATTCAATGAGAAACGCGAGGCTGTATCCTGCACGATTATTCAGGCAGGTCCGTGCTTTGTAACACAGGTTAAACGTGTAGATAAAGAGGGTTACGATGCTTATCAGGTCGGTATCGGTGAAAGGAAAGAGAATAAGTTAACCAAGCCGTTGCAAGGGCACTATAAAAAAGCAGGTGTTACGCCGGGCTATAAACTTGCAGAGTTTGATTTCACAGAGATGGGCCAGCTTTTGGAACTGGGAAGCCCTGTAAGCGTTGAATCATTCAAAGAGGGTGAGAAGGTTAATGTGCTTGGAGTTTCTAAAGGTAAAGGTTTTGCTGGTGTTATGAAGCGCCACAACTTTTCCGGTGCCCAGAGGACGCATGGCCAGTCAGACAGACAGAGAGCACCTGGATCAGTAGGCGGCTCATCAGATCCCTCAAGGGTTTTTAAGGGGACAAGAATGGCTGGACGTATGGGATCAGATAATGTTACGGTCAGGAATCTTGAGATCTTCAAAATTATGCCAGAGTCTAATCTTATTGTGATAAAAGGTTCAGTCCCAGGCCCAAGAAATTCCTATGTCAAGATTGTTTCTACAAAAAAGTAAACGCTGAATGCACGAAGCTATGGAACTTAAAGTCTTAAATACTGCCGGTACTGAAACCGGTGAAGTGGTAACGCTCCGTGACGATATATTCGGCGCTGAAATATCAGAACATGCGATGTACCTCGACGTGAAGTCGATTCTCGCAAATAGAAGGCAGGGCACTCACAAGACGAAAACACGTGGTGAAGTTCGTGGTGGAGGTAGAAAACCTTTGCGTCAGAAAGGTACTGGTAATGCACGCCAGGGTTCGAGCCGATCACCGTTACATATTGGTGGAGGTACTATATTTGGGCCTGTTCCCCACTCCTACGATCAGAAAGTCAACAAGAAAGTTAAGCTTCTCGCCAGACGTTCAGCACTGAGTTCGAAGGCGCAGGCTGGTCAAATTCTTGTGGTCGAGGACTTCCGATTTGAACAGATCAAGACGAAACCTTTTGCAGATATACTGAAAAACCTTGGTCTTTCTCAGAAAAAGACTCTGATGCTGACCCCTGAGTATGATATGGTTATTACAAGGTCTGGAAGAAATATTGAGGTACTTACTATCATGAGTGCAGAAATGGCTTCCACTTATGATATTCTCCATAGCCAGACGGTTCTTGTTCAGAAAACCGCATTGAAAAAAATAGAAGAAACGTTAGGGTAACTTTCAGTTTTCAGAAAAAGGAGTTAATGAGATGATAAACCCGTTGTTGCGCCCATTGTTGACCGAGAAAAGTACAGGGCTGACAGAAAAAAAAGGACAATATGTCTTTGTCGTAAAAACAGATGCAGACAAGCTTGTTATCAAGAAAGCAGTAGAAAAGAAATTTGGTGTTGAAGTAAAATCAATACGCACGATTAACTGTCTCGGTAAATCCAGAGCTCAGAATACAAAAAGAGGTAGAATTTTTGGCAAGAAAAGTGATTGGAAAAAAGCCATAATTACTCTTGAGAAGGGGCAGTCGATAGACTATTACTCAAGTACAGCCCAGAAGAGCGAAGGATAGAAATCATAAAAAGGATAGATCATACATTCAAATGGCTATAAGGAAATTACTGCCGGTTACGCCAGGGTCAAGGTTCATGTCATACCCTGCATTCGATGAAATCACAAAGAGTAAGCCTGAAAAGAGTTTGCTTGTACCACTCAGTAAATCGGGTGGACGGAACAGTGCAGGCAGGAAGACCTCAAGGCATAGAGGTGGAGGCCATAAAAGACATTACAGGATCATTGATTTCAAGCGCAACAAGGATGGCATCCCAGCAATAGTGGCTGCTATTGAATATGATCCTAATCGTTCATCAAGAATTGCATTATTGCATTACAATGATGGAGAAAAACGTTATATTCTCGCCCCGAAAGGTTTAAATGTAGGCGATAAGGTAGAGAGTGGTGAAAAGGTCGAAATCAAGACCGGGAACACCATGCCTTTAAAAAATATTCCTCTCGGTACTGACATTCATAATATTGAGATGAAGGCAGGCAAGGGTGGACAGATTGTAAGATCAGCCGGAGGTTTTGCTGTACTTGCTGCACGAGAAGGCGATTACGTAACATTGAAGCTCCCTTCAGGAGAAATTCGAAAGCTCAGAGTTGAGTGCCGTGCCACAATCGGGGTTGTTGGTAACACCGATCACGAAAATGTTGTTCTGGGTAAAGCGGGCAGATCACGATGGCTCGGTATTCGTCCACAGACAAGAGGTATGGCTATGAACCCGGTCGATCACCCTATGGGAGGTGGTGAGGGCAAGTCGAAATCAGGTGGTGGAAGAAAGCATCCAATGTCCCCATGGGGTCAATTGGCAAAGGGTCTGAAAACCAGGAACAAGAAGAAAGCTTCACAGAAATTGATTGTACGGGGTAGAAACGCCAAATAACTATAGCGGTTAACAACAACAAGCAGAGAAATTATGCCAAGATCACTTAAAAAGGGACCGTTCATTGATATAAAACTGGAGAAGCGGATCCTTGATATGAATAGCAAGGGAGAAAAAAAGGTCATAAAGACCTGGTCCAGAAGTTCAATGATTTCGCCTGATTTTGTCGGTCACACCGTCGCCGTTCATAATGGTAAAAGCCATGTTCCTGTCTATGTCGGTGATAATATGGTAGGTCACAAGCTTGGAGAGTTTGCCCCGACAAGATCATTTCGCGGCCATGCTGGTGGTGGAAAGGCTGAAAAAGGCGGATCAGCACCAAGAAAAAAATAAATTGAATTAACGCGAAAGGTTAACGATATCATGGAAGCTATAGCAATTTTACGGAATACGCCGACATCACCAAGGAAAATGCGTCTTGTTGCAGGGCTTGTTCGAGGAAAAAAGGTGGATTTGGCCAAGGCCATTCTGCTTAACTCAACAAAAGCTGCTTCTCGAAATGTTATGATGACGCTTAAGTCAGCCGTTTCCAATTACTCACAGAGGAACCCCGATGAAAGGGTCAGTGATCAGGAGCTCTTCATTAAGGCTGTTTTCGTTGATGAGGGTGTAACATTGAAAAGAACACTTCCGGCTCCAATGGGTCGAGCATTCAGGATTCGGAAGAGATCAAATCATCTTACAATTGTCATTGATAAGGTTAAAAATCCAGTAATTAAATAAAACAAGGAGAGAGCATTGGGTCAGAAAGTTAATCCTACTGGATTTAGGCTTGGAATTATCAGGGATTGGGCTTCCAGATGGTATGATGACAGCCCGGTTATTTCGGAGAAGATTAAGCAAGATCACGTTATTCGTACCTACGTTCTTGCCAGGCTGAAGAAGGAGCGTGCCGGTATTGCCCGTATTATTATTGAAAGAACAACAAAGCACGTAAAAATAAATATTTATGCAGCTCGCCCTGGAGCTGTAGTCGGAAGAAAAGGCGAAGAGATTAACAACCTCTCCCAGGAGCTCAGTCGTATTACTGGTAAAGAGGTTAAAATAGATGTTGTCGAGGTTGTCAAGCCTGAGATAGAGGCACAACTTATTGGCGATAATATTGCTTATCAGCTTGAGAATCGTGTTTCCTTCAGAAGAGCGATGAAGCAGGCTATCCAGCAGGCGATGCGTTCGGGAGCAGAGGGTGTAAGGGTCAAGTGTGGCGGTCGTCTCGGTGGAGCAGAAATCGCACGCTCCGAGCAGTATAAAGAGGGCAAAATACCTCTTCATACTATTCGTGCTAATGTAGATTATGCGAGCGTCACTGCACATACTATTGCTGGTACCATCGGGATCAAGGTATGGGTATATAAAGGAGAAGTTCTCGTTCAGCGTATTGATGCGATTGAGGAGGAAGAGATGAAGAAAATGAAGGATAGAAGAAGTGATGCCGGTGCAAGAGGACGTGACAGTCGAGATCCACGTGCAAAGCGTCGCAATCGTACAAAGCGATAATAATATCAAGTACCATACAATCAGAAAAAGAATGGAGTTGCCTGTATGTTAATGCCGAAGAGAGTTAAATATAGAAAGACACAAAGAGGCCGGATGAAAGGCAATTCAGGTCGTGGTACGACGGTATCTTTTGGTTCATTTGGTTTGAAAGCTATTGAACCGGCATGGATCACCAGTCGTCAGATTGAGGCCGCACGTGTTGCTATGACAAGATTTATGAAGAGAGATGGAAAGATCTGGATAAGGATTTTTCCGGACAAACCGGTAACGCAAAAACCAGCAGAAACACGAATGGGTTCTGGTAAAGGTTCGCCGGAGTTTTGGGTTGCGGTAGTAAAACCAGGGAGAATCATGTTTGAAGCTGATGGAGTTCCAAAAGATGTTGCTACCGAAGCATTCAGGCTTGCAGCTAAAAAACTGCCCATCAAGACCAGATTCATTGTTCGTCCTGATTACGAAGATTAACGCGCAACTAATTCGACAAGAGGGTTACTTATTATGAAAAAGTATGAAATTGCGGCATTAAGCAAGCAAGAGTTGATTGATCTTCTCAAGGGGCTTGAAGACAGACTTGCCGATATTAATTTTTTTAAGGTTATTGAGCAGCCGCAAAATCCGATGGTTTTCCGGAATTCAAGACGCGACATTTCACGTATGAAAAACCGGCTTCACCAGCTTGCCTTGGCTGAAAAGCAGACTGTTTGACAAGTAGTGTCAAGCGATAAAATTGTTTAATTACATGGAAGAAAATAAAATGGGCAGTGTAACTATGGATCAGAGTGCTCCAGAGAGAGGAAGAAAAAAGAGCTGGTCGGGCAAGGTTGTTAGCGACAAGATGGATAAAGCCTGTATTGTTGCTATTGAGCGCAGTGTCCAGCACCCGGTTTACAAGAAATATTTTAAGAAAACAACCCGGCTCATGGCTCACGATGAAAAGAATGAGGCAGGAGTTGGTGATTTGGTTAAAGTTGTTGAGTGTCGTCCCTTGAGCAAAAGAAAAAGTTGCCGCTTGGTTGAAATTCTTGAGAAAGCCAGGTAAAAGAAGGTTTTTATACATTTATTAAAGATTGAAACAGGATGATCCAGAAAGAGACAAATCTGGTTGTTGCCGATAACAGTGGAGCCAAAAAAGTACGCTGTATTCATGTTTTTGGCGGAACCGGGAGGCGTTACGCCTCATTGGGTGATCAGATTATAGTATCAGTTAAAGCAGCCGTACCCGGTGGCATTGTTAAAAAGAAGGATGTTTGCAGGGCTGTTGTTGTTCGTTGTGTTAAAGAGTCGCGCAGAAAAGATGGATCGTATATCCGTTTTGACGAGAATGCCGTTGTTCTGCTTAATGCACAGGGCGAACCAAGGGGTACTCGTATTTTTGGGCCAGTCGCAAGAGAGCTTCGTGACAGAAAGTTTATGAAAATTGTTTCGTTGGCGCCGGAAGTATTATAAAGCGTTTCAGGCGGGAGTAACTCAGTTGGTAGAGTCACAGCCTTCCAAGCTGTTGGTCGCGAGTTCGAGTCTCGTCTCCCGCTCAGGATTTTATGAAATACTATCATATCAGGGAAAAATGAAAACAGGGATTAAAAAGGTTAAGCTGCACGTCAAGAAGAATGACTCTGTCGTCGTTATAAGCGGCAACGATAAAGGAAAAGCAGGGAAAATTCTAAAAGTATTTCCACTCAAGGGTCGTGTTATTGTGGAAGGCGTTAACATCAGGAAGCGGCATACCCGTCCAGCACAAGGCCAGACTCAAGGTTCAATCGTTGAGCGCGAATTCCCTATTCATTCTTCAAATGTGAAGAAAAGTTGAGCCTCTATACTAAATTTCGGGATGACCAAGACCATCCTGATCAATTGATTAAAGCAACAAGATGGAGAAGAGTAACGAGATGACACAGGTAAATCCTTCAGTGGCAAGACTTGAGACATTCTATAAAGAAAAAGTGACACCAGTTCTTATTGAGCGGTTTCAGTACAAGAATGTTATGAAAGTTCCAAGACTTAAAAAGATATCGATTAATATCGGCGTCGGTGCTGCTGCTGCAGAGCCGAAGCTCCTTGAAATCGCACTTCAGGAGCTTGCCCAGATTACGGGTCAAAAACCGCAGACTCGTAAATCAAAAAAAGCAATATCTAACTTCAAGCTTCGCGAGGGTCAAGCCATTGGTTGTCGTGTGACACTTCGTCGCAAGGCCATGTACGAGTTTTTTGACCGTTTTGTCAGTCTTGCCGTTCCAAGGATACGTGATTTCCGAGGTCTCAGCGACACCAGTTTTGATGGTCGTGGAAATTATACCGCAGGAGTTAGAGAACAGATTATTTTTCCGGAAATTGATATTGATAAAGTGCCGAGAATATCCGGAATGGATATCAGTTTTGTAACTTCAGCCTCTACCGATGAGGAGGCCTACGTGCTTCTTTCGGAACTTGGAATGCCATTCAAAAAGAAGAACAACTAAATAATTCAGAAAACAGATGGCCAAGAAAAGCGTTATAGCAAGAAACGAGAAAAGAATAAAGCTTGTAGCGAAATATGCAGTCCTCCGTGCAGAGCTCGTTAAAGCTGGCGACTATGAAGCACTGCGTAAGCTCCCGAGAGACAGTGCTGCTACGAGAGTTCGTAATCGCTGTGTGCTAACTGGTAGAGGTCGGAGTGTATATGCTAAATACGGTTTGTGCAGGCAGATGTTCCGCAAGTTCGCGCTTGAAGGAAAGCTTCCTGGTGTTAAAAAAGCAAGCTGGTAGGATCGCTTGTTATCAAGTCAAAGAGAGGTATTTGTTCATTTTCGAAAGTAACCAACGTTCGCTATGCCTGTAACGGATTCTATTGCAGATTATATCACCCGTATCAGAAATGCGGGAAGAGCAAAAAATAAGACGACCGATATCCCGTACTCGAAACTTCGGGAAAATCTTTCCCAGTTGCTCGTGGAGAAAGGGTACATTAAAAGTTTTACGGTCATAACCACAGAAAAATTTCCATTTCTCAGGATTGATCTCAAGTATACTGCACACGGTGATCCCGCAATCAAGGAGATTACGAGAGTCAGTAAACCAGGTCGACGTGTTTATGACGGAAAGGATATAAAAAAATATCTTGGAGGTCTCGGGTTGTATATCCTCTCTTCATCGAAAGGGGTTATAACTGATAAAGAGGCAAGGGCACAGGGGGTCGGTGGTGAAATCCTGTTCCGTATCTATTAATTCATAAGCAAGAGAGCATTAGAATACCATGTCAAGAATAGGAAAAATGCCCATATCCCTGAGCAATCAGGCAAAGATAGAGATAAACGATTCTAACATCAGGATAACGGGTCCAAAGGGTACACTCGAACAGAGACTTACGGATCAAGTAACGATTTCAGAAGAGGGTGGAGTCGTCACTGTACAGAGGATTGATGACAGCAAAAAGGCGAAAGCACAGCATGGACTTTACCGTATGCTTGTCAACAATATGGTTGAAGGTGTTACGAAAGGGTTTATAAGAAAGCTTGAAATTGCTGGTGTCGGATATCGCGCCGAGCTGAAGAATGATCTTCTTGCACTCAATCTTGGTTATTCTCACATGATCTTTTTCAAGGCACCTGAGCAGGTAAAGATTGAGGTTCCTGATCAGGTCACTATTCTTGTCAGTGGCATTGATAAAGCTCTTGTAGGTCAGGTTGCTGCTAAGATTCGATCATTCAGAAAGCCAGAGCCTTATCGTGGCAAAGGTATCAAATATGCAGGTGAGATAGTCCGTCGCAAGGAAGGTAAGGCCGCAGGTAAGTAAAGAGTGATAGATGCTCTCAAGTAGTCAGGTAATAACATTATTCAACGGTTCAAGAGAATGAGTCAGATCGATAAAGCCTCCAGGAGGCAGAAAATTAAGGATAGAAGCAGGGCAAGTGTCCGTGGTACAGAGGCAAAGTTACGCCTTTGTGTCTACAGGAGCCTCTCCCAGATTTATGCCCAACTGATTGACGATGCAAGCGGCCGAACAGTGTTAGCTGTTTCAACAATGTCAAAAGAGAATAAGGGGCTTCAGGGATCCAAATCGGAACGTTGCCGTATTATAGGAAGTCAGCTTGGGCAGAAGGCGCTTGCTGCAGGAATCACAAATGTTGTTTTCGACAGGAATGGATTTCGTTATCACGGCAGGGTCAAGGCATTGGCTGATGGTGCGAGAGAAGCAGGACTGATTTTTTAAAAACGTTTCAAAGAGAATGTAAATGGCTAAAACATCGGCTAAAAATATCAGGCCCGGAGAATTAAATCTGAAAGAAAAGCTTGTTCATATCAACAGGACAGCAAAGGTCGTTAAGGGCGGTAAACGCTTTGGATTTAATGCTATTGTTGTTGTTGGAGATAAGGAAGGTCATGTCGGATATGGGCTGGGGAAGGCAAATGAAGTCCAGGATGCAATTGCCAAAGGTATTGAGGATGGAAAAAAAAATGTGATTAAGGTGCCAATTGTCAAGGGTACAATACCCCATCAGATTGTTGTCAAGTATGGTTCAGCAAAGGTTATGATGAAGCCAGCAACACCCGGTACAGGTCTTATTGCTGGTGGAGCAGTCAGAGCTGTTCTTGAGATGGCAGGAATTCACGATATTCTGACCAAATCACTGGGATCATCTAATCCACATAATGTAGTTAAGGCTGCAATAAAAGGTCTTCAGAGTATGTCAGACGCCTACGATGTAGGAGAGAGACGGTCAAAGAGCCTGAAAGAGGTTTTTGAAAGCTAAAAGAGATAAATACGAAGATGAGTGAGAAAACATTAAAAATTACCCAGGTGCGTAGTGTCATTGGTGGCACCAAAAAGCAGAAAGCCACCATTCAGGCCCTTGGACTTGGCAGGCCAAATTACAGTGTTGACAGGCAGGATAATGCTTGCACCAGAGGTCAGATCAGGGTAGTACAACACTTGGTCAAGGTTGAAGAAGTTTAGGATTTTTACTAATAGCAAGTTGGGAATTCAAATCATGGATCTAAGTTCACTTCGTCCAGCAAAAGGCGCAGTAAAGAATAAGAAGCGTGTCGGTCGCGGTCAAGGTTCTGGAAACGGAACAACGGCTGGCAAGGGTAATAATGGCCAGCAGTCGCGAAGCGGCTATAAAAGGCCCTTAATTGAAGGCGGACAGGTTCCGGTTTATCGGAGGTTGCCAAAATTTGGTTTTACCCCGATCGATAAAAAACCTGTTAATACCGTTAATCTTTCCCAGATTGATAAATGGATTCAGGATGGTGTGCTGGAGAATGAGATAACAGTCCTTGATCTTAAAGCCCTTCTTCATGCCAGTAATGCTGATTACTTCAAGGTTCTGGGTAATGGAGAGCTGAGCTGTGCAGTAAAGATTACCGCACATGCGTTCAGCAAAAGCGCTGAAGAGAAAATTACAGCAGCAGGAGGAGAGGTTATCAAGGCATTCCGTACACTTGAAGAAGCATGTAAGGTCAATGACCTTTCTTACGAAGAGGCGCTCCTGAAGCCAAAAGAAAAACTGGTCAAGAGAACCAAAAAATCAATCAAGCCCTGAATTCCTTAAAAGGACGCTATGAAGCTAACTGAAAGTATAAGGAACATTAATAAAATCCCTGAACTTCGTCAGAGGATTCTTTATACGCTTCTTCTTTTGTTTGTCTACAGGCTTGGTTCACACATTACAATTCCGGGTGTTGATGCGGCTGCTGTGTCAGGCGCATCGCAGACCCATTCAAACGATCTTTTCGGATTGTTCGATCTTTTTGTAGGTGGTGCTTTTGCCAGGGCATCAATCTTTTCTCTGGGCATTATGCCCTATATCTCCGCTTCAATTATTGTTCAGTTGCTTGGAGCTGTCACTCCCTATTTCCAGAAACTACAGAAAGAAGGGGAAGATGGAAGGCAGAAAATCAGCCAGATGACTCGATATGGAACAGTCTTGATCGCTATTCTTCAGTCATGGGGTGTCAGTGTAAGCCTTGCCAGCCCGGCTTCATTTGGCACGGTGGTAGTTCCTGATCCCGGTCTCTTTTTCACTCTGACCGTTGTTGTTCTCCTGACATCGGCTACAGTTTTCGTCATGTGGCTCGGTGAAAAGATTACAGAGCGTGGAATCGGGAATGGTATATCGCTCATAATTATGATCGGCATTCTTGCAAGGTTTCCCCAGTCTCTTGTTGCCGAGTTTCGTTCCGTCTCATTGGGCAGTAAAAACTGGATTATTGAGATAATTATACTCGCAATGATGGCCGCTATCGTTGCTTGCGTTGTTGTGCTGACCGTTGGTACCCGTCGAATTCCAGTTCAGCACGCCAAACGGGTTGTAGGGCGAAAGGTTTATGGTGGCAGTACCCAGTATATCCCGATGAAGATTAACACTGCCGGTGTTATGCCTATTATTTTTGCTCAGTCAATCATGTTTCTTCCTGGTACCTTTCTTTCTTTTTTTCCTGAAAATGAGGTTATGCAGAGAATCGCGGGTATGTTGGCCTATGACTCATGGTGGTATGCCCTTATGTTTGGCACCATGATCGTTTTCTTCACCTATTTCTATACAGCTATTGCCTTTAATCCAAAGGAAGTTGCCGATACTATGCGCCGCCAGGGCGGGTTTATACCCGGTGTACGGCCTGGTAAAAGCACCGCAGATTTTATTGATAATATTTTGACACGCATTACCCTTCCAGGTGCTATATCGCTTGCCATCATAGCAATTCTCCCAACCTTTCTCACAAAGTTTGGCAATGTAACCCAGGGGTTCGCCCAGTTCTTTGGAGGTACCAGTCTGCTGATCATTGTTGGTGTAGGGCTTGATACCCTCCAGCAAGTTGAAAGCCATCTGCTCATGCGCCATTACGACGGCTTCATGAAATCTGGCAAAACACGGGGCCGCCTGAGCAGGTAAGAGACTCCTATGATCACGATTAAAAGCGAACGCGAAATTGAGTTGATGCGAGATTCTGGAGCCTTGGTTGCAAGGGTTCTTGATCTCCTGCAGACAGAGATTAAGTCGGGTATGACCACGAAACAGCTTGATGTGATGGCTGAAGAGTATATTCGTGATCATCACGCAGTTCCCAGTTTTCTCAATTATGTTCCCAAGAGTGATCCCGATGTAACACCATATCCTGCGACACTCTGTGTTTCTATCAATGAAGAGGTAGTTCATGGAGTTCCGAGTGCTAAACGCATTATTCGTGATGGAGACATCGTCTCCGTCGATTGCGGCGTTTACAAGGGAGGTTATCATGGTGATGCCGCAAGAACTTTTGTACTTGGAGTGATTGATGAAAAGGTACAGTTGCTTGTGGATGCGACCCGTGAATCTCTTGCCAGAGGAATTGCCATGGCTGTAGCTGGCAATCGCCTCCATGATATTTCATCAGCAATAGAGAACTATGCACGTTCTTATGGATTCAGTGTAATAGAAAACATGGTTGGTCACGGTATCGGAAGTGAATTGCATGAAGATCCTGCTGTTCCTAATTATGGACGCAAAAATACCGGAGTTAAACTTCGGGAAGGCATGACCCTTGCTATAGAACCGATGATTGCTCTTGGAAGATCTCGCAAGGCGGTCAGTCGGCGTGGTGGCTGGGTAGCCGTAACAGAAGACGGAAAACCTTCAGCTCATTTTGAGCATACGATAGTCGTAAGGTCAGGTAAAGCTGAGATACTTACAGGTACTTTTCTTTAAGGGAAATATTCTCAATCGCATACAACACATTATCGAAACAAAGGAGCAGACAATTTGGCCAAAGAGGAATCAATTGAGATTGAAGGCGTTATTCTGGATGCACTTCCGAATGCCCTGTTTAAGGTGAGGCTTGAAAACAGTCTGGAGGTACTTGCCCATGTTTCCGGTAAAATACGGATGCATTATATCAGGATACTGCCAGGTGACAAGGTTAAAGTCCAGATATCACCTTATGATATCACCAAGGGAAGGATTACCTACAGGTATAAATAAGTGACAAAACAGGCCGTCACTCTGTTGGTTTTAAGATCTTTATTTATTACATTAAAAACCTTTTCACATTTCGGATGAGTTGGTTTAATTATTGCATGTCGGGTTTATTATGAAAATATATTCTTCTATCAAAAAGCGTTGTGAGCATTGCCGCATTGTTAAGCGCAAAGGCAAGAGATATGTGATTTGCAAAGTAAATCCAAGCCATAAGCAGCGACAGGGTTGATCTTCAGAAAAACAATAGAACTTTAAAGAGAATATGAGGATAGCTGGGGTAAATTTGCCGTTGAATAAACATGCCGTTATTGCTTTGACACATGTTTATGGTATTGGGAGAGCATCAGCAGAAAGTATTTTGCAGCGAGCTGGTATTGCACCTGATAGAAAAATCTCTGATCTGAATGATGAAGAGGCACATGCCATCAGAGAGATAATAGCAGAAGAGTATAAAGTTGAGGGTCAGGCACGCGGAGAGCAGCAGACTGCCATAAAACGTTTGATGGATATCGGCTGTTACAGAGGTCTTCGTCATCGTCGCTCCCTGCCGGTTCGTGGACAGAGAACACGCACTAACTCAAGGACCAGAAAAGGTAAGCGTAAGACTGTCGCAGGAAAGAAGAAGGCGGTCAAGAAGTAGTAGTGTACAGGCAATAAAACTTCGATTACTAAAGAATGTAAGTTCATGGCTACAATAAGCAGGAAGAAAAAGAAAGTAAAGGTTACCCCCGAAGGAGCTGTACACATCAAGGCATCCTTTAACAATATTATGGTAACCATTACCGATGTTCTGGGAAATACGGTTTCCTGGTCGAGTGCAGGTAAAAATGGTTTTAAAGGGTCAAAAAAGAATACCCCTTATGCTTCCCAGGTGACTTCTGAAGCCGCAGCCAAGGAAGCTTATGATCTTGGTATGAGGCATGTCAATGTCTTTATTAAAGGGCCAGGCGCCGGACGCGATGCAGCAATAAGGGCGTTACAGGGAGCAGGTCTTGACGTGCGGACGATTAAGGATATAACACCTCTACCGCATAATGGCTGCAGACCTCCCAAGCGTAGAAGGGTCTGATTTTATACTATTCATAGAATTTCAATGAAGTAATTGATATGGCAAGATTCAGAGGCTCAATAACAAAAGTATCTCGCAGGTTAGGTATTGCGCTTGCACCAAAGGCTGAAAAATATCTCGAAAGACGCCCATTTCCACCTGGTCAGCATGGTCAAGGAAGGAAAGGGAAGGTTTCTGAATATGCTCTCCAGCTCAGAGAGAAGCAGAAGATGAAATATCTTTATGGTATTCTTGAAAAGCAGTTCAGTAATTACTATCAGAAAGCAGTAGCTCAGAGAGGTATTACTGGTGATAACCTCGTCAAGCTGCTTGAACGTCGCTTCGATAATGTTGTTTATCGTGCAGGCTTTGCACCATCACGATCAGGTGCCCGTCAGCTTGTAACACACGGTCATCTCCTTATCAACGGAAAGAAGGTGGATATTCCTTCCTATAGCGTCTCCCCTGGAGAGTTGATTGAATTTCGCCAGAGAAGCAAAAAAATGGGAGCCGTTACTGATTCCCTCAATAAAGCTCCGGAATCCCGCATTCCTTCCTGGATACAGGTCGACAAGGCAAATCAGAAGGTTGTTTTTCTGAGTGTTCCAGAGAGAGTGGACGTACAGGAACCATTCAACGAACAGTTGGTTGTTGAATTATACTCGAAGTGATTTTAATGAATTCTAAGGTATAAATACTATGATATACCAAATGCAGATGCCTGCAAAAATAGAGGTCGACGAAGCAACCCATACTGACATTTTCGGCAGGTTCATTGCGCAGCCGCTCGAACGCGGTTATGGAGTGACGCTCGGAAATGTAATGAGAAGGGTTCTGCTTGCCTCACTTCCGGGAACTGCAATAACAGGAATTAAAATAGATAACGTCTTTCACGAGTTTGCTGCTATTGATGGGGTGCGTGAAGATGTTCCCGAAATTGTTCTTAATTTTAAGAGGGTTCGATTCAAGTCAACCTGTAAAAGGAACTGCAAGACCTCGTTGACCATTGTAGGTCCGAAGGACTTCACTGCCGGTGATATTATTGCCCAGGAAGGTGAGTTCGAGGTGTTAAACAAGGATATGCATGTTGCTACAGTAAATGACGGTGTGACTCTCAAAATAGACATTTATGTTGGCCGAGGCAGAGGTTATATTCCTGCTGAAGAAAACAGGCCAGAAGGCATGCCGATAGGGTATATCGCTATTGATGCCATCTACACTCCAATCAGGAATGTAAAGTTTACGGTTGAGAACACCCGTGTAGGGCAGCGTACCGATTATGAGAAAATGATTCTTGATGTCGAAACAGACGGTTCTGTTACCCCCGACGACTCTATCAGTCTTGCTGGAAAGGTCATTACGGAGCATGTAACTTTCTTTGCAAATTTCTCTCCAACTGAGGATGAGTTTACAGAAGAGGAGTTCAAGCAGCAGGACGATGAGTTCGAGACCATGCGGCGTCTTTTTCATACCAAAATTGAAGACCTTGATCTTTCGGTTCGTTCGCACAACTGTCTCAGACTTGCAGAGATTGATACTATCGGTGAGCTTGTCTCCCATAAGGAAGATGAATTGCTTAATTACAAGAATTTTGGAAAGAAGTCGCTTACAGAACTGAAAGAGCAGCTTGAAAAGTTTGATTTGAAGTTTGGTATGGATATTACCAGATATCAGATGAAGTAAGAGGATTAGTTACCGTTTTTTAGAATTTTGAGATCAGGAAATTGTCATGCGTAAAGTCAAGCCAGCAAGAAAACTCGGAAGAACAGCAGCCCATAGAAAGGCAACACTCAGTAATCTCTCGACACAATTGCTTGTTTACAAGCGTATTGAGACGACAGAGGCCAAAGCAAAAGAGACTCGCAGGGTCGTTGAGAAGATAATTACAAAAGCCCGTAAAGGTACCGTTCATGCACAGCGTGAAATATTTAAGGATATTCGTGATAAACAGGCGATTCGGATTCTCTTTGAAGAGATAGTGGCCAAGGTCGGTTTACGCAATGGTGGTTATACCAGAGTTATCAAACTCGCTCCACGCTATGGAGACGCAGCCAAAATGGCTGTTATAGAGTTAGTTGATTATACCGAAGCGCCATCAACTACTCCAAAGGCAGGCAAGCAGGATCGTGCAAAACGAGTCAAAGGGTCCAAAAAAACTGCCGAAAAAGCTACTGCTTCTGCTGAATAACTTTTTCTCGTTCCTGATTCATGAACGGTCATTGATGGTCATTGCTTTACAGGAAAGTATTATCCTCGAGCAATGACTATCTTTTTTTCTGTAAAATAGGCATTTACTCCATGGATTGGATGGAGTTCGACCTTTGCAGGAAAGTTGCTCATAACGTTCTCCTGTGATAGTGCTTTGGCTATTTCGCTTTCGAGATCTCCTCCCTTCAGGCAGATTAAAACCCCCTTTGGTTTCAACAGTTTTTCGGACCAGGCACAAAGCTTTTCAAGCGGTGCCACCTGTCTTGAAAGTACTACATCAAATACGAAGCCCTTCAGCTCTTCGACTCTTGTATGTATCGCAACAGCATTTTTCAGACCAAGCTGCTTGATCATATCCTGGCAAGCTGCAATTTTCTTCCCTGTTGCATCAACAAGTACAAACCTTGTTCCTGGATGGAGTATAGCGAGCGGGATGCCAGGAAGCCCCCCTCCAGTTCCTAAATCAAGCACCTGCTCACCTTCAAAGAAGCAGTGGTGCTGAGTGATCAAGAGTGAGTGAAAGATATGTTTGATGATGACCGGTGCATCTTCCTTTCGGCTTATAAGATTTATTTTTTTGTTCCACTGTTCCAGACAATCACGATAATGTATCAATTGCTCCAGCATCACGGGTGCAATATCAATTCCTTGTTCAGTACACAATGCCGTCAGTGTCTTCAAATCATCATTCAGGGATTTCATGGTCATGGCATTCCATCTTTATCATTTCAGTTGTTTTGATCAAAAAACGATATTTTAGCATGAATGACAAATTGCAATTGATATTTGGGCAGAGGTTATCCCGCGTTTGAATAGAAATAATAGTAAATTACCCGTTTAGGGTTCAGACCTTGTTATATTATCCAGGGAAGTAGTTAAGAAAAGCAGTGTTATGAGTGAAATATCAGGCAGTCATGTTTATGCTGTGATTATGGCTGGGGGTTTCGGAAAGAAGCTCTGGCCAGTTTCGAGAAGAAAAATGCCCAAGCAGTTTGTTGACCTGCTTGATGATGGGACAATGATTGCTAAAACCTTACGGCGTATAGCTGGGTTGGTGCCTGAAGAGAATATCTTTATCATCACCAGTGAACGTGGTCGTACACTTCTTTCTGAGATACTCGGCACCTTTCAACAAGGTAATATTATTGTGGAGCCTTCAAGCCGCAACACGGCTCCCTGCATTGCTCTCGCAACAGCACATATTAAAAAGAGGGATCCTGATGCTGTCACCATTGTGCTTCCTTCTGACCATCTCGTGCTCGACGATCATGCTTTTATTAAAATTGTAGAGGCAGGAATCGAGATTGCCCGGGAAAAAAAAGGGCTTGTAACTCTCGGCATTAAACCTGACCGTCCCGAAACAGCCTATGGCTACATTCAGGCTGACGGAGAGCTTTCACTTCCAGCTCCTTTTTCCGAGAGTCTTGATTGTCAACTCTTCAGGGTGAAGGCATTTGCTGAAAAGCCTGATTCTGCCACTGCTGAAGTTTTTCTTGAGAGCAGGGACTTTTACTGGAACAGCGGGATCTTTATCTGGCACATTGATGCCATAGCAAGGGAGTTTGAGCGTTCTATGCCTGATCTGTACAAAGATCTTCTCGACATCTATGAGAGTCTTGGTACTGAGCGGGAGCATAAGGTTATTGAGGATGTCTATTCATGGATTCACCCTCGTTCCATAGATTATGGTATTATGGAGAAGGCGGATAAGGTTTTTGTGCTGACGGGTGAGTTTGGGTGGACTGATCTCGGATGCTGGGATGAAGTTCTTAAAGTTGCCGGAAGCCGGAGTCTCTTTTCTGGCCTTCACCCCGATAATCGGGTGGTGCAGGTTGATTGCAAGAATGTCTTTGTCAAAAATCCCTCAGGCAAGGTCATCTGCACCATCGGGATAGAGGATGTGATTATTGTTGAAACTGATGATGCTTTGCTGATATGCCGCAAAGGAGAGTCTCATCGGGTTCGTGAAGTTGTCGATATTCTTCGGCGTGAGGGGCTCAACGATTATCTTTAACCCATCGGCGTTAACTTCTCCGCCGTATGCGGACTTGTTCCTTAAACAGATACCCCCCTGCCAGCGGCGGGGAGCGTTATTGGTATATCTCTCTATTTTTCTGACCACACAGGCCCATCTTTTGTATCCTTGATCTCAATGCCACACTTTACGAGCAGGAGGTCTCGTATCTTGTCACTGAGTGCAAAATTCTTCTGCTCTCTTGCTTCTGCTCTCAATTCAAAGAGAATATCCATAATCGCACCAATTCTTTTGGTATCCTCTTTGCTCTCTTCGTTAAGCTCCCGATTATTCTCATCGAAGATTCCCAAAGTCTTTTTTCCGGCGTAGTCGAGGAGTGCTTCAACCTCTTTGCGTGATCTCTCGGATACCCCCTCTTGACGATCCAGGGCAGCATTAATGGCTTTGGAGAGGTCGAAAAGTACAGCAAGAGCTACCGGTGTATTGAAATCATCGTTCATTGCCTCAGTGAAACGCATCGAGAACGGCGAAACATCAAACTCTCCACTGCCTGTTTGTTGCTGGTGGAGGCGTCGCCGGGTTTCAAGCAGTTTCTCAAGGCCGGTCGTCGATGCCTTTATCGCAGATTCAGAGTAGTCGAGTTGTGAACGGTAGTGTGACTGAAGAATAAAGAATCGGATTACCAGCGGGTCTCTCTCCCTGAAGATATCTTTCAGGTTGACTGAGTTTTTAAGGGATTTACCCATTTTTACCCCATTGATCGTCACCATGTTATTGTGCATCCAGAACCTGACATAAGGCTTTCCTGTCGCCGCCTCAGACTGGGCAATTTCGCAATCATGGTGTGGAAACTTGTTTTCCATTCCACCACCGTGAATATCAATCGTCTCTCCCAGATATTTCATGGACATGGCTGAACACTCGAGATGCCATCCAGGATAGCCGATGCTCCAGGGAGAATTCCATTTCATCAGGTGCCTCTCGTCCGCTTTTTTCCAGAGTGCAAAATCGGAGGGATCCCTTTTTTCTGATCGGAGACCTACCCTGATGCCTGATTGCAGCGCCTCCTGATCTGTGCGCCCCGAAAGTTTGCCATAGTCATCAAATGACTTGACCGAAAAATAGACGTTACCCTCTACCTCGTAAGCGTGGCCAGTTGCCATCAGTTTTTCAATCAGGGCAATTTGTTCAGGAATATGGCCGGTCGCAGTGGGTGCTATACTGGGGCGCATGACGGCAAGCTTGTCCATATCCTCATAAAAACTGCGCGTATAGAACTGCGCAATCTCCATAGGATCTGTTTTCTCCAATGAGGCCTGTTTCATGATCTTGTCTTCTCCCTCATCGCCATCATCTGTCAAGTGGCCTACATCGGTAATGTTCTGAATGTATTTTACGCGGTATCCGCTCTGACGAAGCCAGCGAACAACAACATCAAATGAGACATAGCTTTTGGCATGGCCAAGATGGGAGTGCCCATAAACCGTTGGGCCGCACACATACATGCTTACAACCCCCGGATTGAATGGCTCAAACTTCTCTTTTGTTCTGCTGAGTGAGTTATAAATGAAGAGTGACATCTTCTGCTGTTCTTCCTTATTCTTGGAGTGAGGTGAGGCTGTTGCGTCTAAAAAACTGGATGAAAGTTAAACATTTGGGTTTTTAACGCAAGGTTTTTAGCTTCCTTTTTATTGCTCTTTTTTCGAGACCGCTCACCTGTGTATGAAAATTACTTTTGCCTCCTTTTACATCAGTGCTTCCGCCCTTTCCGGTCTCCCGGAAGAGTCATCTCCAGAGATAGTTTTTGCCGGCAGGTCAAATGTAGGCAAGTCTACGCTGCTCAACTCGCTTACAGGAGTGAAAGGTCTTGCCAAAACCAGCTCAACTCCCGGTAAAACCAGGTTGATCAACTATTTTCGGATCAACAATGAGTTTTATTTTGTTGATCTTCCAGGGTATGGTTATGCCGCTGTCGCCCAGGCAGAAAAGGCGGCATGGGGTCATCTGCTCGCCTCCTTTATTGAGCGTCGGAGATCCATTTCACTGATTGTGCTTCTGCTTGATTCCCGTCATCCTGCAATGCAGTCCGACAGGGCGATGATAGACTTTTTGGAGTTTCATGAAAGGCCCTACGGGATTGTGCTGACAAAGTATGACAAGCTTACTCAGAAGGAAAAGGTACAGGCTCGGCGCATTATGGAAAGCACTGCGACAAAAGCCAAATTTATTGTAAATTATTCATCTTTTTCGGGCAAGGGAAAAAGCGAGCTTCTTGCTCATTTCGATCACTATATCTCTCAATAAAAACAACCGTCGTGGAATCAAAAAAATTCAGGACTCCGTCGCAGTCGGCAACTGTTATTGTCGGCACACAGTTCGGTGATGAAGGTAAAGGAAAGCTTGTAGACTATCTTTCGGACAAGTACGATATCGTTGTCCGTTATCAGGGAGGGGCGAATGCCGGTCATACGATTTGTTTCGATAATAAAACCGTCGTACTGCATCTGATTCCATCCGGAATATTCCACAAAGGATGTGTTTGTGTTATCGGTAATGGCGTGGTAATCGACCCGGTAGCGCTTCTCGAAGAGATAAAAAAGGTTGAGGAACTTGGCTATGAGGTTACGGGCAGGCTCTTTATCAGTCATAATGCGCATCTCATCATGCCGTATCATAAACTCCTTGATTCCCTGCATGAAACAGCCCAGGGCGACCAGAAGATTGGCACGACCGGTCGGGGAATTGGCCCAAGCTATGAGGACAAGTTTGCCCGCAAGGGTATACGTGTTGTTGACCTTCTCAGTCCGGAAGTGCTGCAGGAGAAGCTCCGCGAAAACCTTGCAGCCAAGAACAAGCTTTTCAAAAATATTTATGAGAAAGAAGAGCTTGACGTGGAGCTCATGGTGCAGGAGTACGAAGAGTTCGACAAGATTATTGACCCCTATGTGACCAACACTCAGCTCTATCTGAACCGTCAGCTTCAGGAGGGTAAAACCGTTCTGCTTGAGGGTGCCCAGGGCTGCCTGCTGGATGTTGATCATGGCACCTATCCTTATGTCACCTCTTCAAATCCCACCTCCGGAGGCGCCTGTACCGGTTCCGGCATAGCTCCAAACTATATTGGCAAGGTGATTGGTGTCAGCAAGGCCTATATGACCAGAGTTGGCAATGGAGCCTTTCCCTCTGAACTTCTTGATGAGACCGGTGAGCTTCTTGGCAAGATCGGCCATGAGTTCGGCGCCACGACCGGCAGAAAACGTCGCTGTGGCTGGATTGACCTTGTTGCCCTCCGTTATTCATTGACGGTCAATGGTGTGACGGAAATAGCCCTTACCAAACTCGATGTGCTTGATACCTTTGAAGAGATAAAGGCCTGTACCTCCTATATGCTTGATGGCAAAGAGATTCACGATTTCCCGACCGATCACCAGACGCTTGCCAGAGTGACGCCGGTCTATACCACCATGAAAGGTTGGATGGCCTCGAACGCTCAGGCAAGAACATTTGCGGAGATGCAGCCTGAAGCACAGAATTATGTGACCTTCCTCGAGAATGAACTTCAGATACCGGTTACCTTTATTTCGGTTGGCCCAGGACGCGAAGAGACGGTTTTTCAATAAATCACCAGTTAGTAGTTATGGCGTTGATGGATATTGCAGTTCTTCCCCTCGACAGCAAGGAGGGGAGCCTTAGTGGCTTTGTGGCCGGGCTGCAGGAGATTCTCGCAGCAAGTGGTTGCAGTTACCGGTTGCATGATATGGGTACGACTGTCGAAGGGCCAGCGCAACTACTTTTCGAGCTTGCGTTCAATCTTCACGAATACTCATTTAGCCGGGGCGGCAAGCGTGTTTATACCGTCATAAAAATTGACGACCGTCGTGATCGAGCAGTCCGTCTTGGCGAAAAAACAGCATCAGTTAAAGCTAAAATAGCCCCGACAAGCGAGTCGGGAGAGTAGGGGGATTACCGAAAATATTTTATCTTCACCTTCTTTATGTCTGGCCAGCAGTAACAGGGCTTGCTCAGGCCAGTAACTACTCAACAGAAAAAAGTAATGATGCAGGTTCCCGGTGATATTCAGATAATCAAGGAAGATAACGTCACACACAGTTTTTGTGGTCTGGCCTGTGTTGGCTGGATGTATCAGAAGATCAAGGACAGCTTTTTTCTCATCCTTGGAACGCATACCTGCGCCCATTTTTTGCAGAATGCTCTTGGCATGATGATTTTCGCCAAACCGCGCTTTGGCATTGCCCTCATGGAGGAGGGAGACCTTTCCAAGAATGAGCCGACGCTTCAGGAAATTATCAGTGAAATCAAGGCTGATCATAACCCGTCGGTTATTTTTCTCCTCTCTTCATGTACTCCCGAGGTAATGAAGGTTGACTTCAAAGGCCTGGCTCACCATCTCAGTACTCCCGAAGTTCCTGTACTTTTCGTTCCTGCCAGTGGTCTCGTCTATAATTTTACCCAGGCTGAAGATTCTGTGCTTGCCGCACTGGTGCCATTTTGTCCACAGGCACCTGCTGGCGAGAAAAAAGTGGTCTTTCTCGGGTCGATCAATGATTCGACTGCGGATGACCTCAGGGCCGAGGCAGAAGAGCTTGGGATTCCAGTTGGTGGATTTCTTCCTGAATCCCGTTTCGACAAAATGCCGGCCATTGGCCCCGATACCGTTCTGGCTCCCATTCAACCCTATCTTTCAAGAGTAGCCGTCAAGCTTTCCCGTGAACGGGGATGCAGCGTTCTTCATTCGCTCTTTCCCTTTGGTCCCGATGGCACCAGAGCATTCTGGGAAGATCTCGCCCGTGAATTCGGGATTACCGTTGATCTTCGCGATCGTGAAAAAGCCGCATGGGAGAAGATTCGCAAACAGACTGACCTCCTGAAGGGTAAAAAAGTATTTTTTACCGCAGATACCATGATGGAGCTGCCGCTTGCACGTTTTCTTCACAACGCCGGTGCCGATGTTGTGGAGTGCAGCAGCGCCTATATCATCAAAAAGTTTCACGCTCGTGAGCTTCAGGCTCTTGACGGGGTGAGAGTTGTTGAACAACCAAATTTTCATCGCCAGCTTGAGGATGTCAGGCGCATTAAACCCGATCTTATTGTCACTTCACTGATGACAGCCAACCCGTTTGTTGGGAACGGTTTTGTTGTGAAGTGGAGCATGGAGTTCATGCTTATGCCAATTCACAGTTGGTCAGGAGTTATCTCTCTTGCCAATCTCTTTGTTTCACCACTTCAGCGTCGCAGCAAGCTGCCAGCATTTGATGAAAAAGTGTGGCTTGAAGGTATTATGCCGAGTGCCGAATAATTTACTGCAAAGAAATGCAACAACAAACGTTATAGAAGTATGCGCTTAGCTTTCTGGCTCTATGAGGGGACAGCCCTTCATGGTATCAGCCGAGTCACCAACAGTATGAAAGGGGTTCACACCGTCTATCACGCCCCGCAGGGCGATGATTACATTACGGCCACCTATACCATGCTTGAAAGAACTCCGCAATTCCCTGGTTTATCCATAAGCGTCGTTCGCGGCAGAGACCTTGCGCAGGGAGTCTCACGGCTTCCGACCACCTTGCAGCAGGTTGATAACCACTACCATCCAGAACTTATTGTCATTGCGCCAAGTTGCAGCACGGCTCTTCTTCAGGAGGATCTCCATCAGCTTGCCGCCCATTCAGGTGTGCCGAACGAACGCCTGATGGTCTATGCACTCAACCCCTTCAGGGTTTCGGAAAATGAGGCCGCAGATGGCCTCTTTACTGAACTGGTGAAGCGTTACGCAGTCACTCAGGAAAAAACGCCAGTTCCATCGGTGAACATTCTTGGCTTTACCTCACTTGGCTTTCACCTTCGCGCCAATCTGACCAGTATCACCCGTATGTTGCAGACGCTGGGCATCACGGTCAATGTTGTTGCACCATGGGGAAGCAGCATTGAGGATCTTGGAAGACTTCCTGCTGCATGGCTCAATATTGCCCCCTATCAGGAAATCGGTGTCAACGCAGCCGCATATCTTGAAGAGAGCTTCTCCATGCCATCGCTTACTCAAGCGCCCCTCGGCGTCGAACCCACCATGGCCTGGCTTCGCTCGCTCATTGAAAAGCTGAATGCAATAGCTGCTCAACGGGGCGTTCCTGCTCTGTCTATGCCGAATCTCAAGGCATTTTCGCTTGATGGCCTCAGCGCTCCGAGCGGTGTTCCATGGTTTGCCCGTACGGCTGACATGGAGAGCTTCAGCAATAAAAAGGCCTTTGTTTTTGGCGATGCTACCCATACCGTCGGCATTGTCAAGTTTTTGCGCGACGAGCTCGGTATGCAGATTATCGGTGCAGGAACCTACCTCGAACAGCATGCCGACTGGGTGCGCAAAGAGCTTGAGGGATACCTTCCCGGTGCGCTTATGGTGACCGATCGCTTTCAGGATGTGGCCCAGGTTATTGAAGATGAGATGCCTGATCTGGTCTGCGGCACACAGATGGAACGTCACAGTTGCAGAAAGCTTGATGTGCCCTGCATGGTGGTTTGCCCACCAACCCATATTGAAAACCATCTTCTCGGTTACTATCCATTTTTTGGCTTTGCCGGAGCTGATGTTATTGCCGACAGAGTTTATCTCTCCTGTAAACTTGGCCTCGAAAAGCACCTCATCGACTTTTTTGGTGATGCAGGTCTGGAGTATGACGAGAGTGCACAAGCCACAGAGGCTCATGTGGCCCAGTCAGACAGCAATGGGGAGCTCTCTTCAACGGTTGAGAGAGCCTCGGCTGTTGTACCCGAGGCCAGCGAAATTTCCGATGATGGAGAGATGAAGTGGAGCGATGAGGCTGAAACCATGCTGAAGAAGGTGCCATTTTTCGTTCGCAAAAAGGTGCGAAAGAATACAGAGAACTTTGCCCGGGGTATAGGCGAGCCAGTTATCACCGTTGAGGTGTTTCGGAAAGCCAAAGAGTCTCTTGGTGGATAAGATTATTTTATCAATCATATTCTTCTGTTAAATATTATGAGTTTAGTTCTGGCGGTATATGGTAAGGGCGGTATAGGAAAAAGCACCACAAGTGCCAACATTTCAGCAGCGCTTGCCCTGAAAGGGGCCAAAGTACTGCAGATCGGCTGCGATCCAAAGCACGACAGCACCTTTCCCATTACCGGAAAACTGCAAAAAACTGTTATCGAAGCTCTTGAAGAGGTCGATTTTCACCACGAGGAGCTGAGTGCCGAGGATATTATCGAAACCGGATTTGCAGGCATAGACTGCCTTGAAGCTGGTGGCCCGCCTGCCGGAAGTGGCTGCGGTGGTTACGTGGTTGGTGAATCCGTCACCCTGCTTCAGGAGCTTGGTCTCTACGACAAGTATGACGTTATCCTTTTTGACGTGCTTGGCGACGTTGTTTGTGGCGGTTTCAGCGCCCCGCTCAACTATTCCGATTATGCCATCATTATTGCCACCAACGACTTTGACAGCATCTTTGCTGCCAATCGCCTCTGCATGGCCATTCAGCAGAAAAGTGTGCGTTACAAGGTGAAACTTGCCGGAATTGTTGCCAACCGTGTTGACTATACCACTGGCGGAGGCACCAATATGCTTGACCAGTTCGCTGAAAAAGTTGGAACCCGGCTTCTCGCCAAAGTGCCCTATCACGAACTAATCCGCAAAAGCCGCTTTGCCGGAAAAACCCTTTTTGCCATGGAGGATACCCCAGGAAAAGCCGAGTGCCTGGTACCATACAATGAAATTGCCGACACCCTGGTGCAGGATGAGCCAATAGCGTCAATTCCTGTGCCGATTGGTGACAGGGAGATCTTTAAAATGGTAAACGGCTGGCAGTAGAGTTGCAACTACTTGCAGTAAACAAAGGCAGCTTTTCAGGCTGCCTTTATGCGTTTATAGTAAGGAATCCGCAAGAATTGGTTCATAAAAAAAGCAGAAACCTGTTCAATGAAGAGGTGCAAAGAGCGATTTCGATAAGGATTCCCTGATAACCTGGTGCTGAGTGCTTATTCGTATTGTGTTGGCTCTGTTGCCCGAAGCATACCTTCGTCAATGAATTCATGTAAAATCAGCGATACACCCCTTGTCACCTTTGCCGCCCCTTTGCAATAATCTCATTCAGCTCAGCTCCGATCAAACGCAGATCCTCATCCAGAAAATGAGATGAATGCAAGCGAGTGCGTTTAACTTCGGTAACGTCAAGAGCTGCATCTATCACACAAGGCTTGAAGAGGGGTGCGGCGCAGATTACACTCCCTTCCGGGCCTGTTACTGAGGAGTTGCCCCAGTAGGTGAAGCTGTCCTCATTTCCCACACGGTTGACGCAGGCGACGTAGCTGCTGAAGAGAAACGAATAGGTAGAGGCGATGGTTTGCCATTGGGTGACAATTGCTGGATTGCCGCTGCCGGGCGACATGCGCAACGGGCTCGACATCAGCACCAAGAGCAGCTTGGCACCCTGGTGGGCGAGCAGGTATGGCACCGAGACATGCCAGAAATCCTCACAGATGGCGACACCGATTTTGCCGAGCCGTTTTGAGGTGACAGCCTTGATCTGTTGACCGGCTGAAAAGTAGCGCAGCTCTTCAAACATGCCGTAGGTCGGCAGGTAGATTTTGCGGTGGATGCTGCGGCCCACTCCCTCCTCAAACATGAATGCCGAGTTATAGACGCCGTAATCGTTGCTTAGCTCAATGCCACCACAGATGATGCAGATTTTCCTGCTCAGTTCGCGCAGCGGATTGAACCGCGAATCCTCGATGTGCATGGCAATATCCTGTGCGGCATCCTGCACATTATACCCTGTCAGCGAGAGTTCAGGGAAGGCGATGGCATCGGCGCCATCCCGGATAGCCTCTTCAGCAAGGGTGCAATGACTGGCAAGATTCTCATCAAAATTGGCCAGTGTGCAATCAATCTGGGCTATTCGCAGTTTTGCGTTGAGCATTGTTCTGTCCAGTTTAGGAATAAGGGTAGAAGTTCCTGAAGATAACGAGAATGATTTGCATTTATTCCGGTTTCTGTTGTTTATTATTGTTCAGTTGACTCTCTATAAATTGGCGGAATAACTCTAACTGATTATTTTATATGGGAAAAGTGAAGCCTTACAAGGGAATGTGGCCGCAGTTGCATGAATCGGTTTTTTTGACCGATGGTGCTTTTGTGATTGGCGATGTGCATATAGGCGCTCATTCGAGCGTCTGGTTCAATGCCGTGGTGAGAGGCGATGTCTGTCCTATCCGCATCGGCGAAAAAACCAGTGTTCAGGATAATGCGACGCTGCATGTTACGCACGATACTGGCCCGCTGACTATCGGTAATTGCGTGACCATCGGCCATGGTGCGGTGCTCCACGCCTGTACGGTGAAGGATTATGTGCTGATTGGCATGGGTGCCGTGCTGCTGGATGACTGTGTTGTCGAACCGTGGTCGATTGTTGCCGCAGGCTCACTCGTGCGGCAGGGTTTTACCGTTCCTTCAGGGATGCTTGTGGCCGGTGTGCCCGCAAAGGTGATGCGCCCGATTACTGATGCGGAGCGGCGAAATATTGAGGAGTCGCCTGAAAATTATGTGCGCTACTCGCAAAACTATCGGGAAGATGAAAAACAGCCCTGACACAAGCGGTCTTCTTCCCTGATTTCATTAAATTGCAGCGCAAGTTTTTGATTGTCCCTGGGTGGCTTGGCTCCTGTAGCCGTTCTGCCACTCCTGTTTTTTCATAGTTATCATGTAACTCCTTTTCTGTTATGATGCAAAACGATGTTGTTGTTGTTGGCGGTGGTATAAGTGGCCTCACCCTTGCCTATTATTGCGTGCAGGCTGGCATGAAAACCACGCTGCTTGAAAAGAGTGATACGATTGGAGGCTCATTTTCCTCTCCACAGTACAGCGCAAACGGGAAAAAGTTCTGGCTGGAACTTGGAGCGCACACCTGTTACAGCTCTTATCAGAATCTGCTCGACATCGTTGACTCATGCGGCATCACAGAGACCATCATTCCACGCGAAAAGGTTCCATTTACTCTGCTGGTGAACGACCAGATCAAGTCCATCGTCTCTCAGCTTAATATTGTTGAGTTGCTGCTTAATGGCCCGAATATTTTCAAGCTCAAAAAAGATGGCCAGAGCGTCAAATCCTACTATTCAAAAATTGTAGGTGAAAAGAACTATAATAACGTGATAAGCCACTTTTTCAATGCAGTTCCTTCACAAAAAACCGATGACTTTCCGGCTGACATGATGTTCAAGAGCCGCGAAAAAAGAAAGGATATGCTGAAGAACTATACGTTCAAGGGTGGCATGCAGAGCGTTGCCCGGGTGATTGCCGCAAAGAGTGGTCTTAACCTGTTTACCAGTCAAGATATAAACTCTGTCAAGTATGAGAATGGTTTGTATGAGATCAGGAGCGCCAATGGCGGAGAGTATTCTGCCAAAAAGCTTGTTATTGCAACGCCATCTGCGGTTGCATCAAAGCTGCTGTGGGATATCCATCCCGATATAGCCAACCATCTTGGCCAACTCAAGGCGGCTGAGGTTGATTCCATCGGCGTTATTGTCCGTAAAGAGAATGTCAAGCTCAAGCCAATTGCGGCTATTATTTCTCCAAACGATATCTTTTTCTCGATTGTTTCCCGCGATACCGTTCCTGATGACAACTATCGAGGTTTTGCTTTCCATTTCAAGCCAGGTCTTGATGACAAGACAAAGCGGGCAAGGATTACCGAAGTACTTGGAGTGAGCTTTTCAAAAATAGAGCATACGGTCTCAAAAATCAATACCGTTCCATCCCTGCGTATGGGTCATCATCAGTGGCATGAAAAGAGCAATGCCATGCTGAAAGGCAAAACAAATCTTTTCATCACCGGCAACTATTTTGGTGGTATGGCCATAGAGGATTGTGTGAGTCGCTCAAAGAGTGAATTTGAAAGAATGAAAGGGTAGGTTGATCAAACAACCGGAGAGACGATGAATTTATGGGATCTGCTTCAGGGGGGTTATCTGATACCCTCACTCATTGTGCTCTTTGCCCTGCTGTTTTATTTTGGGGCAAATTCGCTCTTTGTTAAAGTTATAGCTCTGCTCCGTTCAGCAATAAGGGGATTCACTATTCCGCTTGAGATTCTGGCATTGCCGTTCCGGCTGCTTGTTTCCCTTATTGGTCTCGGAATTCTTGTCCATTATTTCCCACTCTCTTCGGCTACTGCAGAGCTGCTGAACCATGCGCTTCTTGTTCTTGCCATTATCGGGACAGTATGGTTCATCATGCGCTCGCTCATGGTGCTGGAGCAGTTTATTCTTCAGTATTATGCAGTAAAGGCAGGTGAAAATGAGGCAGCACGAAAAATTGCCACGCATGTGAACCTTGCCCGCAAGATTTTGAATGCGCTCTGTGTGCTCCTTGCCATTGCCGGTGTGCTGATGACTTTCGATACGGTTCGTCAGGTTGGGCTGAGTATTCTTGCTTCGGCAGGTATTGTGAGTGTCATGTTTGGTTTTGCAGCCCAAAAGAGCTTGACAACGCTTATCTCCGGCATTCAGATTGCTATAACCCAGCCGATCAGTATTGGAGATGAGGTTGTGGTGGAGAACGAGAAAGGGAAAATTGAGGAGATTACCCTCACCTACGTGGTGGTGCAGCTCTGGGATCAGCGGCGGATGATTCTGCCTATTACCTGGTTTATTGAACGTCCTTTTCAGAACTGGAGCAGAACATCGCAAGAGTTGCTTGGGACGGTTTTTCTCTCCATTGATTATGCGCTTCCGCCAGACATTCTCCGCAAAGAGCTGGAGAGGATTGTCACCTCTACACCACTGTGGGACAAGCGGGTGGCAAAAATGCAGGTGACCAATGCCACCGACAAGTCGGTTGAAGTACGGGCGCTGGTCAGTGCCGGGAATTCTGCGGAGCTGTGGGATCTCCGCTGTCTGGTTCGTGAAGAGTTGATTGCATTTTTGAGGCTCAACTATCCGGGTTTCCTGCCGAAAGTGACTATGGAATCGGAGACGGCCAGCAGCGTCGGAGCACTATAAAAATTGATGTTGTAAGATGGGTTTAACTTGTTTTGATCAGAATTAAAAAGGAGGAGTTGTATGGCGCAGGCAAAAAAAGGGGATACGGTCAAAGTTCATTATACCGGAACCCTTGATGATGGTACGATGTTCGACACATCGGCAGAGCGTGAACCGCTGAAGTTTACCGTAGGTGGCGGAGAGGTGATAGCCGGGTTTGACACGGCAGTCATTGAGATGTCCATTGGCGACAAAAAGGTGACGGTTATTCCCGCCGGGGAGGCTTATGGAGAGCACAGCAAAGATCTTGTGACTGACGTTGATCGTGAGAGGTTTCCGGCTGATATGGAGCTTGAAATTGGCCAACAGCTTCAGGTAGGACTTCAGGATGGCAATCAGGCCGTTGTCATGATTGTTGATTTGAGCGACACATCGGTAACGCTTGATGCCAACCACCCTTTGGCTGGTCAGCAGCTCACCTTTGAGATTGAGCTTGTGGAGATTCTCTGAGCTTGCAGGGCAGGGGAACCTCGCTTATGTTTCCCTGCCTTGTACTGGTTCTTCTGAGGAGGTTATGCGCTCAATGTACCGAGCAGGAGACACAGGGATCGTAAGATCGCACCACCATTTCACAAAGCTTTGTTATCTCCTCATCACTCTTTTCCTCCTTGAACGCTTGAGCGGCAAGAGATCGCAGATCGTCATGAATGTTCCCGTTATTCTGCGTCGTGGGGATAATGCAATCGGCCTTTGTCACTTTTCCCTCATCGTCAGTTTCAATATGGTGATAGAGTATGCCACGTGGCGCTTCAACGGCACCGGTTGCCGAACCGGCTTTTGGCCTATAAGCGGTTTTTATATCAATCAACTCCATGTCGAGTAGCCAATTGATGAGTCTCTCCGCATCCTCAAGGATATGAACGCACTCCACAAGCTGGGCAATATTGTTCATGAAGGGGTTGTGGCAGACCGGTTCAAGGCCGAAACGTGCAGCGCACTCTTTTGCTTTCGGGTGCAGCAGGTGAGCGTTATTGTTGAAGCGTGCCAGCGCACCAGCCACCGACGATTCTCGGCTGAGCCGGGTAAATTTCGAGGTTGAAAAATCACGGGTGTACTCGTTGGTCATCAGGAGGTAATCATTCTCATCCCGTTTAACGCCGTCTGTCGAGACAAGCTGTCCCCCGATGGCCGGGTAGTTGGAGCCGTTAGAAAGTGAGATAAACTCAGTTTCACGGCTGAAATCAGGGATGGTGAGCGATCGGAAAAAAGCGCAGGTGATCTCAAGCGCTGGTTTGCTCTCCTGAATCATCGTGCGCAGATGGAAGAGTCTCTGTTTGTCGGGGGCTTTGCTGATTCCGCCAACCACCAAGCTGACCGGGTGGGTGCAGCGTCCGGTTGTTACGGTGCTGATTTCATTGCCAAGCTCCTTGAGCTGAAGCCCTGCCCTGACCAGATCGGGGTGAGACTGCATCAGCGGCAAAACACTGGAAGTGCCTGCAAAATCGGGCGCGACAAGGAAAAAGAGGTGCAGGGCATGGCTCTGCAAGGTTTCGCCGTGCATTGCCAGCAGCCTTGTCTTCTCTGCCGCAACCGGAGGCACAATTTCCATGGCCCGTTCAACCGCCCTGATGCTTGCAAGTGAGTGGCTGATGGAGCAGATGCCGCAGATTCTTGATGTCAAAAAAGGGACTCGTTCAGCGCTCATTCCCTTGAGCATCACCTCAAAAAAGCGTGGAGTCTCCACAATAGCCCAGCGGGCATCAACAAGCTCGCCATCCCTGACCGTGATCTGGATGTTGGCATGTCCCTCCACTCTGGTTAAATGACGGATATCAAGCGAAAAGTCACGTTTCATCGGTAGCGACCGGTTCAAAAGCGTTATAAAAGGAAAGTTTTTCCTGGAGGTCGCTGTGGCTCAGTTTTCTCTCCCTTACCAGTTCAAGAAATGCTGGCATGTTCAGCTCCTCAGCCGGGCCGCGGCATCCAAGACAAGCGGTTTTTCCCGTCGGGCAGACCGCATTGCAGCCAGCACGGGTGATTGGCCCCATGCAAATTTCACCAAGGTCAAAGAGGCAGGTGTTGAGCTGCTGCTTGCACTCCACGCAGACCGGATATTTCGGCAGAGTAACCTGCGAACCGGTGGCCAAACTCACAATTATACGTTCCACCTCCTCCTTGGCAACCGGGCATCCTGGAATTGAGAGGTCAACCTTCACCAGATCACTGATCTTTCTTACTGGCAGGGTTTCAATAGCCATGGCACCATAAACTTCTCTGACAGTCTCATCCAGCGGAAATCTGTTTTTCAGGCTGTTGACACCGCCGAAACAGGCGCAGGTGCCAAAAGCCACCAGCACTTTCGCCTGCAGCCGTATCTTCAGCAGCCGTTCCACTTCATCCTCGCGGCTGATGCTCCCTTCTATAAACGCGATGTCGTAATCGTCGTGCTTTTCCGACAAGATCTCCCTGAAGTTTCTGATGTCGAGCAGCTCAAGAAAGTCGGTGAGTGTTGACTCACTGTTGGCAAACTGCAACTGGCACCCTTCACAGCAGGTAAAGTCGAACGAGGCGATTTTCAGCTTCATGGTGGTCTGGAGTTTGTATCTGGTTTCCGTCAGTCAAATGTACTCAAGAAGCGAGAGAAATCCAGTTTTGGACTTGATTCGTTCGACAATTCCTATAAAAATTGTATAATTACAGTAAGTGCGTCTTTTGGTCGCGCATCTGATGTTTATCAGCACAATTTGCCAATCACACTATGACGTTGAAGTAGCTTCCAGGCTTGTTTTGAGTAGCCTTCTGGTTGCGATTTGCAATCCCGCCAATAAAGTGTATTTTCAAAGGAAAACAGAGCGCCTGTTATGCTGTATGCACTCTCTTCTCTCCTGTGTAACCTTGAAATGTGTCATGCCATGAATCCAGGATCGCCCAGAAAACTGATCACCTTTGACTGGGCAATGAAGCGATTACTGCGCAGCAGGGTCAATTTTGAGATACTTGAAGGCTTTTTAAGCGAGCTGCTTGGCGAGGATATCACTATTCTTGAAATTCTGGAGAGCGAAAGCAACAAGGAGAGCAGAGGCGATAAATTCAACCGTGTTGATCTCAAGGTCAAGAACGGAAAAGGCGAACTCATCATTATCGAAGTGCAGTATGACCGGGAATATGATTACCTGCAGCGGATGCTCTACGGCACATCGCGAGTCATCACCGAGCATCAGAAAGAGAGCGAGGCGTATGCAACTCTGGTGAAGGTTATCTCGGTCAATATTCTCTACTTTGACCTTGGTCATGGGTCAGACTACATCTATCGTGGAGCCACAAGCTTCACGGGCATACACGACCACGACACCCTTGAGCTTGATCGTCGTCAACAGATGCTGTACGGCAAAAACAGCATCAGCAATGTCTATCCCGAGTACTACCTGATCAAGGTGAATAATTTTAACAGCATAGCAACAACAACACTTGACGAGTGGATATATTTTCTCAAAAACCAGGAGATCAAGGATGATTTCAAGGCTAAAGGTATTCAAAAAGCAAAGCAATCATTTGCTCTGTTGAGCATGTCGGACGAAGAGCTTCGTGCCTACAACCGTTATCAGGATTCCCTGCGCGATGAGGCAAGTTATGTCGAGACCAACTATTATTGCGCCCGTATGGAAGGCAAGGAGGAGGGAATTGAGATAGGAAAACTTGACGTTGCCGAAAGATTGGTAGCGAAGGGAATGAGTGCTGAAGAGGCAGCAGCGGTTGCCGGGATAGATGTACAATTGCTACGCCATTGAAATCGGTTTTACCCTGCCGTGTCGTTCTCAACCAAATCCGATATGGTACAGATCTGCCATAGTGACGCGGCCATTATTCATTGATTTAAAAATACTCAAAGAATTCTGATCCTGTCGAGTACCTTTCCAGCCCGAATTCAAGATGTTCTAAATCGCCTCCTTCAAATTCATCACCGACCAGTGGGCAACACCCGCTGTCGCCAAAACATACGTCAGCGCATCGGCTGGCTTGGGATTGCTCAGTAATTCCAAAGCAACCGCAAGTGGCTTTACCTTAACCGATTTCATGGAATACAAATCAGGAATCCCGCTGAACCTTGCTGTCGGCGTTAAGTCTGACGACTATCGCGTCGAGGGTGCTATCGGCTATCAATCCCATACCGTTGATAAAATGGCAGGAACGGCTGTAACAACCGATGACAGCGTTGCACTACTCTCGTTCATGGCAAACGGCGATCGCGATTTTTCAATAAAAAACTCTAAAGTTTCACTATATCTGATTGCTGGTATTGGCCTTATGAGCGTTAAGCCAACAGATGTTGATGCAACAACAGGATTCGCATGGCAAATTGGTACAGGCGTTGGCATCAAAGCCTCAGAGCGGATTACCGTTGATTTTGGCTACCGTTATTTTAACGCGGCAAACTATACGGTTAACAACGCTACCACTGGTTCAGTCGATTTAAACGTTGCAGGTAGTAATTTGTTGGCTGGTGTGAGGTATGGCTTTTAAAGTATCTCCGTTTTAACTGTACAAGCTCTACCAGCGTACCGGCAGTCGTGTGTGGCTGCCGTTTTTTTTATGTGCACGCGAAAAAGTTCGATTGTCAGTTGGCAATTCGAGCTTTGCTAAATCCTGTACCTCAATTGCTGATGAAGAAAGAGAATGTAAATCCCCGTAAAAATCGTATTATTACAGCAAGCGCACCTCATCGTAGCGCACTCAATTTTCTGCGAACCATATCCAGACAACTACCGCACCATGACGACGAATGAGCGCTACATCAACCCCTTCACCGACTTCGGTTTCAAGAAAATTTTCGGTTCAGAGGTGAACAAAGATCTTTTGATCGCGTTTCTGAACTCGTTGCTGCCTGCTGACGCGGGCATTATTGCTGAACTCTCATTTATGCCCACAGAACAAACGGGGCGCAGCGAATTTGATCGCCGAGCTATTTTCGACCTGCATTGCACGAATGAGCACGGCGACACCTTTATCGTCGAAATGCAGCGGGCAAAGCAGAACTATTTCAAAGATCGTTCGGTCTTTTATTCTTCATTCCCAATTCAGCAGCAAGCCAAAAAAGGGACATGGGATTTTCGTCTGCAACCTGTCTATATGGTTGGCATTCTTGATTTTATCTTTGACGAAGATCAAGCATCGCGTGATGTTGTTCACCACGAAGTGAAGCTTGTTGACCGTTCAACAGGTCAAGTATTCTACAACAAACTCACCTTCATTTACCTTGAACTGCCAAAGTTTCACAAAAGTGTTGACGAGCTGGTGACCGATTTTGATAAATGGTGCTATCTGCTTCGCCACCTGCCGGAACTCACTGATCGCCCACAACGGCTGCAAGAAAAAGTATTCAGCAAAGTATTTGAGATAGCAGAGATAGCAAAATACTCTCCTGCTGAAGCTGCCGCCTACGAGGATAGCCTCAAGATATATCGTGACTTGAAAAATGTCATTGATACAGCCTATGATGAGGGCAAGGCAGATGGTAAGGCGGAGGGTAAGGTTGAAGGAAAGGTGGAGGGTATTGAAGAGGGCAAGCTTCAGGTCGCCCAGAGGTTGGTAGAGATCGGGATGAGCACTGAACAAGCAGCAGAGATTGCTGGCGTACCAGTCGCCCTCCTGCAATCTTCTTGAACTTTGAACCTTGAACTTTGCCCCCCCCCCTATATTGCCTCCTTCAAATTCATAACCGACCAGTAATCGAAAACCGGACCGTCAATGCAGGTGAAGGTGGAGCCAACCATGCAGCGGCAGCATTTGCCCATTCCGCAGTGCATCCGCCTCTCCAGTGAAACAAACATGCGGTTCATCGGTATGCCAAGCTTGTCGAGATAGCCGCAGACAAACTTGAACATGATTGGTGGCCCGCAGACGATGGCGTAACTCTTCTTTACATCGACGGAGATATCATTAAAAAGATCGGTGATCATGCCGGTTTTGCCTCTCCATGCCGCATCGTCATGCTCCACAATGGTATGCAGCCGGATATGGTTGATCATCTCCCACTCCTCAAACTGCCAGGTGAAAAGCAACTGCGATGGCTCTTTTGCGCCGTAAAGCAGATTGACATCAAGAAAGCGGTCGCGATGCTCGTTAATCCAGAAGAGCGGGGCGCGAAGCGGCGCAATGCCGAGTCCGCCAGCAATCAGGAGGATGTTGTGTCCGGCCATCTCATCCATCGGAAACGATGAGCCGAAAGGGCCACGTATGGCGACATAAGCCCCCTCTTCAACGGTGAAGAGCGCCGAGGTTACATGGCCCGCCTTGCGGATACAGAGTTCCAAAAACTCATGGTTTGTGCTGGAGCTTGAAATCGAGATTGGCACATCGCCATAGCCGGGTAGTTCAAGCATGAGAAACTGGCCAGGTTTGAAGCGGAAAAGTTTTCGTTCCGCAGGGTCAACAATGCGAATCTGAAAGAGCTTCTCCAGCTCCGTCAATTGTACGATATTCGTAATGCGGCACCTGAACCCCCTGTCAGTGTTCATCATCTCCGAACGGCGGTTAAAATCGGGAGCCGAAGATGCAAAATCCTCGCAGTTTATATCCTGGCGGGGGATGACGAAACGCATATCAGGCATGACTCCTTCTCCATTCTGAGGTCGTTGATAACATCTTTTGGGTTAATGCCCGACAGGCAGGCTCGCCCGCATCGGTTGCAACCGACGCAGATCTGCTGGTTGCCATTTTCTGCAAATCCCCGGTGCTGATGGTAATAGCGGTACTTCAATCGGTCGCCGTTTTTTGGCCGAAAATTGTGACCGCCCGCTACCACTGCAAAATCGACAAGGTTGCAGGAGTAGAGGCTTTTCTCTCGTCTTGCCCCCTTCAGATCGGTGTCAAACGACTCCGTGAGCGAGTAGCAGTAGCAGGAGGGGCAGACCATAGCGCATGTGCCGCAGTTGAGGCACTTCTGCCCCCATTTTTCCCAGACGGGGGAGTCAAACTCTATGTCGAGAATGCTTGGAAGGGCGGTAACATCAATCTCGGTTTGAAAACTGTTCTGGATGAGCTTGCGTCGCTCAACAAGCAGGCAGTTATCATCATGGTTCGGCTCCCGCGTCTCAAACTCCTTCAGGAAGTTGAAGGCCTTCGAGGAGTTGATTGAGAGATAATAGTTCTCGCCAATATCAGAACAGAAAAGGTTAAAGCCTATGGTGACCGTGTGATGGTTCATCGATTTGCAGAAGCAGTCGGGCAGCGGCAGATGATCCATGCCGATCACAAAAGTGTTCTTGCGCTTGGCCAGGTAGTAGGGCGAGGGAAAATGGCTGTTCAGCAGCACATCGTCAAGAATATTGAGTGCGCTGATGTCGCACGGCCTCAAACCGACAAGCACCACAGGGTCGGCCTCGTAGCTTGTCTGCTGTTCCCACTCATCCCCATGAAAGGCAAAACGCGACAGCTCCTCACGGAAAGGAAGCAAGAGATGCTTGGCCGATGATGCAGTTGCTGTGTAGTCGAAGGCAATCTCCTCAACGGACTGCACCGGTTTGAACTGGTAGACAGGGCTACCCTGACTATCGGTGTCAACCTGCCGGGGCCCGAAAGAGTTGTTACTCTTCACCAGTGCGTCAACAAACCTCCTGAACTCCTTTTTGGAAATGACTTTGTAGATCATCGCTCATGTTCCGGTTTTCAGGCATTATGGTCAGAAATAGTAAAAAAACAAAAAGCTTTTGCATGTATCAAGGTACGCAAAAGCTTTTTGTAATAGAATACCGTTTATAGCATTCCTGTTTTTTACAGGAGTGCCCAGGCAAGAAGACCCAGTCCACCTATACCAGCTAAGGCAACACCAGTGCTGATGCCATCGCTGCTATCAGATGCGGCATAAGGATCTGCAAACTGTAATGTTTCAATACCAGTGAGGGTATCCGTTGTCACGATAAGTATATGCGTCAGTGACATGATCAACTACGCCGTCACCACTCTTATCAAGCAATGACCACATGTCTGACGAATAGGAATCTTCTGCAATTGAGAACGTTGCAATCAGCGCATCGCCAGCAGTGGTGTCGGGCGTGAGCTGGATAATGGGATTGATGTTGGTCGTGGTGGAGGTCGTGGTGGTGGTGTTATCATTACCGGTGTTGTCAGTATTTCCGTTTTCACCCATGACATACAACCCAACCGCATTGCCTTGAGAATCATACGCCATAGATCCACTTGCTACACTTGTTGTAGCACTACCCTCGTGTAATGAAAAAACGCTCTTATTGTCGTTCCATGTAATGGACATGCTACCACCACCAGCTTCTTCTGTATAATCAGGGTAACTATCCATAGTGTTTTCATACAAATGTGTCGAATCTCCATCACCAGAGTAAAACGAAGCATAATAATGTGCTGTTCCTACCTTCGACGAATCCTGATAAAAATCTAAAAACTCTGCATTTGCAGGTGGAGTACCAACTGGTGTTCCATTAAAATTTACGCTCATAGCGGTGTGGTTTTATGTGAACGGTTATGAAAAAAAATGCTCATCTTTTTTACGTAGAAGGAAAAGATATAAAAAGATCGGATGCTGTAAAAAAAAAGCATATTCGCCGTCAAATAAAATTTGACAAAAACGTAAAAGCTTATGGCAGTAGCAGTTATGAGTGCGTTTAAAATACGTAAAAATGCGCTGTAATTTGGTCATTACGCGCACTTGCTCCTGTTGGTTGCGGATTATTTCCAGCAACCGGTACAACAACTTATTGTCGCTTTTCCAGCAGATACACCTTGTCGTTTTTCCTCACCGTTGCACATTTGATGGTAACATTATCGCCTTTTACGGCATCACAGAGCCCATTATTTCCGACTCGTCCAATATCCTGGATGCCTCCTATGATGTGCTATCGCCAGAATCCGAAGCTCCTCAGGCGTAACCTGATATATGATGCTATAGGGAAATTGACGGAATAGATATCTTCGACGAGTGTCGCGAAATATGGTACCAAGCAGTGGGTTTGCAAGGACTTTTGCAGCAGTACGTTCAAACTCTGCTACAAATGCAAGCCCAAGCTCTTTATTTGCTTTAAGAACATAGAACTTTGCAGCATCGTGTAACTCAGCAACTGCTTCGGGTGCAAGAACAAGTTTCATGGTAATGCAGCTCGAACTTGAGCAAGAGCATCGGCGATAGTGATAACCCGCGTTACTCCGCGCTCGATGTCAGCAATTCTACGCTGCGTTTCACTATCCCACGCATCATCAATCTCATTTTCCTCATCAAGACTCGCAAGCAACAGTTGCGCAAGCGAAGCCCGTTCGGCAACTGATAGTTGCAGCGCTTCAGCTTCAAGTAATTCACGTTGATTTGCCATGCGCATTCTTCCTTTGTCAATCATCATTAGGATAAAGATTTCCTCCGATTCACTTAAAAGCCCACTCTGCAACTCAGAGAGTTGCTGAAATATACGCAACAAAAAAGTAACAGACTCAACAACTTATTGTCGCTTTTCCAGCAGATACACCTTGTCGTTTTTCCTCACCGTTGCACATTTGATGGTAACATTATCGCCCTTTACGGCATCCATATCCGGCAAGTCATTGGTGAAAAACGTATCAGCCATAACGGTGAGTACGCCGGTTTTTGGCCCGAGGATGGAGAGCTTGTTGCCTCGCTTGAGGCCGCGTGCGCGAATGTGCAGTTCGGCGACTCCCGCTTTTGGATAGTATTTGATGATATCGCCGATGTAGGTTTTTTTCTCCTGTGCAAGCGATCCGTACTCCCTTGTCCATGCATCCAGAGGTTTGCCGAAATAAAACCCTGTCGAAAAGCCACGGTTGTAGACCTGGGCAAGCTCCTCTTTGAGCGCTATGGCCAGGTTGCTGTACCTGCTTCTGAAATCCGCATCAGAGCGATGGCGGGTGCAGAGGTCAAGCGCCCTGCGGTAAGCGGAGGTTGTTGCCTGAACATACTCAGGGCTGCGGCTTCTTCCCTCAATTTTGAATCCGCTGATGCCTGCATCAATGAGCACATCAAGAAACTCAACGGCACAAAGATCTTTTGGGCTCATCACATAATCAGTCCCCAGCTCAAGCTCCTCATGCTCTTCAGGATCAGTAATAATATACTGCCTGCGACAAGGCTGTACACACTGCCCGCGGTTTGCTGAACGCCCGAACACCTCCTGCGACATAAAGCAGCGCCCCGACACGGCAACACACATTGCGCCATGCACAAAGCACTCAATGCGCACATCCAGCTTGTCGCTTTTTATCTTGCCGGTGATATGGCGTACCTGCTCAAGAGTCAGTTCGCGAGCCAGCACGACCATTGTTGCACCAAGAGAGGCATAGAACTTAACGGCATTGTAGTTGCTGACTGATGCCTGTGTCGAAATATGAAAAGGTAGAGCTGCACTCTTGCATGCTTCAATAACCGCCATGTCCGAACAGATCAAGGCATCAATACCTGCGGCTTTGGCAGCAGAAATACTCTGCGTCATCTTTTTCAGCTCACCATCATAGACAATGGTATTGAGCGCCAGATAGGCTTTGGCGTTGTATGAAGCGCAGAGGGCTTTTACGGCAGAGAACTCTGCTGAGGTGAAATTGCCACTTCCGGCACGCATGTTGTACCCCTCGGCCCCAAAGTAAACAGCATCTGCACCAGCCTTAAGGGCAGTAATCAAGCAGGTCATATCGCCAGCAGGGGCGATAAGTTCAACAGGTGGTACTGCTATGGAGTTATTCTCGGGAGTTGAGAGTAACTCTGTATTGGTCAAGGGCATTGGTACTATTGTTTTGTATGGATGTGTACCCAAGAGGGAAGAGAAATCTCGTGATGAGTTTAATGTACGGTGTTGTGTATTTTGCTTGCATTATTAATTGAGAATTTACAGTTGATTGAGCGAAGGCTTCTGATGCTCTGACTATCAGCTATTTCCTCTGGCCAAAATCAGTTATATCCACGCAATCCCATTACGATCTTCCATATTCAAGTGGTCCAGTTTTTCGGCCACATGACCAGCGGAAGCGTTCACCCCAGTAGTAAACTACTCCTTTGCTAAGGATTTATGGGAAATTGGTTATATTTTGCGGCTTTTACTATAAAAAATTCATGTTCACTGAACAAATTTGTTGCATGATACCAGCCCCTCTTGTTATTGATCTTGATGGCACCCTCATTCGTACCGATCTGTTATATCAGTCATTGTTTTCTTTTATCAAGCAGCGTCCGCTTCAGTGTTTATTGCCATTTTTTTGGTTCTTTAAGGGGAAGGCACAGTTGAAAACGGAACTTGCTCGGAGAATCATAATCGATGTTTCAGTTTTGCCTTATGACCCAGAAGTCATTGCGCTTATTAAAACCGAAAGAGAAAAAAATCGTCAGATCATTCTTGCAACGGCTAGCCACAAAATATATGCCGATCAGATTGCGGGCTATTTAAACCTCTTTGATCGGGTTTTAGCTACAGACGAGCACACCAATCTCTCTTCTCATGCAAAAAGAGATTGCTTGGTAAAAGAATTTGGAGAGGGCGGATTTGATTATGCAGGTAACTCACATGCTGACATCATGGTCTGGCAGCAGCCGGGAAGCTTACGTCGTCAACCCCGAAAAAGGGGAGAAGGAAAGGGATAAATAAGCAATAAAAATTTAAAATTGTTTTTACCTTCTGAATTTTTTTAATTTTCTAAGGTGCCATTAAGAAGAGATATTCAAATGACGCGACTAAACATATTTGCTTTGACCTTATTTTCGGTTCTTATTGCCGGATTGATGGGGTACAAAAATTATTTAGAGAGTAACAAAAATTATTTAGCTATTGAGATGAGTACTTCGAACTCTGTTGCTACTCAAATATTTTTTGATACAGGTCACGGATATAATGAGCATAATTCTATTACTTTAAATGTCAAACCAGGTGTATCACATAAGTACTTGCTTCGCTTGCCTAAAGCAACTGTAAAATCGATTCGTATTGATCCAGCAAGTGTGCCCTCGGTAATTCATATACAAAAAGCCGGAATTGAAACAGCATCAGGCAAAAGCCTAAAAATTTTCCCTGTCAAGTCATTTATAGCTAAAAACCAAATTCAGAGAATGGAGGTTATTAAAGATGTTTTGACAATATATACGACAGAAAATGCTAATGATCCAATAACTGAAATAGAGAACTCTTCGTTTGAACAGAAAAATAGATGGGTAGATTTTCTTGTAAAACGTGGATGGATATATACAGGGTATGCCATTCTATGTTTTTATATTTTGGTCAGTATAACGAAGTTTTACGTAAAAAAAATTGATAAGATTATTGCTTACATACTTAATTACTGCGTAAAGAACCCAAAGAAAGCAATTCTCTTTGTCGGAATTATTTCAACTATTTCGAGTTGTTATCCAGTTGTTTTTTTTGACATGAGTTTTATTTCTCCAGCAGGAATTGGTGGTCTGTATAGCGGGAAACCATGGATACCAGGATTTCAGGAAGATGTTATCAGAGAAGATTTTCGTGGCTCAGATGTTGGTGCCATGCAATGGAGCATAGCGCCGAATAGCGTTGTTCAACATGATGCACTATTTCGAAATTTCGAATTTCCTTTTTGGACTCGATTTGTTGGTGCTGGAGTGCCCTTGTTCGCACAAGGACAATCAATGATTGGAGATGTGCTACACTGGATTCCAGTAGTAACGGACGGAAGTGCCATTGGCTGGGATATAAAATTCATTCTGTCCAAAGCAATCTTTGCTATTGGAATAGGTTTACTGGTTTTTCGGTTGACAGATAAACTATCTGCAGGATTGCTAATTACAATATCAAGTTGTTTTTTAGGCTTTTTTGCCTTTCGATTTAACCATCCGGCATTTTTTGTCTTGACCTACTCGCCTTGGATTGTATTACAATGGGATCGCTTAGGACAAGTTTTTTCTTTACCAAATCCTCGCAAAGTGAGTTGCGTTTTAAATGGTATTTTGCTTGCTCTTATTACATGGATGCAACTCAATGCTGGGCCTCCAAAAGAAGGTGTTATCACAGCTTGCTTTATGCATACTTTAGGCATCCTTTCTTTTTTGAAACATATTCTGCCTAAGTTTGGGCGAATCAGGTCTTTTCTTTTTGCGTGCGCTCTTGTATTTGCTCTTGCAATGATTACGGCTCCTCATTGGTTACTTTTTCTTGATGCCTTAGGAAAATCTTATACTGTTTATGATACTCCAGGCGCGTCTACCTTCTATCCATGGATGATTATTTGTTTTTTTGAAAATTTCTTTTCCCAGATATTTAATCATAACCTTACGGCGCCGTCAGTAAATTTATTTATTCTTTTTGGTATGTTGACTGCTTATTTCAATTTGCAATACCGCCAATCTCTTATGGTTTATGGAAGTTGGGTTTTATTTGCTTTAGCAATGGCAACTGCTTATGGATTTATACCTAAACCCATCTTAATTTCCATTCCATTTATTAATAAAATTCAGCATATTGGAGATGTTTTTTCAATGCCAATGATGATAATAGCATTAATTATAGCTGGTTATGGAATTCGTGATTACTTATTGAATTCCGAAAAATCAAAAAGACGGATCATAATTTATTCAGGTATCATTACTGTTTTTTTGTTTTTAATTTATTCTTTTTATGGAAAAATCTGGAAAGATGTAAATGTATTGATCATTATAACTTTTGTTATAGCTTTTATTGCTCTTGCACAATTATATCAATATACTGGATCAGCTTCTAAAGATGGAAGGATAGTTTTTTTAGTACTTGTATCTTGTTTTATTATGTTGCACATTCGCCATGGAATGAATTTAACATTAGGAATAAATTCCGTAGATAATTTTATAATGCAACCATCAAAGCGAGGAGATTATTCAAAAAAATCAAAATCAATAGAATATTTAATAAAAACTGTTAAGGCACCAATGAAAGTTATTGGTGAGGGAGATGTTCTTTTTCCTGGGTACAATTCAAGATTAGGTCTTGAAGGAATAGTTTCGGTTGAGCCATTGCGCAATGAGCATTACGAAAAATTATTAACCCTTCTTGACTATCCGGACCAAGGATGGGGGTGGTTGCGATTAATTCAAAGCAAGCAAATTCAAAGTAGAGATGCATCTCTTGATATGTTGGGTGTTGGCTATATAGTTTCTATGCCTGGAACGAAAATGCCACAGGGGATGAAATTAGTTTATACTGATGATCTTGATGTCTGGCAAAGAGAATCAGTCTGGCCAAGAGCCTTTTTTGTAAATAAAATAAAAGAAGCGCGCAAACCTTCGGATTTATTGGAAGCATTGGCAGATAAAGCACATCAACCTTTCGCAGCCATTCAAAGTAATTCTATCACGGTGCCAATTCCAAATAACAATGCTTCTTATCTTGTGGTACCTGCTAAGGAATATAAATTGACTAATAACAGTACCAGTTTTTTGGTTGAGGCAAACGGCTCGGGTATCATAGTTCTTGGTGAAACTTATTATCCAGGGGACTTTATTGCGTTGCTCAATGGAAAAAAAGTTGACTATATTCGGGTCAATGAAGCCTTTAAAGGTGTATTGATAGATAAAGCAGGGACTTATAATGTCAGTTTTACCTATAGACCAGAGAAACTCAATCAGGCGCTATGGATCAGTTTTTTTGGATTTGTCTTATTGTTGTTTCTACTTGTTAAGAACTCTATTTACATTCCTGTAATAACGAAAAGTACAATCTACTGATTTATTGGCATTTAACTTTTCGCAATAATAATAAATCAGGCCATATTAATCACTAATACATCAAATGTAGTACTGGTATTTTAAGCAAATAAATTAATGCAAGAAACTATTATCAAAGAATGTACGGTATGCCGTTCACGACATATTCATTATGCATTTACAAAAGAAAACAACAGAATTACACAGTGTAGCAGCTGTGGATTTATGCTTATAAATCCACAGCCTTCAAACGAAATACTAAGCAAAATTTATGATGAACAATATTTTGTTTTATCTTCTTCTGAAGATGGAATCACACATGCGAGTGATTTGAAGAAATCAACTGCGGCTCTTTACCTAGATATACTCCTTGGAAAAAGCCACAAGGCTTTAGGCTCCTTGCTCGAAATTGGATGCGGTAATGGTGATTTATTGAGTCTTGCCGCAGATAGAGGATTATGCGTCACCGGAGTTGAATTCTCTTCAGTAGCATGTAAAACTGCACGAGACAAACTTAAAGATTACAATGGCCTAATTATTCAAGGTGAAATCGATGCTTTAACCGGGCAAACAGAATGTTTTGACTATATCATATTTAACGATGTACTTGAACATGTCAGAGACCCCCGATCTTTTTTACAAACCGTCTATGAGTTATTGAAGCAAGGCGGTAAGATATTTTGTGTTGTTCCATCACTTGACTCTTGGTCAGCCAGATTGCTGAAAACAAACTGGATGGAATTCAAGACAGAACATCTTTCATATTTTGATACCAGAAACTTACGTTCAATTCTTTTCCAGGAAGGTTTTTCTGAAATCAAACATTTCCCAGCAAAAAAAATATTATCAGTAGAATATATTTTATCTCATTTCAAAAAGTATCCTGTGCCTTTTTGGTCTTCATTACTTTTTTTCCTCTACAATTATGTGCCAAAAAATATATCCTGTAAACCAATTAAAATTACTGCCAGTGGCATTGGAATGATCGCTAGTAAAAGAAAAAAAGATAGAAACTTGATTCTCTCCGTTATTATGCCTGCATATAACGAAGTTGCAACAATTAAAGCCGGAATCGAACGTGTTCTTAGCAAAAGCATAATTGATATAGATATAGAACTAATTGTTGTCGAAAGCAACTCGACAGATGGAACAAGAAAAATTGTGCTTGATTATACCGACCATCCTCAGGTAACCCTCATATTGGAAGATCATCCCTTCGGCAAAGGATATGCTGTGCGTACCGGTTTGAAAAATGCTACTGGAGATTTTATACTTATTCAGGATGCTGATGACGAATATGATATTGAAGATTATGATGCGCTGATAGAACATCTGCGGGATGGAAGAGAGGCATTTGTTCTTGGAGCAAGACATGGGGGGGGCACTTTCAAGATGCGAAAATTTTCTGACCAGCCGGTCAGAGCATTTATCCTGAATTTTGGTCACTGGACATTCACGTTTTTGGTCAACATATTTTATGGGGTAAAATTACGAGATCCATTTACCATGTATAAAGTATTCAGGCGTGAATGTATTCATGGTCTTGATTTTGAGTGCAATCGATTTGATTTTGATTATGAACTTTTGATTAAGTTAATCAGAAAAGGGTTTGTACCGCTTGAGATACCTGTCAATTATCGTTCAAGGTCATTTGCGGAAGGGAAAAAAGTTAGGATTTTTGCAGATCCACTTACTTGGATTAAAGCCATTGTTAAATACAAATTTGCAAAAATTTAAAATGCTTATTAATGCTGTTTCGTATTTAATACACCACAGGCGGCAGCTTGTTCGCTTTGTTATTGTGGGAATAGTGACTTTTGCCATCAATTTATCTATGGTATGGATATTTTATGGTAAAGCTAAGCTTGATTATCGAATTGCAGTCTCTATTGCATATATCATCACTGTGGTTATACATTTTTTCATGAACCGCTCATTCACATTTAGACAAGAATCAGATAAGGTCGTATTTGATGTGGCAAAATACAGTACTTTACCTATTTTAAACTACATAATAACGCTAATTGTCAACACTTTTACCGTCGAGTTGTTGGGACTTACACCTTACTTTGGAGTTTTTTTCTCAACTTTATTTACAGCCATCTCCAGTTTTATTTTAATGAAACACTTTGTTTTTGTTCGGCTTGGGGGTTCAAAATGAATGTTATCGTAACCGGTTGTGCCGGTTTTATTGGCAGTACCTTGGTTGATCGTCTGCTGACTAATGGTCATCATGTAAGAGGTATTGATAACTTTTCAACCGGTCAACGTAAATTTATTGAGGAGGCATTGGCGCATCCGAATTTTAGCCTGATTGAAATTGATCTTTTGAATCTTGATGCGCTAACAACTGCATTTGCTGGCCAGGAGGCGGTTTTTCATCTTGCAGCGAATGCTGATGTTCGTTTCGGCACTGAGCATCCTCGCAAGGATCTAGAGCAGAATACGATTGCCACTTATAATGTTCTGGAGGCAATGCGTGCCAATGCGATAAAGAAAATCGCTTTTTCTTCTACAGGATCTGTCTATGGTGAGTCCCCGGTTGTTCCGACCCCGGAAGACGGACCGTTTCCCATACAGACTTCACTTTATGGTGCATCAAAGGCAGCCTGTGAAGGTCTTATTGCTGCTTACTGCGAAGGCTTTGGTTTTCAATCCTGGATTTTCCGTTTTGTCTCTATCCTTGGTGAGCGTTACACTCACGGTCATGTTTTTGATTTTTATCATAAATTGAATGCAGACCCTTCATGCCTGCCGGTGCTTGGCAATGGTAAACAACGTAAATCATATCTCTATGTTCAGGATTGTATTGACGCTATCCTGCTGGCATTGGAAAAGGCTGACGATAAGGTTAACATATTCAATCTTGGTGTTGACGGCTATTGTGAAGTGAACGACTCTATTGGCTGGATTTGTGATGAGCTTGGTGTTAAGCCTGAATTGCAATATTCAGGAGGTGACCGTGGTTGGATTGGGGATAACCCCTTTATTTTTTTGGATACAAAAAAAATTCAAATGTTAGGATGGTCACCAAAGATCGGGATTCGCGAAGGAGTGATCAAGACGGTCGAGTATTTACGCAACAATGAATGGGTATTTGACGCGAGGAGTTGATCATGAAAGTATGTGTACAAGGTCTTTGGCATCTGGGTTCGGTAACCGCAACTTGTCTTGCATCTGTTCATCATGATGTGGTGGGGTTAGATGCGGATAAAATAACTATTGATAGTTTAAATCAAGGAAAGGCGCCAATTTTTGAACCTGGTCTTGATGAATTGATTGTTAAAGGAATTACGGCCGGGAAGCTTCATTTTACAACTGACAGGACAGAAGCGGTATCCAAAGCTGAAGTACTTTGGGTTACATTTGATACTCCTGTTAATGATGATGATCAGGCAGATGTTGAATTTGTCATGAATCAGATCAAGGGTGTTTTGCCTCTTTTGGCTGATCAGACAATTGTATTGGTTTCCTCCCAGATGCCTGTAGGCTCAATTCGCAAGCTTGAAGAGTTTGCTTTGGAAAATCTGGCAGGAAAACAGCTCAGCTTTGCTTGTTCTCCGGAAAACCTGCGACTTGGCAAAGCTCTTGATGTATTCTTGAAGCCTGATCGAATAATTGTTGGTATTCGCACTGATGATGCTCGTTATAAGTTGGAAAAATTGTTACTACCAATAAATGAGAGGATTGAATGGATGTCTGTGGAGTCAGCAGAGATGACAAAGCATGCAATTAACGCTTTTTTAGCTACGTCAGTAACATTCGCCAATGAGATTGCGTCTATTTGTGAGATGGTTGGAGCTGATGCAAAGGAGGTTGAGCGAGGTTTAAAGAGTGAACAGCGTATTGGTAACAAAGCATATTTATCGCCAGGCGGACCTTTCGCCGGCGGGACATTGGCTCGTGATATCGAATTTCTTGGTGTTGCAAGCCGAGCTAAACAGTTGATGACCCCGTTGCTTTCCTCGGTTAGATCCAGTAATGATGAACACAAACAGTGGGTGCGTCGAAAGTTGCTTGAGAATTTTGGGGATATGAAGGGTGTGAGGGTAGCGGTATGGGGGTTAACCTACAAGCCGAATACCAATACGTTACGCCGTTCTCTTGCTGTCGAACTTTGCGACTGGTTGATTGAACAGGGAGCGATTGTGCATGTGCATGATCCGGTTATCCAACAGTTTCCAGAGCAATGGAGAGGCCGATTGGCAAGCCACGTAAAGGCGCTGGATGCTGTGTTCGAGGCAGATGTGCTGGTAATTGGTACCGAATGGCCTGAGTTTCGTGAGGCAGCAAAGCACCTTTTATCGGTTGTGAAGCCCGCTTTGATTGTGATTGATGCCAACAGACACCTGCTCAAGGTGGTTGCCACCTTTGGGTTAAAATATATCTCAGTTGGAACCCCTTTGACTAAAAAAGTATGATACATGCAGAAAGTTTTATCAGGTAAGGTTGCGATTGTCACCGGTGCAAATCAGGGACTTGGTCTATTGATCGCAAATAAATATGTGCTGGCAGGGGCTGATGTCATGATATGTGCCCGAAATGCTACGCTGTTGAGTAAAGTTGAGGCCGATTTGCTCAAAATAGCAGAGCTAGGCCAGAAGGTCATTGCTATGGCAATGGATGTTTCAATTGAGGCTGATGTGCAGGCGCTTGTGAGTGAAACGTTTGTTAAGCTTGGCGGTTGCCACATTCTTGTCAATAACGCTGGCATATATGGTCCTAAAGGTGAGATTGAGTCGGTTGACTGGTCGGAATGGGTCAAGACAATCGAGATTAACGTGTTTGGTTCTATTCTGATGTGTCGGGCTCTTCTTCCGCATTTTAAGGCGCAAGGGTATGGCAAGGTGATTCAGCTTTCCGGTGGAGGAGCAACAAACCCATTGCCAAGAATCAGTGCGTATGCAACGGCCAAAGCGGCAATTGTGAGATTTGCAGAGACTCTTGCAGAAGAGGTCCGGGGTACTGGTATTGATGTTAACGCCGTTGCTCCTGGTGCATTGAATACACGAATGCTTGATGAAGTTCTTGAAGCTGGCCCGAAAAAAGTAGGGCAGGCTTTTTATGATCGGGCTATAAAGCAAAAAAAGTCAGGTGGAGCGCCGCTTGACAGGGGTGCCGATCTTGCTTTGTTTTTAGCTTCCAGAGAGAGTGATGGTATTACCGGTAAACTTATCAGTGCGGCTTGGGATGACTGGGAACATTGGCCTGAACATCTGGATGACCTGTCATCAAGCGATGTTTATACGTTGCGCCGTATCGTCGGGCGGGACAGAGGTTTGATGTGGGGAGATAAATGAGCGATCTTGATAAAATATATGGGATCGGTATTGTCGGTTGTGGCATGATTGGCCAAAAACGGGCAAAAGCCTTGGGAAGCGGTGGGCGATTGGTGGCTTGTGCCGATATTGATATCAGTCGAGCTGAAAACCTGGCAAAAGGTTTTGGTGCTAGGGTTTGTTTTGACTTGCAAGAGTTGATTGAGTTGCCGGAAGTGGATATCGTGGTCATTGCTACGCTGCATAATTCCCTCGCAGAAATTACGCTTTCTGCGATCAATGCCGGCAAGCATGTTCTGGTCGAAAAACCAGCAGCACGTTCAGCTCTTGAGCTTGAGCCGGTCATTGACGCCGCTGAAAGGCAGAATGTAAAGGTACATGTTGGGTTTAATCATCGCTATCACCGTGCGTTGCGCAAAGCGAAAGAAATTGTCGATTCTGGAGAGTTGGGTGAGCTGATGTTTATCCGGGCTCGGTATGGACACGGTGCCAGGATTGGTTATGACAGGGAGTGGCGTGCAAATCCTGCGCTGTCTGGCGGAGGTGAGTTGATCGATCAGGGGCCGCATTTAATTGACCTTTCACGCTGGTTTCTCGGCGAGTTTGTTGAGGTACAGGGTTTTGCCCATACCTATTACTGGGATATGCCGGTCGATGATAACGGCTTTATGATGCTCAAGACAGAGAAACAGCAGGTCGCTTTTCTTCATGCTTCGTGTACTGAGTGGAAGAACCTTTTTTCGATGGAAATTTACGGCAGAGAAGGCAAGCTTGATATTGCCGGTTTGGGAGGAAGTTATGGCCTGGAACGGTTGACCCACTACAAGATGCTTCCGGAAATGGGGCCACCGGAAACCACTTCATGGGAATATCCTATGGGGGATGACTCGTGGATGGTTGAAATGGCTGAGTTTTATGAGGATATTCGATTGAATCGCACACCGTCCGCAGGTTTAAAAGATGCTTATGAATCGCTGAAGGTCGTTCAGCAAATTTACAGGGAGTCTGGTTATGATCATTGCGCGTAGTCCTTTGCGCATTACACTGGGCGGAGGCGGGACGGATCTGGCCTCCTACTATCGAGCTCATGAGGGTTTTCTTGTGTCGGCAGCTATTGAAAAGTATGTGTATGTAACTGTCATGAGACCTTTTACGGAAGGTATCTATCTCAAGTATTCACAACTTGAGCATGTCAACCAGATTGTCGATGTCCAGCATCCGATTATTCGTGAAGCACTTGACATGCTGGGGTTCAGAACGCCTCAAGTGGAAATTACCACTCTTGCGGATATTCCATCTGGAACTGGTCTTGGTTCTTCCGGCAGTTTTACCACAGCACTTCTAAAAGCGCTTTATACCCACCGCAAACGCCACCTGCATCAGGAAGAGTTGGCAGAATTGGCATGCCATATTGAAATTGATCGCCTTGGGGAACCCATTGGCAAACAGGATCAGTACATAGCCGCCATTGGAGGAATTACCTGTTTTACGTTCCATAAAGATGACAAAGTGACTGCTGTGCCACTGGATATCAGTATGGACACCCTGCTTGATCTTGAGGACAATCTGCTGTTATTTTTTACCGGATTTTCGCGTAGCGCCAGCGGTATTCTGAAAGACCAGCAGGTACGGTCCCAGCAAAATGATGACGAGATGCTCAATAACCTCCACTACGTCAAGGATTTAGGTTACCGTAGCAAAGAATCTCTGGAAAACGGTAATACTACTCTTTTTGGTGAGTTGATGCATGAGCATTGGGAGCATAAAAAGCGTCGTTCGGGCGGTATGAGCAACCCCCAGATTGATGCATGGTATGAGTTGGGCATGAATAATGGCGCCATTGGTGGAAAGCTTGTTGGAGCAGGTGGTGGAGGCTTTCTTATGTTTATGGCGCAGGACAGAAGCAAATTGCGTTCTGCAATGGCTGCTGCCGGTCTGGAAGAGGTGCGTTTTCGCTTTGACTTTGAAGGGAGTAAAGTAGTGATGTCGTCCTGATGCTGACTGTAGCAATCCTTGCGGGTGGTTTGGCAACCCGTTTGCATCCCATTACTCAGACAATTCCAAAGTCGCTTGTCGAGGTAGACGGAATACCTTTTATCGTACGTCAGCTTGATTATCTCTTTTGTCAAGGCATTACTGACGTAGTATTGTGTCTTGGTTATCTTGGCGAACAAGTAAAGGTTGTGGTGGGTGATGGCTCCTCTTTTGGGTTGAAGGTTACATACTCATGGGATGGGCCAAAGTTGATGGGAACTGGTGGAGCATTAAGGCAGGCACTTCCATTTCTGGGAAAGCAGTTTTTTGTTTTTTATGGGGATTCATATTTACCGATTGATTTCAGGGCGGTGGAAAAGAGCTTTTGTTCTTGCGGTAAGTCGGCATTGATGACCGTGCTTCGTAATGAGGACTTGTGGGATAAGAGTAATGTTTTATTGAGAGAAGGTACTATTGTAGAGTATAACAAGCGGGTGCCGATACCTGAAATGGCGCATATTGATTATGGATTGGGAATTTTATCTGCAGCAGTTCTGCAAGATATGCCACTCAATGAGCCATTTGATCTGGCTGAGATTTATCACAATCTTTCAGTTAAGGGTGATTTGGCAGGGTATGAGGTATTTGAGCGTTTTTATGAGATTGGTTCCCTGAAGGGTTTGGAGGAAACCATTAATTATTTTCAAAAGGGAGAATAAACATGAGTTATGCTGAGCAGCATTTAAATGAAGCTCTGGAAATTATCCGTACTTTGGATGTCGCAGCCATTGAAAAGATGGCTGATTTGTTGGTTACAGTGAAAGCAGAGGGTGGACGGATTTTCTTTTTGGGTGTTGGCGGCAGTGCAGGTAATTGCTCCCATGCTGTGAACGATTTTCGAAAGATTGTAGGGATTGAGTCTTATGCGCCCACAGACAATGTTTCGGAGTTGACTGCGCGTACTAATGATGAGGGTTGGGCAACGATTTTTGCTGGTTGGCTGCAGACAAGCAAGCTTTCTGAAAGAGATGCGATCATGATATTTTCTGTAGGAGGGGGTAATCTTGAAAAAAATATCAGCCCAAATCTTGTTGACGCCCTCAGATATGCAAAAAATGTTGGGGCCAAGGTTGCTGGAATCGTTGGCCGTGATGGCGGTTATACTGCGCAGGTTGCCGATGTCTGCGTTATCGTACCGACGGTTAACCCTGAGAATATTACTCCCCATTCAGAGGCCTTCCAGGCGGTGATCTGGCATCTGCTTGTATCACATCCCAAGCTGAAGGAACATCAGACCAAGTGGGAATCAGCGGTTAAATAGATGAGACGGGCTGTATTTCTCGATCGGGATGGCGTGATTAATCGCGCCATTGTGCGTAACGGCAAGCCGTATCCGCCAGCTAATATTACCGAGGTTGAAATCTTACCTGGTGTAGCAGAGGCATTGGGTGCGTTGCATGAAGCAGGTTTCATGCTGATTGTGGTGACAAACCAACCCGATGTTGCCCGGGGTACAACACCAATGGCTGTTGTAGAGGAGATCAATCATTATCTGGATAATTGTTTCCCAATTGATGAAATCCGGACTTGTTATCATGATAGCGATGCTGGTTGCGATTGCCGCAAACCACTGCCTGGTGCACTTTTAGCAGCAGCGAAACAGTATGGTATTGATCTTTGTGAGAGTTATATGGTTGGAGATCGCTGGCGGGATACTGAAGCTGGAGTGCGTGCTGGTTGTAAAACAATTTTTATTGATTACGGCTATGACGAAAAACAGCCGGAATTCTTCACTTTTCGTGTAAACTCTTTAAAAGAAGCTACAACCATTATTTTAAGAGATCCCCTTTATGAAAAACATTGAAATGTTAAAGGTCAAGATATTTGCAGATGGAGCAGATAAAAACGGTATGATTGAGATGTATGAAAAACCATACATCAAAGGATTGACAACCAACCCGACCTTGATGAAGAAGGTTGGTATCACCGATTACCGGGTGTTCTGTAAAGATATACTTACCCATATCAAGGATAAGCCCCTTTCATTTGAAGTTTTTTCGGATGATTTTGCCGAGATGGAACGTCAGGCAATGGAGATTGCTGGTTGGGGTGACAATGTTTACGTCAAGATTCCTGTGACCAATACCAAGCAGGAAACCTGTTATGATCTCCTTAAAAAATTGGCGGCCCAAAAAGTTAAACTTAATGTGACAGCACTCATGACATTGACTCAGGTGCGAGATGTCGTCGCATCTCTTGATCCATACGTCCCGAGTTATGTTTCGGTATTTGCCGGACGAATTGCTGATACCGGTCGTGATCCTGTGCCGATGATGGCCGCAGCCGTCGAAGAGCTTAAAACTGTGCCACTCTGTGAATTGATTTGGGCAAGCCCTCGTGAACTGCTTAATATCTTCCATGCAAATGATATAGGTTGTCATGTTATTACAGTCACTAATGATATTCTAAAAAAATTAGCACTGGTTGATTACGATCTTGATACTTACTCTCTTGATACTGTAAAGATGTTTTATAATGATGCGGTGGCGGCTGGATTTAAGTTATAAGAGAAATTTTGGCTGGATTAATCAACTTGAACGCAGCTCCGCCAAGAAAAATTATATTAATGGAGTTTTATCACAGCCTCTCTTCAACGTCAATCCTTGGGAAGGTAGTATAGTGGACCCCGGTTTTTAGACAGTGGTTTAAGTTGTTAACTTGCCCCAAAAGGAGCAGGTAATGACAAAAAAGACACGAAAAATTTTCAGCAGTGACTTTAAGGCCAA